>CAVZFB010000025.1:0-11475 GCA_963774345.1 uncultured Alphaproteobacteria bacterium
CCCTGTTACCGCCGTGAAAGAGGGGCAAAACGCCCATTTCCGATCAATCGTGGACGACGGTTGACAGCCTATCTTATTGTGTTTCATAAAAACACTGTCCACTGCGATCCACCCTTGTTCTCCCACATCTGTGCCGTATATTTGCCGTACGTTTTTGGCTTAGGCTCCGGCATGGCCCGCACGGTTCGCAACCCAAAGATCGACACCCGTTCCGCCCGGGCGAGGTTGCCCGAGCGGCGCGAGCCCTATTGGACGGTGATCTCGGCCGGAAACGCGCTCGGATATCGCCGCGGCGCTAAGGGCGGCACCTGGATCGCTAAATTCCGAGACGCGGAGGGCAAGCGGCACCTCGAGGCGCTCAGCGCCGCCGATGATGCCCGCGACGCGGATGGGCTTAGCGTATTCTCTTTCTCGCAAGCGCAAGAGCGGGCGCGCGCTTGGTTTCAGCGCAAGGCGCGAGAACAAGCCGGCGACTTTGTACCGCTCGATCGCCCCTACACCGTAGCCGACGCCCTTATCGACTATCGTGCTGATTATTTGCGCCGCAGCGGCAAGGCGACCGATCGCCTTGACGCTTCGGCAGCGGCATGGCTCGGGCCGGAACTCGGAAAGGTGCCGCTCGACAAGCTAACCAAGGGGCGGATTGTCGGCTGGCATCAGAAGATGGCCGAGACGCCACCGCGGCTGCGCACGAAACCGGGCGCGGCTCAGAGGCACCGGGAAGCGGATGCCAGCGCCGAAGCCATCCGCCGCCGGCGCTCGACTGCGAATCGGGTGCTGACGATCCTAAAGGCCGTGCTGAACCATGCGCACCGCGAAGGCCGGTGCTCGAGCGATGACGCTTGGCGCACGGTGCGCGGCTTCCGCGAAGCCGACGCGGCCAAGCTGCGCTATCTCTCCGACGATGAAGCGCGACGGCTGACGAATGCCTGTCCGGCGGAATTCCGTGCGCTGGTGACGGCCGCGCTCCTGACCGGCTGTCGCTATGGCGAACTTACGGCAATGACCGTGGACGATTTCAACCCCGATGCCGGCACGGTACGGGTGCGCACCAGCAAGAGCGGTAAGCCGCGCCACGTCGTGCTGACCCAAGAAGGCCGGGATTTCGCGGTCAGGCTCGCCGTGGGGAAATCCGGCAGCGCCCGCCTATTCTTGCGCCCCAACGGGATGCCTTGGGCCAAGTCCGAGCAACAGCGCCCGCTCGCCGCAGCGTGTGCCGCTGCCCGGATCGAACCCGTCGTCAATTTTCATGGGCTACGCCACACCTATGCCAGCCGGCTCGCGATGCGCAGCGTCCCGCTCGCAGTAATCGCTGCGCAACTCGGCCATAGCGACACCCGGATGGTCGAGAGGCACTATGGTCACCTGTCACCGTCCTACGTCGCCGACACGGTACGCGCCGCCTTCGGCTCACTCGGCCTTGTCGAGCCGACAAACGTGACGCCACTCGGCGCGTCGCGATAATCTTGCCGGAGCGACGGGGAGAGCAGCTCCCGAAATCCGCGCCGGGCATCGGCCGCGCCCTTCTTCCCAACGGCGCCAGATCCCAGCCTGAAAGGATTGAATACATATGTATCAGGCGACGCGCACACTTGCCGAGCAACGCGCCGGCGATTGATCGCGATGCGCACCTGGGCGAAGAACGTGCGGCTTAGCTACGTTCACGGTGGCAAGATGCAAATCCCGAATTGGGTTCCCGCCCCGGCACGCGAAGATATCGCGGATATAGCCGGCTTAGATTTACCGAAGGACCAGCGCGACGCGCTCGACCGTTTCGCGACGCGTGATGAGATGCGCGAGGTATGGAAGCGGTTCACCGGCGATCGTGCCAGCGGTCTGATCGAGCTCGCGATGGAAGCGTACGTTCACGCAAACTACAAACCGATCGACATAAGAAAGTTGAGGACTCCGGCGGCTCAAACCGCGCACTGCGCCCGCCGATTGCTCAGGGAGTTGATGACACCGAATCGCTTCGAAACCGAGATTTTCGTGGATCTCTGGGATGGCGAACACCCATCACCTTTAGGGATTACCTTGGTCTGCTGCTCAGAACAGCCAATTACTTTGATCAACTCGATAAAGAGGTGACCGCTACCATCCGCAGCCGAATGAAGACATTCCCGCGGCGGTCACGGAAAGACGCCATCCCTCGAGCGCCGCAGATCCACTTCGCACAAACACTGTCGACATGGCTGCGGGAGCAATACGACCAACCGCACGATGCGGTGGTCGCGACACTGGTCACGGTGGCTTTCGATCTCAATGACGCGATCGGAGCCGAAACGGTCCGCAGCTGGCGGCGCAACACCTAGCGCCGACCGGAGGATTCCACCCAAAAAACTTCCTCAATCATCCGCGCAGTATTGTCGGCGTCCATGCATGGTTTCCGTCCACGTTCGTACGAATGCAGGAGGATGCCATTTCTTCAGTCAACCCGCGTTATGCGCCAATTCCGGATTGGCAGATAATCAGCGGAATGCGTCGCTCGGCGACTTATGAGGCGCTGGCGCGCGGCGATCTGCGAGCAATCAAGCTTAGCACCAGAACATTGATTGATGTCGAGCACGGGCTCGCTTGGCTCGCGTCGCTTCCGGCTGTTCGCATCGGAGCTGCGGCACGCTCCGCTCACCCGGCCGAAACCCCAGCTCGTCCGACGTCGCCGGTCCCGCCGCGCAGAGGCGGGGTTCGTGTGAAGGCTCCATCGTGACCGCGGCCGAGATTGCCGACGCGCTCGGCGGCAGGTATCGCTCCGGCGCGTGGTGGCGCTGTCGTTGCCCGGCCCATGAAAGTAGCGGCCCCACCCTGGCGTTGCGCGACGGCGATCGCGGGCTGATCGTGAAATGTTGGGCCGGATGCCAGCCGCGCGATGTGCTCGTCGAGCTGAGACGGCGCGATTTGCTCAACGACAAACGCCGGCGAGACCGCAAAGCCACCCGATCCCGCGGCGGAGAGGCGGCGGCACGAAGCCGAGGCGGCCGACCGGCAGAGGTGCATCAACTTGGCGGGCGACATGTGGCGATCCGCGATTCCTGCGAGCGGGACCGTCGTCGAGCGTTATTTGCGGTCCCGCGGTATCGAAATCCCGGTGCCGCCGTCTATCCGCTTTATCGGAATGCATACTTCCTACGGCAGGCATGGGCCTTCGGGCGACAGACGGCCGGTCATGGTCGCCGCTGTCGAGCACGTCGAGAACGGGCTTGTTGGAGTCAGCCGGACCTTTCTGGCGATCGACGGCAGCTGCAAGGCAACGCTGGATCCGCCGCGGCTATTTACCGGCCCGGTCGCTGGTGGAGCGGTGCGGCTCGCGCCAGCTACTGAAACCTTAATGGTTGGCGAGGGCATCGAAACCTGCCTTGCCGCGATGCAGGCAACGGGAATGCCGGCATGGGCGGCGCTCAGCACGTCTGGGCTCGCACGACTTGTGCTGCCAGCCGAGGTTCGCACGGTCATCATTCTGGCGGACCATGACGCGAACGGTGCAGGGGAGCATGCAGCACGCGGTGCCGCGGCCCGGTGGGAGGTCGAAGGCCGGCGGGTAGAGGTATGGATGTCGCCGGCCGTAGGTCAAGACGCGAACGACCTGTTGCTCGCTACTGCCGACCCGGAATCGCGCAATGCCGCCTGATGACGAATTCGACGGCCTGCGGCGGATCGGCATGGTGCCGCTCGGTGACGGGCTCGAGATTCGGCGCGTGTCGGAGATCACGGCGCGGCCAGTGAGTTGGCTGTGGCCGGGGCGGATCGCCCGCGGGAAGGTCACAGTAATCGCTGGGCATCCAGGCCTCGGCAAGTCGCAGGTGGCACTCGATATCGCTGCGATCGTCACGACCGATGGCCGATGGCCGGTGGACGGTGGGCGGGCGGAGCGCGGGTCGGTGATAATCATGTCTGCCGAAGATGACCCCGAAGACACGATTCGGCCGCGGCTGGAGGCGGCCGGAGCCGATCTCACCATCTGCCACGTTATCGGCTGCGTGCGCGATCAGGATAACCGCGGTCAGGAGCGCAAGCGGGGGTTCTCGATTGTGGAGGATCTGCCGCGGCTGGCAGCAGAGTTGCGCAAGATCGAAGATGTCTCACTGGTCATCATCGACCCGATCACTGCCTATCTTGGCGACACCGATAGCCATCGCAATGCCGAAGTGCGGGCGGTGTTGGCGCCGCTCGCGGAATTGGCGGCAGAACATAGGGCCGCTGTCCTGGCGATATCTCATCTGCGGAAGTCGGGCGACGGCGACGCCATCCTCCGAGTGTCGGGGAGCCTTGCATTCGTCGCAGCGGCTCGCGCGGTCTACCTGGTGATCCGCGATCCGGGCAACGATAGGCGACGTTTGTTCCTGCCCGCGAAGAACAATCTCGGCGAGGATCGCACCGGCTATGCCTATCAAATCGAGTCAGCGTCGCTCGCAGGTGAAATCAAAACCTCGCGGATCGTCTGGGAGCGCGAAGCAGTAACCGTAACCGCGGACGAAGCGCTGTCGCCGCGGGGCACCGGCCCGCCGGCGAAGCTCGATGCTGCCATGGGCTGGCTCGGCGAATTGCTTGCCCAAGGGCCGCTCTCTCCAGTGGAGGTACAGGCGGCGGCGGGGACGGCGGGGCATGCCTGGGCGACGGTGCGGCGCGCCGCGAACGAAATCGGAGTCGAAAAGACCAAGGACGGATACGGCGGTGGCTGGATCTGGTCACTCCGCGGGATGCTACCGCCAGAAGGGGAGGAGGAGCTGTGAGCGCGGCTCCGGCGATCCTGGCCCGGCTGACCGCGATGGGCGCGCGGATCGAGTGTCGCGGCGATCGGCTTGTTGTGCGCGCCGGCCGGCGTCCGGTCCCGGTCGCACTGATCGAGGAAGCGCGTACCGCCAAGGCCGAGCTGTCAAAGGCGCTCAGCGCGATCGAAGATGCTCAAGCACGGGATGATGAGCATCTTCGGCCGAGCAGGCTCCCAAGGGGCGCGGAAACGCTGGCGGCGGTCGAAGATGCTCAGATGAGCACCTTCGATGAGCACCTTCGGGCCGCAGAACGAGCCCATGGTGCCGAAGATGCTCATCCGGTCGAGGCAATGAGCATCTTCGATGAGAGCCTGGATTTCCATGGCTTTCCGAAGGGGCCGCCATCGAAGATGCTCATCCCTCCGTCCTTGAGCACCTTGGATGACGATGAGCATCTTCAGGAACCGACGTCACCTGCCGCTGTCTCAGGCGACACCGGGAATCACCAGCCGCTTTCGCCTGGCGCGGCACGGTGCCTCGCGCCTGGGTGGAGGGGCTCGCCCGGCTCGATCCCGATCGGCCGCCGGGCGATGTGCCGGTGAAGCGATGGCGGACCCTCATCGTCGACATCGGACGGTTTTTCGATGGCGGGTGGGCTGAAAAGGCCGCGTCGCTTGGCTGGGGGCCAATCGACTGGTTCGGCTGCGACCGCGATCGGCCATTTGCGAGGATCGACCAAGCCGGCTTGCTCTGGCTGCTCAACGGCAACCGGCTGGTTGCGCTGTCCGAGAACACGGCGACGATAGAGACGCGCACCGGGGCACGGCAGACTTGGCGCCGCAAGCCGAGCGAGCTCGGCCGCGTGCTAGCATGGGAGCTCATTCCGCAGCGACGCCACCAGCCATCGATGGCGAAGTAACGCCCGATTTCGGCTGTTCGGATGCCCACGGGGGAACGACTTCAATTCGACCCAATTGCGACATTGGCCGCGCGGGTTCGGGGCGTCCGCTACCTGATCCGACAGCGAACCTTGGAACCTGGGACGCAAAAATCGGGCCGTCCATGCGCTGTTCGGCAAGTTGCCATCCGCCCCGCTCGGCTGCGCGCGCGAGTAAGGCGGACGCCATCCGCCTCCCCGCATTTTTCCCGAAAAAGTGAATACCGCGCCCCTTTCGCCTACCCCACAATCGCTTCTTGGCATCCTCGCCGAACTGTCGACAACCGGAGACGGAAGATGAAGACTGAACATCTCACATGGCCAAGGCTCGGCGCGTTTGCCGCCGGGTTGTTGCTGACCACAGCCGCAGTCTCGGGCCTAGCGCAGGCTCAGGAGAAGCGGCCCAACATCGTCATGCTGATGACCGACGACACCGGCTGGAACGATTTCGGGGCCTATGGTGGGGGCGCGAACCTCGGCCATCCGACCCCGAACGTCGATCGCGTCGCCCAGGAAGGAGCCGTGTTCACGAGTTGGTATGGTCAGGCGAGTTGTACCGCCGGCCGCGCCTCGTTCATGACCGGGCGCATCCCCATCCGTTCGGCCCTCTCGGTGGTGGTTGTGCCTGGCGACGAGAACGGCCTGACGAAGTCCACGCCGACGATCGCCGAGTTCTTCCAGAAGAACGGCTATGGCACGTACTTCTCGGGCAAGTGGCATCTGGGTGATCAACCCAAGTTCTACCCGATTGAACATGGCTTCGATGAAATGAAGGAGTTTGCCGCCTACTATCCGGGCGTCTATACGTATGACGACACGGATAGCTTCGCCCATCCCTGGTTCCCGAAATTCAACGCCGCCTATTGGGACGAATATCAAAAGATCGTCAATTTGTACGAGTGGGAAGGCACCGCAGGCAAACCCGCGACCAAGGTCGCCCGCATCGACTACGACTATCTGCATGAGTTCGATGTTCGGCAGGCCAATTCGGCTGTCGCTTACATCAAGCAGCACGCCAAGGACGCCAAGCCGTTCTTCATGGATGTGAATTTCATGAAGATGCACAATCCGAACATTCCGGCCAAGGCGTTCATTGGAAAATCACACCTCGGCAATTACTCCGATGCCATGCTGGAACTGGATTCCAACATCGGCAAGGTCATGGACGCCATCCGGGCCGAGGCTCCCAACACCATCGTCATCATCACCGCCGACAATGGCGCGTGGCAGGATGCGTGGCCGGACGCCGGCACCGTTCCGTTCCGCGGTGAGAAGGGTTCGCCGTTCGAGGGCGGTTTCCGTGTGCCCGGCATCATGTGGGCGCCCGGCAAGATTCCGGCCGGCGCGCGCTATGGCGAAATGATGTCGCACATCGACCTCTGGGCGACGCTGGCGACGATGGTCGGCCTCACCCCGCCGCCCCACGGTGCATGGAAGGACAACGACGGCAAGCCGATCTATTTCGACAGCATTGACAACAGCGCCTACATCACGGGCAAGGCGCGGCATTCGGCGCGCACCTCGTGGATCTATACCGACGGTGAGAGCTTCGACGGCGCTCGCGCCGACATCGGCGATGATCCCGAGAACCCCGACACGCACATCGCTTGGAAAGTCCTTTATACCGCCAAGGACACCTGGCTCGGTCCACAGCAGAATCTCGGTGCCATCGGCTCGTATTACAACCTCACCATGGACCCGTTCGAGAAATACGACATGACGTTCAACGGTGCGGTGAGCACGCGCCTGCCGACCACTTCGCCGGGCCGCTACGCCGGCTATGACAATGGTTGGGCTATTTCGCTGCTCTCGCCGGTGATCATGGAGTTCGACAAATCCATCGTGGATTTTCCGAACATCAAGCGCTTCCCCGGTGGAGCATCGAACGATATGAATCCGAATCTTCAGAATCCGGCAAACCCCTTGCCCCTGATGGATATCAAGAAAGTCGTGAGGACCATCGGCATGGGCGACTAAGCGGGTAGTCTGATTGTGAGACACGCGGGCTGTCTCTTCAGAGAGGCGGCCTGCTCGTCACATGGAGGAAACGATGACAGTCGCCGACACCCAGCCGGAACCGCATTCATCGCCGATGACGCCGGCCGACCGAAGGGCCGCCGGCAAAAAGCTGCGGGACCGCGTGCCGCGCGATGCGCATGCCGGCTGGCGGGCGCATGCCGGTCGGGCGGACCCGGTTGGCATTCTGCACGCCGCGGACGCGACCCGGCAGAAGGAGCTGGTGCCGCTGCGCTATGGCCGCATGCTGCAATCGCCGTTCACGTTCTACCGCGGGTCCGCTGGGGTCATGGCGGCCGATCTGGCGGAAACACCGGCGACCGGCCTCCATGTCCAGGTGTGCGGCGACGCCCACCTGATGAATTTCGGCGGCTTCGCCACACCGGAGCGCCGGCTGCTCTTCGACATCAACGACCTCGACGAGACCTTGCCGGCACCCTGGGAGTGGGACGTCAAACGGCTGGTCGCCTCGTTTGTGCTGGCCGCCCGCTCCAACGGGCTTAGCGACGCAAACGGGCGTGATGCGGCGGTCGCCTGCGCCCGCAGCTATCGCCGCAAAATGCGCGACTTTGCCGCGATGGACGTGCTCGACATCTGGTACGCCCGGCTCGACGACAGCGACTTTCTGGCGATGCTGCCGGAGGATCGCAAGGCGGTGCTGCGCAAACGCATCGCCAAGGCGACGGCGGCCAGCAGTTCGGAGCTGGTGTTCCCGAAACTGGCCGAGGCGATCGGCGGACAATTCCACATCCGTGACACCCCGCCGAACTCTTTTTCATGCCGAGGCGTCTGCGTGCTGCCCACTACATGGACTTGATGCGCGAGACGCTCGGCAGATACCGCGAGACCTTGCCCGAGGATCGGCGCGTTCTGTTCGACCGCTATCGCCTGATGGACGCGGCAATCAAGGTCGTCGGCATCGGCAGCGTCGGAACCTTGTGCATGGTGGCGCTGATGATGTCGATCGCCGACCACCCGTTTTTCTTGCAGGTCAAGCAGGCCAACGCGTCGGTGTTGGAGGCCTATGCCGGCAAGAGCGCCTTTGCCCAACATGGCGAGCGGGTGGTCCAGGGCCAGCGGCTGATGCAGCCGGCCTCCGACCTGTTTCTCGGCTGGGTCATCGGACCCGAGGGTCGGCATTTCTACATCCGCCAGCTGCGCGACGCGAAGCTCTCTCCGCTGGTCGAGACCTACGATGCCGAGATGCTGTCGATCTATGGCAAGGCGTGCGGCTGGGCGTTGGCGCGCGCGCACGCCAAGGCCGGCGATCCTTGGACGATCACCGGCTATCTCGGCAATGGCGGCCAGTTCGACGACGCGATGGGCAAGTTCGCGCTCGCCTATGCCGACCAGGCCGAAATGGACCACGCCGCGCTGAAGGCCGCGGTGCGCGCCGGCATCGTCGAGGTCCAGCTAGAGCATTGAGCAGCGGTTTGGCGGCGGCATAGCTGGAGAAATGCGCAATCGCGCAGCGATCTCCTTCGTCACGGCGGCACTGTGGATCGGCCAAGCCCTGGCTCAGACGCCGGCGCCGATCAGCAACACCGACCTGTCGAAGGATGCCGAGAACCCGGTGAGCCGTCAGATTACTTTGCCGCTGCGTTATGAGGGTGATTTTCAGGACGGCGCGTATGACGCGACCAAGGACACCTTTGAGATCGATCAGGCGGTGGTGCCGTTCCGGCTGAACGACGATTGGGCGTTGATCACCCGCACCAAGCTTCCTCTGGAGTCATTGCCGCCAAAGAAGCTCGGCGAGCACTGGACGTTCGGGCTCAGCAACGGTTACACGACGTTCTTCCTGTCGCCCGAGCACGGCCAGGGTTTTTACTGGGGCGCAGGGCCGGTTCTTTACTACCCAACGGCGACGAATCCGGCGCTCGGCGTCAACAAATGGGGCTCGGGTCCATCAGCCGCGTTTCTGCATCAGGATGCGGGCCCGTGGGTGTTCGGAGCTGTCGTCAACAACATCTGGTCGTTTGGCGGCCCGACGACCGGCAGCGACCGGACCAACCAGCTCTTCTTAAATCCGATCGTCAACTATCATTTCGGCGATGGCTGGTCGGTCGGCTCGTCGCCCGAAATCACCACGAACTGGATCGCGAGCGGCGGGAAATGGACCGTCCCGGTCGGCGGGGGCTTCGGCAAGCTGTTCCGAGTGGAAGGACAGGCCGTGAGGCTCGATCTGGACAGCTACTACAACGCCATCAGACCCCAGGCCGGCAACGAGACGTGGCTGGTGCAGCTCAAGCTGACCTTCGTGTTCCCCGAGTAGCGAACCTCTGGTCCGTGCCCTTGTGCCAACTCTCCCAGCGTTCAAGACTTCATTCGAATGCTGGGTAGACCGCCAATCTGCAACAGGTTGAAGACGGGAGCAGGGATCCGGCTCCTAATCACTATTTCCGGGCCGTCGCGCTCCGAACCCGTGGAAACATGGTCGAAGATCCGCTCTGGGATCGGATAGCAGACGGAGATTACCGCGAGTGCCAAGGGCAGGTAGCCACCCGACCCGGCGGTTCCCACCGACCGCCCTGACATCGGGTTTGCCCCGATTGCGGCCGTTCGGATGCCTACGGGTGAAGGAGTCAAGTCGACCCAACTGCGACATTGGCCGCGCGAGTTCGGGGCGTCCGCTACCTGCTCCGACAGCGGACCTTTGGACCTTGAGCGTGCTTGCGAAAGAATCGAGCTGTCCTTGACCCAAAGCGGACGAGCGGACGTGCCGATACGCTTTGATGTTGAGACTTCGGCGCACCAGACCGGTGCCGTCGGTATGGTTGTGGCGCTGCGTCACTTCTGGATGCGAATACATGCCGCATTTCCCGTGCGACAGCCCGTTGTCCGTGTACCGATGCCGTCTGAACGCTGTCTGCGGCCACCGTAAGAGCTTTCGCCTATCGCTTTGCTGAACAGCGGAGAAGCATTTTGCCTGAGGTGCTACCTCGGCTGGGGACTTTGTATACCGAGATCGCCCGGACCCGCGACGTGCCGGAGTTGCTCCCGCGCAGCAATGTACGATCTATACCAGGACCACTATGAGGCGACGAGCCCCGACATCTTCTTGAGCGATTTTGCCGAGAAAGAATTTGTCCTGATCGTCCGCGACAGAAACGGTATCGTCCGAGGTTTCACGACGGCTGTCATCCTCAAATCAGCGACCGCCGGAAAAATGATACGAGCGATTTTCTCCGGCGATACCATCATGCATCGTGAATATTGGGGCCATCAGGACCTCGCGTTCAATTGGATCAGGTTTGCCGGCCGCATCAAATCCGAAAGGCCCGATGTGCCACTCTATTGGTTCCTGATCGTCAAAGGTCATCGCACCTATCGCTATCTCACCGCGTTCAGCATCAATTTCTTCCCGCATTGGCAGCGGCGGATGCCGGACGAGGCCCACGCCGTTATCACCCATCTGGCGCGGCAGCGCTTCGGCGTGCCCGTTTGATGAGAACTCGCGGGATCATTCATTTTCCAGCGTCGCGGGGCCACCTGCGCGCGGATCTCGCCGCCGTGTCGGAGATCGAGGCGCGCCGGCCCGACGTACGCTTCTTCCTCGAGCGGAACCCAGGCTACGCGGCGGGAGACGAGCTCAGTCTGCCTTGCCCCGAGCTCGAACCCAACAACCTCAAGCCAATCGCACGCCGACTTTTCCTGCAGGGCTTCGCCCAATCGACCTCTTGGGCGCGCGTCACCGCGGCGAGCGAGCCCCACTGGCGCAGGTTCGTGGCGGCGCCTATCGCCCGACCGCAGCAGGCCCAGGGCGAAATGCTGCGCCGCATCCTGCTGGGCGGCGAGCGGTCGAGCTTCGGCGCG
>CAVZFB010000026.1:0-66080 GCA_963774345.1 uncultured Alphaproteobacteria bacterium
GTGCTGAAGCTCGACCGCTCGCCGCCCAGCAGGATGCGGCGCAGCATTTCGCCCTGGGCCTGCTGCGGTCGGGCGAGTGCTGCCACGAACCTGCGCCAGTGGGGCTCGCTCGCCGCGGTGACGCGCGCCCAAGCAGTCATTGGGCGAAGCCCTGCAGGAAAAGTCGGCGTGCGATTGGCTTGAGGTTGTTGGGTTCGAGCTCGGTAAGGCAGACGAGCTCGTCTCCCGCCGCGTAGCCTGGGTTCCGCTCGAGGAAGAAGCGTACGTCGGGCCGGCGCGCCTCGATCTCCGACACGGCGGCGAGATCCGCGCGCAGGTGGCCCCGCGACGCTGGAAAATGAATGGATCCGCGAGTCTCATCAAATGGACGCCGAAGCGCTGCCGCGCCAGATGGGTGATAACGGCGTGGGCCTCGTCCGGCATCCGCCGCTGCCAATGCGGGAAGAAATTGATGCTGAACGCGGTGAGATAGCGATAGGTGCGATGACCTTTGACGATCAGGAACCAATAGAGTGGCACATCGGGCCTTTCGGATTTGATGCGGCCGGCAAACCTGATCCAATTGAACGCGAGGTCCTGATGGCCCCAATATTCACGATGCATGATGGTATCGCCGGAGAAAATCGCTCGTATCATTTTTCCGGCGGTCGCTAATTCGAGTATGACAGCCGTCGTGAAACCTCGGACGATACCGTTTCTGTCGCGGACGATCAGGACAAATTCTTTCTCGGCAAAATCGCTCAAGAAGATGTCGGGGCTCGTCGCCTCATAGTGGTCCTGGTAGATCGTACATTGCTGCGCGGAGCAACTCCGGCACGTCGCGGGTCCGGGCGATCTCGGTATACAAAGTCCCCAGCCGAGGTAGCACCTCAGGCAAAATGCTTCTCCCGTTCAGCAAAGCGATAGGCGAAAGCTCTTACGGTGGCCGCAGACAGCGTTCAGACGGCATCGGTACACGGATAATGGGCTGTCGCACGGGAAATGCGGCATGTATTCGCATCCAGAAGTGACGCAGCGCCACAACCATACCGACGGCACCGGTCTGGTGCGCCGAAGTCTCAACATCAAAGCGTATCGGCACGTCCGCTCGTCCGCTTTGGGTCAAGGACAGCTCGAATTCTTTCGCAAGCACGCTCAAGGTCCAAAGGTCCGCTGTCGGAGCAGGTAGCGGACGCCCCGAACTCGCGCGGCCAATGTCGCAGTTGGGTCGACTCCGGCGGTGGCACCGCAGTCCCGCGAACGGCCGCGATGCGGGGCAAACCCGGCGTTCATAGCGGTCGGGGCGAGCTGCCGCGTCGGGTGGACAGCGGGCCTTCGTCGCAACCGCCGCCAACGGCGAGGTAGCGCGCCGATTGCCGTCATTGGTAAGACGGAAGGCGTGTGCGCACTAAGTCGTGAGGACCGCTTCAAGTCCCGTCCTGCTATTTTCTTTCCGGGAGATTGAATGTTTCTCGGGGAGGCTTGGCCATGGAACGCAGAAAAGCGTCCGATTTTCCGCAAGAGCTGATCGACCTGCTCAACGGCTATGTGCATGGCGGGATAAGCCGACGTCAATTTTTGAGCCGAGCGGAGAAATATGCGGTTGGGGGCGTGACCGCGGCGGCGCTCTTTCAGATGTTGAGGCCAAATTACGCCTGGGCCATTCAGGTGCCGCCGGACGACAAACGGATCAAGTCGGAGACGGTGACGGTGCCCTCGCCGCACGGCAACGGAACCATCAAGGGCTACCTGGTGCGCTCGGCCACTGCGGATAAGTTACCAGCCATCATCGTCATTCACGAGAATCGCGGTCTCAACCCGTACATCGAGGATGTAGCGCGGCGGCTTGCGGTGGCCAATTTCATTGCCTTCGCTCCCGACGGGTTGACGTCACTGGGGGGTTATCCGGGTGACGAGGAGAAAGCAGCGGCGCTGTTCCGCCAACTCGACCGGGCCAAGCTGATGGAAGATTTCCTCGCCTCGGCGGCGTGGTTGAAATCGCGCCCCGATTGCACTGGCAAGCTCGGCGCCATCGGCTTCTGTTACGGCGGCGGTGTAGTTAATCAGTTGGCGGTGAAGTTGGGTTCAGATCTAGCCGCCGCCGTGCCATTTTACGGGGCACAGCCGAGCGCCGAGGACACGGCAAAGATCAAAGCGCCGATCAATGCGCAATACGGCGAGCTCGATACCCGCATCACCGGCGGATGGGTCGCGTTCGACGCCGCGCTCACCGAAGCCAAGGTTCC
Organism: uncultured Alphaproteobacteria bacterium; assembly: GCA_963774345.1. Classification (GTDB taxonomy): domain Bacteria; phylum Pseudomonadota; class Alphaproteobacteria; order ATCC43930; family CGMCC-115725; genus AP-15. The sequence continues at coordinate 2,226 of CAVZFB010000026.1, forward strand.
CCATGAAGGCCATATCTACAAGGGGGCCAACCATGGCTTTCACAACGACACGACACCGCGTTACGACGAAGCCGCCGCGAAGGCGGCTTGGCAACACGCACTTGATTGGTTCAACAAGTATCTGAGGGCTTAAGCCATGGCGGGCGTTGGCGCTGTTCGAGCGGCCTGGGAACCCTGAGTGCTAAGCATTCGCGGATCATGGTCAGGCGTCGGTGCCAACAATATCAAAGAAATCGTCACTCATCGCTTATTCGCCGCCTCCATGGCTTGGACGAACTCACCGGACCCGGCGCCCCATTTCGTGAAAACCCTGAGTGCTACTGTAAATGGTACATCCACAGGGTGCACTCGTTCGGGCGGTAGGATGTAGACCGCTCCAGCCATCGGCGTCGGCACCGAAGGCACCAGCACCGTAAAGGAACCGTTTTCCAATTTCTCGACAATTAGTGCGGGAACCAGTGCCTCCTCGATCTCGGCGAGACAGGGCGCGAATGCCGGGTCGTCCGCCTGACCCATGACGCGACCGGTCAGGCCCTGCAACAGCGTGTAGCCGGGGAGCCTTTGTAGTACCCTCCGTTCGATGAGATTCTTCGCTCGTAAACCCGCCCTGGTGCGGACGATCAAACCGGCGATGAAGCAAATGGCGGCGAGTATTACAATCGCCAGGATCTCCTCAAACTTCACGGAACCGGGGATTGCGGCCGTGATCGGCTTCACCGCGGTCACAAGACCTTGAACGGCCTTCAGGATCAACAGCACCGCGATATAGACCGGCAGGACGATGAGGAGCCCGCCGATCAGCGTGGTTTTCACGAATTCAGCAATCGCTCTCATCTGGGTCTCCGGGATTATCGGGGCGGCGATTCGACCGCCCGCATAACGACGATGCAGTCGCCGATGCATCCGACCCTCATGTGGTCATCACCAAGCGTACACGAGTTGATGCCGTCGGTAATCGACGCGCTTAGAGTTAGACACCCGACTTCGGTACTCCGTTGATGGAAAGGAAAGCAGTATCCTCAGCGACAACTTTAGTGTCGGTTCGCGTTTTCCCTGCACCATTCGACATCACAGAGACAAGGCACCCAGATGGTTCGGATTTGGATAATCGGCTTCACTCTGGCGCTCGCGCTCGCCATGCCGGCGACAGCCCAACAGCGGACTGTACCGCAGATATTAGAGCGGTTGCACACTCTTTGCGATCAGAACTACAAGCCCGCATGTATCAAGCTTGGATTTTTTATCGGAAGGCTTCAGCCAGGAGTAGCTCGGAAATTGCGGCGCGATCACCCGGAATGGTGGTGGTGGGAGCGATGGTAGCGCCTACGAGAGCGAGAGCTTTTCCTGTTATCTATCTATCTGCGGAATGTCGGCCAAGGATCGTCAGGCCTGGAGGGTGAGGCGTGCAGTACCCTAGCTATGTCTTCGTAGAGACGCTCAGGGACGGCACCGCGGTGACGGTACGCGCGGCCGGTGCCAATGACGGACCGAAGATCCGCCGCGCCTTCCTCAATCTCGAGCGGGACACGGTCTACACGCGGTTCTTTGGTTACAAGGCCGATGTCAGTGACGCTGAACTCGGTCGGATCACGGGGGCAGATTTCGAGCGGGCGGTCGCACTGCTGGTAACCATCGGCGCGGGCGAGGACGAGGTCGTCATTGGCGGGGCGAGCTATTTCGTCAGCAGCTCCGTCGCCGCCGCAGGGCGCAGCGCCGAATTGGCCTTCACCGTCGAAGAGGACTTCCAGAGCCGCGGGATCGGCAGCCTGCTGATGCGTCATATCATCGCTATCGCCCGGGTGAAGGGCCTGGATCGGCTAGAGGCCGACGTGCTTTCCCGCAATCGTCCCATGCTGAACGTCTTCCGGCGCTGCGGCCTTCCGATGACGGTCCGGCATGAGGGCGATGTGATCCATGTGATCCTTTCACTGCGGCAGGCGAGCTAAGCGTCCGTCCGCATGTCGCCAATCGCGCCGAATCGGCTAGGGACGCCGTCGACACCGCTCGCAGCTCTCTTGATGAGGCAGTCATGGTCCGCATCAAAACCTGCCGCCTGACCCGCAAACCGCAGCTCGGCGATCCGGTCGCCTGGCTCAACCTCACGCTCGCCGAGGGCGTAAGTTGGACGACGTCGCCCTGCACCGCTCGCCGGGCGGCCGGTGGTTCTCCCGGGGATGGGGCTGGCTGTCCGCAGAGGTGGCAGCGATGGTAGGGCGGGCGATGCGCCGCGCGGCGATCGCGCCGGATCATCGCCTGCGGCACGAGACGGGGGCACGAAGCCGCCGGGCGGCAGGCGATGCGGGATCAGGGGCGAGCTACGAACGGTTGGTCCGGGTGCGCAGTCGGCTGATCTGAGGGACCGCCACCATTCGTAATTACCGCCAGATACCTGCCGTAAAGGTATGGAACGGCCCCCTAATCGACTAACGTCCAGCGCACGTCAGGCGCGACCCGACCGACGGCAAGCTGATCCCCGCGTCGGGCTGGACGCGACCGAAAAGCGCCGCTTTTTTCGTAGCATGAAGAGAGGTGATGACCCGAATGAGCAGCATTGAAACCCTTCCAAAGCTCGCCCCTGAAGCTGACTGAAAGCCCGACGCGCCGCGGACGACGCGGCGCCACCCGATGGGGGTCTAGGGGTGCACACGTCACGCGAACCCGCTGCCACCTTGGTCGCCGCCCGCGACACCTGCCGCAGCCCTACCGACAGCGGCGTGACGAGCACGAGACGCTGCCGGCGCTGCTGCGGCGAATCACCGAGATCGCGCGGCGTCCCATGCGCTGCGGATGCGGGTTCCGGCGAGTTTGACGCAATTTTGCCTCCTTTAGTCCTATAGGTTGATTTACGTTCTACGCGTATGTTAGTCGCGGTTAGTCGTTCGGATAGCTCGGTAAAGCCAAGCCTTGCCGAGCCGACACCTTTAAGGAGAGGAACGATGCGGGTTAATCCAGTTTTGCGAGTAGCCATCGCGACGATGCTGTCGACATTATCGAGCGGCGCCTTCGCCGCTCCGTGCATGACGACGACACTGGACAACTGGTTAGTGTCCGGCTTTTCCTGCACGGTCGGCACCGATACATTCAGTAATTTCAGTTATAATCCCAGCGGTTTTAACGCTCCGGCGTCAACCGTGGGCGTAACTCCCATCGGCGCCGGGACTAGCGCTGGCCCCGGTATTGTTTTCAATGGGGGCTGGTCAAACACTGGTACGACAAACCTTGATGCGATCCTGGGTTTCACTGTCACCGCGCCGGCGACCGCCCCAATAACCGATGCATCTCTCGATGTTTCTGGCGTCCTGCCGGGCACTGATTTTACGGATGTAGAGACATTAAGTAATGGCACTACGTTGGCCGTCAACGAAACCGCGCCTACTACAACCACCCACTTTGCAGCGACGACGATGCTCAACCAGGAGGAGGACTTTGAGGTTTTTCCTGGCACGGGGGCTGCTGTCGGCGTGTCGATCCTCGACAAGCAGTTCTCTGACATTTCCGTCCCAGTCCCAGAACCGGTATCGCTGGCACTGCTCGGCACAGCGCTCTTCGGGTTCGGCATAATCCGTCGCCGCCACGGTGTGTAAAGTCTCCGACAAGTGTTAGCAGGGCTGCCCTTGCGCACCGAGTAGGAACGGCTCTGGACTGTGCACGAGCGGCTGGCCGCGCTAGAGGCCTCCACTTCGAGAACTCGCCGCCGAGAGAGCAGCGCGGCCCAGACTTCAAGAGCGTTGGAGGTAGCTGTGCTGTTAAGAACGGTTCGATCGCTTCTCGCTTCCCGAATCGAGCCCTGCTTAAGCTCGCCATCGAGCGGTCATGTATCGGTGCCGGTTTTGCGGCGGCTGGCACCTCAGAAGTGAGCCCGAACATGCGTGGCGTGGGTGATTTGGTTGTCTGCGGCTTAGATTGCGTTCATATTTTCTAGATTATGGCTCTCAACCTGCAGCAAGAGGCATTCGTTACGGAGGCGCGACTGGCGTCCTCCGTTCGATGTTTGATTCACGTGCGTGATATCTAAGCAGCCCTTACAGCAAAAAGAACGGGCTCCTGGATGACGCTGCGGCGACGCGCAACGGCGCCGAAAGGGATCGCGAGTGACGCGCAACTAACCGTGTTGATCGCAGCTGACAAATGGACACGGTACTGGCACAGAAATAGGCGAAAAATCAATAAGTTACTACGGATCATGTTAGTTCTCGAGCAGGTTGCCAAATGATTTCGATTGCGGCACGGGGGTGACAGAGATGGGCCGGTATTCGTCTGGCGGACGCCGCACATGTGAGAGTTGTAATTCGCTCGACGTGCGGTATTTGCATCGCGAAGGAAAGCTGCGGCCGGGACGACAACCAGGCTTGAGATGGATGCAGAACGGCAAGCCCTCCGGCTCGATCGGCATCGACGCCGAGCAGGACGCCATCGTGTTGCGCTACCGTACTCGCCGTTACGGAGAGACCGAATGGCAAGACATCCGGCAGCGCGTCCTGTGCTTTTCCTCAAGGCTTCAACTCGAAGAGGACCGCTGACGGGCCTGAACCTTCTCTGTATACGCAAATCGATGGAGCCATCAAAGAGCGCTTGGCCAGCGTTTACGCAAGACTGGTACCTGAAAAGCCGATCTATCAACCAAACGCTAATGACTGGTCTTCTTATCGAGAAGGGATGAAAGTAGCGTGGCGCAAAAAGTTAAAACATACACCAATCGCTTTGGTACTTGCTGTCGTCGCCTCTGATCCGTATTCAGGGCTTGGTATCTTATGGGTCGGCGTTCTTGGCTACGCGTTGTTCATCCTTTTCGATTGGCCCGACTTTCCTCAAAAACGCGCGGACGCTCGTGCCGAAGCCAACTACAGGGAAAGCGAGGCCAAAGCGAGGCACCAGGCCGATGCTCTCCTAATCGGACAGCTGGCGGCGGAATTGGGCCTCCCGAAGGAGAAAATCAGGGCTGCCTATGCTGACGCGCCTCGGATCGTTCAGCGGCGCAACGAGTTGCGCGAGAAATATCGACGGCGAAACACGTGGCTTAAGTACAGGGGGTGAGCACCGAGAGAATCGCGGAAGGACCGCTGGGCCAGATCGATCGAGTGCGCTGACGGCTCGGGAGGTGGTCGCATTAAATTAAATATGCCCCAGCTCAAAGGGGTTCTATCGCCACCTCTCTTGTCCATGCCGAAATGGAGCGAGGTCAGGCCGAAGCGCGCCGAGGATTGCATTACGCTGGAGCCGCTATGTCTTCTGGCTGTGCGCAAAGGTTCGCGCCACCGGACAATATTAACTGTGCTCTTGCGGCTTTCGAATAAGGTCTGCACGGCAAAGTCTTTTTCCGAATTTCATCGATTAGCCAGGCGGCGGGTAGCCGATCGGCAGCCGGGGGCTCAACGCCCGCCTCAACTAGGCGTGTTCCAGGGCCTCATAGACAGCTATGACTTCGCGCATTACTCGCTTTCGTGCTGCTGTAAGTTTAGGAAGGTTCAGACCATATATTTCGATTGAACGCTCGACTCGCGTTCTTGCGAAACCAATGCAGTATCTGCTCGGAGACATGCGACCCTCGGCATTAACGTCGATAAGATCGACATCCTGCCTCACAGTGGGATCAAGAAGCACCGGCTGCTCGTCGCATTCGCACCAATGGACCCACGACGCCCTCGGGCTGCCATCGAGGAGTGGGAACTAGCTGCCTTTGCCTTCAGTTTCGTTGGTTTCCTCGTTCGTGCTCAGGCGGTTTAGACCGCTGGGCAGCAAGTCGAAAATTACCCCAGGAGAACGCTAGCCTACCGTAGCCTGGATCGCACTCAACCTCCGACCGTTTGGCCTCAAGCTTAGGACGATAATGGTCAACATCGAGAAATGATTGAACCTCGGGATTTTCGGAGTACCACTTGCCGTAGGACACCCTACAAAGGTACGGCCTAAAAGCTCGCCAGATGTGCGATCTACGTCTAATAAATTCGGCGCGCTGGCCTGCTGGCAGAGCCTCCAGTTGTTCCTGAGCTTCAATTGCTGCGGTTAGTATCGCGCCAGGGATCGAGACTGTATTCCGATTCACGTAGATCACTTCGCCGTTTCTTTCTTTGTGATAAGGCTCTTGATCATCTCCTTCATGGCCGCATGCCGCTTCTCGATCTGAGTGGGCGAAAGCGGCGGGCGATCCGCGTACCGCACGTCTTGCCATGCGCGCAGGAAGTCCTGGTAAAGCGGTTCGCGATCCTCGAACATGAAGCCGAGTCGGTTCAGCTTGTCGTTGATCTCGATAAGCTGCTTCTCCTGTTCATCGGTACGGTGATATCGACGGCAACCGCGTCCATCTCGCCATTCTCGATTGCCTGATTCGGCACGGCGAGCGCTGGCGCGCCGCTGCGACGCGGGCGCTGATCGCGATGGACTTGCAGCCGCCGGCTGGGGAGGGCGCGCTTGGAGATGACTGATCGGGCCAGCTTCCCGGCCGTCGAGCTACGCCGGGGCCCAGGACGGGTACACGTCGGCGCGCAGCACGCGCTATTTTCTCCGCCAGCTCGGCCCGGCCGAGATCGTCCTGCTGCCGGATACCCACCAAGAACGAACGAGGCCGAACCGCAGTTCATCAAGCTGCGTGATCGCGCCGGACAGCCGTTCCCGCGGAGAGCGGAGGTTATCGGCCGTGGATGGAAGCAGTCTGTGAATCGGCATGGAATAAGGACCCCGTTTTCGGGGTGATCGGCATCCAATCGGGACCCCGGGGACGGCGGGTCCACAGTGGCTTCCATGGGGGACATGGGGGCCGGGTCGGGGATGCTGGTAGTGGAGACGATCGCGAAGATCCGTCGGGCGTATTTCGCGCAGAAGAAGCCGATCAAGGCGATCTGCCGCGAGTTTCGGGTGTCGCGGAAGGTCGTGCGCAAGGTGATCCGGTCGGAGGCGACCGAGTTTCGCTATGAGCGCGGCACGCAGCCGCTGCCGCGAGATCGATCCGTGGCGCGATCAGCTCGACGGGCTGTTGCTGGCGAACGAGGGCAAGCCGGCGCGCGAGCGGCTGACGCTGATCCGGATATTCGAGGAGCTGCGCGGCCTCGGCTATGAGGGCAGCTACGACGCGGTTCGCCGCTACGCCAAGACGTGGCGCGTCGAGCGCGGGGCGGCGACGGCAGAAGCCTATGTGCCGCTGAGCTTTGCGCCGGGCGAGGCCTACCAGTTCGACTGGAGCCACGAGGTCGTGCTGATCAACGGCACGACGGTGACCGTCAAGGTGGCGCATGTCCGGCTGTGCCACAGCCGGATGCTGTTCGTGCGGGCCTATCCGCGCGAGACCCAGGAGATGGTGTTCGACGCGCACAACCGCGCCTTCGCCTTCTTCAAGGGCACCTGCACGCGCGGCATCTACGACAACATGAAGACGGCGGTCGAGACCGTGTTCATCGGCAAGGACCGCCAGTACAACCGCCGCTTCCTGCGGATGTGCGGCCATTACCTGGTCGAGCCGATCGCCTGCACGCCGGCCTCGGGCTGGGAGAAGGGGCAGGTCGAGAACCAGGTCGGGCTGGTGCGCGAGCGCTTCTTCACGCCGCGGCTGCGGGTGGCGAGCTACGACGAGCTGAACGCCTGGCTGCTCGACCGATGCGTCGCCTACGCCAAGGCGCACAAGCATCCCGAGCTGACCGACCTCACGATCTGGCAGGTGTTCGAGGCCGAGCGCGCCCAAGCTGGTGCCGATCCGCGGCCCGTTCGACGGGTTCCACGCGACGCAAGCCTCGGTCTCGAAGACCTGCCTGGTGCGGTTCGACAACAACAAGTACTCGGTCACCTCGCGCGCGGTCGGCCGGCCGGTCGAGATCCAGGCTTACGCCGATCGCATCGTGATCCGCCAGGACGGCGCGATCGTCGGCGAGCACCCGCGCTGCTTCGGCCGCGGCGAGACGATCTACGACCCCTGGCATTACGTGCCGGTGCTCGCCCGCAAGCCCGGCGCGCTGCGCAACGGAGCGCCGTTCAAGGATTGGCTGCTGCCGGCCAGCCTGGAGCGCGTGCGGCGCAAGCTGAAGGGCTCGGACGACGGCGACCGACAGATGGTCAAGGTGCTCTCGGCGGTGCTGACCGACGGTTTGGCGGCCGTGGAGGCGGCCTGTGCCGAAGCCCTCGCCGGCGGCGTCCATTCGGCCGATGTCGTCCTCAATATCCTGGCGCGGCGCCGTGACCCCGGGCCGGCGGCGACGATCCTGACCCCGGACGCGCTGCGGCTGCGACACGCGCCGATCGCCGATTGCGCCCGCTATGACCGCCTGCGGAGAGCTTCGTGATGGAGCGCACCGATATTCTCGAGCTGATGTCGACGCTCAAGCTCTACGGCATGCGCGCCGCCTATGACGAGGTGATGGCCACCGGCATCAAGCGCCGGCACGAGCCGCCGCGCATCGTCGGCGACCTGCTCAGCGCCGAGATCGCCGAGAAGCAGGCGCGCTCGATCAAGTACCAGCTGACCATTGCCAAGCTGCCGCTGGCCAAGGACATCGACGACTTCGACTTCGCCGGCACGCCGATCAACGAGGCGCTGATCCGCGAGCTGGCGAGCGGCGGCTTTCTCGCCGAGCAGCGCAACGCCGTGCTGATCGGCGGAACCGGCACCGGCAAGTCGCATCTGGCCATAGCCATCGCGCGCTCTTGCATCCGCGGCGGCGCGCGCGGCCGCTTCTACACCGTCGTCGACCTCGTCAACCGGCTGGAGAGCGAAGCCCGCGCCGGCCGGCAGGGGCGGCTCGCCGATTACCTGACCCGGCTCGATTTTGTCGTGCTCGACGAACTCGGCTACCTGCCGTTCGCCCAGGCCGGCGGCCAGCTGCTCTTCCCCGCCCGGCGCCATCATGAAGTGCTTGACGTAGAGCTGGCTGCGCCCGCTGAAGAGATCGGCGAGCGACACCTTGCCCGTCGGGCCATCGAAAACATAGGGCTTCTCGATTTTGACCCACGGGAGTGCGCGGCGGTCCTCAGCAAGCCGGTCGCGGAGCCGCGTCAGTTTCTTTTCCTCGGCAAGCAGCGCCCGCCGCGCCTCGATCCAGTCCTGTTTGGTCACTATCGGGTGTGACTGCATGGGTGCCTCCGTTTACTAGTCACTGTCGCACTGGGAAGGCCGCCGGACGAAGGATCGCCGGACAACCGGGACGCGCTTCACTTGTGTTCACTCACTATCGCGAACGCGGCCCCTTGGGGGTCGCGGGCCTGGACGATCCACGCGCCCCCGGGAACCTCGGCGGGGCCATGCAGCACCTGGCCGCCTCGGTTCGTGGCGCGCTCGGCCGCTTCCGCCACGCTGTCGACAGCGATGTAGTAGTTCCAGAACGCGCCAGTCGTTTGCGCGCACGCCTTCATCATGCCGCCGCAAGGCGTGCCGCCCATCGCGAACGTCTGGTAGGTGCCCATCGGGCCCATGTCGATCGCGCGATCCTTGGTCCACCCAAACAGCCGCGCGTAGAACGCGAACTCGCGATCGAGATCGCCGGCGATAAGCTCGTGCCAACCGACATGGCCGGGTGTCATTGGCGCCATCGGCTTCGGCGCTTCCTCTGTGTTCGGCTTGAAGAGCAGGAACACCGCGCCGCCGGGATCCGAGGCTACGGCGAAGCGGCCGACATTCGGGATGTCCTCAGGGCCGCGTCGGATCGCGCCGCCCGCCGCCCAGACACGCGCGGCGTCACCATCGACGTCGTCCACCGCGACATAGCCGGACCAGCAGGGTCTGGCGCCCTCAGCCCGCATGGGCTCGGGGATTGCCATGAGCCCCGCCACCATCACCGGCCCTTTGCTGAAAACCGTGTAGGTGGCGTTGCCCGGCATCGCGTGCTCCTGCGCCTCCCAGCCGATCACCTCGCTGTAGAACGATGCCGCCGCCTTGGTGTCGCTGGTCATCACGTCGTACCAGATGAACGTGCCGCGTGGTGCCGGCATTGGGTCACTCCCTCTCGCTGGTTGCGGGACAATCGAACAGTTGCTCGAAATAACGGCGCAGATGCGCCACGCAGTGGCGCGCGACTTCTGGACCGCCTTTCGCTTTCGCGAGGACGAACCCGCCTTGCAGCACCGCCTGCGTAAACAGCGCAAGGCTCTCCCCGCTCCACGGGGCATTGGGTGCGTAGAGCGTCTTGGCGGCGTCGATGTCCTTGGCGAGGCCTGCGGCGTGGACGCCGATATAGGTGTCGCAGGCCTGCCGAACCGCGGGGTGCGTGTCATAGGCCTCCTGCACCATCGTGCCGAGCAAGCATGTGAACTCGGGCACCGGCCCCGCGAGGATCGCCGCGCGGAAATCGATGTAGCCGAGGACGCGATCCAAGGGATCGGCGAGCTCCCGATAGGGCGCCCCAGCGAAGAGCCGCTCCGCCATTTCTGAGAAATGCGCCGCCGCCGCCACCGCCATGTCTTCCTTGCTCTTGAAGTGATGGAAGAAGGCGCCCTTGGTCAGCCCGGCTTCGCGGCAAATCTCGTCCACGGTGGTTGCAGAGTACCCCTGCGCGCGGATCACCCGCATTGCCGCGTCGAGGAGGCGGGTCCGTGCATCGGTCTTCGCCTTGGCAGCTTCCATAAGACATCCATACCAACTGGTTGGTATGGTGTCAATGACATCTTCTCCCGAACCGGAGCAGGTAAGGGCAGCACGATCAAGGCTATCCCCGGCCGAGCCGAAGGAGGTTGGCGATGGCGGTGTACGGAAGAGATGCCGCCGGCGCCGGCGGCCTTCTCAGGGGCAGCACGACTTGACGAAACCTCAAACCGGGTGTCTTTCGAATCTCATATTCTGCCTGAAAGTAGGGCGCTGAATGACCTCGAGCACGACCGTCTTCCTCGTCGATGTCGACAACACGCTGCTCGACAACGACCGCATCCAAGCCGATCTCAGGCGTCATCTCGAACGCGAATTCGGGCCCGTCTGCCGCGACCGCTATTGGACTATTCTCGAGCACCTGTTCGCAGAACTCGGCTATCGCGACTACCTCGGTGCCCTGCAACGCTATCGGGTCGAGCACCCGAAGGACATCCATCTGCTGTCGATGTCCTCTTACCTCGTCGACTACCCGTTCGCCAATCGGTTGTACCCCGGAGCGCTCGACGTCCTCGAACGGATGCGCGGCTGGGGTCAGACTGTCATCCTGTCGATGGCGACGTCGTCTTCCAGCCGCGCAAGGTCGAGCGCTCCGGCATCTTTGAGGCGGTCGAGGGCCGGGTGTTGATCTACATCCACAAAGAGGAGGAGCTTGACGACGTCGAGCAGCGCTATCCGGCCGGACATTACGTCCTGGTCGACGACAAGCCGCGAATTCTGGCCGCGGTCAAAAAGGCCTGGGGCAACCGCGTGACCACGATACTGCCTCGTCAGGGTCAGTTCGCTCTCGCCCCGGACGCTGCCTCATATCCGGCAGCCGACCTGACGGTCGAGCGTATCGGCGATCTTGTCGATTACGATCTTCCCTCCCTGTTCGCGGGTACACGATAAAAAGACCCGAAGGCTCCTGACGGCGCCGGCGGCTTTGTCGATCGGCACCTCGCGATGCACTCGGCCGCCGGCTTGCCCTTGCGCAGACGCTCATAAACTACCTGCCGAAGCAGGTTGTCGCCGGTCGAGGTTAGATATTTGACTTCGGCGGCGAGCTCAGGCCGACGCGCCGGCTTTACTCCACACGTGTACCCGGCAAACGCCGCGGTGGCAGAATTACGCTTCCTCGATATGATCGGCCGGAACTGATAGCGGGCATGCTATGGCCGAAAGCGGCGCCGCGGCCGGTGGCCTCGAACGCAAACTAGCGACGATCCTCTCCGCCGACGTCGCGGCGTACAGCCGTCTTATGGCCGAGGACGAAGAGCGCACACTGCAAACATTTCGCGCCCACAAGGAGGTCTTTGAGAAGCTGGTGGAGCTGCATCGCGGCCGGGTTTTCAATACCGCCGGTGACGCTATCCTCGCCGAATTCAGCAGCGCCGTTGAAGCGGTACGCTGCGCCACCGAGATCCAAGCCGCGCTTCGCACGCGCAACGATCAGCTCGGGAGCCGGCGCCAGGTGAACTTCCGTATCGGCGTAAATCTCGGCGATGTCATGGTGCAGGGCGCGGATTTGCTTGGCGACGGCGTCAATGTCGCGGCCCGCCTGCAAGGGGCGGCCGAGCCCGGCGGTATCTGCATTTCAGGCAGCGTGTACGACCAGGTGCTTAACAAGCTGTCCCTGTCGTTCAAGCCGCTGGGCGATCTGAACTACAAGAATCTGCCGCAGCCGGTGCGGACATTCGCCATCGCCAAAGTCGCTGGCCTCGGCGTGCTCCCTTCTCCGGCTCGCCGGCGCCAGCTTGCGAACGGGTGGCGGCCTCGGCCCTTCGTCATTGCTGCTCTGATTTTGATCACGGTTGGTGGTGTCTCCTGGATCCGTTCTCACTATGAGCGGAACCGGGTGGAATACGCGCCTACGGCCGGATTGCCGGCGCCGCAAGTCGATCAGCGGCGGATCGAGAGAGAAGCGCGCCGCCTGGCCAGAGCCAACCGCAGGATAGCGGCTGCCGAAGCGTTGGCTGCGCCGGAGGCGGGGCAGGTCAAGCCGCAGCCCAATTCAGTGGGTGGCGCGACCGCCGCCGGAACGCCCGGTGACGATCCGAGCGGGGTCTATCGCGGGCAGATGTGCTACGCAGCCGGCGGCGCGACCGAGCCGGCCCACTGCTTTGAGGCACAGGCGGTCGTGCTGGGCAATCGGATATCTGGCGAATGGCCCGGTCGCGATCCTGGGGTCACGATATATCTTGGGGGTGAAATCTCCCGAGCGGGCGAAGTGGCGATCCACATGCATAGCAAGAGAGCCGACGGATCGAGCTTTGCTGTCTCTGACCTGATCGGAAGGGTTCATGATGGGCGGATCGACGCCAAGGGCAACCTTCACGACGGCCGCGGTGTTACGTTGAACTGGAGCAAGAATTAGACGCGTTATCCATCATGGAACATAGCGCGCAATGGCTCGAATGGGGGCATGAAGACCAGTTCCTGCCGCCCAAGCTGAGCGCCCGCTCTGTGATCAGAAAGCAGACCGTCGCCGCGACCCGAGGCAATGGGCGAGACGCGCCAATTCCTGCCGTTCACGTGACCGTCCTAATACGGCGCTATTCGACTGGGAACAGGGCTCTTTAATCCGAATCGGTCATGGCCGGGCTTGGCACGCCATCCACGAAACACATATCAAGCCGCAGTTTGGTGGATGCCCGGCCCGAGCCCACGGCTGTCCGGTTCAGCTGGGGTTCCACTGCAGGGTCATTTGAGCGGGGTTGGCGAGAAGTGGTGGTTCGGGGTCGAGCAGTTGGTGGAGCGGGCGGCGGTGCATCAGGTTGAGGCGCACCAGGCGGGCGAAGGTGAGCGGGCTGGTGACCGCCTTCTGTCCGGCCTGGGCCAGCCGCAGCAGCAAAAAGGCGATCAGCGCGACGGCGATCTGGATCCGCACGGCGTTTTCCGAGGTGCCGAGAAAGCGGCGGATTTTGAGGGTCTGCTTGACCCAGCGGAAGAACAGCTCGATCGCCCAACGGCGCTTGTAGAGATCGGCGATCTGCTGAGCGGTGGCGTCGAGATCGTTCGACAGGATGCGCAGCAGCTTGCCGCTATCGAGCGTGACGCGGACCTCGCGCACGGGATCCTGAAACGGGTTGCGGCGGCCGCTGCCCAGGCGCGCCGGCAGATGGCCGATGCGGTCGGACAGGATCGCGCCGTCAGCCGGCACCGGCAGCTCTTCGACCACCGTCAGCGGGGTGTTGGATTTGAGGCGAGTGACGATGCGGCATTGCGCGGCGTCGAGCTTGGCCCACCACGCATAATCGTAATAGCCGAGATCAAAGACATAAGTGGCGCCGGGCTCGATCGGCATCGCCTGCGCGGCGGTGATGTCGTTGACCCGGGCTGCGGTGATCGCCGCATAGATCGGCCGGTCGGCGTCGGGATCGTAGACGACGTGCAGCTTGGCGCCGCACACGCCGGCGGAAAACTGCGCCCAATCGCGGCTGCGCGCGTCGAGCCGCAGACCGCTCGCATCGATCAGATAAGTCGTGTCGGCCAGAGAGCGGCGCAGCCCGCGATCGGCGCGGCTGATCATCAACCCCAACAGCGCGGCGAAGAAATCGGCGGGCCGGTCGTGGTTGGCGTCCGCCAGGGTCGCGCGCCGTGGCAGGCTGGCTCCCAGATGATAAAGCCGCGCCCGCTGGCTCTGCATCGCGCCGACGATCTCGCGCAGGCTCGCCGCACCGGCCAGCTGGCCATACATCAGCGCCAGAAACTGGCTTTTGGTGGTCAACCGGCGGGCCCGCGCGTCAGCTCGGTGCGCCCCGACCAGCCGGTCGAATTCCGCCCACGGGACATGCTTCAGCAACTGATGAAAAACGCTATTGTGATGGCGCATGGCGCTGACCCTCGTTTCGTGTCCGGAACGTTTGGCGACGTTCAACCACGAATAGATACAGCGCCATGCGCCACCCATAGCACAAAATATGCCGGACAGCCGTGGCCCGAGCCCGGGCATGAGCGGCAAGGGAGGATAGGATGGCAATCGAACTCAATCACACGATCATCCGGGCGAAGGACAAGTGGGAGTCGGCGCAGTTCCTCGCCGACATCCTCGGCGTCGAGGCCGGCCCGCAATGGGCGCGGTTTGTGCCGGTCAAGGTCGGCGGCGTGACGCTCGACTTCGCCGACGCGCCCGACCCCGGCCATCAGCATTTCGCGTTCCTCGTCAGCGAGGACGAGTTCGATGCCGCGTTCGGGCGCATCCGTACCGCCGGCGTCAACTATTACGCCGACCACGACCGTAGCGGAAAAGGCGAAATCAATCATTATTACGGCGGCCGCGGCGTCTATTTCGATACGCCCGACGGCAACCTGTTCGAGATAATCACCCAGCCCTATGGTGCGGTGCCGGAGAGTCTGCGCGGACGCGACGCAGCGCAGGCCCGATAGCCGAACCGCCGCGTTGGACGCGGAGCTGGCCCGCGACGTCAGCCCGCACATACTGCAGGTCCATGCCATCGTTCTCCGTGTTCGCGTCCCTGGAATCCTCTTTCCGCGCGAATGACGTCGAAATCGGTCACAGCGCGCGGGTGGTGACTTCGTTCATGATCTTCGTCGAGCCGCCACAGGTGCGGGCGATGCGCGTGCAAGGCTGTTCGTCAAAGCCGATGGGCTGATTGCCCTTTCGTCCACCCCAGGCTCCTTCTGGACTCTCCAGAAGGACCAAGCATCGCTCACCGCGCTTGCCCCGACTACGCGCCGCTGGACGGTTCAAACCGGACGCTTACGTCGGCGGTGCAGAGTTGCCGTTGAATATGCCCGTGGAGCTGTGATTTGTTACTCACGCCCGTGCTGTAATCGGCGGCTGAGCCAGTTCGTCGAGCAGCGCCTCGGCTTCTTTCAGATCGGCGGTATCAAACCCCTGGGTGAACGTGTCGGGCCGCGACAACAGCAGCATCACCTAGTCCCAGTTATGGCGGCTCTCATACCCTCTTGAGTTGGGATCCTTCGCGACCGCCTCGCCGCCCTTGGCGGCGTCGCTCAATGCCTTGAGGGTGCGCCCGACCTCCGGGGCATCGAGCACCTTTGCCGCAGCTTCGAGTTCCTCAATAGCCCGATCAATGTCCTGAGCTGGCGCCGATCGCGCCGGACCCGATCACCGTGACATGTCGAGTGTCCGCCTGCTCCATAATCTCCTCTCGTGGCCGGTTGCGGTCCCACTTGGTAATTTATCGGGTCCCCTGCTCTTTCGAGGTCATCCTTCCGAGACATCGAAGCCGGCTTGGCGAAGGAGCTTGATCATATGATCGCGGAACTCGCTGACTGAATTCTCTCCTGGAGCGGACATCAGCAGGCGGTGCATCAACGCGCCGATCAGCATGTCGGCGAGCGTTTCGAGATCGACGTTTTCTGCGAGCAACCCGGCAGCTTGCACGCGCTCCAAGGCCCGCACAAACGCGAGCCGTCGTGGTAGGTAATAGGTCTCCCGGTAGACATCGAGCAACTTCGGATAGTCGGGTGACGAGCCGATCAGCCTCGCCATCAGGTTGCGGATTTCCGGCTTGGCGATCACCTCGCAGGCCTCGACCAGCAGCTTGATGAGATCGCGCGGCGAGGTGCGCTCCAGAAGGTCGATCGTGTAACCGGTGGCATTCCGAGCGACTTCGATCGCCTGCGCGAGCAGCGCCTCCCGGCTCGTCCAGCGCCGGTAGATGCTGGTTTTCGCCACACCCGCTTGCTTGGCGATCTTTTCGATACTCGCTCCGGCGACCCCATGTTCAACAAAAAGTTCCAGGGCTGCGCGCAGGATCGCCTGATCGACCGACGGGTCCCGCGGTCGTCCCTGCGCGTTGCTGGGATTGCCTGCTTTAGTCGATGTGCGCATTCGATACGCTACCGCTTAAACCGCCGATGCGATCCTAGCCAAGGTCGACCGCCGCTCCGCACCATCTAAATGAGAGCACTGGGAAGGGGCTCGCATCGATCAGCGCCCGTAGTAATATCCCGGCGCGTAGTACCCTGGCGGCGGTGCATAGTAGGCTGGCGGCGCGTAGTTCGGAGGCGGCGGGGGATAATAATAGGCAGGAGGCGCGGCGATTGCGGCAAACGGTGCGGTAGCGATCGCGACGGCGCCGCCGACGACTGCTGCTGCGGCCGCGAACGGCCAGAAGAACGGGCCGCCGTGATAGCGATGCGCCGATGCCGATGACAGCGGCACGACCAGCAGCGCCGTCAGAACCAGAGCCAATGCCGCTGTACGGGGGTGGGTCACTGTGGGGTCCTCCTCGAATGGCGTCACGCAGGGATAATCCCGGCGATCCTCGGTCACTAAGAGAGGTCGTTCCTTGGAAACGCGACGGTATCGTATCGATTGTAAGCCAAGGGCGAAAGCCTCATCCCCACGATTGTGATGATTCGTTCGTCATAAGTCGTCGGCCGACAGGGTTAGCCGGTCTGCGCCAGGGCCGGATCGTCCACCTTCTGGCTGCGAGGCCGGCTACGCCGCGCGGTGAAGGGGTAAGCGCCGATGAGCGCCTCGGCGCCGCCGCCTTGGCGAGGTTGGTTGCTCGGGCAGCGACCAATCGCGGAATAAATCTCCTTTCGGCGGGTCGTAGGGCTGGGAGCCATTGCCTGCACGGCGATGGTGATCCCAGGTCGCGCGTGGGAGTAGAGAAGGGACGAAGCGGAATGGCGAGTGCGCAACGCCCACCAAAATGGCTGCTGTGGGCGAGCGGCCTGATGCTGATCCTGGTGGGGTGCGCAGGTGCCGGTGGCTCGGCGCAAGTCGCGGCCGTGGCACCCCCGGTCCCGGCGGGCCAAGTAAGGATCTGGTTCTACCGCGCTTGGGAACCGTCCGAGAGCCTAAACCTCGCCAACGTCGAGGTGAACGGCGCCTATTTCGGGTCTATCGCCAACGGCAGCGCGTTCTATCGCGACGTTCCGCCCGGGCGTTACCATATCGCGCCCGCCAGCTTCGTCCCGAACTCCAGGCAGGACACCTATGTCGAACTGGCCCCGGGCCAGCAGGCCTACGTAAAGATTGTCTCTTTATCAGCCTGGGGGAGCGACAACACCGCGGCTAGGGATATTGATCGTGATGCGTTCTGGGCCTGGCTGATCCCGCCGCAGGTTGCGCAGGCCGAAATGGCCCGCGACCGCAGCGGCATCTGACGGGTGGCGCCAAGGTTGAGCCTGACCCCGGCCGAGAGGATTGAGGGCCACGGCGCTGAGACGCCCCTCCGGTCTGGCACGCGCGGCTTGACTGCTTTCGGCTCGACCGGCGGCAGGCCGAACCGGTCGTCAGCCCAGGCGACGACCATGCCCATTACCTTTGTAGATATCAGTCTGCGGGGGAACCGTCGCCCGGAGATAAGCTGGATCGGGAGGTGGCTATGACATCACTCCTCAATAGGGGAAGGCCCTATATCCTGAGTGTTTTACGAATCGTCGTCGCCCTGTTGTTCCTCGAGCATGGCTTGCAAAAATATTTTGGCTTCCCTTCGGCTGGCCCGCCGATGAGAACGCTTCTCTACGTTCAAGGCGTGATCGAGATCGTCGGTGGTCTCCTACTCCTCATCGGTGTATATACGCGGCTGGTCGCCTTTATTCTCGCCGGCGACATGGCCGTTGCCTTTTTCATCGCGCATTACCCACGCTCCTTCTTCCCTGCGGTGAATGGCGGGGACGCGGCAGTGCTGTACTGTTTCGTCTTCTTCTACTTTGTCTTCGCCGGTGGCGGGCCTTGGAGCCTCGATCGCTCCCTATTGAGACAGGACTGACGTGCCGGGACTCCGCGCCCGTTACGAGCTGCGGCAGCGTCTTCAGTCATCCAAACATTCCGGCAGCAAAACCAGTTGGCCTCGGTCCTTCCTCGTATCGAGGTCGCATCGACCTCGATCCCTATCGTCAGAGAAAGGGGACGCTCACTCATCGTCCAAGCATGACCCGCAGCCGCCGCGATACACCATCTTAAGGGCCGCCCGTAGTTCGGCGAATGACCACTGTCGGCTGCGTTGGCGACACCTGTTGCAGACCGGGATAAGTTTGCACCGCAAGCGACACGCCGATATACCGAGCGTCGTTTTGCGCACTGGCTTATCTTCGCCGTGCCGACGGGACGCACTCATTCCTTTGAACCGCGGGCGGAGCGACGCGCACCAAAATTTGGCCGTGGAGCCCGCACCACCCGCTGGCAGGGCCATAGAGGCAGCCTTCGAACGCCTGTAAGGTCGTGTCGCGAAAGATAGCGCTGACCTCGGCGTGTTCGTGTTGCCATCGCTCCTCGATCGCCGCCTGGAACCCGGCCGCCGGCACGGGCGGGGTGATGCAAGTCTGATCCGGCCGCCCTAATTCGGAATTGAGCGCCGCCGCAATCGCGCGATAGACCGGCGGATTGATTTCGTGACCCAAGGGCTGGAGCTGAACCCGCTTCAGCCCATTCGTCGCCTTGTCCATCTGGAAGAATACCGCTACCGGAACGCCGCCCAGCGTAACGTTGCGGAGGACCACATCGGCGTAGCTGTCGCCGAAATCGAGCGGCTGCAGCAACCGTGTCGCGGCCGCCCCGAACTGCCGCACCAGCTCGGCCGACGTCTCACCCCAAAGAATATCGTGCAACAGGACCAGAACATCCGCGGTTGCGAACGCTGGCGAGGCTGGCGACGTCAGCATCGCCAGCAAGGCCGCCGAAATCCAGAAGGAACGACAAATAGACCGTAATGATCGACGCGGCATCTACTCGTAGGTCGGTCGCCTCGCCGAGGCGGGCCGATAGCTCCCCAATTGGCTGCACCAGTCGCCTAGTTGACCGGCGCGGTCGGAAACCAGGGCTTTTACCACGGCTTCGCGAGAAGCGGGTCCATCGCCGCTGCGCCGAGCCCGACTCGGCTCACGTCTCGAGCCTTTATCCGAATAGCTTTTGATGAACCGAGCGTGGATGGCGATGACCTTCAGGCTCCGTCTCGCTGTTCCGAGCACGATAATACGGTCTCGGGCCGCTCTCTGAGCGGTCCCCCGTTTCGGGCGCTGCTCGGGCGCGCTCGCGGCGCAGTTCCTCCAAGCGCGCTCGGATTATTGCAAAATCGTCAGCCGCGCGGGGTGCGATCATGTTTCCTCCTGCTCATGATGATGATTTGGCCACGTTCCGGGTCAATAAGTTGACCTTGCGGTCCAATGCCGTGATCAGACCGTTGACGCCCTCGCGCTGAAGGATCGAATGGAACTCCGACCGTTGCGTCGCGAGTTGGCTGATCGTGCCGTCAAGGTAGACGTCGGCTATTTGCCACGAGCCCCCGTTGGCGCGCATCCGATAATTGAGAGTGACCGGATCGTCGGTCGCTTTGACGATCTTGGTTTGGACGATAACTTGCGCGCCGTAGGGTTGCTCGCCGATGACCTGTAGCTGCTCGCCCGAATAGTTGTCGAACCGATCAGCGTAGGTCGCGGTGATGTAGTGCGCAAAGGCCTCCGTCACCTGTTGCTGCTGGGTCGGAGACAGCGTCTCCCAGGATGGACCAACGGCGAGCCGGGCCATCGCGGGTACGTCGAATAGCCTGTCAATCACGGGCGCCAGCCGCGCATACCGTCCGCTTTCTCCGAGCGTCGCGCCGGCCTTCATTGTGGTCAGCAACGTATCGTAGAAGCTGCGCACGCTGTCTTGCGGGTTTGTCGGAAGCGCGACGGCCCTCGCCGCTATCCCGACCGCGAGCAGCAGGGCGAGGCAGAGGCTCGCGATCCGGCCTCTCCAAGTAAGGGATGGGGTCAGGTTGCTCATGGTTTGGTCTCCGTACGAGGCTGCGGAAGCCCCGCAGCGCCAAGGCAAAGCCGGCTGTCAGGACCGGGTGCCCATCAGCTCCTGCAGGTAATTCGAAAAGAGTGCCAGCCAAAGGAGATAGGTTTAAGCGGCTATCCACCAAATCAGCATCCAAGGTCCAAGCCAGAGCACAATGACAACGGCCGCTGTTGTCCAGGAGACGGTCACTCTTAAGCGACAGATCGCCTTGAAGTGACCTTTCCCTATCGGTCCTGTCGTCAACCGACCTGAGGTTGGTACCCATTTAACCTCACATATACCGTCGGTTTCGCCGCTGGTGTCTTTATTACGACTTGTTTCGGGACAACGACTTGCTCTGAAAAAAATTGCAGGCTCGCCGGGGCAAAAATGTGTCGTAGAAATCGATCGTCTAAATCGGTCCGCCCGACATCACCTCCCTGCGACGACTCACCCCACAAGGAAAAGCTGGACCGCGAGCGGGTTTCGTTATCGGCGTCGGCCCGGGGAAGGCGAGGCCCCGGTCGCTGAGGCTCTCGCTGGTGTCCGTTGAAGTGCGGGAATCTTGGACGAATGACGCCCAGCGGGACAGCACGATTGTCGGACGGGAAGCCGACCGGCAGCGCGCGAGCCGCCTTTCCCGCTGCGTACCGCTTTTCCGCTATCGCCTGTCGACCCGGCCCGGCGGTTGACCCCGGCTACCATGAAGGTCGCCTCAGGGGCATCATGCGAACCCCGCGGCGTCGATGCCGAGGGTCTGCTTCGGGTCGGCTTGAGGCACCGCGGCCAGGCCGGCTTGATGACTGTTGAATCGGAGATAGGTGCCGTTGACGGTCGCCGCCGCGAACCACGGAATCGGGTGGAAAGCGGGCCTTCCCGATTTGCCCGACCGCTGACGCTCGTGGCTCTGAAACGGCCATTTCCTGCCGGAAGCCTGAAGCCACCATAATCACCGCTGCGCCTATTTCAGCGCTGTCGCTGGTGGGACCGACGGGCCGCAGAGTAGGTTCGTCCGACTGATCACTCTCGACCACGGTAATTGGATGACGCGGCGCGAACTCCTAGTCCTCGGTGCTGGCACTATCGCTTTACCCCTCATCGTGCGCGCACAGCAGAGAGCGACCCCCCTTGTCGGTGTTCTCCGACCGGCGACTGCCGTCAATGACCGAGGGATCGATGCCTTCCGTCGCGGTCTCAGGGAGCTCGGCTATGTGGAAGGGCACAACATTCTCGTAGAGGTCCGTTGGTCAGAAGGTAGCAACGAGCGCTTACCGACACTCGCGGCCGAGTTGGTCGCGCTGAAGCCCGATGTCATCGTCGCTAACGGAGAGCTGGCAATTAGCGCTGTCAAGGCTGCGACCGCCAATACCCCGATCGTCATGTCGATTGTGGGCGATCCGGTGGCGGCGGGGTTTGCGCAAAACCTCGCTCACCCCGGAGGAAATCTTACCGGGCTGACCAATCTGGGTGAGGGGCTGGGCGGGAAGCGGCTCGAACTTTTGCTGCAGATGGTGCCGAAGCCCGGCTGCGTCGCAGTGCTGATCAATCCGGACCAGAAAAGACTCAGCCCCGCCTACTCGCGGGAGGCGAATGTAGCGGCGCACTCCCTTGGCGTTGATCTATGGGACGTGGCGCCGAACAACGCAGATCAATTTGACACGGCGATCGCTGCGGCGGCACGGCGCGGGTGTAGAGCACTGCTCGGCGGGTCAGATCCCATCTTTACCGTCGCACGCAGGCAGCTCCTAGCACTCGTAACTCAGCATCGCATTGCCGCGATTTACGACACCCGATGGTTTGTCGACGACGGTGGACTGATGTCTTACGGGCCGGATCTCAACGATATGATTCGGCGCGCGGCACTTTATGTAGATAAAATTCTAAAAAGGCGCAAAGCCCGGCGACCTTCCAATCGAACGGCCGACCAAGTTCGAGCTGGTCATTAACCTCAAGTACCGCCAAGGCGCTTGGCCTCACCGTGCCGCAATTGCTGCTCACGCAGGCCGACGAGGTTATCGAATAAAGCAAAGTTGAATGGCCGTTCAGGGTCGAACTCCGGCGGTGACATCGCGGCCCCGTGAACGGCCGCGATGCGGGACAAACCCGGCGTTCATGGCGGTCGGGGCGATTTGACGCGTCGGGTGGTGAGCCGACCTTCGCCGAACCCACGGCGAACGGGGAGGTTGCGCCGAGAGCGGTCATTGTCTCTCGCAAGGGCAGCGACTCCCTTTCATCCGAGCACCTGCGGCGGCCCGAGGGTCACGCGCCTAGAGCGCGGCTCGAAGCGCGTAGCCAAGTGAGGATGTCCGGCAGGGCAGATCGATCAGGCCCCCTACGCCGCCACTGTTATTAGGAGAATCTCTATGTCTGGCATTACCCCGTGCCTTTGGTTCGATGGCAACGCCGAAGAGGCCGCCGAGTTCTATGCCTCTTTGTTCCCCAACAGCCATGTTGATGCGGTCCATCGCGCACCGAGTGACTACCCGTCGGGCAAGGCAGGCGACGTGCTGGTGGTCGAGTTCAGATTGATGGGTCAACCGTTCACCGGCCTGAATGGCGGACCGCAATTCCAGTTCAATGAAGCGATCTCGTTCCAGATACCGGTGGAGACCCAGGCCGAGGCCGATCGCTTCGCCAACGCGCTCTCGGCGGTCCCCGAGGCTCAGCAATGCGGCTGGGTAAAAGACCGCTTCGGCGTGTCGTGGCAGATCGTTCCTCGCCAGCTCATCAGGCTGATCGGGGATGCCGATCGGGCACGCGCGAGACGGGCCTTCGAGGCGATGATGCAAATGAAGCGCATCGACATCGCTGCGCTCGAGCGTGCCGCCGACGGCATCATCCCATCCGCCTGAACCGCCAACTACGCAGAACTGCCTGTCGGGCAGTATGCCGCTATCATGATAACGCGTGTCGGGCTCAGGTTGCTGCGATTGGACCGATAGTAACCTCGAAAAGCGGGGCGTCGCCAACACCTGTTCGGATCATGGCGCTCTATGCTGTGCCGGAAAATGTTCTGCTCTTCCTCCTCCCAACGCCGAATGGTGCGATTCGTTGAGGATCAGCAGGTGGAACGTTTGTCAGGCACACGCTTGATAATTCCGGCCAAACAAGTGATAGACGCCCGCGCAAAGGCTTCCAGGGCTAAGGCCCGAATATGCGGAAGCAGCGGCGCGGGGAGAGGTGATCAGGCTGCGATGTCGAGCAGAACGGCAGAAACCTCTCACCAATTTGTGAGGGTATGGCGGACGTGTCCGACCGGCGGCCGAGGCTATTGGGGAATTTCCCCAATACGATGGCTTCCCAGAAGCGCCCGTCGGGGCCGCCGGCGACCAGCTATTACTGGGATCTCTTGAGCCGCAGTCCGGGGCCGCCGGCGCGGAGCGATGATGCAACCAAATATAGCGGCGGGGTTCATTGTCCGTGGATTTTAGAAAGGGAAGGAAAATGACGAAGCGCGAGCAGGAACATTACGACATCGCCCGAGCGTTTGGTAGCGGCCGGGCATTTACCCGCTCAGAGTTCATGAACCGCTATCCCTGCTCTATCGCGGGGCCACAGACCGTTTCGGAGTTTCTGGTGGACGCGCCGCGGAGTGGACGGGGTATAAAAGCAGCAAATGATGGCGCGGCGGGACGCCAACTATAGGGCCACGAGCAAGAGGAAAAGAACCATGCCCGATGAAAACGACTTTTGAGCTCGCATCCGTCCAATTCGGCGCTGAGCCGGTGGCAGTGTTCCGTTTCGGCTATGAACGGTTCGAGCTGCGCGCCCGGCTTGGTCCTGGAAACCTAGAACACGCCATTGCGGCGGCCGCAGAGGTCGCGGCCAGCGTCTTTGCGAGATGGTCGCACGAAGCGTTGGCCTTCGCACAGCGGGTTCGCGCTGGCGAGGACGGAGGGCCAGTGCATCATTAGGCCGCGCACCACGAACGACTGCTTGCGGCGCGTCTTGCCGCTCGGCGTGCCTTGCGGTGAAGGTCCTTTGATTGAACAGAGAGCGGGCGCTCCGGTGCAGCACAACCGACAAGTCCTACTCGCGGAGGAACGCGTTCATCTCGGGAGTGGCAAGAGAAGCATCAATGTAACTGAACGTGCCGTGGTCGCGCACTTCCTTCGCTGCATTCAGCAGTCCCGTCATCGCCGCGCGATAGAGGGAGGTCGCGAGGCTGATGCGCTTCACGCCGGCCGCTGCCAGTGCCGCGACGGTGAATGATTTCCCCTTGATCCCGACCATGAAGTTGAACGGTTTTTCGGTCGCCGCGCACACCGCGCGGACCGCTTCCAGGTCCGGCAGACCCGGCGCCATCAGTGCATCCGCACCCGCCGCCTCGTAAGCTTTCAGCCGGGTGATCGTGTCGTCCAGATTCGGCCGGCCGCGCAGGAAATTTTCGGTGCGTCCCGTCAGCGTGAATGGAAACGGCAAGGCCCGCGCTGCTGCGGCGGCGGCAGCGATGCGTTCCCGCGCATGGCCCAACTCGAAGATCGGCGCGTCCGGGTTGCCGCTCGCATCCTCGATCGAGCCGCCGACCAGTCCCGCCGCAGCGGCGAGCCTGATGGTTTCCGCGACGACTTCCGGCGCGTCGCCGAAACCCTTTTCGAGATCCGCGGAGACCGGCAGATCTGTGGCCTGGCAGATCACCCTCGCCTGCTCCAAGGCCTCCGCGCGGGTGACCCGGCCGTCGCGCCGACCGAGCAAACCCGCGGATGCGCCGCTCGAGGTCGCCAGCGCCGCGAAGCCCAGCGCTGCCATCATCCGGGCCGAACCGCCATCCCACACATTGGCGATGACAAACGCGTCGGGCGCCTCGTGCAGGGCGCGAAACTGCTTCGCCTTGTCGGCCTGGGTCAAGGTCATCCGGCCTCTCCTGATTTGAGCTGCTGCGATCGCCGAGGTCATGCAGCAAATGGTCGCCGAATTCAAATTCGCCGAGTCGAGGCTGGCGAGGCGCGAGATCGTCGCTCGGCGAGGTGCGCAGGCAGGCCAGGGTAATCTGGCCCGCCTGTCCCCATCCGAAAGCCGAGCGATGCCCAACTCCGATCTGCGAAGGCTAGCGGGCGCCCGCCGCCCCAACCCCCCCAGATCGGAACTGATCGCCGAGGCGCCATGCCGTATTGCCTCTGCAATTGCAGCAACCCCAGACCGACGCTATGCAATCCGAATGACGCCGTCTCACATCGGCTCAGCCCTCGCTATCATCGAGGTCAGGAAACGATGGAATCTTACGTCAGCTTCGATGATCTGCTGCGTCATAACGCCAGCCCTGTAATCCTGGTCTTTCTGCCGATCTTTCTGGCAACAACCGTGATCGAGGGGCTGCTGATCCTCTATCGGCAGGGAACCTATCCCTGGAAGAATGCGGGCGTCTCGACCGTCATGGCCGTCGGCCATTTTCTCACTCAGGCCGCGGCGCATGGGCTGCTCTTCGGTATCATCGCTGCTTCCGTCTACCGGATCAGGGTCGCGACGGTCCCGGTCTCGTTGCATCACTGGCTCAGCCTGATAGTGCTGTTTTTCCTCGCCGACCTCGCCTTCTACATCGAGCATCGCTGCTCGCACCGCATCCGGCTGTTGTGGGCGTCGCACAGCGTGCATCACAGCAGCGAGAGGATGCTGGCCACCACCGCCTATCGCCTGTCGTGGACGCCGATCTTGTCGGGCGTGTTTCTGTTTTACTTGCCGATCGTATGGATCGGGTACGACCCGGCCTGGGTTTATGGCTGGTGTCAGTCAGCCTCACCTATCAGTTCTTCGTCCATACCGAGCTCGTCGGCCGCATCGGTTGGCTGGAGTGGATCGTCAACACGCCCTCCGCCCACCGCGTGCATCACGCAAGCAATCCCGAATACCTCGACAAGAACTATGGCGGCGTGCTGCTGATCTGGGATCACCTGTTCGGCTCCTACCGGGCCGAACGGCCGGACATCCCGATCCGCTATGGCTTGGTGCATCCGCGCACGGCCCCCAGCAACCCGCTCGTCATCGCCTACGAGGACTTCTGGCAGACCATCAAGGCGGCGCTGCGCGCCGGCAGCGCCCATGAGGGTCTCGCAAAGCTGTGGGGGCCGCCATAGTCCGCCGGCCGCCCCGGTAGGCATCACGTGTCGACCTTTGATTTCGGCGCTGGGCTGCTGGTCTTTGCCGCCGTGGTCGGCGTGGTCAACGACCGCACGCTGCGCCTGCCGCGCCCGGTGGCGCTGCTGCTCGCTTCTTTGGCGATCTCGGCATCGATCATCGGGACCGCCGCGATCTTCGGCTACACCGAAATGCGCGAGTACTTGCGCGTTCGGATCATCCACGCGCACCTGCCCCAGATCCTGCTCGATGGCTTTCTCGCCCTGCTGCTATTCGCTGGCAGCCTGCGTGTCGACGCACGGGACTTGCGGCGACGAGCCTGGCCCGTGTTCGTGCTTGCGACATTAGGCGTCGTGCTGTCCACGGGAATGTTCGGGGCCGGTATCTGGGCCGCGCTCTGGCTGGTCGGCATTCCGGTCCCGCCGGGTTGGTGCCTGGCGATCGGCGCGGTTCTGGCCCCGACCGACGCCGTCGCGGTCGAGGGCCTGCTGTCGCGCGTCAGGCTGCCGCCGGGGCTGCGCGAGATCATCGCCGGCGAAAGCCTATTCAATGACGGCGCCGCTGTCGTGCTGTTCGGCGCCGCTGTGGCTTTGGCCGCCGGACGGACGGACGTAGTGGGCCGGCTGGCCGTCGCGATCCTGGTCGAGTGCACCGGCGGCGTCGCGCTTGGCGCGACGGCGGGCTACCTGACCTTTCGCGCCATTCGGTTCACCCGGGACGACTTCCTCAGGCTAACGATCTCGCTCGCCCTTGTGCTGTTGACCTACCGTGGAGCCGTCGTATTGGGGATATCCGGTCCGGTCGCGGTCGTCACGGCCGGGCTGGTCTTCAACTACACGCTTGCCCGGGCGCCGCCGGAAGAGCACTCGCGCGCGAGTTCTTCCGGGTTCTGGTCGCTGATTGACGACCTGCTGAATACGCTGCTCTATCTGTTTGTCGGCTTCGAACTGCTTGCAATCGGTCTGAGCTGGCGGGCGCTATCGGCGATCCTTGTCGCCGTGCCGCTGGCCCTTCTTGCCCGTTTGGCGAGCGTCGGGGCGCCGATGCTGGTGCTTCGCCTGCGCGTGCCAACCCCTCCCAAGCCCCCCCCGCACTCGAATTCAGCTCGCACGGCGCTATCGCGCGCCGAGCGGCGGTCGCTGACGTCGCATCCGTATCGGGCTCGCGGGCACACGCTGCCATCGCCGACCGACCGGCAGTGTGGGTGTCGGAATCTTTTACACCGCCGAAGCGGGGACCTTACCCGGCGCGGCGACGCCTCACACCAGCCAATCCTCCGGGGTTCCCGTCCCCGACGTGCCGAAAGTGACGATTAGAGAGTCCAGGATTTTCAATGCCTTAACCTAGGGATGGTTGGCACAACCATTTGAAAAACCAGAAAATTCAGCTTTGGCTTTTCGTTTCGCCCTCGTCTGTGGCCATGACCTGGCTCAGACGGGCCGCGGCTCCTTCCTGGGGTCCAAGTTTGCCACTCTTGACACTTCGCCGACACTTCGCCGGCCGGTCGAGCGCATCTGGACCGCCGAAAGTCCTGGAGAATCCGGCTCTGCGTGTGCTGACGCATGACAAAATGCGCGTAGTGTTGCGCGTAGTGTAAAGAGTCACCTCCGACGGATACGCAACGAAAGACTAAAGCTGAAATCCGTGTCTTTTCAATGAGTTATGTCCCATGAGCCGAAGGCTAGGCCATTGAAAACATTCAGAATCCTTGGCGTCACTTTCAGCACATTGGGGACGGGAACCCCGAACAGCATGCGCGCGCCGGTTGCTGGTGCCGGCGCCCCGCGCCCAAGGAAGATGTCGGGATTCTTTACACTCCTTGAGGACGAGCCAGCGCTATATGATTGATTCTGTTTAACTTCCATCCACGGCACAAAAATTGCTTTCCTGAACGGCGCGTCCGGCGAATTGTCTCGCGCGAATTCGCAGCTTGGCTTCCGGATGGACAGGGAACAAACAGATGAAGATCGTATTCGCCGTAATGATCGCAGCGCTGGCAATGGCTATGCCGGCATCTGCCGGTCCGATAACCATCGAGTTCACCAGTGCGGGTGTCCCCCCCGGTGATAACGGTGGCCTGTCGTTCATCACCGTGATTTCATCCACCATTGCGTCCGGTGCCGATCTCGCCATCAGCACGATGATCGTCTCGGGAGACGGAGGGTTCGACGGGACCTATGCCGTGACTGGAGCGGTGGCCGGTTTTGGAGCCCTGAGTTTCGACACGTCCACCAACTTCGTCCAAATCGTCGGTGGCGTTGCTAGCCTTCTTGTCGCCGATGGTACGACACTTTTGACGGGAACAGGACCGTTTAGCAACATCTCGGTCACAGCACCCGCTTGCGTGGCGATACCCTCACATCTATGCCCAACCGTATCCTTCGACGCACCGGATATAAAGGATCCCGCGCTACTCAGCGCCCTCGGGATTTCCGGGAACCTGTGGCACCTTTCCTCATTCGATACTGCGGAAGGCACCGGCAACGGATTCCCACAATCTTCTGCGGATGTTCTGGACACGCATATCCCCGAGCCGGCCTCCATGGCCCTTCTCAGCACGGCGTTGATCGGGTTCGGCTTGATCCGGCGCCGCCGCAAGATCGTGTAAAGCATCCCGACAGCAACCATCATCAGCGGCGCTTTCGGGCGCCGTTCTTTTTGGCTGCGCCGTGCCGCTGGCCGTGGCCGCCGGGCGGTCCAGCCAAGCCGAAACGCCTGAAGATCGGTTATCCATCGTCGACCGCGGGCCCGGCCCTGCGGAACAATCACTTAGCTCACGCAGAAATCTGGTGAGAGTTTCCGCTTTCCACCCCGAGCCGACCTTCTGGCCCAGGTACCAAGCGTCAGATTTTATCCACTCTCATGTCCGCCTTTCCAAGTAGCAGGCAGGTAAATTTGTGGCTTTCTCTTGAAGCGCTCGTTTCAGGCTCTTCCGGGCACGGCAGGGGGTGCAGTCGTCGAAAGCGACGGTTGATCATACTCTGATGCGCGGGTCGGAACCGCATGACCGTTGATGCGTCGCGGAGCTGCCTCGGTCTAGCAACCTGCATTGGATCGGCGATCCGGCAGATAGTGGATGCGAGGGTTCTCCTGACCGCGACCGCGCCCCCAGCGCTTGCCCGGAAGGATCGTGTCGGTATGGTTCGCTGGCGCCTCCTGCTGTCGCTGGCGATCATGCGGCTTCTCCGATCAGTCTGCCGGCGTCATCACCTGGCGAGCGATGGCCCAGACGAAGCCCGACAGTTCGCGGGCGATCGCGGTGGTGACGATGTTCGCCGGCTTGCCGGTGCGGGCGAGCCGGCGATAGCGCGCACACAACCGCACTTGTCCCTTTCCAGGCGATGTCGCGGATCGGCTTGAGCCCCATAGCCGCCGGCGAGTGCCGTCATCGCCTGATCGGCCGCCGTCTCGCGCGAAAACTCGTCGCAATAGCGCTGGACCTCTGAGAGGGTCTTGTGGCCGGTGATCGCCATGATCTGATGCGCCGTCATCCCGAGGGCGACCAGCCGCCGGCAGATCGCCTTGCGCAGACCGTGCAAGACGCACTCATCGGGGAGCCCGGCCTCGCGGCACCAGTCGCGGAACAGCTTACCAACGTGGCCGGTGCAGACTGACCCGCCTTGCTCGCCGAGAATGAATGTCGGCGCGATGTCCGGCCCCGACGCGTCGAGCACCCGCTTGAGTTCCGGGTGGATCGGGATGGTGACGACCGCCCTGGTCTTGTGCTGTCGGATGACGAGCTTGCCGTCCTTGATGTTGTGCTGCCCCATCTCCACCAGATCGCCGCGCCGCTGCCCGGTGAACAGCGCCAGGGTGAATAGCCGCCGCGCCGGGGTGCCGATCGGATGCCGCGCCTCGTATTGCGCGATTTGCGCCTCGGTCCAGGTGTGGTGCCCGTCGCTGGCGGGGATCTTGATTGCGAGCCCGTCGCATGGGTTGGGGCCTGGGAATTGGTCCGTTGAGATCGCGTGAGCGAACATCGCGCGAATGCCGTTCAACCATTTTTTGCCGGTGCCGGGCGGCATGGAGTTGGTCACTTCCCTGATCGCTGCGGTTGTTACCTTCGAGAGCGGAAGATCATGAGAACGTCCGAACACAGCCAGCACATGGCGACGCGGGCCAGCGGTCGCCGCCGCGAGCGCTTTCCACTCTGCCGAGCGCTGAGAGCCTCGATCGCAGCACCGACCGTGCCGACCGCGATCCGCGACGTCTTCACCGCCGCCGGCTTGGGTGCGATCGGCGGCTCGTCGTGTCGAAGATCCTCAACCATGCCGAACCAGGCGTAACAGCAGTCTATGACCGGCACTCCTACGACCGCGAGAAGCGGGTGGCGCTCGACGCCTGGGGCGCGCGGATCGAAGCGATCATCGCGCGCATGGCGAGCGCAATATCCTGCGGATTCGCGCTTAGGTGACGGTCACACAATGGGCTTCCCAATGGGCGAAGGCCAGCCGCCGCTCATACCCCCGCCGCCGGGCGCGGCGAACACGCCGTCGATTCCGGATTGGGTACCGCCAGTCGACTACCTGAACAATTTGGGGGGCATGGTCGGCGAGCCGATCGAGTTCAGCGAGCGCGATATCCGGCTCATCCAATGCTCGTTACCCCCTGGGACCGATCCGACGCGGATCGAGTTGTTGCCGTCGCTGCTCCGGGAATGGGCGCGAGTGGACCTGCGCTGCCATTTCGCGAGAACGCCGCGTCCCGTGTTGGCTCGGCGGCGGATGCGCATGAAAAAGGTCGCGAAGCAAGCGGCCGCGTTGATCCAGGCGCTCGACGAGCTTGAAGGACTTGATCGCTGGTCATTGGTCGAGCGGCTCGGGATAGCAGAAGGCCTCGGCCTTCTGTCGGCGTGTCGCAATGAACAAAACAGGCGCCGGGTTGACGAATGGCGCAGTCTGACGGCTACGATCGCTGCTGTTGCCGCAGATACCAACAGACGAAGCCCGGTAGAGGGCAGCCTCGAAACGATGTCGCTCACCTAGTGCTACGGGACCTTGCGGCTCTGTTCGAGTACGTCTCCGGCCTGCGCGCCAGCCGGGTCTTCGATCCGCTTACCCGCGAGGAGAGCGGACACTTCCTGAATCTCGCAAGAGCGGTGTGGCCGGTGGTCTTCGGCAACGGCGATTTTGGCTTGGCGTCGCAGCTTAGGGAATGGGCTGACGACGGCAGCAAGACGTCTTTGCTCATCAGCGGTATCGCGCTACGGCGCCCCGAATGGGGGGTTATTTCGGCGCCTTAGCACAATAACGGTCCATGAGCACGATGCGTTCGGCGCGCCCATGTGCGGTGCGGCCTGCATCGTAGTGAGACGCACATGGATGCCGAGACAAGACCGATTTCTAACCGTCATGCTCGCCGCGCGGTCGCTGCAATCGCCCGACACCTCGACGACCCGAGGGCTGCGCCGCCGGCGATAGCCGATCGAATCATCCGCGAGGCCGAGTGTGACCATATTACCGGCCTGAGCCGCTCGACCCGTTGGCGTTTAGAGCGAAAGGGCCAGTTCCCAAAGCGCCGGCAGCTATCGCCCGGATGCTCGGGTTGGCTCGCGTCCGAGATCGCAGCCTGGATCTCGGCACGGTGAATCATGTCAAGACAGATCACCGCTGGCGCCCCTGCCCATGCAACCAAGGCCAATGACAACATCACTCAGGCGCGGTTCAGCTCAAGCGCCGCGGGCGAGCAAGCGGCGGCTGCGCGCACTACGCGACGACGTGCTCGACCCCGCCCGGTTGACTTCTGCCTTGTGAACCGAGTGGCTCTTGTCGCGCTGCTGGGATTGTTGGAGCGATGGCTGCCCGGTGGTCGCACCGAGGGCGCGGAGTACGTCGCCCTCAATCCGAGGCGCTCCGACCAACATTTAGGGTCATTCCGCGTCAACCTGCGCACCGGCCGATGGGCCGATTTCGCGGTTACAGGCGTGCGCGGCGGTGACCCGGTGTCGCTAGCCGCCTATCTGGCCGGCATCGGGCAGCTGGAAGCGGCCGAGCGCTTGGCGGAGATGCTCGGCATCGAGGCCCGCCATGGCCGATGACGCGATGTTCGCCCCCCTTACGCCCGGCGACCGGCCGGTAGCCGCGGCTGCGCCCGTTGGCAGGCGGAAGACTCACGAATGGATCCCTATCCCCGTTCCCGACGGCGTCGCGCTACCCAATGGGGGGAAGCAGGGGGTCGCCTATCCGATGCACTCTCTTGGTAAGCCCACCGCCTGCCACTGGTTCCACAACGAGGCGGGGCAGGTGGTTTGCGGCGAATGTCGCTTTGAGCTCGATCGGCCGGCGGACGCAAACGGCACTGTGGACGCAAACGCTGCTCAGTCGGACGCAGGCGCTCCTGTCCTTAACGCATTGATAAACTTGATGGCGGACGCAGCGGACGCAGCGGACGCAAAATTACCCAGCTTTTTGGGCGCAGGAAAGAAACAAAAGACCTACCGGCCGCTCGTCTACGCCCGTCGCCGGGATAACGACCAGATCCGCTCCTGGCGCTGGCAGAGGCCACCAAGGCCTTATCCGCTCTTTAATCTGCCGCGCCTCATGGCAGAGCGCGATGAGCCCGTGCTCATCACCGAAGGTGCGCGGAAGGCCGTGGCCGCCGCCAAGCTGTTCCGTGATTTCGTGCCCACTGCAATGCTCTTCGGAGCGGAAGCCCCCGCTAAGTCGGACTGCTCGCCGCTTGCGGGCCGCGAGGTCGTGATTTGGCCGGATCACGATGCTGCCGGGCGGGACTTCGCCCGAGAAGTCACGGCCCTCCTCATGAAGGCCGGGGCCGTCTCCGTGCGGGTTGTCACTGTACCCGCAGAATTCCCGCCAAAATGGGATCTCTGCGATCCACTGCCCGATGGCGTCACCGTTGATGACTTGCGCGCGCTGCTTGAAGCCGCGGAGCCCGTCGCGCTGATGTCCGGTCCGGCGTCTGAGGGCCGTGCGATTGCTGAATCCGGTCAAGATCTGGTGGGCAATGTTCTCGAGGACGACGAAATAACCCGGCTGGCCGCACTCTCCGTCCTCGCCTATGAGCGAGAGCGCGAAGCGGCGGCACAACGGCTCTCTTGCCGCGTAAGCGTCCTCGATAAGCTCGTTGCAGAGGCCAGAGGGGGGGTCGACGATACCTTCGCTGGCCACGCGCTCAATCTCCCCGAGCCCACGCCGTGGCCAGAGCCGGTCGATGGCGCGACGCTGCTCGACGGCATCGTAAATGCGACACGTCGCTATATGGTTCTCGACGCCGGCGCGGCCGACACGCTCGCCCTGTGGGCGGTTGGAACGCATGCCTACAACGCGTTCATGATTTTTCCACGACTCGGGATCACCTCTCCGACAAAGCGATGCGGAAAAACCACACTGCTCGACATCCTGGCCGCGATCACCCTTCGTCCATTGCTGGCATCTAACATTTCGACGGCCGCTGTCTTCCGAACGGTCGAAGTTGCTCATCCGACACTGCTCGTTGATGAGGCCGACCGGTTTTTAAAGAACTCAGACGAGTTGATCGGCGTGCTCAATGCGGGACACCGCCGCGGCGGGCAGGTCATCCGGGTTGTTGAGACGTCTGAGGGCTATGAGCCCCGAGCTTTCGACTGTTATTCGCCGGCGGCATTGGCCGGCATAGGAAAGCTTCCCGATACGCTGGCTGATCGATCGGTTGAGATCAAGCTGCGCCGCAAGCGTCGTGAGGAGAGGGTTGAATCACTCCGCCTCGATCGAATGGAAGCTTTCGAGGTGCTTAGTCAACAGGCTGCCCGGTGGACACGCGACAATCGGATCCGCCTGAGAGAGGCAGACCCGGCCATGCCGGCGGCTCTCTTCAACCGGGTGGCGGACAACTGGCGTCCGCTGATCGCTATTGCCGACGCGGCAGGCGGCGAGTGGCCGCAGCGCGCCCGGCGCGTGGCCGAGGCTGCGGCCACTCAGGATAAAGACGAGTTGGCGCGGACGATGCTCCTCGCCGACTTGCGTGACCTCTTCGATCGCGAGCCGAGCGGCATTCTGTTCACAACCAAGGAGATCCTACCGGCTTTGACAAAAATGGAAGACCGCCCTTGGCCGGAGTGGCGAAAAGAAAAGCCGTTGACCAGCACGCAGCTAGCCGCGCTGTTGAAGCCGTTTGAAGTGTCCCCCGGCACGGTGCGGCGACGAGGCGAGACCAGTAAAGGATATCGTCGCGCCGATCTCGAGGATGCATTCGCCCGTTATCTCGACGAGGCGTCCGCTTCTAAAGCCGTCACACCGTCACAAGCCACGGATTCCGCGTCTTTTAACGATGCTGAAGCCGTCACATCCGCGACGAGTGTGACGGCTCGCATCCCCGAAAAATCGAGGATTTCTGCGGGTAGTGACGGTGTGACGGCTCAGGAACCAGTATCTAGCGATGAAGAGGCCACATGGAAGGCCTGATCCTCC
Source organism: uncultured Alphaproteobacteria bacterium (assembly GCA_963774345.1). Taxonomy (GTDB): domain Bacteria; phylum Pseudomonadota; class Alphaproteobacteria; order ATCC43930; family CGMCC-115725; genus AP-15. The sequence goes on from CAVZFB010000026.1 coordinate 36,949, forward strand.
TGAATCGCGCAAGGGAAGCTGGGCTCGCTGTCGCGGCGGAGGGCGACAAGCTCGTGATCCGCGGGCCGCGGCGGGCCGAGTTGCTGGCGCGCCTCTTGATCGAGCACAAACCTGAGGTGCTGGCCGCGCTCGCGCCGGTCATGCCCCCGCCTGATCTTCGCGTCGATGGTTTTGACCCCGTCGACGGCTCCGACCCAGCATGGTGGCGCCGTCATTTCAAAATCCGCACTATCCATTGGGCGCTTAGCGGCAGGCGGAGGAAGGGAGAGGCCGAGCGGCTTGCCTATGGCGAGCTGCTTGACGAATGGCGCAAGTTGCACGGTCCAAGGTGGCCGACTTGGCAATGCGCCGGTTGTAATGAGCCGATCGGCGGCCTGTCGGCGCTATTGCTCCCTGACGAATACCGCGTCCACTTCGACGCGGAGCGCGAATGCCTCATTCGCTTTGGTCGTCGCTGGCGCAGCGAAGCGGTTGCCGCCAAAGTGACGCGTCACGATTCCTCTATCGCCGCCCGTATTTCGGTCGCGGGCCCGTTTGATCCCATCCCGACCGTCGGGATACTAGTGAGGCTTGCCCCGCGCCGTCGTCGTCGGTCGCAGCGTCCCGATGCCGCCAGCGCGTTCACGGTGCACGCGCGGAGATCGCGGGCCATGCGTCCGGTGACGCATCTTCACGCGAGCCTCCGCGCGCTCGTCGAGCCAAGCCTCGATCTGCTCGTCGCTCATCGTGTCGAACTCGTCGACGATCTTGTTGTCGCGCCGCTCGGTGATCCAGCCGAACAGCTTCGCGATGTCCATCAGCGCCGCACGCTTGTCGGCGAGCTTAAATTTTACCTTGCGGACCTCGCGCGCGTCCCTCGCCGCGGCCGTCGACATAGTCATCGACCGTGACTTCGGCCAGCGCCGCAGCTTGTTCGCGCGTCAGCTTCGAGAAATCCAGCACCGGGTCACCGCTCGGCGAGGAAGGGAGAGGCCGAGCGGCTTGCCTATGGCGAGCTGCTTGACGAATGGCGCAAGTTGCACGGTCCAAGGTGGCCGACTTGGCAATGCGCCGGTTGTAATGAGCCGATCGGCGGCCTGTCGGCGCTATTGCTCCCTGACGAATACCGCGTCCACTTCGACGCGGAGCGCGAATGCCTCATTCGCTTTGGTCGTCGCTGGCGCAGCGAAGCGGTTGCCGCCAAAGTGACGCGTCACATTCCTCTATCGCCGCCCGTATTTCGGTCGCGGGCCCGTTTGATCCCATCCCGACCGTCGGGATACTAGTGAGGCTTGCCCCGCGCCGTCGTCGTCGGTCGCAGCGTCCCGATGCCGCCAGCGCGTTCACGGTGCACGCGCGGAGATCGCGGGCCATGCGTCCGGTGACGCATCTTCACGCGAGCCTCCGCGCGCTCGTCGAGCCAAGCCTCGATCTGCTCGTCGCTCATCGTGTCGAACTCGTCGACGATCTTGTTGTCGCGCCGCTCGGTGATCCAGCCGAACAGCTTCGCGATGTCCATCAGCGCCGCACGCTTGTCGGCGAGCTTAAATTTTACCTTGCGGACCTCGCGCGCTCCCTCGCCGCGGCCGTCGACATAGTCATCGACCGTGACTTCGGCCAGCGCCGCAGCTTGTTCGCGCGTCAGCTTCGAGAAATCCAGCACCGGGTCACCGCTCGGCCCCACCCGCATATAGTCCATCATGTTGGCGAACCCGATGCGGCCGAGTTCGACCGCGACGCGCTCCTTGGTGATGGCGGTGCGCTCAATGGCGAGCTTGGTCCCCTCGGCATCGATCTGCTTGCGTTCCTGCAAGATTTCGACGACGCGCTCACGGATACCGGCACGCTGACTTTTGAGCAGTCGGGACGCGCTCTGAGCAGCGCCCGCCTTAGCAAATCCCGCGTCAATGTAAGCCTGATAAGCCGGCTTGCCTTCAGCTAGCCCGGAGGCAAACCGTTCATATCTCGGATTCCGCAACGACATGGTTCGCAAATATTAGCACAAAATGAGCGGATCGCTGCGCTCGGCAACGGGTCAGATGCGCGTCTTGCTCATCCCCGTGCGTCCCGGCGATGGTCTCCTTTCTGAACTCATAGCCGGGCTGTATTCGACCTGCGGCGGGCTGGTTGGGAGGATCGTCCGCGTCCGCAATCCTGGTGCAGCGGATGGGACATCCTAGCGGTCATCTTGGTGGTCAGGGTTCAATCGGGCGAGTTCGGGCCGGTGCAGCATCAATAGCTTCGTATCCCCCGAACGATATGCTATGGTTGATTTTATTGGCCAAGCGATGAGTAACCGTCCCCCTGTTCGCCAATGCGCTTGAATTGCTGTTAGCGATATCGGTATTCGCGACCGAATGTACCCCGCTTGCTGTAGCTGGCTGAGGATGCGACGGGGGGCTTTGATGGATCTATCCGAGCTCCCGCCCGTCTGTCTGACGCGGGCTCTTCCGCAGGCTAGATCCGCCCTCTCTCGCTCAGATCCGGGGTCCGGCTCCTTGCCCGCAGTAGCGATCTGCCTCTCGATGGGCCTGCATGCACTGGCCGCCATGGGCACGGTGGTCCTGCCCAGGAGCTGGCCCTGGATGTTCGGCGCGATCGGCCTCAACCACCTCGTCCTCGGCGGTTTCGGGATGTGCCCGCGGAGCCGTCTGCTCGGGCCAAACCTTGTCCGGCTGCCCGACGCTAGCGCCGTCCGCGGCGAGGTGGCCCTGACCTTCGATGACGGGCCAGATCCGCGGGTCACACCTTTGGTGCTCGATCTGCTCGATCGCTACGGCGCCCGGGCGAGCTTTTTCTGCATCGGTCGCAGCGCGAATGCATACCCGGACCTTGTGCGGGAGATTGCGACCCGCGGTCACTTCGTGGAGAATCACAGCCAGAACCATCCCAAGGCGTTCGCCTGCTACCCGCCCGCACTCCTCATGCGCGAGGTGCGTCAGGCCCAGGAGACGATCGCCTGGATCACAGAGCGGAGTCCGCGCTTCTTCCGACCGCCGGCCGGGCTTCGTAGCCCGTTGCTCGATGCGGTGGTGAGACGGCTCGGGCTGCGCCATACGTCCTGGACCCGTCGCGGCTTCGACACGTTGAGCGGCGATGGGGTGACAGTGCTCCGCCGGCTGACCCACGGCTTGGCCGGGGGAGATGTGCTGCTGCTGCATGACGGCGGCAGCATAAGGACGAGGCAGGGGCAGCCCGTCGTGCTCGCCGTGTTGCCGGCGCTCCTGGACCGGATTGCCGCCTCTGGACTGCGGTCCGTGCCGCTAGCAGCGGCGCTGGGGGTCGGCTGAAAAGGTTGTCGCGGAAGGCAAAAGGCGTTGCGCCTCACGCACAGAACTCTGACCGCGACAGATCCAGATGCAAGCTCCCTACGCACCGTCAATGCCAGCCAGCGCGCGTTCCTGACTTTCTCGCAACCCGACAGCCTTGACGAAAACTAGCGTCCGCCTTGCACAGCATCCGCCATCGTGTCTCGCCATACATCCAACTTGATTTACCTCGGTCCCGCCAACTCGCGCGTGTGGATCCTTGCCCGGGTATGGCGCGCGCTGCGGCAACACGCAACCGGCGACGAGCCCCCGCCCCAGTGCACGCGGACGTCATCGACATTGGCTAAAAAAAGTAAACCGAACCGCAAGCCATGGCGCCTTGAGCGCACAGGCAGTCGAAATCAACGCGCGATATAAGTCGCGGAGAGCTTATTATACGTGATCATGAGTGTCAGCAGCTGCAGCCAACTCATGGTCGAAATAGACTTCTAGTTCAGCAACGAAGGCGTGAACCTCACCCTTCACTTCGAAGCGGTCGCCGAGGCGCGCCCGAAAGGCCAACGGCAACGCCGGCTTCCGGAACAGCGGCCATCCCTTTCCTAGATAGGGGGAGGCGGCTTCGATAAACACGGCCTGAACTGGAACGCCGGCCACCTTCGCCATCAACGCGAAGCCTGGCTTGAGCGGGTCAAGCGGCGCATGGACGGTACGACTGCCTTCCGGGAAGATCAATACAGCGTGGCCCCCACGCAATTCCTCTATACCTAGCCTGACCAACCTCAATGGCGTGTCGCTGCGGATATACGACGCCAATCGGACGGCGCCTCCGAGGAACCAGTTATCCCAAAGACTCTGCCTTTGTAATGCAAACCACCCGTGGCAAGCGTGAAAGCACCAGAACGGCGTCCAACAAGGAAGGGTGGTTTGACGCGATCACCAGCCCCCTTTCGCACCTCAGCGCATCGAGCGCACCGATATCGCAACGGAAGACGCCGAAGAATTGCATCAAGGCAATGAAACACCGGAATCCAGCCATGATCATGAACTGCCCAAGCGGCGCACGCAGGCGGTGGGGCAGCAGAATGTTCAACGCGCCTGCGAGAAAGCTCCACAGTAGGCTGCTCAGGCCAAATATTATAAGAGCGCTGTAGAACAGCCCGTACTCGGCAATCCGGCGCGCACCACTCGACGTCAGAGCCATCGTGCTAGGGGGTCGGCGCTTGAATTGATCTGAGAAAAGGGTTGCACAGTCCCCTCGCCCCTATTGACCATCGCCAGACGAGAGACAGCGGGTGAGAAAAAGCCCTCTACGAGAAGCGGTGCGTTCGCTCCAACGACGTGCTATGTCGGGTTGCAGTGTCATTGAACCCCAGCGGACAGATGAGTCAACACGCGAATTCTGATTGCATTCAGCCCCATCCGCCGTTGCTGGGCTACCACACCTCGGCTGTGGCACGCGCTGACGGTCATTCGCACGCTGTTCAATCGCACTGCAGCGCAGTACGATCAAATCAACTGCATCTTCTCGCTCGGTTCGGGCGCGTGGTATCGCCGACGAGCGCTCATCGAAGCCGGGTTGCAGCCGGACCTGCAGGTCCTTGACGTCGCAGTGGGCACTGGGCTCGTCGCGCGAGAGGCGGCGCGAATCTGCGGCGCGGCATGCCGCGTGACCGGTCTCGACGTGAGCGAAACATGCTCGCGATAGCCCGCCGCTCTCTTGGTATCCCAGTCATCCAGGGACGTGCGGAAAACTTGCCGGTCGCTGATGCGAGCATGGACTTTGTCACCATGGGCTATGCGTTGCGCCACGTTGAAGATCTTGCGGCGACGTTCCGCGAGTTCCGGCGTGTACTGCGGCCCGGTGGGAGGGTGCTTATACTGGAGATCAGCCGGCCCGTTAGCGCTCCCGCGCGAACCCTTGCCCAGCTCTATTTCCGGCAGCTCGTTCCGGCGGTGTGCCGCCTGCTCTCTGCAGGCGAAGAGGCACGCGATCTGATGCGCTACTACTGGGATACGATCGAAGCTTGCGTTCCCCCGCCGGTCATCCTGGCGGCACTTGCCGGGGCGGGGTTCGAAAGCCGATTCCTGCGACACCGCGCTTGGCCTCTTTCGCGCTTACGAGGCGCGAAAGCTGGACGTGGCCGGATCCCGGCTGACGGCGCGGTCAGCCCTGTTCCGGATGGAAGGTATTGCCTCGGTATTGCTCTTGAGCAACCGCGGCCTCGCACCGGGGGCGATCTGGTGCCATGTCACGTCGTTATGGGCGCCCGTGATCTCAATCGTCGCGTCGGCCCAACTTCGATGTCGATGTCGTTGTGCTCGCCTGCGACCCTAACATATCTGCATGCACCCTTTAGAGTGATGTCGGTGTGGTTACCCGTTAACAGAATCGGTTGGGTTGCGCACGGAATTTGCTGCGTGACATGCGAATCGGAATAGATCAGCCAGCCATTCTGCTGAACAGGGGTAGGGGGAGCAGCCCAGACCGAGAAAGAGATCGCCCCGCCAAGGAGCGCTGTGAGCGTTACGGTGCGCATTCTATTTGCCCGAGTATCACTCAGCATATGTCACGTGCAGGGTCTCGGCAAGCTCGCTTTTGCCGGTGTGGCTGGCTCGTGATCTTCGGGCCTTCTAGCACGTGATCTGTCATGTTCTAGAAACCTTCGAAAAGGAAGCAGGAGATGGGCCGGGCGACATCTGGGTGACACCGCCCAACGCTCAGCACGTACCACCAACGAGCGGACGATTGACGCGCCACAACTATCGGCCAACCTCACGCGTCAGTAAGACGTCCGGCTTCGTCAGCACTGAACCGAACGCCAATGAGCAGGTCGCCGAGCTGCCCGGCTGATCTGGATGATCGAGCGCCGAAGCGGCTGCTCACCGGCAGGCGGCCAGTCGGGATTGGGCACGGGCGACTCCGACTACGTCCGCCAAGAGCTTTTAAATGCATCCAAGCACTGGCACAACGCGGCGGAACATGTTATAAGCGGAGGAGCCGAACGGAGGGATCACGACATGAGTCATCCGATCTCTAGGACGGCTCAAGAAGCCGAACTTGCGCGACTGATTGTAGCGGCGCTAAACCTCGAAGTTCGGGCTAACGAAATTGATCCAGAGGCTCCTCTTTACGGAGAGGGGTTGGGGCTCGACTCGATAGACATGCTCGAAATCGCTCTCGTCGTGTCGAAGGAGTTCGGCGTCAAACTTCGTGCCAACGACGAGAACAACGAAAAGATCTTCAGCTCGCTGCGGAGTCTAAATCTTTACATCCGTCAAAATCAGGTGGACTAAATTTTTTGGCTTCTTCAGACAAGTCTATTTCCGCTTACCCCGAGGTGAGAAGCTACCTGCCCCGCGCGTCGCGTTCAGCGTTTCGATCGAGACCCTGTCAAGGACCCTGGTCTTCGCGCGTAAGATCACCGTTCCTCGACATATCCGTCATAGCACGTTGTACATCGCCTCCTCACATTTGTTTTTGTTGCGTAGCAGAGCAGGTCTATGGGTTTCCTTCTATCGGCCTAGCTAGCCTAACAGGTTGCGGAAAAGTGCTCATTTTGGAAAAATCGGACACGAAACAGCCTCTGTCCCGGAATTTTGATCACATTAAATCAATGGGTCACGGACCTTCCCCAGGCAGCCCGTCAATGGAAAACGAAAGTACGATCAACGGACTTTTCCCGCAGCCTGCTAGCTAGGACCGGATCCTGGCACGCCACTCTGGTCATTCATGACTGCGCTCTTCGCGCTGCTCCTTCATGAGCATCCCGCCGCAATCGTCGCTCGCGACCGGGGACGGGCGATCACGACGGCGGAGTTCCTCGGCGATGTTGCAGCTCTCGCGCCGCAGCTCCCCGCGCGTCCCCACGTAATCAATTTATGCACAAATAGATATCGCTTCTCGGTCGGTCTAGCGGCGGCTTTATCGCGCAAGCTCATCACCCTGTTGCCGCCGAACGACAAGGCTTTCGTCCTCGCTGAACTCGCCGCCGATTTCCCGGACCTCTTTTGCCTATATGACAACGTACCGCCCGACGCGGCAATCGAAATCGTTCGCGTTTCCCAGCGATCTCCCGGGTAGTTCGACACACACGGTTCCCGCCTTCTCGGCGAGCCAACCTGCGATCGTGCTCTTCACCTCAGGATCAACGGGCCGGTCAATGCCGCAGGTCAAATCCTGGGGTACCTTGGTTATAAGTGCGCGTGCGGCGGGCCGTCGTCTGCTGGCCGCGTCCCTGCGTGGCGGCACTGTATTCGGGACGGTGCCGCACCAGCACAGCTACGGCCTCGAATCGACTGTGCTGCTAGCTTTACAAAACCACCTTGCATTTGACGCTAACCGGCTCTTCTACCCGAGTGACATCACTGCAGCTCTTGCCGCGGCGCCAAGGCCACGCATCCTGGTGTCAACCCCGATCCATCTCCGTACTCTGCTTGCCGACTCCGACAATCTGGCCCGCACCGACCTGGTGCTATCGGCAACTGCCCCCTTGAGCGCGCAACTCGCCGCCGCCGTGGAGGCGAGTTTCCGAGCCCCGCTCATCGAGATTTATGGATGCTCCGAAGCAGGCCAAGTCGCCACGCGGCGCACCGTCGAGACGGAGGTCTGGCGCTGTCTCGACGGGATCTCCATCGTGCAAGACGAACGCGGCACATGGGCGCGCTCCGATGCGGCAACCGGCCCGGTCGAGACACCAACACTGCTCGGTGACGAGATTACCCTGTGCGCCCGCAACACCTTCCTGTTGCGCGGGCGGCTCGCCGATCTCATCTGTGTCGCCGGCAAGCGCACTTCTCTCGCCTATCTCAACCATCAGCTCACCGCAATCGAGGGCGTCCGCGACGGTGTCTTTTTGATGCCTGAGGAAGACGCCGAGAAGACCATGCGCCTAGTAGCGTTCGCGGTCGCACCCGATCTTTCTCGCGATGTCATCCTTGCCGCCTTGAGCCGGCGCATCGACGCCGCCTTCATGCCGCGCCCGCTTTTTCTAGTGGACGAGCTGCCACGCAGCCCGTTAGGCAAGCTGCCGCGCGCGGCTCTCCGAAGGCTTGCGATGGAGATGGGGGCAGTGACTGACAGCAGGAGAGAAGTCGAACACCAAATTCCGGTGGACCATCCTACTTGTGCCGGTCACTTTCCGGGTAATCCGATCATCCCTGGCGCCGTCCTCCTCGACGAGGTGCTGCGCGCGGTGGCAAAGCGATGCAAGCATGCAGCCGGCCCCTGCGCAATAAGGCAAGTAAAATTCTTGCGGCCGGTGCGCCCTGGAGACCGGCTTCTCATCCGCTGGACCGCGGTGAGGGAGGAGAAGATTCAGTTCGAATGTTTGCTGTACGGCACAGAGCAACCCGCACTCACCGGTACTCTGGAGATCGGTCGGCCGAGGCAGTGACGGAGCCGAGCGCCGCGATCGAATGGCCCGACCAGGAGGGGCGCCACGAGCGCGGTGCCATTCCGGTCATCAGCCTATTCGCCTCGATCGCGCTCATGCTCGGCAGGCCCGCTGCGCGATGGCTGCTATACCCGATCTGCCTTTATTTCTTGATCTTCTCCGGCCGCTCGCGCGACGCCTCGCGGGACTACCTTGCTCGCGTGTTCGGCCGTACCCCGGGCATCGTCGATCTTTTTCGGCACTATTATTGTTTTGCCGCCTGTGTTCTCGACCGTGTGTATCTCCTTAACAACCGTCTCGATCTCCTCGATCTCGCCATTCACGGTGAGAACGTCGTCCTCGACGTGGCCCGCAGCGGTTCGGGCTGCTTTCTCCTAGGCGCACATATTGGCAGTTTCGAAGTTTTGCGTGCGGTAGGGCGGCGCCAGCCGAAGTGTCGGCATCAGCATGGTGATGCGCGAGGAGAATGCCCGCAAAATTAATTCTGTGCTGAACGCAATCAGCCCCGACCTCGCGATAGATGTGATTAGTCTTGGCCGGTCCAACTCGTTATTGGAGGTGGAAGAGAGGCTGTGCGATGGGCATTTCGTCGGGGTCCTCGCCGATCGCGGGTCAGGCAGCGAGGCCGAAGTCCGTCTTCCATTCCTCGGCACGCCGGCCGCTTTCCCGGTCGGGCCGTTCCGGATGATGGCTGTGCTCGATCGGCCGGTGGTCTTGATGTTTGGTCTATATCGCGGCGGCCGCCGCTATGACATCTATTTCGAGCGCCTGATCGACCTTGGCACGCCCGCAGTGCGACCGCGCGCCAAGATGGTCGAGGCCGCTATGCGACGCTATGTAGAGCGCCTTGAGCACTATTGCCGCTTGGCACCGTACAATTGGTTCAATTTCTATCGCTTCTGGAATTGAGATGCGTTTGCCACTAATCATCCTGACGGTCCTGGCAGCATTCGCCATCGTAGTGTCAGGGCAGGGCAGGAACCTGTCCCCAGCATCCGCCGGCTCGGGTCTCTCCCAACTCATGACGGCGATGCAGCAGGTGAAAGCCGCAAACGCGTTGTTCGTCGAGCGCCGCTACCTGAGCATGCTTAGCCGGCCGATCGAAACCTCGGGCAGACTCTCCTATTTTGCTCCCGACAAGTTGCGCAAGCAGACGCTGTCGCCGACAGCTGGGCTTCTTATCGTCGATGGCGGCAAGCTTACGATCGAGGAGGGACCTGGGGGTAACAGCCGCACGCTCTCCTTAGAGGAGTATCCGCAGTTGGGCGCCCTGGTGGAAGCTATCCGTGCTACTCTCGCCGGCGACCTCCCGTCCCTCAGGCGCTATTTCGATGTGAGTTCTCACCGGCGTTCCGGCGGATTGGCAGCTGCGACTTGAGCCTCAGAGTAGCCGTCTTCGCGATTTCATTACGTCGATTTTCATAGGCGGAAGCGAGCACGAAATCCGCAGCGTCGAGACCACGGAAGGCGATGGCGATCACTCGGAGATGAGCGTCGTCGCAGACCACCGGTGAGGATCGGACCATACGGTGCGATCGCGATCTGGATCCTCGCCGTCCTCGCCGCGATCATTCTCATTGCCCGCACCGAGCTCACTACCGACATGTCCGCCTTTCTTCCCCGCTCTCCGGGGTCGGTGCAGCAGGCGCTCGTCGATCAGGTCCGCGAGGGCGTCGCCTCGCGCCTGGTGCTTCTTGCCATCGAGGGCGCGCCGACCAGCACCCTCGCCGAGCTCAGCCGCGATTTCGCCGCGCGTTTGCGCGGCAACCCTCGGTTCGTCCTCGTCAATAACGGTGCGGTTGCGGGGCCCGATAGGGACCGAGAATTCCTGTGGCGCAACCGCTATCTCCTTAGTCCAGGCGTCACCCAGGAACGTTTCACCCCGGTTGGGTTGCGCCGGGCGCTCGAGAACGATCTCCGGCTGCTCGGTTCGGACCTCGCCCCCCTGGTCAAATGGAGCCTCGCGAGAGATCCGACTGCGGAGTTCCTCACCCTCATCGAGACTATGGCTGGCGACACACGGCCGGCGACACTCGATAGCGTGTGGTTTTCGCCCGATGGCAGCCACGCCTTATTGTTGGTGCAGACGGCGGCGGCGGGATTCGACATCGACGCTCAGCGATGGAACCTTCAGCTAATCGATGACACTTTTGCCGCGGCACGGGCCGGTGTCGCCAACTCGGAGCGCACTCGCCTCCTCGAAACGGGGCAGAGCGTGTTCGCGGTGCGTTCGCGCGCTGAGATAAAGCGGGACGCTACTCGCTTCTCCATCTTGGCCTCGGTGCTAGTGGCCGGCCTTCTGCTCTTTGCCTATCGGTCCCCGCGCATGCTAGTTCTCGGCTTCCTGCCGGTCGCGAGTGGCGCGCTTGCCGGACTTGCAGCCGTTAGCCTTCATTTTGGCTCGGTGCATGGCATCACTATCGGTTTTGGGGTCACCCTTATCGGCGAGGCGGTAGACTATCCCATCTACTTGTTCACCCAGACCATCCCCGGCTGCTCGGCAGAAGCAACGCTTCGGCGCATCTGGTCGACTCTTCCTCCTTGGCATGACGACCTCGACCTTCGGCTTCAGCGCAATGCTGTTCTCGAGTTTCACTGGCTTCGCCCAACTCGGGCTCTTCTCGATCGCCGGACTCGTGGCCGCCCTTGGCGTGACACGGTGGGTCCTCCCTGGCTTGCTTCCTGCGGGCTTTACGATTGAAGCCTCGGCTGATTTTGCAGCACCACTCGTTGCGATCGGACGATACGCGCGACAGTTGCGCGTGCCAATCCTGCTCTTCGTTGCTCTTGCATTTGCCAGCCTCCTCCTTCATGCCGGCGCCTTCTGGCAGGAGAGCCTCGCCAGCCTCAGTCCGATCCCGCCCGAACAGCAAAGGCTTGACCAACGGTTGCGCGCCGATCTCAACGCGCCCGACATGCGAGAGCTCATCCTCGTCACGGCGCGGGATCTCGAGGAAGCGCTCGCCACAAGCGAGCGGTTGGGCGCAGTCCTCTCCTCACTCGTCAGGGAGGGCGTCCTCGCCGGCTTCGACGCACCTGACCGCTACTTGCCGAGCGCGGCAACCCAGCAGTCACGCAAAGAGGCGATCCCGAACGAGGCCGAACTCCGCGTCAGGCTGCAAGAGGTGCTCCGCGAACTCCCCTTCCGGGCACAATTCTTCGACCCGTTTCTCGCCGAAGCCGCTGCGGCCAGGACCGCGCCTCTCGTCCGCAGGGCCAGCCTTGAGGGCACCAGCTTTACCCTCAGGCTCGAACTCCTTGCTTTCCCGGCAGAATGGTGCGTGGGTTGCTATGCTTCCTCTGCGCGGCGTCGTGGCGCCCGATCGGCTTGCAGTGGCGATCGCGGGGCTTGGCGAGCATAGCGTTGCCATCGTCGACCTCAAAGTCGAAGCGGATCGGGTGCTCGCAATCTATCTGCGTGAGGCGCTCCTTCTCAGCCTTATCGGCGGCATAGCGATTGTCATACTGCTAGCCGCCTCACTCCGCTCGCCGGCGCGCGTCGCCACGGTGCTTATACCGCTAGCCGCTTCCGTGATTCTTACTGTCACCATTCTGACGATCGGCGACCGGCAGCTGTCGATCTTCAACCTCGTCGGCCTTCTATTGACCGTCGCCGTCGGCTCGAATTACGCTCTCTTCTTTGAACGTCATCAGTCGGGCGCAAATGATTACAAGCGAACCCTTGCCTCGGTAGCCCTCGCCAATCTCTGCACCGTTATCGGCTTCGGGGTCCTTGCCCTCTCCGACATTCCGGTTCTCCGTGGCATTGGCTCGACGGTTGCTATTGGCGCTGCTCTTGCCCTTTGCTTTTCTATTGTGTTCACCGCCCGACGGTAGGCAAGACGCGGCCGAACCGACGATCCCGCTTCCCGCTTGGCGGCGTAACGCGATGGCGACCGCAGTCTGGTCTTCAGCCTCACCGGCGCCATCGCAAACTCGGACGATGAAAAACGCTTCCATCGATGAGAAACCTGGACGGGCAGACGGCGCTTTAGCATCAACATCCCAAGCCTCTCCGGTCCGCCGCCACCAACACAAACCGGACCCTCTTGCGGCATTGTTGTAAAATGCCCCAAAATTTTGGACGGTCGGCCCTCTGCGTGATCTTATCAAGCCGTGCAACCACTCGTCCTCCGATGTCCGGCAATTGCCACCTGCCTTGGAGCGGGTCTGGACGCGACCATGGCGGGTCTGCGCAACGGCGTCAGTGGATTGCGGCGTTGCCGAATTCCCCGAGGTGCCATTCTCTACCTTTGTTGGCGAGGTTACCGGTCTCGACGACATCGCAATCGCGCTCGATGAAGGCTTCGATTGCCGGAGCAACCGGCTGGCAGCCCTCGCTTTCGCGCAGGATGATTTCCGCGACGGGATCGCGGCCGCCCTTACAAAGTATCGCAGCGAGCGGATCGGTCTCTTTCTCGGCACGACCACTTCAGGGATTTTAGCGACCGAAATTGCTTACCGACAGCGCAACCTTGTGACCGGAACTCTGCCGCCGGAATTTGATTATTCGAAGAACTCAAAACACCTTCTCACTTGCCGAATTCGCCCGTCGCGAGCTCGGGCTGCGTGGGCCTGCCGTAGTTCTTTCGTCGGCTTGCGCGACGACCGGGAAAGTCTTCTCCTCGGCAGCCCGAATGATTGCAGCGGGATTTTGCGACGCGGCGATCGTCGGCGGTGCGGATACGCTATGCGCGACGACGCTGTGCGGCTTTCACGCCCTAGGCCTCGTTGCAGAAGAGCCGTGTCGGCCGTTTGACGCCGCCCGCAGCGGCATCTCCATCGGCGAGGGTGCCGGTTTCGCGCTCCTCGAAAGGCAGGACCGCGTGGCCTCGGACGAGGAGGTCGTGCTGCTAGGTGTCGGCGAGAGCAGCGACGCCTATCACATGTCAACACCGCATCCGGAAGGGCTTGGAGCGCAGCTCTCCATAAGTCGCGCGCTGCGCGCGGCGCGACTACGCCCGGAAGACATCGACTACATCAACCTGCATGGCACGGCGACCTCCGTTGGCGACGCCGCCGAGGACCAAGCCATCGCCAGTCTGTTCGGTCGGCGAACGCCGTGCAGCTCGACCAAAGGGTTCACCGGTCACACCCTTGGGGCTGCCGGCATTGTGGAAGCCATCATCTGCTTTTTGGCTCTGCGCCACGGAGTTATTCCAGGCAGCCCCCATACGAAAACCGTGGATCCGGCTTTCGGTTGCAATTACGTGCGAGAGAACAGGTGGGGCCCGATCGCTCGCGTGATGAGTAACTCATTCGGTTTTGGGGGAGCCAATTGCAGCATCATTCTTGGGCGCACGCGGCCGTGAGAGTGCACGTCGAAGGCATTGCGGTGCGCGGCCCAGGAATCGCCAACTGGCTCGACGCAAGCGCGGTTCTCACAGGGAAAGCCCCCTACCGGCCGGCGCCCGTGGTAGTGCCCCCGAGCCCGCTGCTACCGCCCAACGAACGCCGGCGGACCGTTCCGGCCGTGAAGCTTGCCTTAGCGGTAGGCAGCGAGGCTTTTACAGATGCGGGGCGAGATGCGGCGGCGACGGCGGCGGTTTTTGCTTCATCCGGCGGCGACGGCACAACCATGCACAGAATCTTAAGCGCGCTCGCTTCGGGAGAGTGGGAGTTGTCACCAACCCAGTTCCATAATTCGGTCCACAACGCACCGGCTGGCTATTGGGGCATCGCTACCGGATCGCGGGAACCGGCCGGCAGCCTGTCCGGCTATGACGCAAGCTTCACGTCAGGGCTACTAGAGGCCGCGGTGCAAGCGACAGTCGATCGACGAGCGGTAGCCCTCATCGCTTACGACCTACCGTATCCCGAGCCGCTCAACGCGGCCCGCTCGATCGGTGCCATTTTCGGCGTGGCGCTCGTGCTCACGCCCGAACCCAATGAGCGGACGCGCGCGGTGCTCGACATCGCGATAGCTCAGGGTGCACCGGAAGCCAGCCGGATGCCGGATGCCGCGCTCGAGCAGTTGCGCCTCGGCGTTCCAGCGGCGCGAAGCTTGCCGGTATTAGCCTCGATTGCCGGGAGTACGAGGAGCGAAACCATTCTCGAGTACGTTCCCAGGTCCCCGCTTTTGGTCGCGATAACGCCGCGTCCTGACGCGCGACGATAGAGGGCTTGATGCGGATGGAATTTGGGCGGGAAGAGATCGCCCGTCTCATCCCCCACGCAGGTTCGATGTGCCTGATAGATCGGGTGGATTCCTGGGATAACGACATGATCCGCTGCCGTACGACACGCCACCGGGCGCTTGACAATCCGTTGCGAAGTGAAGAGCGCCTCGGGGCGGTATGCGGCGTAGAATTCGCGGCCCAGGCAATGGCACTGCATGGCCGGCTCGCGGCAGGCGGCGACAAGCCGCCCCGAGTTGGTGTTCTCGCCAGCCTCCGTGACGTGGAATGCCGGGTAGAGAGGCTCGATTTTATCGCGGGCGACCTGTTCATCGAAGCCGAGCGCTTGATTGGTGACGAACGTCAGTCTCTTTACTGCTTCACTATCCGCGACGCCGACTCCGTACTGGTCACCGGCCGCGCGTTCGTACTCCTTTAGGAAACCATGCGATGAAACGTGCCTTGGTAACCGGCGCAAGCGGCACGCTAGGCGCCGCGATCTGCCGAGCCCTGGCAGCCGACGGACATTATGTCTACGTGCATGGGCACATCGGGATGGCGCGCGCCGACCAAGTCGTAGCCGCGATCACCGAAAGCGGGGGTTCGGCGGCTGCGGTCAGTTTCGATGTCACGGATGTAGCTGCAACCGCCGCCGTGCTCGAAGGCATCCTTGCCGCCGGACCGATCCAGATCCTGGTCAACAACGCCGGCATCCACGATGATGCGGTGATGCCGGGAATGCGCGCGGAACAGTGGATGCGGGTAATCGATGTCTCTCTTAATGGTTTCTTCAACGTCACCCAACCCTTGCTGCTGCCCATGGTCCGCACGCGCTGGGGCCGGATCATCAACATCTCTTCCGTCGCCGGTCGCCTCGGCAACCCCGGACAAACGAACTACGCAGCTGCCAAGGCGGGGCTCCACGGCGCGACACTCTCGCTCTCCCTCGAACTTGCGAGCCGGGGGATCACCGCCAATACCGTGGCGCCCGGCATTATCGCCTCGCCGATGACGGAGAACGTGTTTACGAAGGAACGAATTGACCAGCTCGTTCCTATGAAGCGCGCCGGACGGCCCGATGAGGTCGCAGACCTGGTTGGCTTCCTCGCCTCCGAAAAGGCGTCCTACATTTCCGGCCAGATCATCTCAGTGAGTGGAGGAATGATCTGACGCGGCCGCCCATCAGTCGCGGCAAGCGTCGCACGAGGCCTCCAAGGAGGCGGAAGTGCATCCAGGCAAGCAATAGGTTGTCGCGCAGGTAGTTGAAGTGTGAGACGCCACCTTCCTCAGGTCGCAAGTAGCGCACGGGGACCGATCGGTTGACCAGTGGCAACCCGCGCCAGACCAGGCGGACGGCAGCTTCCGGATCAAAGTCGAAGCCTCGCATCCAACGCGAGCTTGACATAACCGCGAGGAGATCCCCGATTGGGTAAACGCGGAACCCGCATAGCGCATCACCGATGTCCGCCCCCAGGGTCTCGGCACGAGCAAGCCAATTGGAGACTTTTCGTCCCTTCACCCGCACGCTAGGGGCGGTCCCATCGAAGATTGGCAAGCCTAGGATTAGAGCCTGCGGGTTTGCCGCCGAAAGTGACATGAATTCTGGAATGACGGCCGCCGGGTGCTGGCCATCCGCATCCATGGTAAGTGCGTGTGTGAACCCTGCCGCCGCGGCATGGCGGAACCCATCTAACAAAGCCGCCCCCTTGCCGGCATTGTCGGGCCTTATTAGGAGGTGCAGCCCAGGGTCGTCCGCTGCGAGCCGCGCTAACCCTTCGCCGGTTCCGTCGGTGCTACCGTCGATGATCAACCAAACTGGCGTCCAGAATTGTCGGGCTTCGCGGACCGTCTGCTGAAGTCTTGGCCCGGTATTGTAGCTCGGGATTAGGACGAGTTGAGTCGACCCCCGGGAGCCCGAAAAAGGCCGTCGGCCGTCGGCTCGGCTCGCGCCCAAGCTTCTCTGTCCGTGGCGGTCGCGCAGGTCTCGCACAAACCCATGTACTTTCAAATAGTCCAACAGCCCTTTACAAAGCGAGTGCGGACCCGGTCGCGGACGCAGGGCCCTTTCGTCCCGCTCGTATATAATACAGACGAGCCTGTGGACGACTTGAAAGTTTAGAGGACAGCATGAGCATGAGCATGAGCAGCCAAGTTTCACATGCCCAAGCTGCGGTCGAGACATGCGACGTGCTCATCATTGGCGGCGGCCCCGCTGGTTCGACCGCGGCCGCGTTGCTAGCCAAGCGCGGGTGGCACGTCACTCTGCTGGAGAAGGATGTCCATCCGCGCTTCCATATCGGTGAATTGCTACTGCCACGCAATCTTGCCATCTTGGAGCGCCTGGGGATGCGCGAAGAGGTAGCGGCAATGGGCGTGGTTAAGCCCGGCGCGGAGATCGTCTCCGATGACACCAGCGAGGTGGTCGCGTTTCCCTTCGCGCTATCGCTCGACAAATCCTATACGTATGCCTATCAGGTCCTCCGCTCCGAGTTCGACGCAGCACTGTTAGCCAATGCGCGGCGCAAGGGCGCACGTGTTTTTGAGCGTACACGGGTGACCGACCTCGTCTTCCCAGAATCAAGGTCTTGCGCCCGGGTGATCGCCCAAGGGGCGGAGGGTCGTACCCGCATCTTCGCGCCGCGCTTTCTGCTCGACGCGTCGGGCCGCGACACGTTCATCGCCAGCCATCAGCGCATCAAACAGGCCAACAAGTACAACTCGACCGCGGCAGTCTTCGCGCATTTTCGCAACGTCCAAGCGCGCACAGGAGCGACCGAAGGCTATATCAGCGTGCATCTTGGTGAGGACGGTTGGTTCTGGATGATCCCCTTGCCCGGTGATGTCATCAGCGTGGGGTTTGTCGGCAACCAGACAGCATTCAAGAAGCGGCTTGGAAGCATGCAGGAGTTCTTTCTGCAACGAATTGAGTCGAGCCCAACTGTGCGGACACGGATGCTGTGCGCCGAACGCATCTCTCCGGTCTACGGCACCGGCAATTACTCGTACTGCGCCCGCGCCGCCTGGGGCGAGGGCTGGTTCATGATCGGCGATGCCTTCGCTTTCATCGATCCGGTGTTCTCGAGCGGGGTGCTATTGGCGATGACCGCGGGGGAGCTGGGAGCGGACGTCGCATGCGCATGGCTCGACAATCGACGCGCCGGCCGCGCCGCTGCGCGACGGGCCGAGGCAAAGATTCGCGCCAGCATGGACAGCCTCTCCTGGCTGATCTATCGCATCAACACACCAATACTGCGGGCGATGTTGATGTCGCCGCGCAACACCCTGTACCTGCGCGACGGGCTGATCACCGTGCTAGCCGGAAATTTTAAGCTCGATTGGCGTTCCAGGCTGCCGGTGCTGGTATTCAAGAGCGTCTTCTACGCGGCATGTCTGGCAATGCGCCTTGGTTGGACGACCGCGCAACGGGTAGCGCCACTCACTTCTCAGGATAACACAGTCGAGGTGAAGCACTGAAGCGGCCTTCGATCGAACGTTGCCAGTCCGACAGGCTGCCATGACAAATGCTGCGCCAGAGATGGGGCCAGCGCTTTGGCGGACCGGTGAGCGCTATCGCGACTGCGGCCGCTTCGTCCACGCTTACGTCCGCGCGAAGCTGCGCCACGATCCGATAAATGAGGATCTGCTTTCACTTGGATCCGGCGAACGGTTCGGGACGGTGCTGGACGTCGGGTGCGGCCGCGGCCAACTTGGAATTGTGCTGCTTGAGTCCGGGCTTGCCTCGTCCGTTCTTGGTCTGGACCTGAACCCACGTCACCTGCAGCACGCGCTCCAAGCGGCGCGGGGGCTCGCATTTCAGGCTGAGCAACAGGATCTGTCGCGCGACCAAGCACTGACAGTAGCCGACACAATCCTGATGGTCGATGTCCTCTACCAGCTCGAGCCGGCGTCGCAGCGGGCGCTGCTGTGCGCGGCAGCAACGGCAGCTCGACAGCGGATCCTAATCCGGACTGCCGATCCCGACCGCGGCCTACGGAGTGTCATCACGCGCATGCTAGAGCTGCTCGGACGCAGGGTTTGGCCGCATTCCGGCGCGCACGTCAACCCGCCAGAGGTCGCGGTGATTGACGAAACCCTAGCTACTGCCGGTTTTTCGATTGCTGAAGCTCCGTGCTGGCGCGGCACGCCGTTCGCGAATATCCTATTGATCGCCCGGCGCGACGACACTTGGCGTCTACCGCTCTAGCGCGAGGCAGATGTAGCGGTCGTTGCCCACGGTGTAGCGGGTGCACTAAGAAGCTGCTTCCCGAATTTGCCGGTCAATGTACTCGCTGAATTTGAGTATGAACGCCGGTCTCGCTTGCCGCATTTTGGCTCTGCAGCGCGCGGATCAGGATGTTCGGGTCGCTATCGTTGCGCAGCAGGAAGGAAGTGCAGTCACTCCGCCGGGTCACGCGAATGCTCAGGCTCTCCACGATGACATCGACGATCGTCGCGCTGGCGATCCCCATGCTAACGACCCATGTCACATGGACGGCCGGTTTTGGCAGTACGTCAAGGCGATCTGCGGCGGGGAGAGCTTCACCGCACTGACCGAAGGCGTCCAGTTTCCGGTGAAGGCGACTAGGGCAGTCGACTAGCATTCTCGACGACGGAAGCGTCGCCGTCCCCATTGAGGTTCGAAGCGGTCAACTTCTTGCCTCTGCCTCGGCCAAGTTCATCTCGACGTCGGCCGACGTGGTCCCTCGCGGTGGCACCCCTGATGATTAGCCGATACTGTAGTCTGACAGCTCCCGATCCTCGTCGCGCCAGATGAGGGGCTTTCATCCGTCACAGCGTCACAACCCGCAGAAATGCTCAGGTTATCTCGAGCGTGATCTGTCACATCGGGGCGCCGAAGCAGAAGGGATGTGACGGATTGCATGGGCTCAAACCCCGCAGAAACGCTCGATTGTGACGCTGTGACGGGCGGCGGCGGGAGGTACCTAGCGAATACGTCCCCGAGCAGATCAAGCTAACGGGCCTGCCGACTTGAATTTACCCGAGCGGTGCCCTCGGATTGAACCTGAAGGTTAATCAGTTGGCAGCGCCGGATGCTGGATGCTGGCTCAATGCCTTCTTTGCGTCGTGCGAGCAGCAGGGCAATCCGGCCCTGCGCGGCCAGCCCATCATCGTCGTGCAGACGCTGACGGGCTCGGCCTGCACGATCGCCGCCGGCTACGAAGCCAAACGCCTCGGCATCACCACCGGCACGCTCTCGTGCACGAAGCGTGCGGATTCCAGCGATGTCGCTCGGTCATTCCGAGATCATGTCGCTCGGTCATTCCGAGATCATGTCGCCCGGTGTTCCGAGATGATGTCGCCCGCTTGAGGCGTCCTGCTGGCGGGCTCTTTTTGGCTGGAAGCGAGCTGCTGGTCAATCCTTTGCGATTGATCTTGGTCGGGTGCGGCGCAGGCTGTCGCCGGCGAGGTCGATGCGATGGGCGTTCCTGATCCTCGCGCACAGATCCTCGCGCCCGAACCGCTCATTTTGTGCTAATATTTGCGAACCATGTCGCTGCGAAACCCGAGATATGAACGGTTTGCCCAGGGTCTAGCTGAAGGCAAGCCGGCTTATCAGGCTTACATTGACGCGGGATTTGCTGAGGCGGGCGCTGCTCAGAGCGCGTCCCGACTGCTCAAAAATCAGCGTGCCGGTATCCGTGAGCGCGTCGCCGAAATCTTACAGGAACGCAAGCAGATCGATGCCGCGGGGACCAAGCTCGCCATTGAGCGCACCGCCATCGACAAAGAATGGGTGATCGAACGGCTGCGCGAGAACGTTGAACGTGCCATGCAGGCGCAGCCTGTCCTCGACCGAGCCGGAAACCCGACCGGCTCCTACGTCTATAACGGCGCCGCCGCGAACCGCGCCCTGGAGCTGCTCGGCAAAGAGTTGGGGATGTTCATCGAGAAGCGCGAAACGAAGGTCGTTGACGAGTTCGACAACATGACCGACGAGCAGGTCGAGGCGTGGCTCGACGAGCGGGCGGAGGCCCGGGTTGAGAGGCGGCAACGCACACATACATTGCGCCGGCCGCGCACTGGTCGCGATCGGGCTCCCGGCGGCATCGGGACGCTGCGACCGACGACGACGGCGCGGGGTAAGCCTCACTAATATCCCGATGGTCGGGAAGGGCGCAGACGGGCAGCGACCGAAACAAGGCGACGATAGAGGAATTTGTGACGCGTCACTCGGGCACGGTTGCGCGTCACCGCAGATGATCATCAAAGAACCCGTGCAGCGCCTTCCGAACAGCGGCGAGATCACCGCGGCTATCACCAGCGAGCCTCCCACGCCGGATCAGCACGTCGATTTCGGTCTCGCGCAACTCAATCGTGACGCATCTCAGCCCCGTTCTTCGGCGGTTCCGGTGCCGGGCCATGCGCAGTGCGCCAGGCGAGGGGGCGGTACCATCGGTCGAGCGACTGCTTACAGGGTCGCTCATCGTGCCAACTCCCACGCCAGCACGCGGCCGAGCTCCCTCGGCCTGCGCCAGAGGTCTGCCGTGTACCGGCGTGGGACTCGATCGTCGCCGTGTTCTCGACGGCGCTCGCCGCGGCGATCGAGGCGTATTGCCCGAATGGTGGGAAAAGGAATTCATGCACCTGGAAGTGGGACCAATGCCCGAAGGTCCTGATGCGCTGGTTGCCGACTACTTTAAAGCGGCCGATGACGAGTGCCATTCGATCGAGAAGCTGACCGTTCAGCCGTAGCTGTCCCACATTTCCCGGCATTTGAGGGCGCTTCGGCGATGTGCCGTTCCCAACCTATTCCCAACCCTATGCCCAACCTTATTCCCATCCTAACCTATTGATGTTCTCTATATATTACCTATTCCTAACCTATTCCGCGCATATAAGGAGAGGAGGAACGTACCAGGAACACATTATTAACGGCGCTTTCTATACATGTGCGCGAAAGGTCGGGAACCGACCTAATTTCAAGAACTTCAATGGCTTAGGATGGGAATAGTTCCCAACCCCGTTGGGAATTTGCCCAGGAGGTTGGGAATTTTCAGGCCCGAGCGCGACCGCCGCTGTCTGCTAAGCTATTCAAGCATCAGGGGGTTTGTCAAGCGGCCTATAGCGCCAAGGCTGTGATCCGTCCTTAAGGCGCCGGGTCCGATAGCGCTCCCATCCCGCGCGTTTAATGCAGCCGACGGCGTCCATCTGGGCCTTGCGGTCAATCATTTTGGCGGTTTCGATGCCAACCTCGCGCATGACCTCTTGGAGTGTCACCCAGCGCGACCACGCCCCCGCCTTGGCCTCTGGGTCATCCAGGCGCTCCCTGATGCTTTTCAGATAGACGTTGACCTCTTGCTGCCAGACGTATTCAGGCTCACGAGCCTCTTGCTCCCGCTCCGCGACCTTGGCAACATCAGGATCGTCGATGTACCAAGCCTCGCCGGCGAAGAACCGATCGCGAGCCTCGGCCCAAAGCTGGTCACGGGCCGCCTTGATCTCCTCAGCCCAGATCCTCGTGCCGCACGTGAGGGGCCACCAGCGCCTCCCACCCGTGTCGTCACGGTTCCACGTGGCGGAATTCGAGGTTGCCGCGAACACGCACTGCCGCGGGTATTCCTGCACCCGCCGCCCATAGGACACCCTAAACCGATCGCGCTGACGGGACATGAACGCTTTGACGTGCGCCACGTCCGCAGCGCGTGTCACCGCATCGAGCTCGGATAATTCCACTATCCACACGCCGATGGTCTGCTCGCTGGCGTCCTTGGTGCCGAAAGCGGCGATCTCGTCGGTGAACCATGGGAACGACAGGTTGCGCAGGACCGTGGACTTGCCGATGCCCTGCGGCCCCTCGAGGACAAGCGCGCAGTCGGCCTTGCAGCCCGGGGTATAGATCCTGGCCACGGCGCTGATCATCCACTTGGCACTGACCGCGCGCACGTATTCTGAGTCCACCACCCCGAGATAATCGATCGCCCATCTGTCTAGGCGCGGCTCGCCATCCCACGAGAGGCTCTCGAGGTAGATCAACACCGGATGGAAGCTGTTCTCGTAGGCGATGGCCTGCGCGGCCTCGGCGGCGACGCCCGAGGTGATGTTGATCCCCTCGACCTGCAACCACTCGGTTAGAAACGAATCATCATTATCCCGCCATTCACGAGCTTCGGTAATCGACGGGTCCCACGGCAACGGTTTAACTGCCATTGCTTGTGAACGCAATTTATCGTAGCCGATGGCCCCCGCAAACCCAGGCGCTAACCGCAACGCCATCATTGCGTTCGCCAAGTTGGCGCGGCAATTCCCCTCCTCATTCTTCAGGAGAGCTTTTTTCCATTCTGCGAGCGGATCGCCGCGGCGGCCCGGCATACGTCAGGCGCCTCTCCGCCCATCGCGCGCCCCGCGGGCAGTGCCCGAGCGCATGGTGCGCGTTGCTTCTATGGCATCGAGGCCAGCGGCCATTGCGGCCTGCACAAGTGCGCCTTCGGCATTCGGAATGCCAGCCTCGCCCGCCCTGCAAGCGGCCCAGAACGTGGCATGGTTTCGTGTGCCTGGCGTGAGACGGGTCATGAAGCGCTCGAGCACGCTGATATCGCCCGTCTCTGCTGAGCGTTGGTACTGTGCGGCGGATCTCGTGTGGCGCTTCTTGATGGCGCGGGCAAGCGCCTGGATCAGCCAGCGCGGAAACGGCGCTGGCGGCCCCGGCGAGCGTATCGGCAGGCCGTCACCCGGCCACCACACGACATAGCCGCCATCCGCGCGCCCGTCGACACCGGGGACCGGCCGACCAGCCCGACAGCGTAGACCGTCGGCGTGCCGAAACAGCACGCACAGGCCGCCGGAGCGGGGCTGGTGGATGCGGGTCGCGGGCGCGCGATGCTGACGCCGCCACCACTCCGCGGCCTCGGGATGCCGCGGCGCATCGATATCGAGCGCGTCGCGCCCGGAAGATTCGCCGGTAGGTACGCCAACGAGCGGACCGGGGTAGAGGCGCCACAGTTCTCGGAGCGCTGCGGGCTCGGCGACCGCATCGCGGAAGCCATGCGGGCACGCGGGCGCCTTGTCGGGTCGGCATGGGAAGGCAGGCAGGCCGAGCGCTAGTGCGGCGCTGAGTGCGCGAGTGGTGGCGGTCACCACCGCGGTCCTAGCTCGCTGGTAGACCGCCGCGCACAGCGCTCTAGGTAATCCCGCAGGTCTCGGCCTTTGTACCGGATCGAACTGCCGAGCCCCAAAAAACGCGGGCCGACCCCGGCGGTCCTGAAGCGCTCAAGGTTGATGGCCGCGGTCATGACGTATCGATCGCCAATGCCGGTGGTCACGAGCGCTTCTCCGACGCCTCGCTCGTGCTGCGACGCGTGAGCCGGCAATCAGAGTTGCCGACATCAGAGATCGACGCGCGTCGGCAGGCGAGCCACGCCTTAGCGATCTTGTCCGAAGTCGAGATCCGGGCCTGCGCCGGCCGGTCGTCGGGCGTAAGCGGGGCGAACATCGCGTCATCGGCCATGGCGGGCCTCGATGCCGAGCATCTCCGCCAACCGCTCGGCCGCCTCCAACTGCCCGATGTTGCTCAAATACGCGGCAAGGCTCACCACGTCGCCGCCGCGCGCACCGGCAATCGCGAAATCGGCCCATCGGTCGGTGCGCAGGTTGACGCGGAATGACCCTAAGTGTTGGTCGGAACGCCTTGGATTGAGGACGACGTACTCCGCGCCCTCGGTGCGACCACCGGGCAGCCAGCGTTGGAGCAGCGACGGTAACGCGCACAGCGCAGCGGCGTTGACATACTCGAAACTGACGGGGTTTCGGCGGCCCGATCGGGTTCGCATAGGCCGCGGTCTCATACCGGCCTCGCTTTCCGGCATTTGACGTTGGCTGACGTGAGCCTTGGGACCTCTGAATTCTCCCGCCGCGATCATGGCTCCAATCGGGTCAGCGGTCGATTGAGCGATGCGGCCCACGAGCCACTCGTCAAGGTCACGTTGCCGATATCGGATTTGATTGCCTACTCGACAGAACTTCGGCCCGAGACCTTGCTGGCGCCACCGCTGGAACGTTCTGGGCGATATCGGCTTAGCTTCCCCACCTAGGTACCTACCGGCCCCTTTTTCGTCGAAAATTGTATCTGCCACCGGCGCCACCATCGCGCGCCCGCGCGGAGCGGGCGGTCGTTGGCGGCCATACTACATCCCATAAATGTTTAATAGCAATCCTATTTAACAGCGCGACCATGCATTTTGAGCGTCGGTCGCGCCGCCAAACGCGACTTATTTCCTTTCTTGGCTTCTGAGCTGAGCTGCCGGGGCCTGCTTGAGTGCCGCCGCGATGCTCGCGGCGATGCCGTCCGCCTCCGCCCGCAGCGGATCGGTTTGCAGGTGAGCGTAACGGCTGGTGGTGAGGGGGCTCGAATGTCCAAGAAGCCCTTGCAACAGAGCCAAGCTCACGCCTCGGTTTACCCCGACACTCGCGAAGCCGTGCCGAAGATCGTGCAGGCGAAGAGCATCGAGGTGAGCCGCCGTGCGAACCCGCTCCCAGACCTTTTGCAAGCCAACGAGCGGTTGCCCGGCGACCCGGCCGGGAAACACAAAGGGGTTTCCCGCCATCCGCGGCAGTGTGCGCACCAGATCGAGCGCGGCCAATCCGATCGGGATGTCCCGAGCGCCGACCTTGCTGTCGGGCAGGCAAAGGACGCCACGGACGAAATCGACATGCTCCCATTTCAAACCAAGCGCTTCGCCCTTGCGGCAACCCGACAGGCAGAGAAATCGGATGGCAGCAAGCCCGAAGGGGTCGGCGCCGTTCGCCTCCATTTCAGCGAGCGTGTCGCCGAGTTGAGCGAATTCGTCCACTGTGGGATAGCGGCGCCGCTTCGTCCGCCGCAGCTCGATCCCGAGCGCTGGGTTGTCAACGCGAAGCCCGCGTCGGACAGCGAAAGTCAGGATGCTGGACAGCAACGCCACGCATTCGATCGCCGCTCCGGCCCCACCAGTGACAATCGAACGGCCCCGCGGGCCGGTGCGCTCGTCACGCTTCGTCCGTCCATTGGCCACATCGAGCATCAGGCGCTCGATAGTCGCCCGCGTCACGTGCCGCAGCCTAAGATGGCCGACGAGCGGCCGCAGGTGCCGGTCAAGCCGGCTCCGGTCACGAAGCAACGTCGACGGCTTCTTGCGCGCGCACCCCTCGGTTAGGTACTCATCGAACAACGCGTTCATCGTCGGGTCGAGCTTCGCTTCGTCGCGGGCGCGCGCCGGGTCCGTGCCCGCCGCGATGAGGCCAAGCAGACGCGCAGCCTCTCGGCGCGCCGAGTCGACCGTCCAGCCCTTCCCATGCGTGCCGATCGTCAGGAAACGTTGCCGGCCATCGATCCTCGTCTTAAGCACGTAGACCGCCTCACGTCGTTGCCGGCGGACGCCGAAACCCCGCACATCGCTATCCCAGAACGTCTCCCCGGGTGCGAGCGATTTGACCAAGGGAATGGTGATTCGAGCGGATTGGGCGCCGCGACCTGGCCTGTTCGATGATCCGACTTCTCTGAGGGGACCGCCATTGTGCCTTGCTAGCCATACCCGTTCCACCATCGTATTCTCCTTCTAATTGGTAGCTAGGGAATAGCTAGCTACCAATTAGCAACCACCGTCGATCGCAGTGATGTCGGATGCTGGCGATGAATGTCAACAATTTCCGTCACATTAGCGGCGCTTGGCGCCTAATGGCGGTGGGTGGGCAACTAATCCTTCGCTTTCGCAATGCGAAGGTCAGGGGTTCGATCCCCCTCGGCTCCACCAGTCGACTAGCGCATAACTTCGTGTCAATGCACCAGTTCCGATCTGGCGCTTTGGCGCGCGTGTCGTACAAGGTTCCAAATAGGTTTCAGCGTGGGGAGGATTCGGGGAGCTCCGATAAGCGATCGACGAGAGCCGGTCGTCGAGATTTTAGGCGATATTAAGCCTGCGCGTCCCTCCGCGACAGCCTGACGCCGTCAGGTGGCACGCGGATGCCGTCGGACATCCACCCATCAGCCCACCTGAGTAGGTCAGAATCGGCGCTTTTGGCGAGTGACGGCTTCGGGGGCATCAAGACCAGTTCCCGTCGCCAAGCCAAGCGCCCGCTATCGGTTCAGTTTAGTGTGTTTGGCGGGTGGTCATCGGCACGTCGGCTTCGACGAAGCAGGGCATACCGATTAAACCGTAGTAGGAGCGGGCGGGAATGACGGCTAGGATCGCAATCCGTGGCGCGATGCAGATGCCAGATAGACGACAAAGGGAAGGAGCACCGCCGCATAAGGTGGGAAAAAGGCCATCGCCCACCCGAAATCCGAGCCGTGCCGGCGGCCGCGTCGGGGCTAAGAATCAGAACCGGGACGCGGGGCTTGTTGAAGTCGCTGGTGTCGCGCGAGACGACCGTCAGGCCGTGGTGAAGCGCTGTCGCGGCGATGATCAGATCCGGTGGCGGATGAGTTTGTGCGGCCTTGTGCCCATCATCGACCAGCAGTCGCCCGCCACTTGAACATGACATCTTCGGTCACCGGAAGGGCGCGTTGCTCGAACATCGGCCTACCTTGTGCGTCAGCCACTCGTATGACCTCTTAGCACCATGCACGGTGACGTGTTGCGGCCCATCGCTGCGGACCCCCTCCTGAAACATTAAGAGGACGGCGCGACATTATCGGGTCCTGCGTTGGAAGCTCGAACTCATCCGGCGAGCTGATAAACTTATTTGCTTCGACACGTGACAAGGCACGCCGTCCCGATCCCCTATAGATTGCAGCTCGGGTGGGCACGCTGCCCCACCCCATGATCGCCTCAAGGTCAAGCCCAGTCGATAGAGCGCGAGGTCAGCCCGATTTGCCGCAGCTATGCGGGCGCAATCCGCACTCCCCACTACATGATCCCAGTGGCGGGCATTACGAATCGACAATGGACGCGGCGGCATGTGCAGCAGCAGTTGCAGTAGTCGCAGATCCATTTTAAAGGATTCTTATAAACCAATGAGTTTGCGACACAACAACGCTTTCGCGGCGGCCGCCAACATTTCATCATCCGAGGAATAGGACATACCGAAAGCTGCGTTGGACAGATAACATACCATGCCGTTGCGCGCCTGTGAGAAGCCGCCCTCGCCAAATTCACTCGCACTCATCGATCGAGCGGCGAGGTACGCCGCGTTGTCGGGTTCGGAGCGGCAGTAGAAAAAATCAGAGAGCGCGCGCTCTACGGGGTTGCGAAGCATGGTCGCGTAGAGCACCGGTGCAGCTAAGAGGGAGCCAGACCAAATGGCATATGTCCGATCAGCCGCCTCAGTTGATCACGCTCTCGTCTCGGCAAATTGATGAAAGTATCCGATCGGCCCGCAATCCGATCAGGCCTCACGGGAAGCACCTCCTCAATGAAGGAGATCACATCAGTCGCAAACACAGATAGGGATATTGACTCTTTGACCGTCGTTCCTCCCGTGCGTAGAAGGTGTAAGAAGGCGATCGACAGGCATCCGTTTGCCCAACTGTCAACATTTTTTTCGCAGCGAAATGCAAGGCATCTTTAAGCTGTGCCATCCGGCTGAACATTTGGACACCTCTAAGAACTGCTGGCGTTTTGGGGCAAATCGTTGACTTCGGATCGTCCGGGACGAGTGGGATCGGCGATGGCGGGGCAACCGGGATTTTTTGACGGCGAGGAACGGCTGAAGGCGCTGTCAGCGGCGGGGCGATCCACTGGAACGACTGGCGCGGGTGGTGGATTTTGAGGTGTTTCGCACCGATCTCGAGACGGCGTTGGCGCGCTCGGATCGATCGAAGGGCGGCCGCCCACCCTACGATCCGGCGCTGATGTTCAAGGTCCTAGTGTTGCAGACGCTCTACACATTGTCGGACGATCAGACCGAGTATCAGCTGAAGGACCGGCTGTCGTTCATGCGGTTTGTCGGGCTCGCGTTGCACGACCCGGTGCCGGACGCCAAGACAATCTGGCTGTTCCGCGAACAGCTGGCCCGGGCCGGCGCGGTCGAGCGGCTGTTGCGCGGTTTGACGCGCTGCTGCGGGCCAAGGGCTGGCTGGCGATGGGTGGTCAGATCCCCGGATCAAGTCCCGGGACCTCCGCCACGGTGATCGAGGCGCGCCGGCCGCGGCTGAGCAAGGTCGAGAAGGACACGGTCAAGGGCGGCGGCACCCCGTCCGTTTGGAAACCCGCGCGTCGCGCCAGATCGACCGCGACGGCCGCTGGACGACGATCAAGCGGGGCAGGAAACGCGAAGTGCCGCCGAGTGCAGGCTTCCATCGCCAGCCGGCGATCGCGGTGCCGCTATTCGGCTGCAAAAACCATGTCAGCATCGACCGCGAGCACGGTTTGCTGCGCCGCTACGTCGTGACCCATACGGCGGCTTATGACGGCGGCCAGCTCGGCGCCGTGCTCGATCGC
>CAVZFB010000027.1:0-360964 GCA_963774345.1 uncultured Alphaproteobacteria bacterium
AGGGAAACGCTGAAATAAGCCGAGGCAGGGGCGCGCGCATCGGGTAGAATCTGCGGGTTCGGGGGACCAAGGGCGGGCAATGCAGCGCCAGGGGAGCTTTTCGCAGGGGGAATACGCCGGGAAGAAAAGGCAGACGCGACGGGACCGGTTTTTGGCCGAGATGGAAGAGGTTGTGCCCTGGGCACGCCTGGTCGATCGTCTGCGACCTTTCTACCCGAAGGGAGAGCGCGGCCGGCCGCCGGTTGGGCTGGAGCGGATGCTGCGGATCTACTTTTTGCAGCAGTGGTACGGGCTGGCCGACGAGGCCCTGGAGGACGCGCTGTACGACAGCCAGGCGTTGCGCGGCTTTGCCGGCATCGATCTGTCGGTGGCGACAGTTCCGGACGCGACGACGGTGCTGAACTTCCGCCATTGGCTAGAGCAGCACGACTTGACCCGGGTTCTGTTCGACGAGGTCGGTACGATGCTGGAGGAGCGCGGGCTGTTGATGCGCCAGGGAACAATCGTCGACGCCACGATCATCGCCGCGCCGCCTTCGACGAAGAACAAAAGCAAGGCGCGCGACCCGGAGATGCACCAGACCAAGAAGGGCAACCAGTGGTACTTCGGGATCAAGGCGCATATCGGAGTCGATGTCGCCTCGGGGGTGGTGCACACGGTTATCGGCACCGCTGCCAACGAGGCCGATGTCAATCAGGCAGCGGCCTTACTGCACGGTCAGGAGACGGATGTCTTCGCCGATGCCGGCTACACCGGGGCGGACAAGCGGCCCGAATTTGAGGACTGCGATGTCTCCTGGAACATCGCGATCAAGCGCAGCGTCATCAAGGCATTGCCCGAACGGCTGCGGAATTGGGCCGAGGCAGTGGAGCGGGTGCTGTCACAGGTGCGGGCACAGGTGCGGGCTTGGGTCGAGCACCCGTTCCACATCGTCAAGAACCTGTTCCGCCATAAGAAGCTGCGCTATCGCGGGCTGGCCAAGAACACGGCGCAGCTGCGCACCCTGTTCGCGCTGGCCAACCTGGTGATCGTCAAGAAAGCGCTGCTCGCCCAGGGCCGTGTCTGATCACGCCCGGTGTGTCTGATCGCGCCCGGACTGTGCCTTGATCCCGAAACAACGCACGAAGACCACGGCATAAACCCAGTCTTCTGCCTATACAGTCCATTACCGAGTACGCCGATATAGCAACATTATGCCTCGGTCGGCAAACCGTCGCCTACGCCGCCATTGTTCGGCGTTTCCTTAGCTCTTCGACCTCCGTATTAGCATTTCTTGCTACAGGTGCACCCAGAAGCCCCGAAGACTCTTTGGTTGGATCTATTCGCCTGCTGGAGTTCACTTCGCGGATAGACTACAGAGCAATTCTTGAGCGGCCGATAGCGAGGTGGATTGCTACAGAGTGGGCCAAAGTCGTCAATACTCAACAATTTGGGATCTCCAGCCCTCGAATTAACGGCCCGGCCATATTGGCCGCCGTGGCGCGGTCGAAAAGTGATCTGGCGTCGGCCGCGGATATAGTGCTTACCGCCTTGCCGGCAGTCAAAACGAGGCTGCACCCTGACGTAAGGCATCCCCTAGAGGAACTAAGAAACGAGGGAAAATCCAAAGAAGCGGCCGCGTAGCATTTGTCACTCGCCGCTTCTCGGACAAAAAGAAATTTCTACCGTCCGGCGGAATAGCCGGATGACCGAGCTATGGGCATTTTCAGAAGGAGCGCTTTCGGCGCCAGGCTGCCGAAAACCTGCGAATGACGGTTGGACAAATTTACCCCCTTAAGCGACCTTGCCGTCGTGCTGGCCGGCGGCTCACAGTTTTCCCGGCGTTCGCATCAAATTGTCGGCGAACCGGCGCAGCAAACGCGCCAGTTCCACCAAGTCTTCCTCGCTCCAGCCGGCGAGCGCTTTCGCTGCCAGCCGCTCGCGCGCCGCGTCCAGCATTTCGGACATGGCCTGGCCCTTCTCGGTGACGACCGCCTCGGTCACGCGGCGGTCGGTCTTGCCCGGCCGCCGAGCGACGAGGCCCAGGCTTTCCAGCTTCGCGACCTGCCGGCTGACCGTCGTGTAGTCGCGGCCGACCCGGTCGGCCAGTTCGCCCACCCCGAGCGGCCCGCGGCGCTGGATCAGCACCAGCAGCGGAAACAGCGCGCGGTCCAGCGATACGCCGGCCTCGCGTAGCAGGATTGCGTCGTTCTGCGGCCGGTTGAAAAAGCCGACTACATCGATCAGCGCCTCGTGCAGCGGCGCAGCGCGTGGCGGATATGTGTATTTTGCACTTTTGTCCTTGACGCTCTCGGCCAGCCCTATATATGTGCATTATACACATATATGAGGTCGTGTCATGACGAAAGAAGCCACCACCGACGTGCTGATCTGCGGCGCCGGTGCGGCGGGGCTGTCGCTCGCGATCGACCTCGCTCGGCGCGGCGTCGATTTCCGACTGATCGAGAAGGCGGAGACGCCTTTCCACGGCTCGCGCGGCAAGGGCATCCAGCCGCGCAGCCAGGAAGTGTTCGAGGACTATGGCATCGTCGACCGGCTGTTCGCGACCGGAGGCCCATATCCACCGATCCGCGAGTACCGCGCGGACGGCAGTTTTGTCGATTCGCCGATCAGCGACGCCCGCGGACCCGACGCCGGCCGAGCCGTATCACGCGCCCTTGATGGTCCCGCAGTTCCTCACCGAAGCAGTGATGCGCGAGCGTCTCGCCGAACTCGGCCACCGGCCGGAGTTCGGGCGGGAGCTGACCGGGTTCTCGCAGGACGCCGAAGGCGTCACCGCGCAGGTCGGGAGCGAAATCGTGCGCGCGCGCTATCTCGTCGGCACCGACGGCGGCCGCAGCTTCGTGCGTCACGCGCTGGGCGTCGACTTCCCCGGCGAGACGCTCGGCGCGCGCGCGATCGTCGCGGATGTCGAGCTGGAGGGCATCGGCCGTGACGCCTGGCACCGGTTCGGCTCGGGGCGCGCAGCAGATGTTGCTGTGCCCGCTTGCCGGCACGCGAGCTCTTCCAGGTGCAGGCTCCGGTGCCGCTGGAGGGCGACGTCGATCTCACCGCCGAGGGACTGACGGCGCTGGTCGCCGAACGGACCGGCCGGCGACATCGTCATCCGATCGGTCGTATGGGCATCCGCATACTCGATGAACGCGCGTCTTGCCGACCGCTATCGGGTCGGCCGCGTGTTCCTGGCCGGCGACGCCGCGCACATCCATCCGCCGACCGGCGGCCAGGGCCTGAACACCAGCGTGCAGGACAGCTACAATCTCGGCTGGAAGCTTGGCGGCGGTGCTGGGCGGCGCGCCGGAGGAACTGCTCGCGACCTATGAGGAGGAACGCCGCCCGATCGCGGCCGGCATGCTCGGGATGGCGACGCGGTTGCTTGACGAAGGCGAAGCAGGGAACGATGCGGCGCGGCCGCGAGACGCGACAGTTGGACCTCGGATACCTCGGCACATCGCTGGCGTTGCAGACGCCCGAGCGTCACGGTCTGCAGGCTGGCGACCGGGCGCCGGACGCGCCGATGTGCGGCGCGGCGGGCCAGCCGACCCGCCTGTTTTCGCTGTTCCGCGGTCCGCACTGGACCCTGCTGGGCTACGAAGCCGACCGCGCTGCCGTCGCGCCGCGCCCCGGTCTGCACGTTCGTACGGTCGGCCCGCGCGGCGATCTGATGGATGACGCCGGCCATTTCCGCGACGCTTACGGCTTGTCGCCCGGCGAGTGGGTACTGGTCCGGCCGGACGGCTATGTCGGCGCCATCGTTAGCGCGGACAACGTATCAGCGCTTGAGCGGTATCTAGGGGAGGTGGGCGTCACGGCTCTGGGGCGAGCAGCGGTGTAGGCGTCACGCCAATGGCCGCAATCGGCGTGCGCCGTGACAAGGCGGCGCTTTCCAGTGGGTGCGAGGCCCACCCGGCGATTCGCTCCAGCCGGAAGCAGTCGGAGCAGTCATGGAGGTAACGAAATGGCTGAAGCCTTCGAATAGCGGTCACAATTGGTGACCGCGCGAGTGTGCAGGCCGCAACGCGAGTGAACGCCGAGCAAGCCTCGAAAAGGTCGATGTGCAGGCCGACCCGACCGCCGAATCGGGGAAGGCTGATACGGCTGGGTGAGATGAGCGAGGACTACGCCCAGCCGCTGCACCGGGGTACTGGCGGCAGCATGTACACAAGGAAAGCGCACGCAACACGGGAAGCCCCAATGCGTGATCAGGGATGATCAACCGGACGCCCGTGAGGGACAGGCCGGGCGCACTGGGGTGGCGGAGAGGCCCGTAGTACCGATGAAGCCGGGTAATGCCGGCAGAGGGAAGGGGCCTCAGTTCAAGACCGACGCAAGACGTGGTGAGGGACCTGGAGATTGGGCAACCTAGCAACTCCGAAAAGCGTTCAGAAGCTGCAGACGGCGTTACACGCGAAAGCTAAGGCGGAAGCCGGCTATCGCTTCTACGCCCTGTACGACAAGATCAGCCGCGACGACATTCTGGCGCATGCCTATGCCCAGTGCCGCTCCAACAAGGGCGCACCGGGGATCGACGGCCAGGACTTCGCGGACATCGAGGCATATGGGGTCGAGCGGTGGCTGGCTGAACTGGCGCTTGCCCTCAGGCAGGAGACCTACCGGCCAGAGCCAATCAGACGAGTGTTTATACCGAAGGCCAACGGCAAACTCAGGCCGCTGGGCATCTCGAGCGTGCGGGATCGGGTCTGCATGACAGCAGCGCTGCTGGTGCTGGAGCCGATCTTCGAAGCCGATCTTCCGCCGGAAATCTACGCCTATCGCGCCGGGCGAAACGCCCAGCAGGCAGTCGTAGAGGTGGAGGAGCTGCTGTTCCGGGGTCACCCGGACGTCGTCGATGCCGACCTCGCGGACTACTTCGGGAGCCTTCCGCATGCCGACCTGCTAAAGTCGGTGGCGCGTCGGATCGTTGATCGGCGCGTGCTGCATCTGATCAAGATGTGGCTGGAATGTCCCGTGGAAGAAACCGACCAACGGGGCCGGACCAGACGCACGACCGAGGCCCGGGATAGCCGGCGCGGCATCCCGCAGGGCTCACCGCTCTCACCACTGCTGGCGAATCTGTACATGCGCCGGTTTGTGCTGGGGTGGAAGAAGCTCGGCCTTGAGCACAGCCTCGGCACTCGCCTCGTCACTTATGCGGACGATCTCGTGATCCTGTGCCGAAGGGGCAGCGCGGAGAAGGCGCTGCACCACTTGCGCGCGATCATGGGCAAGCTGAAGCTGACAGTGAACGAGGAGAAGACACGGATCTGCAGCGTTCCGGACGGGGAGTTTGACTTCTTGGGCTATACGTTCGGGCGGATGTACTCTCCGGAGACGGGCCAGGCCCGGCTGGGCTACCGACCGTCAAAGAAGAGCCTCAAGCGCATGGTCGAAAGAGTCCACGCGCTGACCGTCCGAGCGGCTACTTGGCAGGAGACCACAAGGCTGGTGGATCAGTTGAACCACGCGCTTCGCGGATGGGCCAATTACTTTAGCGTTGGAACCACCCGCAAAGCGTATCGGGTGCTCGACAACTACACGGCTATGCGGTTGCGCCGGTGGTTGCGCTTCAAGCACAAGGTCTGGCGACGCAAGGGCGGAGCTTATCCACTCGCGCACCTATACGAGCACTTCGGGCTCGTACGCCTGACCCAGCTTGGTCGCGGCCCGTCGTGGGTGAAGGCGTGACGTCTTGTCCGAGAGCCGGATGCGGTAAATCCGCCTGTCCGGTTCGATGAGCGGGATGTGGAAACGGAGCCACGGCCGAACCAGTGAGGCACCGCCAGACGAAAGGGGCGGCTACAGATATGTTCGACCTACAGCCACCGCGCCACATCTCAACTCTACGCAGAACAGAGTCGCAACCCGACGCGTTCCATATTGCGGTGGCTTGTCGACAAGAAATCCGATCCACTGCAGACGAAATCGACGCCGACAGCGCGGGCGTCCCGCAGGCGCGGTAGCGCAACAGCTCTGAATAGGAGTCCGCGGCTGCAAAACGCCGGCTCTTTGGCGGCGTCCGCGAAATAGCCGACGCGTTCGTGGATAAAGAGAACAGCGGCCGCAGCCCCACGTTTTTCGACCCGGGCAAGATGAAGAAATCAGTTCGGTTGACCGAGCCAAGGGCGGACGTTCCTCTTGAATTGGCCGTGTGCGGTTTCCGGGATGCCCCACCCCGTATCACTCGACTCGCCGACGCCGTGCTCTATGGCCCGTTACCGTTCCCGATTCGGCGTTTCGAGATGGGCAGAGGGCATGGATAGTGAACCAGCGGAGCAGGACGGCCCGGTGAAATAGGATTCTTGATTTGTTTCCAACCGGCAGCTTAGAAGCGCTCGACACCTATTTGAGCCAAGCCGATGCCGAAGAGACTCTATCCTCGTACGCAAGGCCAATCTCGTCTCGTGGCGCTTTCCTTCATGCGCCGCGCGCCGACGGCACGGTGAGAGATGTTCAGTTACTCCGACTACGATGGCCATGAGGCCTGCTATTCGCCCAAGATGCGGCCAGCGGCCTGCGGGCGCTGATCGCGATCCACGATACGACGCTCGGCCCGGCCTTCGGTGGTTGCCGCATGTACCCGTATGCGAGCGAACAGGACGCAATGACCGACGTGCTGCGCCTCTCGCGCGGCATGACCTACAAGGCAGCGATCTGCGGACTGCCCTATGGCGGCGGCAAGTCGGTGATCATCGCCGACCCGCGCCGCGACAAGACGCCGGCGCTGCTGCACGCCATGGGTCGCATCATCGAGGGGCTCGGCGGCCGCTACATCACCGCCGACGACGTGGGCACTACCCTCGCGGACTTGGCAATCATTCGGGAAGTGACGCGCCATACCGCAGGGGCGACGGCGGCCGCGCAGCAAGCCTTGCCCGTGACTGCGTTCGGCGTGTTCGAGGCCATGCGCGCCGCCGCGGAGGTCTGCCTCGGCCGCAGCGACTTGGAGGGGCTGCGAGTCGCCGTCCAAGGGCTGGGCAATGTCGGTATGCCATTGTGCGAATACTTGTCGGGGGCGGGGGCGGTATTGGTGGTCAGCGACCTTGACGAGGACCGCTGCGCGCAGGCCGCCGCCACCAATGGCGCAACGTGGGCGGCACCGGAGCAAATCCATGCGCAGCACGTCGACGTGTTCGCCCCGGCGGCGCTCGGCTCAGTGCTCAATGACGCGACCATCCCCCGCTTGTGCTGTCATGTCGTCTGCGGCGGCGCCAACAACCAGCTTGCGGAGGCGCGGCACGACGCGGCGTTGGCAGCACGCGGCATCGTGTTCGTGCCGGACTATCTGGCGAATGCCGGTGGCGTCATAGACTTCCACCAGGAAGCCATCGACGACCAGCCCGACGCGGTGCTCGCTTCGGTCTCGCGCATTGGCGCCATCACCCGTGATGTGCTGCGCTGCGCGGCCACGACCGGCGCCACCCCGTTGAGCATCGCCGACGGCATCGTCCGGGCGCGGATACGGCGTGCGTCGCTGTCGTTGAACGAGCGCGAGTTGGCATAATACAACGCCACGGCTGGGAGGTCGTTGGGCCGTCGCCGTTAAAGTGGGCTAGAATCTCAGATGTAGCCCGTCGTGGGGTTGAACCGAGTTCCATCCGCCAGAACACCAGCCCCCCGGTACAAAATTCACTTCTAGCCTGATGCCGTCGGGGTCCTCGAACAGCACGTAGTAGTAGCCCGGCGCCCAAGTGCTTTCCTGCGGTCCCTCGAACGATCGTTACGCCGATCTCCTTGAGCAGAGCAGCGCATTGATCCACGTCCTCTCGCGAACGGGCACGCAGGCAGAGGTGGTGAAGCCCCACTCGTTGCTGTACGAAGCGTTCGCCGGCAAGCGCAGGGTCGCAGGGTTCAATGCCGATCGCGGTTCGAGCGCCGACGCAGTAGAATAACTTGTCACCGTCGAACACTGGTTTCATCCCGAATTCCGGCAAGAGCTTGCGGTAGAACTCGCGGGCGACTGCGAAGCGACTCACGGTCAGGATCACGTGCGCCATCCCGTTGATTTCGATCGTCATCGGTGGTGCCTCATCGGCTAGCGGCTGACAAACGCCGCCCAGACGCCCTCTGGGTGCCAAACCTCTTCCATGTCGGCTCGCGCCCGGGCCTCATCCATGCCAAGCCACATCCCGTCGGTACCGATAGAAGAAGGCCGAAACCCGATAATTCGCGATGCAATGAACGTGCACCGGCACGTCCTTCAGCTGCTCCATGACAGCGCAGAATTGATCGAAATCCTGGTCGGTCGGGTTCTGAAAATTGACCGGGATATGGATGTACGTCATTCCGAGACGGCTGACGCTCACGGTCTCGTCCGCCAGAGCCTTCTCGTGACTGTGAAGCCCGAGGTTGACGATATGCCGGATACCCAACGCGTGGATATCTTCGAGTTGCGGTTCGGTCGGCTGACCCGAGGTAGTGATCCGATTGTCGAGCCTACGCCAGTGATAGATGGTTTCCGGGTCGGCCATGAAATACCCTCTCACCGTCTTATGACAGCAGTCGACCTGCGGTATGTTGAAAGTCGGCTCAGGGTCGACTTAAGCCTACCGATCGGTGTCACGCGAACGACCGGAACCGGCGCGAACTGCCGGTTTGCCGGGCGCGGGATCAGGTAGGAGTTGCCCCTAAGCGGCTGTCGCAGTCGGACTGCCGAACTTCCCCGTATCCGTCATGCGCAGGCCCTGCTTCGGAAGCCGCTGAGCGTCAATATTGGGATCATTCGACGAGGCGCCGCCGATAAACGGTTTCGGATCGTCGACGAGCGGTCGGAGCGCTGCCGGATTCACCGCGTCAACGGTGTTCCGCACGGTAATCGCGTGCCGACGTGGCGGCGACGCGCAGAATGGTCGCGATGATGCGCCAGCCCGGGCGTAGCGATCCGCGAACGGTGCCGGCCAGTTTGGATTCGCCGCCGCTGCGGCGCCGACAGGGCATCGGCACTTCGAGTATCCGCAGACCCGAACGCGCCGCCTTCATCTGGATCTCGATGTTCCAGCCGTAGGTCACCTCGCGCATGCCGAGCCAGTCGAGGCAATCGCGGCGAATCGCGCGATAGGCGCACATATCAGTGTAGCGTACCCCGTAGAGCACCCGCATCCCAATACCCGCGAGGTGACCGGCCAGCAGCTGATGCCAGGCCATCGACCCCAGCTCGCGTTCGCCGCGAGCGCGAGAAGCGATGACAAAAGTCGTACTCGCCCTGCCATATCGGCTCGACGATACGAGCGATCAGATCGCCGCGGTTGGCGCCGTCGTCGTCCATGAACGCGATGATCAGACGTCGCGCCGCCGGCGAGACAAGCCCGACCGTAACCGTGTTGGCCAGGTACAATCACCCGCGCTCCGGCAACCGTCGCGATCTCCGCCGTACCGTCGCTGCTGCCGCCGTCGACGACGATGATTTCGCGCACCACGTCGCGCGGGATTTCGCTGATGACCGCGGCGATCGACGCACCCTCGTTCAGCACCGGGATGACGATCGGCGACACCTAGAGGCTCCATCGCAGGCCACAACCCTGGCACGGCTTTGGCGGGGCGTCGCCAGTAAGAGCACCGCGAAACTCCTGATACGCGGCGCCGTTCCAGATCTCGCGCAGCGTCTCTTGGGTCGCGTCTCCGAGCGTGTAGGTGTGGTAGTCGCGTGCCGAGAACGGCGCGATGCAGCACGGCAAGGCGCGACCGTGCGCGGTGAAGTACATCAGCGACCATGGTCGACGGCATGCGGCCCATGGAGCGTCTTCCGCGCTGCGCCTCAGGCTGGTGCCGGGTTCGGTGGCGCCCGACGCGTCGATCGTCACCCCAAGTTCGCGGCCCAATTTCTGCGCCGCGGCGATCGCTGCCTCTTCCGCCGCCTGCGTCGCCTCGAACAGTGAAGACTCCGATCGCGCGAGACCGCGTCCGAGATCGTCGAAGACGAGCCGCTGCAAATAAACCTCTCGAACGCCGATCCGCGCCGCGAGGCGAACGAAATCGGGAAGCTGGTCGACGGTTTCCTTTAGGCCCGTGAGCCACAGCGACACACGGGGCGTTGCCGCGCCGATCTCGCGCTGCAGCGCGGTAAACTCGGCGACATTACGCACGATACGGTCAAACATGCGCTTGCCACGCACCTTGAAAAAGCTCTCGGCATCCGCGGCGTCGAGCGAGACGCGCAACTCGTCCAGCCCGGTGTCGATCAGCTCCTCGCGGCTCTTAGGCGCGAGCAGCGTGCCGTTGGTGTTGAACAACACATAGACGCGACGATCCTTCAGGTAACGGATCATCCGCGGCAGGTTTTTGACCATCATCGGCTCGCCGACGCCATGTAGGACCGCGCGCGCCAAACCCGGCAACTGATCGACGATCGAGGTGAACAGCTCCCAGCTCATATCGGCGGGCGGTTCGAGCGCCTCGAAAGTGCGCGGACAGGTTTCGCACAGCAAATTGCAGCGATTGGTGACCTCGAGGTAGACGCAGACCGGCGGCGCCTTGGCAATGCGCGATCGCTCCTCGCCGACGGTCTCGAAATAGCGGCGCGCGATGATCGATTCAGCGAGCGACAAGGGTTCTCCTCCGGCCAATTCTATGCGGCGGTCAGCAGCTCGGGAATACGCCACCGCGCGAGGCAATCCGCGGTCGCCCGTGCGCTGTAGGCGCGGGTTGTGTCGCCGACCGACGCCGACGCCAGCTCATCGCATAACCGGCGCAGGCTGACCGCATCGTCAACGTCGTACCAGGTATCGAGTTCAACGACCGGAAGACCGAGCGCAGCTGCGCGCATCCGAGTTTCCGCAGCGACCTCGGCCGTGCCCCAGACGATGTCTTGAAACAAATGGAGATGCGGCGCCTTGATCCCGATGACGTAATAGCCGCCGTCTTCGGCCGGACCGAGCACCATTCGGTCGCCCGCTTCCGCGAGCACCGCAGCCGCCTCGACAAGAAGCCGGGTTGGCAATGTGGGGCTGTCCGAATTGAGTAAGCAGACCGCATAATGCCCTCTGGCGAACAAGGCTTGCGCGGCCTCCAACAGAGAGCGGCCAAAGCCGGAGACACCGGGGATCGAGATGCCGGCCCCATCCGCCAAAATGAGGCGCGTGCCACTAGCTAGCATGCCATCGAATGCGGCCTCGAAGCTTACGGGGGCATAGGCAACGTATCTGTGAATTTCCACCGCCCGCGCGGCGAGCGCGATATTTTCGGTGATATCCCGGAGAAAACTGGCGCTCAGCGCGGAGGCCGAGGTCGGCGACAATGGCGGCACGAGACGCGTCTTGACCAGGCCGGGACGCGGGGCTTTCGCCATCACCGCGATCGCACACCCGCCTTTACGCGATGTCGGCCCGTCCATCACGACCCGCCAAACGCGGAGCTCGTCGCTACGATGGAAAGCGCCAGCAAGAGGCCGCGCGCATTCGTCAATTGATGCATTGGGCTTTTGCTCCACGGGCGTCGAGCGCCGCTCCCATCGTATCGAGTCCGGCGGCGAAATCCTGGCGGCCGAAGCCGATGCGAAACCGGTCCGGCGGCGTCGGCAATAATTGCGATCGGTAAATACTCGCCGGGAGCAACATGACGCCATGCTGCGCGATCAGCCGCCGGCAAAACGCTTCGACCCCCTCGGTGTGGCGATAGCGCGGGTAGCCGACGACCCCGCCATCGGGCTGGTGCCAATCGAAAAGATCGTCGCGCTCGGCGAAAAGCCGTGTGAGGAGCGTCAGATTCTGCGCGGCGATGCGCCGGTTGCGCGCGAGAAGCCGGTCACCCGACTTCAGCGCGATCTGGGCCAGCACCTCGCTCGGCCCCGCGCCGCAGATCGAGAGATAAGATCGCGCGCGGTCGAAGAGACGTAGAGCGCCCTCATCGCGGCACGCGATCCAGCCGACGCACAGCCCGGGCAGACAATAGGGTTTCGAGAGACCGCCCAGCGAAATACCGCGCTCATAGGCGTCGACGGCGGCAGGCAAGCGCAGCGCCTGATCGCGTTCGATCAAACGATAGACCTCGTCGCTGAACAGCCAGATGCCTCGATCACGGCAGAAGCCGATCAGCGCGTCGAAACGATCGCGCTCGAGGATCTTGCCTGTCGGATTGTTCGGAAAGTTGATCGAGATCAGCTTTGTATTGGGCCGCGTCGCAGCGATCAGGGCCGCGACATCAAGCGACCAGCCATTGGCCGGATCGAGGCTGACCCCGGTCACCGCGTAGATCTCGGCTGGAATACTCTCGGCCGACTGATAATTCGGAGTCACCACGATCGCGTGGTTGTCGGCGCCGAGCAGCGCCTGTGTAACCCTGAAGACTTCCTTCCTGCGCTCCGGTACAACACCGGATCGACGCGGCCGTGGCGGTTTCGTACCCCTCGGCGATCGTCGTGCGCAGCCAATCCGAACCGCGCGGGTCGGTGTAGCCGAGGCGCAGGGTTTCCCACCGCCGGCGATCCTCCTCCTCCGCGGCCGCAACCAGCTCAACCAACGACAGCTTCTCGGAATCAGAAGCGGCGAGCTGGTGGCGTGTGGCGGATTGCCAGCGCGCAAAGTAGGCTTCGAGCGCCAGATCGCGCATCGGAAAATCGCTTTGTTCGGGCCTACGCGGGAACGGGGCTGACATGTCGACTATGGCGTTTGGGAGGTTGGCGGTCGCGGTCTCGGCGTGATGCTTAATGAGAGGGTTTCGCGAGACCGACTTTGATGATCGTGTCATCCGGCACATCAGCGGTGCCTGAGGGCGAGAACGTCGG
Organism: uncultured Alphaproteobacteria bacterium; assembly: GCA_963774345.1. GTDB lineage: Bacteria > Pseudomonadota > Alphaproteobacteria > ATCC43930 > CGMCC-115725 > AP-15. The sequence continues at coordinate 12,716 of CAVZFB010000027.1, forward strand.
AAACTGCTGCAGCTGCTTCGGCGTGAAGGCGACGATCTCCATGTCTTGCCCGAGCAGCACCATGGCATCCACGGGAACGGCTATCGGCCGGCTGCCGAAGCCGAGAAACCCGCCGAAGTCGATCACGACCATGATCTGACCGTTCTGGTCGCGAACGACGCGACGAACCCGGCCGAGAACATCCTGGCTCTCGACAGGACGGAGAACCTCTCTACCGAGAAGATCGCCGACGCGAACCGGCTGCGGGAATCGCATGGCAGCAGACTCCGCCAAGCTCATGCCAGGCGGAGGCGGCATGCCTCCCGGTGTCGCTGCTTTGCGCGTGCGCCGCGCCGGCGACGGCGAGCATACCGCAGACGAACAGGAGGCGGAGCGACGCCATGGCGCTCAGATCCCTGCGAACCATGGAAAGCCCAACGATTCCCAGTATCCGCCCGGATATTTGTTGGTCACCTCGATGGCCGTGACCCATTTCGGGTTCTTGTAGCCGAGCTTGACCGCCGTGCGCAGACGCATCGGATATCCAAACGGATCGGCGAGCGTGTCGCCGCCGTACTTGAGTGCCAGCAAAGTCTGCGGATGCAGCGCCGACGCCATGTCGATACTGCTCGGGTAGTTGTCTGCCGTCTTGAAGGCGACGTATTTGGCACGGAGATCCGCGCCGACACGTTCGAGGAAGAGGCGCAGCGGGACGCCGGTCCAACCGCCGATATAGCTCCAGCCCTCGACGCAGATATGCTTGATGACCATCGAGGTCTGCGGCAGCGCCTGAAGATCCGACAGCGTCCAGGCCCGCTTGTCGGCGACCAGTCCCGACACCTCAAGGCGCCATGTCGCCCCGTTCACGGGCTTGACGTCCATCACGTCGTAATAGGCGTTGAACTTCGGCGGCCGCAGAATCATCGAAGCCGGGTAGGTCGGCGCCAGCTTGTTCGGATCGAACAGCAGCGCCTGCACGCCATCATTGAGGCGGGATATCGCCAGCAGAGCGGATTCGACCGCTTCCGGACGCTTGACGTCGCACCCGGTCAGCATGACGAGCGCGCCAAGGGAAAGCCCACCACGGATCAGGCCGCGCCGTTCGAGTGAGCGGATCAGCGGCTTATGGTCGTCGAGGACCGCCGCATCTGGAGGAAGGTCCGGGCGAAACGGGGATCTCATGCCGCGTGGCCTTCCTTGGCGCGGCCACGTGGCTTCAGCCGAGGGCCACCGGCAATCATCGCCCATAACGTCTTCGGCACGAGCAGCGCCAGCGCCACATGCACGATCAGAAAACCGACAATCACCGCCATCCCGGCAAAATGCAGCACGCGCGCGGTCTGAAAGCCGCCGAGCAACGAGACCAGGCCGGAGAATTGTACGGGCTTCCAGATGGCGATCCCGGTAATCACCTGGGAGATGCCGGCGAGAATGACGATGATGTAGAGCAGCTTCTGCACCGCGTTGTAGACGGTGATGTCCTCGTGCGCGATCTTGAAGTGCAGCGTGTCGATGACGGTCTGCACCACCTCGGTCGGACGGATCGGCAGCAGCTTCTCGCGGAAGCGTCCGCTGGCGAAGCCATAGACCAGGTAGATCAGCCCGTTGATGACGAGGAACCACATGCCTGCGAAGTGCCAGTTGAGGCTCCAGGCTGCCCAATCGCCAAGCCGCCAGAAGGAACTGAAATGGAACCCACGGATGATTACGTCATCATCGTAGATGCCCCAACCCGACGTAATCATGATCAACATGACCACGGCGTTGACCCAGTGCATGATCCTGACCGGCCACGGGTGCAGGCGACGCCCCATAGGCACCGACGATGTCTCGACGGCAGGTGTTTCGGTTTTCACGCGACGCATCGACACGATTCACGGACTTCAAAGCCGCCTGGCAGGAGGTCGTTTCTCACCATCGCGAGCTCCGCCAGGCATCTGGCGGGATCGGGCAGCAAATGGATCAGTCTGGTCACCGAGCCTCTCCTCGCATCAGCGAGCGGCGATAGGCGAGTTTACCACTTATTTTAGATCTATCAATCTAAAACGAGTGGTTGGAAACGCAGGCGGGATATCAGCGTCCGCGCGTGACGTATTCCGTCTTCGGCTTCACTGATCCCGAGCAGCCGACTTTCCTCGCGTAAATCTTGGCTCGGTTATCTTGATGTGAATTGATTTGCCCCGCTTCGTGATCAGCCGTACCCTCAGGTGGCCGCGCGCAAAAGCGCACAGATCACGACCATCTTGGCAATGACGTCGCCGGCAAAAGGCTCGACGGCCGCCCGAATTGCGTCTCCGGTTGCGGCATCAAGCGGTGGTGCCCGAAGCCGCGTCGCGAGACGTCCGGCCTGTGCCTGCGCCTTGACCAGCGCATCCGCGATCGCCCGTTCGAGAGAGCCATCCGCATCGAGCTGCGCGATCAGCGCCCAGCTCAGCGCTAGATAGGTGGGCCAGTACGCTAGGTGACGATACATGCTGGCCATGACGGGATTGTCCCGTCGCGTACCGAACCGGTTCAGGATCAGCACGAAATTACCGACGGGCGCTGGCAACGCATCGTGACCCGGCAATGGTGGTAATGGAATTCGTACAGGTGGCTCTGGCGAGGATCCCGGACCGAGTTTAGCGATCGGCTCGCTTGTCGCGGGCTGCCCCTCGAGCCGGCACAGCAGCGCTGATAGCACGACTAAGGCCATCGCATTGGTCCGGTCGTAAGCGGCGAGGATGTTGCGGATTGAGGCAAGCTCGTCACTGCCCAGGCCGATCGCGGCCAAAAGGTCGGGTGGGAGTGGCGGTAAGCGCGGCAGCGCAAGTCGGCCGTGCAGAGCTTGCGCTTCGGCGGCGATCGTGCCGTCGGCGTAAAGCGGGCGCAACATCTCCAAGGCCAAAGGAAGCGCATCTGGAATCGTCGCCAGATGGCGCCAGATCAGGTTGACGACTTCGACGCCGAGTACCCGGGGAATGTCAGTAAAGATCTCGGCGGTTTCACCAGTCGCGGCGGCTTCCGTAACTGCCGGTACAGGATCGCTCGTGTTCACGCTCGCGCTCGACGTCATGATCGGAACCCCCTCGGCACGCACTCTTCCTTGGATAAGCAGTCAACAGCCGTTGCGAGGACGCTGACAGTCATTCGGTAGCGACCGGGCCAGCAGAACGTCCGACTCGGGGCTTGCGCAGCAGCAACAATAGGGGTGCTACGAGAAAGGCGATGACCATCATCAATTTAAAGTCGTCGATATAGGCGACCATCTGCGCCTGCCTCGTCACCTCGGCATTGAGCGCGGCGATCCCTGGGGTCGTACTGAGACTATAGGGTGGCATCAGGTAGGGCGCCTGGGCCAGCGGATTATCCGGGCGCAAATGTTCGACGAGGTGCGAATGCACGGTCTGGCTGTTCTCGACAAACAAAGCCTCGAGGATCGCGATGCCGATGCTGCTTCCGATGTTGCGTGTCAGACTGAACAAGGCGGTGCCTTGGGTCAGAACCGAGCGTGGCAGGGTCGCAAAGCTGATCGTGCTCAACGGCACGAAAACAAAGCCCAGCCCGAAACCTTGAATTAGCCCCGAGACGACAATCGGCTGCATATCCATGACGAGCGAGAACCCGCTCATCTGATAGAGCGAGAGAGCGGTCAGCGCGAGCCCGGTGAGGATGATCAGGCGGTTGTCGACCCGGTTGATGATGCGCCCGACCAGGAACATTCCAATCATCGTACCGATGCCGCGCGGGGCGATGACAAGACCGGCGGTCGCCACCGGATAGTGCATCAATTGCTGCAGCATTGTCGGTTGCAGCGCCAGCGTCGCGAACATGATGACCCCGACAAAGAACATCAGCACGTTGCCGGCGACGAAACTGGGGTTGCGCAACAGGTCGCGGTTGAGGAAGGGGGGCGCGCTCGTCGTTATCGTATGGACGATGAACAGATAGAGGGCGAGGCCGGCGATCGTCGCCTCGAGCCAAATCTCGGTCGAGTGGAACCAATCCTTGAGTTCGCCGCGGTCGAGCAGCATCTGCAATGTGCCGATCGCGATGCCGAGCGCCCCAAAGCCGAAAAAATCAAAGCGCTCGCGCCGGGGACGACCTGGCTCGTGAATGAAAACAAGGATCCCGAGGAAGGCAATGATGCCGACCGGCAGGTTGATGTAGAACACCCAGCGCCAGTTGTAATTGTCGGTCAACCAGCCGCCGAGCGCTGGGCCGATGATCGGCCCGACCATGGCCCCGGTACCCCATACCGCCATCGCTTGACCATGCCGCTCCGGCGGGTTGATGCCCAGCAGCACGGCCTGCGACAACGGCATCAATGCCGCCCCGCATACCCCTTGGAGCAAGCGAAAGATAACCATCTGGGCGAGGCTGTCGGCCAAGCCGCACAGCACCGAGGCCGCGGTAAAGCCGGCAACCGAAATCAGAAAGACGCGCTTGATGCCGAAGGCGCCGGCCAACCATCCAGTCAGAGGGGTCATGATCGCCGCGGCGACGATATAGGAGGTCAGTATCCACGTGATCTGATCCTGCGCAGCCGAGAGGCTGCCCTGAATGTGCGGCAGCGCAACATTGGCGATCGTCGTGTCGATCGCCTGCATGATTGTCGCCAGCATGATCGAGATCGTGATAGCCGCGCGGTTGACCGTGGGTGCAGCAGGATCGAGCGCTCCGCTTCCATCGCGCTCAATGCGTGCTGGGTGTCGGCCAGGATTTTGGGTCTCGGTGGTCGCCGAGGCTTCGCTACCCGCTGGGACGGGATCGCTCATTTTACGGTGGCCGCCATGATCGGGGACCCGACGGTACCCGGCGGATTTCGAGGCGCCGGGGTGCCGCCATTTGGGTCAAGCGGCGGCCGGAGGATAATTGGAGGGAAACAGCGCGCGCCGCGTCTCGTCGTCGACCTCTTTCTTGAAGCTATGGGAGCTGCCCACCGCCCGCGCCTTGGCGACTGCGGGGCGTGCGTTGATCGCGCGGAACCAGCGGCGGATGTTAGGATAAGGGGCGAGCGGGTCGTCGCTGCCGGACAGCACGAAACTCGCGCGGTCGATCCAGCCCCACCCGGAGATGTCGGCGATCGTGTACCCGCTCCCGACGATGAAGTCGCGGCCCTCAAGGTGCTTGTCCAGCACCGTGTAGTGGCGCTCGGCCTCGCGCCGGTAGCGGTTGATCGCATAGGACAGCTTTTCCGGAGCGGCTCGCTGAAAATGCACAGCCTGGCCAGAGAACGGCCCGAGCCCGGTGGCGATAAAGAACAGCCATGACAGCAGTTCACCGCGATCGGCAGGCGCGCCCATCAGCTTGCAGGTCTTCTCACCGAGATAGAGCAGGATCGCGGTCGAGTCGAAGACGCGGGTTTCCGCTCCGCCCGGCCCGTCGGTGTCGATGATGGCCGGCACCTTGCCGTTCGGATTGATGGCGCGGAACTCGGCAATGTGTTGCTGACCCTTTGCCGTGTCGACCGGCACGACCTCGTAGGGCAGCCCCGTCTCTTCGAGAAACAGAGCAACTTTGGCGGGGTTCGGCGTCGGGTGATAGTAGAAGCGGATCATCGTCAGTCCTTTCGTCGAAACGGAGGCTTTAGGCGGCTTCAAAACGCTGCACGCATTTTAGATCATATGATCCAGAATGACGGCGCAAGCGAACACTGACAATGGCTTTGCCGTTCTGGCTTGCCCGCTCTAAAATTTCATCGACTGATCATGAAGATAGCGGCCACGATCGCCGCGGCCGAAGCGAGGCGAATGATGGCGCGACCGAGAGAGTTCGACGAGACGACGGTTCTGGAGGCGGCGATGAACTGCTTCTGGGCGCAGGGATTCGAGCAGACCTCGGTGCGCGATCTCGCCGAGCAGATGGGGATCACCGGCGCCAGCATCTACAATGCCTTTGGCGACAAGCGGTCGCTGTACCGTCAGGCCTTTGTCTATTACCTCGCCCAGACAGTACGGGATCGCGTTGCCCGGCTGGAAAAGCTGCCGCCGGCCACGGCCGTCCGGGCGTTTTTTGAGGAGATTATCGAGCGATCGGTCGACGACAAGCAGCGCCGCGGCTGCATGCTGGTCAACGCGGCGTTGGAACTGGCACCCCATGACCCCGAATTCCAGCGACTTGTCACAGAAGAGATGGTCTTCATCGAGGCGTTCTTTCGCCGCTGTGTCGAGGCAGGCCAGAAAGACGGTTCGATCACCGACACCCGTCCCGCGGACGAACTTGCCAAGTTGCTGTTGAGCGTGCTGCTCGGCATCCGTGTCCTTGCGCGCACGCGCCCACAGCGCGAAGTGCTGGAAGGCGCAGCCAACGGCGCTTTGGCGCTTCTTGGCACAGCACGCAACCGATTTTAGATTGATCGGTCTAAAATACGTGATAAGCTCCTCCGGAACAAGGCGAACCGTCGCCGCGAGCTGATGCGAGGAGAGGCTCAGTGACCAGACTGACCGACTTACCGCCCGACCAGGCCAAACGCCTAGCCGAGGTCGAATGCCCGGACTTTAAAACACGGCCCTGGGTGACGGGCCCGGCGTTATCGCAGCGTCGGGTCGCAATTGTCTCCTCCGCCGGCCTCGTGGTACGCGGCGAGGACCCGTTCCGCGGACGAGACCCACATTATCACGCGATCCCCGCGACAACGCGGGCCGAAGACCTACTGTGCAGCCACATCTCGATCAATTTCGACCGTACCGGGTTGCAGGAGGATTGGAACGTCGCTTTTCCGGTCGATCGGCTGCGGGAGCTCGTGGCCGAGGGGACGATCGGATCGATGGCCGATACCCACTATTCTTTCATGGGCGCAACCGATCCCTTGCAGATGGAGCCGCATGCCCGCGAACTCGCCGGCCGCCTGAAGCAAGACAACGTCGACAGCGTCCTCCTCGCCCCCGTTTGACCGGTCTGCACGCGCGCCGTGAGCGCGCTGGGCCATTATCTCGAGGAAGAGGGTATCGCGACCGTCACCGTCGTGTTGATCCGGCCGCAGGCCGAGAACACAAAGCCGCCGCGCGCGCTATGGGTGCCGTTCGAGCTAGGGCGGCCATTCGGCCCGCCCAACGACCCGACATTCCAGAAGCGGGTGGTCCTTACTGCGCTCGGCATGCTGGTCGAGGATGGCGGGCCGGTGCGGATTATCGATTTTCCCGATGACGATCCACGCGCCCGCCCCGATCCGGCGTGGCAGCCGCCGTTCATGCCGGCGGCGGTCGTAAGCGGCTCGGCGGAGTCTCTCGCATCCCGGCTGGAGGCGGAAATCTTGCTGTTCCAGGAGGCACATCGGCGTTGGATGGAGCAACATGGCCGCAGCACGGTGGGGCTGAGCGGACTCGCAATCGGCGGCTGTGCCCGCTATGTCGCGGATTGGCTGCGCGGCAAGGCGCCGCCGAGCCCCCGCGACGGGTTCTCGGCGCCGCTGATCCTGCGCTTCGCGGTCGACGATCTGAAGGCGTATTGTCTGGAAGCGGCGGGTGCCGGATCCGCGAAGCCGTCGAGCCTCCAACTCACCGACTGGTTCTGGAGCGAGACCGCGACCGGGGCGGCGATCCACATTTTGCGCGAGGTACTGCAGGCGCATGAAGACGAGCGTCTGCGGCTGATTGTCAGCAACTTCGTGGTGCCAGCCGCAAGGGTGCGTGCCGGCTGAGGAGAGCATGAAACAAATAAAGGTTCTTGCCTTCGATACCGGCGGCACGGTGCTCGACTGGCATGCCGGCTTGACCGCGGCAATGGCGGCATGGGGCACCGCGCACGGTATCGAGCGCGACTGGCATGCGCTGGCGAACGAGCATCGCCGCCGCACGCTGCGCCGAATGACCGGCTCGATTGATCCCGCCTTTAACATCGACGACGTGCACCGCGGAGTGCTCGGCGAATTGTTCGACGAGAACGGGCTCGGCGGCTCTGCGGAAGACCGGCGGGCGATCGCGGAGCGCTGGCACCAGCTTGAGACGTGGCCGGATCTTGCTGCGGCGCTGCGCCGATTGCGGCGGCACCGCATATGCGTCTCGTTCACGATCCTCAGCCTGTCGCTGATTGTCGACGTATCACGTCGCAACGGCATCGACTGGGACGCCGTAATCCCCTGCGAGATGCTGCGCGTCTACAAGCCGCATCCCGATGCGTATCGCCGCGCCGCCGCGCTTCTGGCCGTCGAGCCGCACGAAGTCCTGATGGTGGCGTGCCACAATTTCGACCTCGATGCAGCCCGCGGCGTCGGCTATCGCACGGCCTTCGTGCGCCGACCTGACGAGTGGGGACCCGCCGGCCCGCCCGATCCCGTACCCAACCCGGCGACCGACATTGTGGTCGACGGATTTGGGGAACTGGCTGACCACCTCGGCGCATGAAATCTCGGCAGTAAGTCGCCCCTGATTGACTGCTTACGGCGCTCATCGCCCGTTGGAGTTAGTTCCAGCAAAGGTCCGGTGATGGAACAGACAACGGCCGTTCAGCCTGGGCAACAGGAACAGTCTTCATGCCCCCTTTCCGACCTTGCTCAGGCTAGCTTAGCTAGATCAAGGTTTAGGGCGGCCGAAGGGCCAGCGGCGCGACGACAGTAGGCATCGTATAAGCCGAAGCGCCAGCGATCATCTAAAGGATATTCAGCCCCCGGCGTGATGGTGATCGCCGTGCTCGTGATGATGCGGCATGCCGGTCGCGTGCAGACGTGCGTGCGCTAACGCGACGTGGTCGTGCTGGGCATAATGCTGACGCAGGAGATCGCGGCCGTAATCGTTGCCATTCGGCGTGCGCACGACGGTATGGATGTGGTCGCGCGACGGCTTGTCGTTGTCGTAGACGATGCCCGACTGGTGGTCGAACTCGACGAGGATTATCGGCGAGAGGATCCGATAATAGAAGGGGCTATGGTCGTCAACCGGACCGATCCAGGCGAAATGAGTGGCGTCGAGATGGCGCTTCACCTCGGCCCAGCGAACCTCGGCATGGCCCGGCCGAATACGCCCGGTATAGACGCCGAGCAATGCTTCGAGGCGCTCGCGGCCTTCACGCGGCAGGTCAGTATAGCGGATGCCGGCCGGCTCGATGCGGCGGTTATCCTGGAATGCCGCGGTTAACAGCTCGCCTGGCAGGTCGTTGCCTATCGTCGCCTGCTGCCGCTCGCCATCCGACAAGGCATCCATCAGCGCGTAGCCGGCTTCCTCCTCCGCGGCGAAGACCCGCGTTCCCTTGTATTTGCCAAAGCGCGCCAAGACCGACTCCGACCCCATGAAGGTCGGCGTCATGACAAGCTGGTCGCCGAGCACAAAGCCGTTGAGGTTGAGGTGGTGGCCGTCGATCTGGAAGCCCCACGGCTCATCCGCCGACGGCATGCCGAAGATACTAACCCAATAGAACCACTCGCTGTATTCCTCGGGCTTGCCGGTGACTTCGAGCGCGTGTTCATTAAGCCGCATGACGTCGTGGGCGAGCTGGTAGCCGGCGGCGCTGAGGCTTTCACGGATTAGCCCGAGCGCGGCTTCGCGCTGGTCGTGGCCGAGATCGGCCAGGCAGACGCCGTGGCGCATCAGCCAAGGGTGAATGTTGGACCATTGCCGCCAGGCGTCGTCGCCAATCGCGAACCTCGCCGCCGCCTGGCGCTGCGGCGCCGGAAGGCCGGCGAGAAAGGCGCACGCTGCCGCGACGAGCGGCGTCAGCGAAACGCCGGTCTTGCCGGTCGTGAAGATCCCCGGCGCGATCGTGCCGTCCGGGCCAGTGCCGATGCCATGAAACGGTTCCGCGAGCCCCGCTCTGGCGCGGCCGAGCATCGGCTGCATGCGCGGCGGCAATTCGAACGGTCGGATCGCTGGCGTTGGCGGCCGCTGCCGCAATCCGAAATGAGCGCTCTCTCCCGCCATGCCCGACCTCCCTTTGGACCTTGGTAACCCTACAGCGGCGTTACCCGCATCAACAAGGGGCGGCGCCAACAGTTACTCTCGGTCGCCTGCTGCCGGCCTGGAGCCAATGGCGACAGCGAGAAACACATGATCCCAGCAGCCCGAGATGGCGGGCCGACCGTACGGTGGCCGCCTACCAAGATTTCATCCGGACCGCCGGCTGGACCGGCAATGCCGCGCTGATGGTCGAGCATGAGTTCTTCGGGGTCGACCGGCCCAGCGCCAACGTCCTCGATCGTCACGGCCGGGAGGCACGCGAAATCCGTGGCCTCTCGGTCCAGGAGCACATCAATCGCCTAAGCCAGGACCTGATCCCGCTCGCCGAGCGTTGCGCCCGCACGATGCGCGAGGCGCTCGCGGATCTGGAGACGCTGCGAAGCGTGCCGAGCCCGGTGGTCGAGCGGTCGCGGCCGATCGCGATCTCTCGGTCAGGATGGATTAGCCCGGTCGTGACGTGAATGCGTCATGATTGAGTTGCGCGAGACCGAAATCGAGGTGCTGATCCGCCGTGGGAGGCTCGCTGGTGATAGCCGGGGTGATCTCGCCGCCGTGCGGAAGGCGCTGTACGGGTTCCTCGATGATCATCTGCGGTGACGCGCAACAGCGCCCGAGTGACGCGTCACAGATTCCTCTATCGTCGCCCCATTTCGGTCGCCTGCCCGTCTGCTCCCTTCCCGACCATCGGGCTATTAGTGAGGCTTGGCCTGCGCCGTCGTCGGTCGCAGCGTCCCGATGCCGCCGCGTCGCCGCACCTCAGCACTGGCGCGATGCCGCTTCTTCACCCGACGTTCCGCCTGCTCGTCGAGCCACGCCTCAAGCTCTTCGTTGGTCATCGAATTGAATTCGTCGACGATCTTGTTCTCGATTGAAGCAAGTCGCGGCTTTTCATGAGGCAGCGCGGCTTTCGCGGCTTCCATCCGCAGCCCAATTGGCTGCTTCAGATCTTTGTATACTGTCATCAGCAGGGCGTGTGCGTCGCCGTGAGAAACCTCCGAGCGATACCACCCGCCCCGCGTCCATCGCCGAGTTTTTCAATACAATCGGTCGATAAGAGCCGGACGATGTTGGCACCACGAATGACTGTTGACGGTGCTTCTGACCCGTTGCCGAGCGCCCTGGCCAGGGTCGGCTTACTCAACCGGCAGCCGACGCTCGGCACTGGCGATGGGAACTACGCTTCATGCTCCCTTAACAGACCTTACCCGTGGTATGGGCGCATTCCCAGAAACGCGCTCGCAACCGGCTCGACATCGTACGCTGGCTCTGCCACCATGGAAGCGAACAATATAGGAACCTTAAAGCGCGTCTGCAGCTCCCGAGAAAGCCCAACGAAGCTCGATAAACGATGGCTCGCAAAGCTGGAACCGCCGACCTTCCGCTACACGGCGGGCATGTACCGAAATGGCTCGCCGATCGGATGACCCGACTGGGCGCGATGATCAGCGAGGCTATCGTGCATCACTACGGGCGCGACGAATTGTTGCGGCGCCTGGCTCATCCGTTCTGGTTCCAATCGTTCGGCGCCGTGATGGGAATGGATTGGCACTCGTCGGGCATCACGACCAGCGTTATCGGCGCGCTGAAGCGCGGTCTCGCGCCGCTCGGCGGCGAACCGGGGATCCATGTCTGCGGCGGCCGCGGCAGGCATTCGCGGCAGACGCCGTACGAGTTGGTCGCCATCGGCGAGCGCATCGGACTTGACGGCGTTGGGCTGGCCAAAGCCAGCCGGCTTGTCGCCAAAGTCGACAGCGTCGCTGTGCAGGACGGCTTCGATCTTTACCTGCACGGGTTTATCGTGACGGATGACGGCCGATGGGTGGTCGTGCAGCAGGGAATGAATGGCGAGCGTCGGCAAGCGCGCCGGTACCATTGGCTGTCGGAAGGCTTGAAGAATTTTGTCGAAGAGCCACACGCCGCGATCGACGGCCCGGGCCAGGGCGAGATCATCAACCTGACCGACCGGCGCGCCGCGGTCTCCCGCCAAACCCAGCTCGATCTGTTACAATCGCTCGGTCCAGACGGGATCGCTCGCAAATTGCGAGAGATGGAGTCTCCGGCCCGATCGCCGCAGCCGAAACAGGGTCTGCTCCCCCATTTGGTGATGCCGGCGCATCACGATGTGCGCCCGAGCAATGTGTTCGAACGCCGCTTGCACGCGACGCTGGCGGCGGCGGCAGACCGGGGCCCGACGGATTTCTCCCAGCTGCTGCTGGTTGGCGGCGTCGGACCTCGAACCGTACAGTCACTGGCGATGGTGGCCGAGGTGGTGCACGGCGCGCCATTCCGATTTGCCGATCCGGCGCGCTTCTCGTTTGCTCACGGTGGCAAGGACCGCCATCCGTTCCCGGTGCCGCTGCGGGTTTACGATGAGACCATCCGGGTACTGAAATCGGCAGTGCAGCAAGCAAAACTAGGGCGAGAGGAAGAGCTTGGTGCAATCAAGCGACTGGACGACCAGGCGCGGGAGCTGGAGCGCCATGCCTCTGGTCCTCGCGTGCCGGACCTGATCGCACAGGAGGAGCAGCGCTCGGCCTCCTATGACGGGCGCAGCGTCTTTGGTTGGGAACGCGATCAGGCTTCGGCGAGCATCGGAAACATCGACGGCGGTCGATGAGCCGCACCCTGAGATCGTACAATGCGGAACAGGTCCGCCGCCTCGGCGCAACGACGATCGGGTATTACGATCGGTTCGCGCGGGCTTTCTGGGACGGTACGCAACACCACGATGTCAGCCAAAATTACATGGCATTCCTCAATGCGATAGAGGCCGAGCCGCCTTATTCGATTCTTGATCTCGGTTGCGGACCCGGTCGCGATCTCAGTCACTTTCGATCCTTGGGGCATGAAGCCGTCGGGCTCGATGGATCTCAGCAATTCGTTGCCATGGCGCGCGCACATTCAGGATGCGAGGTCCTACACCAGGATTTGCTTTCTATGCGATTGCCGGAGAACCGCTTTGATGGGATTTTTGCCAACGCCTCGCTGTTCCATGTCCCGAGCCAGGAATTGCCGAGGGTTCTGCTGGAACTGTTCAGAACGTTGAAGCCGCGCGGTATTCTGTTCTCGTCGAACCCGCGAGGAAACAACGAAGAGGGCTTCAGCGACGATCGCTACGCCTGCTTCTTCGACCTCGACACCTGGTGCGATTACGTGACTTCGGCCGGTTTCGTCGAGCTGGACCATTACTATCGCCCGCCTGGCCTACCGCGAGACAGGCAACCCTGGCTCGCGACCGTTTGGCGCAAGACATAGCGCGAGAGGCTGCGACATGCAGCTCCCGTTGCTCGCGCTGCAGGACATCAGCCTGACCTATGGAATGGCGCCGCTGCTATCCGGCGCGGCTCTGACCGTGGCGGCCGGCGACAGGATCTGCCTAGTCGGCCGTAACGGTTCCGGAAAATCGACTTTGCTACGCATCGCCGCCGGACTGGTGCATCCCGATGCCGGAGAACGCTTCGCCCAGCCTGGCGCAACCATTCAATACCTGTCGCAGGAGCCCGATTTGCACGGCTTCAGCGCCGTGCTCGATTATGTCGAGGCGGGGTTCGGCGCCGCGGCGACCGACGGTCGCCACCGGGCGCTGTATCTGCTCAAGGAACTCGGCCTCTCAGGCGGCGAGGACCCCGCATCCTTGTCCGGCGGCGAGGCGCGCCGCGCCGCGCTGGCGCGTGCAATGGCGCCCTCGCCCGACGTCCTGCTGCTCGACGAGCCTACCAATCATCTCGACCTGCCCGGTATCGAGTGGCTGGAGCGGGAGTTGGCCGGTATGCGTTCCGGCATCGTGCTGATCAGCCATGACCGCCGGCTGCTCGAACGGTTCTCGCGAAGCGCGGTATGGCTCGACCGCGGCATCACTCGCGTGCTGGACCGGGGTTTCGCAACATTCGAGGCGTGGCGCGACGCGATACTCGAAGAGGAAACCAGCGAACAGCAGAAGCTCGGCCGCAAGATCGCGATGGAGGAGGACTGGCTGCGCTACGGCGTGACTGCGCGCCGCACGCGCAACCAGCGGCGGCTCGCCGAGTTGCATGTGCTGCGCCGGCGGCGTCGAGAGCACCGCGCCTCGGCAGGGGACGCCCGGCTCGAAGCGGCACAGGCCGATTTGTCCGGCCGCCTTGTCGCGACCGCGGAGGGCATCTCCAAAGCTTATGGCGATCACCCGATCGTGCGGAAATTTTCGGTGCGGATCATGCGAGGCGACCGGGTCGGTATTGTCGGCCCGAACGGCGCCGGCAAAACGACCTTGCTCAGCTTGCTGACTGGCGTGCTCACCCCTGATGCCGGCGTAGTCCGCCTCGGCACCAACCTGGCAAAAGTCGTACTCGACCAGCGGCGGGAGAGCCTCGACCCGCAACAGACCTTGGCCGACGCACTGTCCGACGGGAGCGGCGACACGGTAACAGTAGGCGGCCAAAGCCGGCATGTGATTGGCTACATGAAGGACTTCCTGTTTCGCCCCGAGCAAGCCCGCACTCCGGTCGGCTTGCTGTCCGGCGGCGAGCGGGCCAGGCTCACACTAGCGCGCGCCTTCGCTCGACCGTCGAACCTGTTGGTGCTCGACGAGCCGACCAACGACCTCGATCTCGAGACGCTCGACCTGTTGCAGGAGAAACTGGCCGAGTACGCCGGCACGGTGCTGCTGGTCAGCCACGACCGCGACTTCCTCGATCGCGTCGTGACATCGGTCATCGCCAGCGAATGCAACGGCCGCTGGATAGAGTACGCCGGCGGCTACACCGATATGCTCGCGCAGCGAGCGGCAGCACCGCACGGCTCGCTGTCGGCCAAGGCTCGGGCCGTCAAGCAATCGGCACCGGACACCCAACGGAGACGTTCGACGTCTCGCCGTTTGCTTCGGATGAACTTCAATGATCAACGGACGCTGGAAACGCTGCCGGACCAGATCGCAGCGTTCCAAACGCGGATTGCCGGGCTGAATGCGGTCCTGTCCGACCCGGATTTGTACGCACGCGATGCGGCGCAGTTCCGCGCTGCAATGGAGGCTCTCGCGACCGCGCGCGACGAACTGGCGGCAGCCGAGGAGCGGTGGCTGAGACTAGAGATGCTCCGCGAGGAAATCGAAGCTGCCGGACCACGGTCCTGATGCGATACCGGCTTCGAGCGCCATCACTGCGCGGCCGCACGCCCCAAGCTAGCCCCTGGAAGCCGAACGCCAGCATTCACGACGCTCCCGTCCGACGACGGAGCGAAAGGACCTTGTTAGCCCGGCACCCGTGCTTAGCGGTGAAACGAAAAGGCGCGCAAGACGGATGACGGTTGTGGGTCGCGGGTGGCTGTTGCAGACCGAGGATCCCGGTATCGGCGCCGAGCTGTCGATGAACTGCTGGGCAACTATGTCGGCGGTTGCCACATCGCTGCTTTGTCGATCGAGAGCCGCGCCGTTGCTCCTAAGGCTCAATGTGCCAGGGCTTGAAATCAAGACAAAGCTCGGGTTGCCATGAACCGACGCGCCTCGGAGTGGACGGGGTATAAAAGCAGCAAATGATGGCGCGGCGGGACGCCAACCATAGGGCCACGCGCGAGGGGAAAAGAACCATGCCCGATGAAACGACTTTTGAGCTCGCATCGGTCCAATTCGGCGCTGAGCCGGTGGCCGTGTTCCGTTTCGGCTATGAACGGTTCGAGCTGCGCGCCCGGCTTGGTCCTGGAAACTTAGAACACGCCATTGCGGAGGCCGCAGAAGTCGCGGCCAGCGTCTTTGCGAGATGGTCGCACGAAGCGTTGGCCTTCGCACAGCGGGTTCGCGCTGGCGAGGACGGAGGGCCAGTGCATCACTAGGCCGCGCATCACGAACGACTGCTTGCGGGGCGTCTTGCCCGTTGGCACTCGTCCCGGGGAAGGCCTCTTCTTCGAACCGACAGCGGTCGCTCGCCTTGGGCGCGGGAAACGCGCCATCAGCTCAACCAGTTTCTGTTGAGTGCACGACCTACGCCCCAGCAAGTCGCCTGAGGGCGAGCTGGATGGAGGCGAGGGTGACGAAGGTGGCCAGACTTTCGGCAAGGTTCTCGCGGAACATGGAAGCGTACCATATCGACCGCTTCGGCGGCGTTGACAGGATCGTGCTGCGATCGAGCGCAGATCCCCGGCCAGGGCCGAAAGAGATCCTGATGCGAGTGCACGCGAGCTCGCTGAATTACCACGAGCTGATGGTCCTCAAGGGCGACGGTCGCGGTCCGGCCAAGCTCCGCGTCGTGCCGCTGAGCGATGGCGCTGGCGAAGCTGCGGCCGTCGGCGCCCGCGTGACCCGGGTCAAAGTTGGCGATCGGATCATCGGCACGATTCATCCGCGCCGGTTTGGCGACCCGATCACCGCGGACTATCTGACCGACCGGCTCGGCGCCAACCTTGACGGCATGCTGGCGCATTACGTGGTCCTGAGCGAGGAAGCTCTGGTTCCGATGCCGGGCCATCGCACGCCCGATCGCGAAGCGGAAGTCGATCTCATCGCTATGATCGGACAGATGCTGAGATCGGCGCCGCTCGGCGGCTTTGTCGTCACCCCGCCCAGGCAAGGAGTGCAGTGGGGTCCCCGGTAGAAACGAGGGGCAGGGGGCTTCATCGAAGGCAGTGACACGGCCAGTACAGCGCCGTCGGACGACCCGAGACGAGGGTAGAAGGCACCGAGGGACCCAGCGAGGCCAACAAATGGCGGGGACCTCAAACAGACTGGACGCGCGGGTGGGACCCAGGCCAGGGTTCCAAACTTGGAAATCGATCTTGCCCTCAGCGGCACCCTCGGTTTCAAAAAAGTGAATCGCGGAGAAGTAAAGGCGGAGGGGTCAACCCTCAACCATGCCGGTTTTTGCCGCCCCGATCCGACGTCGTAACCCGTCGCCGCGGCTCGTAGCCGAGCGCACGGGCGTGCCTCTTGACTGTGCTGTAGGGGATCCTGGTCGCGATGCTCACGGCGTGCCAGCTATTGCCCTTATCGAGGGCGGCACGTAGCTTCTGCCGATCACCATCGCTGAATTTCGGCCGGCCAAGACGCTTACCCATTGCCCGCGCTCGCTCGAGACCGGCTTTCGTCCGCTGGCTGAGCTTTTCTCGTTCGAGCTTGGCCAGCGAAGCGAGTGTCGCCAACAGAATGTTGCGAACGAGTTCGTTGTCGGTCGACAGGTGCTCTTCGGTGAAGCTGTGAAAGCTGACGCCATGCGAGCTCAGCCGCTGCAGGTGCCCAATTGTCGCCGCCATGCCTTCGCGGCTGAACCTATCGAACGACCAGACCAGCAACAGGTCGAACTGGCGTCGTGCGGCGCCGGCAAACATCGCGCCGAGCTGCTTACGATATTCGACGCCCCTGCCGCCATTCTCATGCTCGACGTATTCGCGCACGACCGGATGCTCCATCTGTCGCCACCATTCGCGCAGCTGCCGCAGCTGGTTCTCGGGATCTTGGCCTCTGTCGCCCGTCGAAACCCGGGCGTAGATCGCCACCCGTGTAGCCATAGAACGTTCCTTTTGTGTCCGTCCAAAGCGGCCACTAGCACGGGCGCGTTTTCAAGGCGATAGCCTAGGCGACATCAGGGCCCGATTTGTGTCTATCGCCGACGCTCATCGAAGAAAGGCGTTTCGCGGCTTCTCGTTGCCGACGGCTGAGCCGCGATCGCCGGAGGAGCGTCACCATCATCGATGAGGCGTATATGTATCCGTCGGTAGTCGACAGTTCCGCTCCAGTCTCTCACAGATTCAAAGACTTACGAACGAGATATAATGGTCGCTAGGATACATCGTTAGGATACCCCAGTGTGGCCGCGATGATCGCCGTTCTGAAACCCAATCGCCATTTCGATTCAAATGGTTAAGAGCCTTCTGGGCCGGCTGGCGGAGTTGCGCAAACAATCACGCATTTTCTGGCCTCGGCGTTGTGCAGGATCCCGAAGACGCCTGGGAAATCAACGCTTAAGCATTTGGCTAAGGGTTCTTTATCGATCTGAGCGGTGACAGACAGTTTCCAAAACCGGCTCGAGCTGAGGCTGGCAGCGGGGTTTGGCGGGATCGCCCCTGGCATCCGTCGCGGCTTCGGTCCGATTTCTTTCCAGGCAGGGTATCCGGGATCAACCTGACGGTTTGCGGCTCTTAGTGGGGCTACCCTAACGCCGGTCTCGGCTGGATATGATTGATTTCATTGGGGGATAGCCTATCCGCTATCCCTAAGCCAGGGTATCCCCTCTGGCTTCCCGGCCAGGCTAGGCTACCCCTCTCCCTAAGAGGGTAGCCCCTAGCCGAGCCCCACAGCCGGGGATTGCATTCCAACGCCACTGCCATGGACGGGGCAACCAAAAAGGGTATCGAAATCCACCGGCCCGGTGTCCGACGCACATGGCTTCACGATGTACCAGCGCCATTCCGTCTTGTCGCTTCCGGTCGGAAGCTGTTGGTCGCAGAGTTCGCCCTTGTAGCTCTTCTTGCCGTGCGCATTCTTGAGCGACGTGCGCTCCTGTTCCACATCGGCCTTCCACTTCGCAAGGGCGTCCGCGTCATCGTCGCGCGGTCGTGGTCCGGCGAGGATCTCGGCGAATTTGGTTTCCGACAGACCCGCTGTCGAAGCTGACCGCACGATGCTCGACAAGGGTGTCACGCCGGTTGTTGAACGTCAGTTGCGCTCCATCCGGTCCTCCGCTGGTGGGACCGATTAGCGCTAGATACTCCTCCTCGGTGATCTTCTCCGGGACCGGCACCGTTGTGGACCCCATCGGCGGTACCTTGAAGAAGATCGAGAAGCCGTCTCGGCCGTCGCGCATCTTCTCGACGGTGACCTTGATGGCGCCAGTCTTTTTGTTTGCCTCGACATGCAGCACCACATCGGCATTGTCCATGAAACCCGAATGCCCGCGGACCTTTTTGCCCGCATCCTTGCCCTGGTGCGCCGGCAGAATCACCAGCGCGTTGAACGCGTCGCGTATCCGGCCCGCAGGCCCGTTCGCTGTGAGGTATCCGGCGGCCTTGCTGCTGTTCTCGTCCTCGCCGGCAATCGCGGTCGCTAACGTGTCGAGCACTACAATGTCCGGATGGAAATCCTTCTGCGCTTCGATGAACGCGCTGACCTCCTCTGCTAACGCAAAGAGCGGAACGGCCGGCACGATGCGGAATCGCTCGCGCAGATCCTTTGTTGTGATCCCGCGTGCTTTGCAGTGCGCCGGAATGCTGCTTGCCGACACCATGTGCGCCTTCGCCGGCGGCATAGCAGACGCGCGCATCAGCGACGAGCATCGCGTCGAACAGCATCGCGAGAATAGTATTGGTTTTGTGGGTCCCAAACTCTCCGTAAACGATCGCGATGCAGCCGTCGGGGCAGCGCGGCAGCGTCTTGTCGTCGTCCCAAAACTCCAGTTCAGATAACTGCTCGTACTCGTCAGGCCAGCGGCCGCGGAACCGCTCGACAAGCTTGTCGGCTTGCGGTGATGTCGTCGCTTCGGCAGCTCCGGGCTGGACCAATTCCCCCGGCGAAAAGTCGATCGCATATGCGCCGGGCGGGTTCTGCCCATATTTGTAGGCGTTGCGCACCTTTCTGGCTAGCTCGTCACGTCCCCATGGCGGACGGCAATGTTCGTTCCAGCCATCGGGTTCCAGCAGCACTTCCCAGGCAGTTTTAGCGCTGAGCCCAAGATCACGCAGGCTGCACGCGACTTGATAAGTCCCGCTATCGCCTTCTTGCCCCTCGATTGCCACGTCTCCGCGCTCGACAAGGGCCCGCAGCCAGGTCCGAGCGCGCTCGATATTGACTGGCGTATCGAGTTCGATATTTACCGGCGCATCGAGATGCACTTTCTCAGCCGCATCGCCCCTGCCGTTTACTTTGGCATCCGTATAACCAAGGGTTTTGAGCAGCGCGGCAGCCTGCTCCGCGAAGTCGCGTAGCTTGTCAGGTGTCACTTCCGAGAGCTTATCGAGAGGTGCTCGCAGCGGTTCCCCGTCAAGCAACGTGTTTGTCCAGGTGTACGGCTTGTGGGTATCGGGATGTATGCCGTAGCTCACGAACTGTTGCCCGGTACCGAGGATTTCGATTTTGCCGGGCTGCATCGGATGTTTGCCCGAGACTGTGATCTTCCCGATCGGGGTCTCATTGCGGTAGCAGAACATCGCTCCCTTGGCGCCGACGCGTTCGAACCAGATAGGGCCGAGCAGCTTCGCAGCGAGATCCTTGATCGCTTCGACATGCTCTGCCGGAACGATGTCGATATCGACCCCGACGAGCCGCCCGGTGCGCAGCCCAGTACTCTTTGCACCCGGGTGACTCGCACGCTCGGCGGCAGCGGCCTCGATCGTGCTCGGCCGCGTATTCCAGCCCTTGGCCACCGGGGCCTTGCCGTTGACAGCGATTGGCTCATAAGCGTTGGCGATCAGCCGCCTGTCCTGACTGGCCAAAACAGGTGTGGCTGGGGTCGGCTCACAACCGTTGACGGTCAGCTTCGCGTCCGGAGAGGTGAAGATCGGAGCGGCCCGGATCGGCTCGTAGGATGGCAGCGGCCGCCCGGTGACCGAACTCAATTCATCCAAGAACGCTCGGCGCCGCTCTAGCGGGATTTCGTTCATGGACTATGCGGCGCTCGAAAGTCGGGCCCACACTTATGAATGCCTTGACTGCGGCCTTCAGACGTCGAAGGTTGTGGCGGCGTCGAGGGAAACCACCAATGCCACCCACAAACTTACCCACAAATGATTCGTTGATGCAGGTCGATTGTGATGGACGCTCGCAGAAGATCCTGGACTCAAATCCCAACAATTCCTTTGGGATAGGAGACAGCCATCGACAGTCATGGACCATGGTGGAGTTGGGTGCGACGGACACCCCATCCGCCAATTATTCAATAAATAAAATACGCTATAGAAAGAAATCTCGATCACCCCATCCTAATTCCCATACTTAAAACGCGGTTTGTGGCGAATGCTGACGAAGGGATTGTCGCTGGATGCGGCAGCCCGCCGTAAGCCGGGGCACCCGTCTCGAACCGGCGCCCGATCCGACCTGTGAGGTTGATCGTCGCGCCGACCGGCCTCGCAGATGCATTGACGACTCGATCGTTATCATCATACAGGATGCTCTTGGTCCTGGTGCACGCTCTCCTGGAGGACAACACTCACTGGTTGGCAGGTATAGTGACGACAGGCGCCGATCCCTTTGCTCCGGTATCGGCAATCGAGAACAGCAGCATTATGATGCCGAAGGTGTATTTGGATTGGAAATCGGAGTTCGCGATCCAGAACCATCTCTTGTCGTATTGCGTGGCAACATAGGCATCCTGCGGCGGCCTATCTGTGACCAGCACACGTAAAGGCGGACCATTCAGCGCTCCTGCTCCCTGAGCATCGACCAGTCCGGGGGCCGCCTTCCCCTGCGCGACGTCCGCCTCGGGCACCTGCACGACGGCCGCGAATTCGAGCATGATCTGCAACATCGAACGCGTCATCATGTCGATCTCGTCATCTTTTCCCGAATACCCGCCATAATTGACTTTGAGTTCCCGGATGTCCGGTCTTATCCCGAGGATGCTTTTTATTTCTCTGCCTTTCTCTGCGAGCTGTGGGTCCCTGCTCGGTCCGAAAATCAGCACGGAGCTCTCGCCGCCGTCCTTGGGACGCTCGATCCGGATCTGGATGGCGCCGGCGAGCTGACCCTCGCGCATCAGCTCGACAAGGCGGGTAAATTTTGGGTCGGCTGGGCGCCGGAGCCGGTTCGACTCATTGTTGATGCCGTTAATCGAGTCCAACATGATCGGCATAATGCGCTCCGCCGAATAGCCCGACTGCAGCATGAACAAAATGGAACTCGGCGGAATCGGAGTCATTAGCCTCTTAAGGAAATCGACACCGGTAAGTGGGGAATAAATCACCGTAGGCCGGTCGGTGTAGGTGCCCGCGGCATTCGCGCTACCAATCGCGGTGAACGGACCGACGATACCCGCGGTGAAGTTCCCAGCGCTGAAGCTGCCGCTGATTGCGCTTTGGAGCTGGTAACCGGCAATGACCTGCGCAACTTCGAGGAAGATCGGCATATCCGCATAACGCAGCTTGACGATGTTGAGCAGGGTCTGCTCCTTCCAGGAATTGCCGATTGCGCTCGCGTAGTCGATCCTGTCGTGCGGCACCGTCCCCGGCCCGATGCTCGTGCACGCCGCGAGCAAGAGGCTCAGCAGAGCAACGGCGAGCTGTCGGGGCATTGCTGTCTCTACGTTGCTTTTAACTCGAATACGTTGAAATGCCACGGAGCGTGATCGATAAAGAGGCCGGGATCGACCAATTCGCTGCCGTCGCGATCGTAAACCTCTGTCCCCATCATGTCGCTCAGACGCAACCGTTTGCCGCGCAGTTCGGGGAAGGGCAGCGGTAGGCGGCATTGACTCCGGTTGCCAGCGTAATTGACGACGATCACATGGCGGGTGTCGTTATCGCCGGCCCAAGCGTAGGCGATGAAATCGTCGGAGCTCGAATTACCGGGCCAGGCGGGCTGCGGCTGGATCTGCGACCAGGCACCCTCGCGAAAGGCGGGCGTCCGCTTCAGGGCCTGCAATAGCTTGGCGTAGAAGGCCGCGATCTCGGAATTTGTCGGCTCGACCGGGCCGCGACAGAGATGCGTCGGCACCCGAACCCGCGCTCCCTCGGACTGGCCTTGATAAAAAAAACGCAGGCCGGGTGACAGGTAGGTGATGATCGCGGCCGCCTGATGCTGCGGCCAGGAAAATTCGGACGCGGCGCGAAGCTCGTCGTGATTTTCGAGAAAGCGCACGAGCTTGTCCTGATAATCGAGCCCCGCGAGCAGGTGGCCGCGGATTGGCACTGCATGCCCGTCCCGCAAGCGGTCGTAAAGCCGCTTGTCGTAGCAATAGTCGAAGCCCTGCTGCTGCAAGGTCCATTCGAGGTCCCAATAGACTTCGGCCATAAAGATAAAGGCAGGGTATTTCGCGTGCACCGCTGCTATTGCCTTCGGCCAGAACGGCTCGGGAGTGATTCCCCAGGTCCGCTGAAAAATCTCCGGCAGCAGCAGCATTGCCATGTCGCAGCGTATGCCGTCGCACTTGCCGGCAATGGCGATCAACTCATCGACCCGCGCCGCCTGCAGGGCGGGATTGGCGCAGTTGAGCTGCAAGGTATCGGGCCAACCCGAAAAATTCGGATCGCGGCCATAGGCCAGGATCTTGGGTCCGCGGTCGGTCTGGACCCGCAGGTAATTCTGCGGCGCGTTCGCCAGCGCCTTTTCACTGCCTTCGACATAGTAGTCGGGATTGGTCTTCACCCACGGGTGGTCGGGAGCAGTATGGTTCGGCACAAAATCGAGCAGAAGTTTGATGCCGCGCCTTGCCAGTTTTTCGCGGAATTGCGCCAACGCCTTCTCACCGCCCAGGGCGTCACTGACGGTGTAGGCGGTGATTGCAAAGCCGGAGCCGCAGATGTCGTCCTCGGTCAGATCGGGCAGAACGGCCATGAACTCGGCACGCCATTGCGGGTTGCTGCGCGAAACGGCCCGGCCGGCAGCGCCGGTTTGCCAGACGCTCAACAGCCAGATCCAGTCAAAGCCCTGTTCTGCGAAGCCGTCGATCGTCGCGTCGTCGATGTCCGTCAGAGTTATTCGCTTGCCAGCTTCGCGCGACAGGCGATTGAGCCAAACTCGAGTGTTTATCTGGAACAGCGCTGGATAGCGCGGCGTCGTCGCCATTGCCGCAAACCCGCCTATACCGACTCTTTCTCTCGGCCGAACGCCGCCTCGCGGCCGCCTTGCAGGAAGGTCTCGGCGTCGAGCTTGCCGAAAATGTCGATCAGGCCGGCGATGACCCCGGTCCAACCCGTCTGATGGCTGGCACCGATGCCGGCGCCGTTGTCGCCATGAAAATATTCATAGAACAACAAATTGTCCTGCCAGTTAGGATCGCGCTGGAATTTTTCGGCGCCGCCAAACACCGGCCGGCGGCCGCTCTCGTCGCGCAGAAAGATGCGGGTCAGGCGATTGACGATTTCGCGCGCCACCTCGAACAGGTTCATCAAGTTGCCGGACCCGGTGGGGCACTCGATCTTGAAGTTGTCGCCATAATACGCGAAATAATGCATCAGGGCGCGGATGATCAGCGCATTGACCGGCATCCAGATCGGCCCGCGCCAATTCGAGTTGCCGCCAAACATGCCGCTGTCCGATTCCGCCGGCAAATAGCTTACGCGATATTCCTGACCGCCCGCTGTAAAGACGTAGGGATGCTCGGCGTGGTAGCGCGACAGCGAGCGGATCCCGTAGGGGCTCAGGAACTCGTTCTCGTCGAGCATACGGGTCAGAATCCGACGCAGCCGTTCCTCATTGACAAGAGCTATGATGCCACGCTCCGCGACTCCAAAATGACCGACCCCCGTCGCATGGATCGACTCGCGGAGCTCCGGCATGCGCCGCAGACGGTCGGCGACGCCCGCCGTCAGTCTGGGGACCCGTTCACGCTGCCATTTGTCTACCGCCGTCGTAGCGCAGAGCGGTAACAGACCCACCATCGAGCGGACTTTTAGCCGAGTGGCATTTCCATCTGGCAGACGTAGAACATCGTAGTAGAACCCGTCCTCCTCGTCCCACATCCCGTCGGGGCCAATCCCATTCATCGCGCGGGCGATCAGCACGAACTCCATTGCGTAGTTCGCTGCCAACTCCTCATAGGTCGAATCGTGTGCGGCCAGTTCGAAAGCGATCTCGAGCATATTCTGACAGAACAACGCGACCCAAGCGGTGCCGTCCGCCTGTTCTAGATGGCCTCCGGTGGGTAACGGCGCGCTGCGATCGAACACGCCGATATTGTCAAGACCTAGAAACCCGCCCTCGAATAGGCTCCTGCCAAATCGGTCCTTGCGGTTCACCCACCAGCCGAAATTCGCGCTCAGTCTGCCAAACATTCGCTTCAGAAAATTGAGATCGGTTTGGCCGCGTACCGCCTGTTCCATGCGGTAGAGAAAGATCGTTGCCCAGGCCTGGACCGGCGGATTGACATCGCTGAAGTTCCACTCATAGGCCGGGATCTGCCCAGTCGGATGCAGGTAAGCTTGGCGAAGCAGCAGGTCGAGCTGCTGCTTGGCGAAGTCGATATCGACAGTCGCGAGCGCGAGTGTGTGGAAGGCCAGATCCCAAGCAGCAAACCATGGATATTCCCACTTGTCCGGCATCGAGATGATGTTGTCGCCGATCATGTGGAACCATTCGCGGTTGCGTATCTGGCGGGGCGTCGGCCGCATCGCATCGTAACCATGTTCCTCGAGCCACCTGTCGGTATCGTAAAAGAAGTACTGCTTGCTCCACAGCATTCCGGCCAAAGCCTGCCGCATCACACGCGCCTCATCTTCGCCGATACCGGTCGGGGTAATCGCTTGATAGAATTCGTCGGCCTCGCGCCGGCGCTCGTCGATTATTTGGTTGAACTGGGGACCGAATGGGTTGCCCGTTGCGGTACCGTTGAGCCGTAGGTGGATCAAAGAAGTCGCGCCCGCGCCGACATTGACTTGATAGTGCGCGGCAGCCTTGGTGCCAGTGCGGGCGGGGTTGACGGCGTCCTGGCTGCCCGCCACGACATAGTTATTGATCCCGTCCTTGACGTAAGGTGTCACGTTGGGCGTGCCAAAGAGCCGCTCGTTGTTGGTCTCGTTTTCAGTAAACAGCAGGTGCGGATTGCCCTCACAACTCAGGAGATAGTCGCCCAGCTCTGCGTGTGACGCGACGACGGTCCCGATACCGCTTGTCTCTCTCTCCTCCCGCAACGACGGTTTCGGCTGGTCTGGCCACCATGTCCAGGTGTTGCGGAACCATAGAGTGGGGAGCACGTGCAGGGTCGCGGCTTCGGGTCCACGGTTGCAGATGCTGATCTGGATGAGGATGTCAGTCGGTCCTCCCTTAGTGTATTCGACAAACACGTCGAAATATCGGTTGTCATTAAATATACCGGTGTCCAATAACTCGTATTCCCAATCGTTGCGACCGCGACGCCGGCTTGTCTCGATGAGATCTCCGTAGGGATATGCATTCTGTGGATATTTATAGAGATACTTCATGTACGAGTGGGTCGGCGTGCTGTCGAGGTAGAAGTAATATTCCTTGACGTCTTCCCCGTGATTGCCCTCACTGTTGGTCAGGCCGAACAGCCGCTCTTTGAGGATCGGGTCCTTGCCGTTCCACAGAGCGAGGGCAAAGCACAGCCGCTGATGGTCGTCGCTGAAACCAGCGAGGCCGTCCTCGCCCCAATGATAGGCGCGCGAGCGGGCCTGATCATGGGTGAAGTAATTCCACGCATCGCCGTTGTCGCTGTAGTCCTCGCGGACCGTTCCCCATTGCCGCTCGCTGAGATACGGGCCCCATTGTTTCCATGGCACCCCCTTCTCACGCGCCTCGTCCAGACGCATTTGTTCTGCGGTTTTATCCCCTGTCGTCTTAGTCTCTCCCGGCAACGGTCTCCTCCTTTTTGCATCATCCGGCGGTACCCGGATGTCGTTTTAGCCCGCAGCCCCTCAGCGGTACTCGAAAATCTGCTGCAACCCGGAGTTTGGCAAGCCAAAACCTCCCTCCTGCTATCGGAACCAGGCGGCGTTCTATTAGGCGGTTTCGGTCCCGCAGCCGATTTAAGCCGATAGGCCGGTCGCAGTAAGGCCACCACCTCGCGATTGCCGCCTTACTCGGCACCAAACGCCGAACGGAGAAGGGAAGATCAAGGGCTGACCGGCCGAACATCGCGCCACCTTCTCAATGTAATAGCGCAACCCTTGGCAAGTGATGCCACCCCGCGTTGAACACCCGAAGTAGGTTGAGTGCCCGAGCTTTTAGTCTCCGGATTAATTCTACGAGCCGGTGTGGCACACCTTGCTCGGCTCGACCGCATTCAGCCGCTTCACGAGCACGCGCAACACATTTTCGTGCGCGAACAACGCAACCTCGCCTTCGGCCGCTCTCGCTCGGGCGATCACGCGATCCGCCCAAGCGCCCGCTTCCTCCGACCTGTCTCCGGCGACCGCTGCAAAGGGCTGCACAGAACGAGCCGAACGCCTCCCTGGCGGGCAGCGGGCGCATCCGGGCGGCGAGCCGGCGTTGTCAGTCAGCGGGATGTCCGTGGTTCCGGGCGCTGACCGCTCAGACTCCAAGCCGTCTCGCCACGCCTGATCGCGAAGACGTTCACGTTCGCCCCTCGGCGGTCAGACGTTGTCGGCCTCAGTCGAACGCACCCCCGCGGAAGCCGCTTCCTGTCCCCACCTCCAGCCCGTGATCTCGGGCATGTCGTCGCCGTACCGGCAGATATATTCCTTGTGGTCTATGAGCTTGTCGCGGATCGCCTGCTTGGCGTAAGCCGCCCGTGCCCCGAGTTTCGGTACGCGGTCGATAACGTCGCTCACCAGATGGAACCGATCGAGGTCGTTCAACACGCACATGTCGAACGGTGTTGTCGTGGTGCCCTCTTCTTTGTAGCCGCGAACATGGATGTTGTGGTGGCCATTTCGCCGGTAGGTCAGTCGGTGAATGAGCGATGGGTAGCCGTGAAAGGCGAAGATGATCGGCTTGTCCGTGGTGAACAGCGCGTCGAAATCGTGATCCGAGAGGCCGTGCGGATGCTCGCTCGAGGGTTGCAGCTTCATCAGGTCCACGACGTTGATGACGCGTACCTTCAGCTCGGGGGCGTAATGGCGAAGGAGGTCGACGGCGGCTAAGGTCTCCAGCGTCGGCACGTCGCCGCAGCAGGCCATTACGACATCGGGCTCGGCGCCGTGGTCATTGCTTGCCCACTCCCAGATCCCCAGCCCACCCGTGCAGTGCTTGATTGCCTGGTCCATCGTCAACCACTGGGGAGCCGGCTGCTTGCCGGCGACGACAAGGTTGACGTAATTCCGGCTGCGCAGGCAATGGTCGGTGACCGAGAGCAGGCAGTTGGCGTCGGGCGGCAGGTAGACGCGGACGACCTCGGCTTTCTTGTTTACGACGTGGTCGATGAAACCGGGGTCTTGGTGGCTGAAGCCATTGTGGTCTTGCCGCCACACGTGGCTCGACAAGAGATAATTCAACGATCCGATCGGCCGCCGCCAGGCGATATGATTGCACACCTTCAGCCATTTGGCGTGTTGGTTGAACATCGCGTCGATGATGTGGATGAACGCCTCATAGCATGAGAAGAAGCCGTGCCGGCCGGTCAAGAGGTAGCCTTCGAGCCAGCCCTGGCACTGGTGCTCGCTTAGCATCTCCATGACCCGCCCGTCGGGGGCGAGATGGTCGTCCCACGGTAACGTTTCGGCGGCCCAGGCGCGATTGGTGACCTCGAGCGCGTCCTGCCAGCGGTTCGAGTTGCTTTCATCCGGGCTGAAAAGCCGAAAGTTTTTTGCCTCCATGTTCAGCTTCATCACATCTCGCAGAAACCCGCCCATGACCCGGGTCGATTCCGCCGTCACCGCACCGGGCGCGGTGACGTCGATAGCGTAGTCGCGGAAGTGCGGGAGCCGCAAATCGCGCAACAGCAAGCCGCCATTTGTGTGCGGGTTGGCGCTCATGCGGCGCATACCCTGCGGCGGAAGATCGGCGAGCTCCGGCCGCAGCCGGCCGCGGTCGTCGAAGAGCTCGTCCGGCCGGTAGCTCTTCATCCACTCTTCGAGAATACGCACATGGGCCGGGTTTTCATGCATCTCGCCCATTGGTACTTGGTGCGCGCGCCAGTAATCCTCAGTACGCCTGCCGTCGATCTCTTTCGGGCAGGTCCAGCCCTTGGGTGTGCGCATGACGATCATCGGCCAGCGCGGGCGTTCGCTGAACCCATTGCGACGCGCGTCGGACTGGATGCGCTGGATGTCGCCGATCACAGTGTCGAGAGTGGCAGCCATCAGCTCGTGCATCTCCGCCGGCTCGTGCCCCTCGACAAAATACGGCGTATAGCCATAGCCGCGGAATAGATGGTCCAATTCCTCGTGGCTGATCCGGGCGAGGACGGTGGGGTTGGCGATCTTGTAGCCGTTGAGGTGAAGGATCGGCAAAACCGCCCCATCGGTCGCCGGGTTCAAGAACTTATTCGAGTGCCAGCTCGTCGCCAGCGGTCCGGTCTCGGCTTCCCCATCGCCGACGACGCAAGCGACAATTAAATCGGGGTTGTCGAAGGCGGCGCCGTAGGCGTGCGAGACGGCGTATCCGAGTTCGCCGCCCTCATGGATCGAACCGGGCGTCTCCGGGGCCACATGGCTCGGGATGCCGCCAGGGAACGAGAACTGGGTGAAGAGCCGTTTCATGCCCTCTTCATCGGAGGAGATGTTCGGATAGACCTCGCTGTATGTCCCCTCGAGGTAGGCGTTCGCGACCAGACCCGGCCCGCCATGCCCCGGTCCAGTGATGTAGATCATGTCCAGGTCGTGCTTCTTGATGAGCCGGTTCAGGTGGACATAGATGAAGTTCAAACCGGGCGTCGTTCCCCAGTGGCCGAGCAGTCGCGGCTTGATGTGCTCCTTTGTCAGGGACTGCTTTAGCAGCGGGTTGTCGTAGAGATAGATTTGACCGACCGACAGGTAGTTGGCGGCCCGCCAATACGCATCCATCAATGTCCGGTCTTTGTCAGTCAGCACGTTCGCCATCATCGCCTCCTCTGAAGCCCTCTCATTGAGCACGTGCCCGCGTATCGATCGTCTCGCCGGTCGCGGCGATGCGTCGGATCACCAGGGGTTTTTGACGCCACCCTCGCCATCGCCAGCGCAGCGCTCTCCATCGTGTGCCTGCTGATCCTGCGACCCGCCGGCCGCGAAGATCAGCTCAAAGGGCGACAGCAGGGGCGGGCTCCTGAGCACCGACTTGGCGCTCCTTCGCCGGCTCCTTGATGCGGAACCAGGCGACATAAAGGGCTGGCAGGAACAACAGGGTCAGGAGGGTCGCGACGAACAGGCCGCCGATGATCGCATAGGCCATCGGCCCCCAGAACACCTCCGAGGCGATCGGTATCATGCCGAGCGAGGCTGCCGCCGCGGTCAGCACGATCGGCCGAAAGCGGTTTGTCGTCGCATCGATCACGGCGTCCCAAGGGTGCAAGCCTCTGGCCATGTCCATGTCGATCTGGTCGATCAGAATTACCGAATTGCGAATGATCATCCCGCTCAGGGCGATGATCCCGAGGATCGCGACGAAGCCCATCGGCGTGCTGGTCGACAACAAAGCGGCAACAACGCCGATCAGACCCAGGGGTGCGACGCTGATCACCAGGAACAACTTCTGAAAGCTCTGCAGCTGCACCATCAGGATGATCAGCATCAGCATGATCATCAGTGGAAAGACGGCAACGATCGAGTTGAGCCCCTTGGCGCTCTCCTCGATCGTGCCACCGGCTTCGATCGTGTAGCCCTCCGGTAATTTCTCCGCCAACTGGGCGATCGCCGGCGCCAGCTGCTGATTGACCGTCTTCGCCTCGATACCGGGCACGACATCCGCCTGAACAGTAATCGTCGGCAACAGGTTGCGCCGCCAGATCACAGGCGGTTCCAGCTCATATTTGATGGATGCGACTTGGTTTAGTGGGATCGTCTGTCCATTATCCAGCGCGACTTGCAGATTTTTCAATGTCTGGACCGAGACGCGTTGCTGTTCTGTGGCACGCGCCGCGAGGTCGGTCAGGTAGATCGAGTCGCGGACCTGGGTGACGACCATTCCACTGGTGACGGCGTTGAGAGCCTCGGCGAGCGACTTGGAACTGACGCCGAGTTGGCGGACCCGATCCTGATCGACCTGCAAGTGAAGGCTCTTCATCGGCTCGTTCCAGTCGAAATTGATGAGCCGCGTATTCGGGTTCTGCCCGATCGTTTGGGCCACCAGGAACGCCGCGTCCCGGGTGCCGCCCGGGGTCTGGCCGCTGACGCGGTATTGCAACGGCCAGCCGACGGGTGGTCCCAATTCCAGCGGGTAAATCCTGGTATTGAGACTGGGGAATTCGGACTCCAGTGCCTTTTGCAGGCGTGCCTTAACGACTTCGCGCTCCTTGATGCCCTTGGTCACGATGACCCCTTGCGCGAAATAATCGTTGGACAATTGCACGTTCAACGGCAGATAGAAGCGCACCGCACCTTGCCCGACATAGAGACTATAGTGATCGATGTTCGGGTCGCCCTTCAGCAGCGCCTCGAACCGTTCGACTTCATGTTCGGTCCTGTAGATTGACGAATCCTGAGGAAGGTTGAGATCGACAACCAGCTCCGGCCGGTCCGAGGCCGGGAAGAATTGCTGCTGGATGAACCCGTAGCCGTACAACGAAGCGGCAAAAAGTCCAACTGTCACGGCGATGACGAGCCAGCGGGCGCGCATGCAGAAGAGGAGGGCGGCGCGAAACAGCCGCATGAAACGGCCCGGTTGGCCGTGGCTGCCGCCATGCGGCTTCATCGTCTTTGGCAGGATCGTCACGCCGATCACTGGGGCAAAAAGCACCGCGACGATCCATGAGGCCAAAAGGGCGACGGCGATGACGGCGAATAGCGAATAGCAATATTCGCCGGCGCCGCTCTTCGCGAAGCCGATCGGCACAAAGCCGGCGACGGTGACAAGCGTTCCCGTCAGCATCGGAAACGCCGTCGTGACCCAGGCATGTGTCGCGGAATGCTCGCGGTCGATGCCTAACTCGAGCTGACTGACCATCATTTCGATCGTGATCATCGCGTCGTCGACGAGCAGGCCGAGCGCGATAATTAGCGCCCCGAGCGAGATGCGCTGCAGGCTGATCCCGGAATACTCCATGTAGGCAAAGACCATTCCGAGCACGAGCGGGATCGAGCAGGCGACGACCACTCCGGCGCGCAGACCGAGACTGACAAAGCTAACCGCAAGCACGATTGCGATGGCTTCCCACAGCGCCTTGGTGAAGCCGCCAACCGCCTCCTCGACGACAACCGGCTGGTCGGCGACTAGATGCACCTCGATGCCTATGGGCAATTTGGCGATGATCTGATCCATCTTGTGCGCCACAGCCTCGCCGAAGACGAGGTTGTTGCCGCCCTGAGCCATCGAGATGGCCAGTCCGATCGCCGGCTCGCCATTGAATCGAAACATCGGCTGCGGCGGATCAGAGTACCCTTTGCTTATCGAGGCGACATCGGCGAGACGAAAGAATTTGCCGTTGGCATAAAGATTGATGCGCTTCAGATCGTCGACAGAGTTGAAGGCGCCGGAGACGCGGATCGCGTATTTCTCGAGACCGGTCTGAACCACGCCGGAGGGCGTGACGGCGTTTTGCTCCTGCAAACTCGAGATGACCTGATCGCGGCTGACGCCGAGTCCGGCGAGCTGGTGGGTATCGAATTCGAGATAGAATTTCTGGTCCTGGGCTCCAATTAGCTGCGCCTTTACGGCATTCTTGATCGTCAATATCTGCGTGCGAATGCGTTCGACATAATCGCGCAGCTCGCGGTGCGTGAACCCGTCGGCGGTGAACGCGTAAATGATGCCAAAGACGTCTCCGAACTCGTCATTGAAAGTCGGCCCCAGGACACCCTGCGGCAACGTCGCCTTGATGTCCGAGACCTTCTTGCGAACCTGATACCAGATGTCCGGGATCGCCTCCTTCGGCGTACTGTCGAGAACGTTGACATAGACCGTCGAGACCCCAGGCTTGGTTTCGCTCTTGAGGTAATAGAGCGATGGCGTTTCCTGCAGTTTCTTCTCGATCCGATCGGTGATCTGCAGCATCGTGTCGTCGATCGTGGCACCCGGCCAATAGGTCCGAACGATCATTGTCTTGATCGAAAAGGACGGGTCCTCCTCGCGTCCGAGCTGCTTGTAGGAAAGGACGCCTGCGGCGACAAAGAGGATCATCAGGAACCACACGAACGAGCGATGGTTGATCGCCCATTCGGAGAGATTGAACCCCTTCATTGCGCGGCACTCGCGTCCACGAGCGCGACTTTCTGACCGGGAAGCAGTTTCTGTACCCCGGCGGTCACCACGACGTCACCTTTGTCAAGGCCGCTGCCGACAATGACCGAGTCGCCCTGGTAACGGTCCACGGCGATCGGTTTCAACTGCACGGTGTTGTCTTTTTCGACAAGCCAGACTGCCGCCTTTCCGTCCTTTTGGAACAAGGCGCTTCCCGGGATTGTGACGGTTCGGGCTTGATCTAGAGTCATGGTGCCGACGACGTTGGCGCCGAGCCGCATCTGCGGCGGCGCATCGGGCAGCGAGATACGCACCGTGTAAGTACGAGTTGCCGGATCGGCCTGCGGCGAGACATAGCGAACCGTGCCGGCGGACTTCACATCGGGATTGCTGACCAGGTGCACCATCACAGTCGGCTTCTTCGGCGCGTTCTTGAAGGCCCCTTCGGCGACGTTGAACACGGCCTCGCGCTCCCCAGGCTGCGCCAAGCGGACGACCATTTGTCCGGCGCTAACCACCTGTCCTGCATCGGCACCCACCGCGGTGATGACGCCGTCATTGTCGGCTTTGAGATCGGTGTAGCCGAGATTTTCGCTCGCCTGAACTTGTCTGGCGCGCGTCGCATTCAGCTGCGCTTCCGCGGTCTTGAGGGTCTTGAGGGCCTGATCGTATTTGACCTGGGTCGTGTGGCCGTTCTTCAACAATTCCCGCTGACGCGCTTCCTGGGCCCGGCTACGGATCACCTCGGCTTCCGCCGCCGCGACGTCCGATTTCGCGACTTCAAAGTCTTGCCGATATTGCTGCGGATCCAGGCGCGCGATCAGATCACCCTTTTTGAGTTCGGTCCCGACATCGACCGGCCGCTCGAGAATTTTGCCATTAACTCGAAAGCCGATATCGGCTTGGTAGCGCGGCTGCACCTCGCCGGTCAGCGACAGCGTGTCCCCCGAGTTGCGGAATTCGACAGTCACGGTACGCACGGGCCGGATGGCCTGCGACGCAGCTTTCTCCTCTTTGTGACAAGCTGCCAGAACCGACAGTAGAATAAGCGCGCCGACCACTCCCAATGGGAGGGTCAACAAGCGGGTTGAGTGATCCCTGCTAAGACCAGTTCTAGTCATCATCGGCACAACGCTCGGACTCGATTGGCTCAGGGAGTGGTGTAGCATAGGAGATGGCACGTGAACATCTCAACATCGGCCGATGTCCACGCCGAGCGCCGTGCCTGAGCACTGATTATTTACAGTCGCGCGGCAGGTTCGACGAAATTTGATAAAGACCAGAGGGCGTTGCGGTATCCATTTGCCTCGGCAATGGCGGGTGTTTTCGCGCGGCGCAACAGCTCGCTCAGCGTGTTCCAGCGGGCAGGTACGTGCCGGCGCAACAAGCGCAAATCGCGCTCGCTATCTCCTTAACGCACGCTTGACGTCAAGACGCCTTAGGCCGGGTGTCAACGGTCAGTACCCGGATGGGTAATACTGATAGGGCGGCGGCGGCGGATAAGAGGCAGGGGGTGCGGCGGCGGCAGTGGTCGCCAACGCCGCCACGCCAGCGCCGACCGCGACGCCGGCGGCGACACCGCCCCAGTTGGGCCCGCCCCCGTAATAGCCACCGCCGCCGCTGACCGCGACGTTGCGGTTTACGTTGACGTTTCCGCTTACGTTGCGGTTTGCTGAGACGTTGCGGTTCGCCGCGACGTTGCGGTTGCCCGATACGTCGCGTTGAAAGTTGCCGCTGTTGAAATTGCCCCGGTTGGCGTTGCCGCCGCCACGGTTGACCCCGCCGCCACCCCGGTTGACGCCGCCGCCGGCGCGCGCGCCGCCACGGCCGCCGCCACCACGCTGCACCAGCACCAGGGGTGCGCCTTTTCCGGCACCGGTCCCGGCAGCAAGATCCACACCACCTATCCCGCCCCAGCCAGATGACGGGGCAGCCGATGCGTGCGCGGCTGCCAACGCGATGGGCAGGACGCAGATCAACAGCTTCTTCATGACCGGAAACCTCACTTGTTGAGGTACTTGGCTTGGATCTGTTTCCAGCCGTCGATCGCTTGGCTGCAGGTGGCCTTGTCGAACGGACGCCCGGAGCCGTAGCCGAGGGCGCCCGTAAAGGTGAAGGCGGCTTTGAGTCCAAAATGGATCGCGATCAAATTGGCCAAATCCATTGCTCGCGAGATCTGCTCCTGCCGATCTGCATCAGACGAGCATTCGACCACTTGGCCGGCCATTACGCCGACCCTACGCAACCCGTCAAGGAACGATTGATTATCAGCGGGCGGTGCCGGCACGCCCTGTGCGGGTGCTGCAGGGGTGGTCGAAGGGTTTTGGGGCAGCGCTGGGCTGGCCCATGTCAGGCAAGCCAGCGCCAATATAGTGGCCCGGAGTCGATACGATCGCATGTGTTGCCCTTTCCGAGCTTCTTGCGAGAAATGGATGATGCCGCAATCAGTCGAGCAGAATGATTATGGCATAGCCGCTCCGGGCGCAGCGGGTCGTCAGCATCGCCCCTCAGCTCATGTTCTTCCCGGTCGCCCCTTTCCGCTGCCACATTGCGTTATACACGCAAGCGCCGGTGGTTTGGCCTCTGAGCACATAATAGGAATCTATTTGTCCGACGAATGTCTGGCCGGACGGGCTCTGCATTCTCACCTCTCCTTGCGGAGTCACATATCCCTGATAAGTGATATCCAGCGCCGCGAAACGCGCAACGCCGTTGTTGATCGTCAAAGACGGCGCTACCGGGAAGTTTGGGCAATTCGATCCGGGGGCGCTCACGTTCTGAGTGAAACTGCCGATGTAGGTTCCATCGAAGTAGTTCGTCGTCTGCGGCTGGGCTTCCGTCGCAGTCGCAGCCGGCGGCGGAGGCTGCTGCGGCGCGCAAGCAGCAATGGCGAGAACCGCTATGGAGAGCAAAAATAAGCGTCTCATCTGTTCCCCTCTCTGGGTCCGGAGACCCGGTTGATCATCTCTTGAGTGTGTAAGCCAACGCCGATCAATTACCCGGGAACAGACCGGCATTCCCTGGCTCCCGGTAGCCATCGGAAAGGATTGCCCTTTTGCTCTGCCAGTCTGGTGCCGCGTTCTTTATTGCTTTTGCCAGACGAAATCATAACTACAACCGGCACCGACCTGGCGGAGGCTTACCGTGCCGGCGTTGTCGATTCCCGCCGCTGCCGAGCGCAGCTCCATTGGGCGGGAGCCGCCGACCGTAGCCGGGACCATTCGCATATCCAGCTCGCCGTTCGGCCCGATCGTTCCTAGAAGTTCATGGCCTGACTCGGCGGTATACCGCGCGTGACCGTTATGGATGGTCAGCGGACCCGGTGTCCGGTCTGGACATGGGGCCATTCTCCCGTTCAGCGCCGTGTGCATCGGATTGACCTTGGCCGAAGACACAAAATTATATGTGCCGTCAAATGCCGTTCCCGCGGTTGACGCCGATCGCGTTTGCGCATTAGCGGCCGCAAGCAAACCGAAAATTCCGACAATCGATAGCGGTCCAATCGGCATTCGCATGGCTGTGTCTTCCTCTCCCTATCAGTTAGCTGCTATTTTTGTGCAGGCGGCGTCTGTGCGGTCGGGGTTTGCGCACTCGGGGTTTGTGCGGGCTGCTTTGATGCGGGCGTTCCCCCGCGCCGCTCGTAGCGCCGTTCGACGCGTCCATGGCGCCGCTCTTGACGCCGATGCATGCCCTTGGTGCCGGTGGTGCTCGGGGCGCTGGTGGCGCTCGGGGCGCCTGCGGTGCTCGGGGGGCTGGTGGTCTGGGCCTCCGCGCCTATGGGCGAGACGGCGAAGCCCAACGCCGCCGCCAATCCCAGAAGGGGCAGAATTTTTCGACGCGAGCCCATTTTCGATGCAACTCCTGAAGTCATCTTCAATCTCCTAGATTTCAGCAGCCTAGTAATCTTGGTTCGGCACTTATTCACAACGCTGCTCCGACCAAAACAGGCGACAGGGGGCGGGTTGCTAGCCTTCACGGAATTGCGGCCGATCATGCCGCTGCCCGATCTGCCGCACCACAGGTCGCGGTCATCGTTCTCTCCGCGGCTGCCGTGCCCCCAGGTCGCGTTTCCTACCCATATGTATCTTTCCCCTTTTTGGTTTGCTTGACAAGCGAAGATCGCCCGCGCCTATAGCCTAAACAGCGGGGTTCGCGGGTGGCTATGCGGAAATAACGGATTTTAGGGGTTGATGAACCGCGCCGCTGGAGCACGCTGCAGGGTGGTCAGCGGAGCCTCGCTGAAGGCTGCCCGGTAGGCCGCCTCGAAACGTCCTAGCTCTGCGAAACCGAAGCCGCGGACAAACTCCAAGAGGTTTGCCCCGTCAGGCTCGGCGTCACGCAATGCGACACGGGCTCGGCTCAAGCGGCGCCACAGAACATACCGGGCGGGGCTCATGCCAAGGAATTCGGCGCAACAAGAGCGCAGGGTCCGCTCGGTCACCCCGATCAGCGAGCACAACTCGATCGTGTGCAGAGGCTTGCTGAGATGTTCCGCCAACACCTCCTCTAACCTGATCATGATGCTGGCGTGACGGCGTTTGATAGCGCCGTCAGCTCGCATGCCAGCGCCGGTCAGGCAGGCGACCAGGGTCTGGATCAGATTTTGCTCGATGGCGCGCGCAACCTCCGTATGCGCCAATAATCTAGGTTTTGTCTCAGCGAGGCGGCCGACTTGCGCATGCAGGCGCCGCAAGCGCGCCACATCGCGCGGGAAGGGACGCAGGATTTTTCCCTCCGATGGCAACGTGAAAGGCTTTCCGGAAAGAGCCCGCCCATATTGTTCGAGCTGCACCGGGTCCAGCGCTATCACGTTCCACACGAAGCGGCCGGGCGTTGACTGGTGCAGCCGCTCGCCGCGGCCGTGGAGCACGATCTCGCCCGGCCGCAATTCCGTCCCTCCCCATACCGGTTGTGGCCCGGAATGCGCCAGAAACGTCACGAAAGAGAGCTGCGGGGCTAGAGAAACATAGGCAACCCGCGGAAAGTCTTCTTCGCATCGCAAGACCTGTAAATCGTGCAGTTCCGCCCAGGTCAGGCGGGCCTTGAACTTGGAGCTTAATGCAATGAGGATCTCGATCTGGGCCTGACGCAGGCTCGCCTCGTAGTGATCGGGCTCGAGGAACGTGCGCGTGCCGCTTCCCGGCATTCATCTCTCACGTAAAAACCGAAGAGCCAAGCTCAGCATTCTGCCAGACAATAAGGATAGATCGCCGGATCTCGGTGCCTATGCAGATCTAACGAATTTCTACACCGGCTCGATGATTCGGACCGGCTTTATATCTTCGGGGGGTCGACGCAGTGCCGCCGAGGGCGCTTCTCCGAATAATGCTCGGTAGGCGACTGCAAAGCGGCCCAATTCCCAAAAACCATGATCGGTGGCGATCTCGGTTACGGAGGTCTTCTCCGCATCCGCGCTCCGCAAAGCCCGGTGTACCAGGCGCATCCGCCGCAGCCATAAGTAGCGCTTCGGGCTGATGCCGAGATATTCCTGGCAACAGTCCCGCAGTGTTGTATAGGAAGCGCCAACAGTCGCGCAGAGCTGCGGCATATACAGCGGACGATCGGGGGTGGACGTCAGGACCTCCTCTAAACGCCGCATGACCGCCGCGCGATGCCGGTGGACATTGCGCACATGGTCTGATTGGCCTTCGGTCACGCTCAAGATCATTGCTTCGAGTAAAGCCTCCTCGATCGCCCGCGCTACTTCTGGCTTCGCGAGAATGTCGGGAGCGGTCTTCGCGAGATGGCCCGCCGCTTCGTGCAGCCGCAACAGCCGGGATGCAACCGGTGCAGGCGGGCTGATCGATCGAGGGAATGAGGGTGGCGTCACCGGGCGTCCAATGAAGGCCACGCCGGCGGCGGCGAGATCCTCGGGCGTCAGCGACATGGTACCCCATCCGCAGGTCGCAGAGGAGCGAAGGTAGTACGGCCGATCCAACCCGAACATTGCGAGTTGATGTCGCGATGTCTCGATCCCGTTGACCCGCATCGTCGGCTGACGGGGGTTGGTCGCGAAGAGGATCAGCGACCGCTGCCCGCTCGGCGTTACCCTCATGATCCGAGGCAAGGTCTCGTCAATGCGATGCATCCACAGGCGATGCAGGTCGATGCGCGTCAACGCCGTGCGAAATTCACCGCGCTTCGTAATCACCCCGTCAATCCGCAGGTTTCGGATCCCTGCAAAATACATCTCGGGATCGGTGAATGTGCGAGTGGCGCTCGAAGGCATCGCACCCCTCGTTGATGTCGAGTTCGAGCGTGGAAACACCCGATCGTTCCTTCTAGAACAGGTTAATCGTGTGAATTTGTCAACAGCAAAAATTAAGCTTTTTGTAAGCCGTTGGGAAAGCGAGGGTTACCACTGTAAGGTCAGCATTATTCAAATGAAGCCCACGCTAGAGCCCCGTGTGCTGAGCCTACATCTCGTTGGGTTTTGAGCCGCTGCGAGCTAAATATTTATCCAAAATTCACGATCTGCAACAAAAGTGCAGGTCACCTGTTGTGGATCCGAAGGCTCAACGGCGGCGGTCCTCGAGTTCGAGCGTGACGAGGCGGGCGACCGTAATTGCCACATAGAACACCCCGATAACCGACTCCAGATTGGTCAGGCTGCGGGCGAACGGATCCACAGCAGTGATGTCGCCATAGCCCGTGGTGGTCAGCGTCGTCAGGCTGAAATACAGCATCGCTGCGGCTTCCGCGTCGCCGGGAGTCGCGATATCCAGATGGGCGAAGGCGCCGGGCTTCAATACCCAGATCAGGGTAAAGGCCGAGGCGAAAATCGCAGCGAAGCTCAGGTAAACCACCACCGCACCCTGGAGCCGGCGAGAGGTGATGCGTCCGGGAGCGTAGACGGCATGGCCGACCACCCAGATCAGCGCCGAGAAAGCGATGATGTTCCCACTGCGGCGGATCACGATCTCTGTGGTCGACGTCAATCTCCCGCCGAACACCAGGCCGGTCGCCATGATTCCAAGCGCCAGCAGCATCGCGCAGACGGCTCCCGGGCGCTCGGAAAGCAAGACGACGACCGCCAGCACCACCAAAACCGTCCCATCCAATAGCCGCCGCGCGACCGGCACTCCTTCCGCAGCCAGCGGGAGAGCAACGAAAATGGCGGCGAGATAAAGGATGAGTAAGACCGTCAGGCTCGGGTCTCTGATCCGGTCCTGCCAGGCACGGATCCGGCCCTGCCATCCGTCCCTGACCCAGCCAAGCTGGCCGCCCCCGATGGTGAGGCGCTGGCGCGGCATTTTGCGACGCCGCCCTTCTCCGGAAGCCTCAGAACACCTCGGGGATCAAGCGAAACGGATATTCCGATTCCCTGTAATCTCCGCGGTGCTGCCGCTTCGGCAGTTTCACTTTGTCGCGTCGCAATTCCTTGTAGTGGATTTTGCTGAGGATGTGGGTGATTGCGTTTAACCTCGCCCGGCGCTTGTCGTCGGAATGAACAACGTACCACGGCGCCCATGACGTGTCGGATGCCTCAAACATCGCGTCGCGCGCCCGCGAATAGTCGTACCAGTGGGAATAGGATTTGAGGTCCATATCCGACAACTTCCAAATCTTGCGGCCGTCATCGATGCGCGCTTCGAGCCGCCGAGTTTGTTCCTTTGGGCTAACCTCCAGCCAGTATTTAAGCAATATTGTACCTGAATCGACCACGGTTTTCTCGAATAAGGGGACCATTTCCAGAAAATGCTTAGCTTGATCATCGGTGCAGAAGCCCAACACGCGTTCGACACCGGCACGATTGTACCAACTGCGGTCGAAGATCACGATCTCGCCGCCGGCGGGCAGATGCGGGATATAGCGCTGGGCGTACATCTGTGTCTTTTCGCGTTCGGTCGGCGCGGGCAGCGCGACGACACGGAAGACGCGCGGACTAACCCGCTCGGTGAGCGCCTTGATCGTGCCCCCTTTGCCGGCGCCGTCGCGCCCCTCGAAAATAATGCAGACCTTGATCCCTTGGTGCACCACCCATTGCTGGAGCTTGACCAACTCGACATGCAATTTGGTAAGTTCGCGCTCGTATTCCTTGCCCTTCAGTTTGCCGCTATCTGCCGCGCCGCCATTCTGATCGTCAGGCATCAGTTCACCCATCGTTTCTGCCCCAGCTGGCTCACGGCCAACCCTCCTCCTGGCCTAATCTAGACGCCGGCGATCGCCTCGATGCGGTTTTTCTTGGCCGCCGTACCGCTTATGCATCGCGTAACGAAGAACCGCTTTGCGATTTCGAGCGCCATCAAAGTGCTCCCATTTCCACGCGGGAGTATGCCACCGATGGATGCCCAAGTATTTAGCTAAATTAATCTGAGGCAGAGCCGATCCGCGTGTGGTCGTCTGATGGTTCCGCGACGAAGCCATCGAGTGTGTCGGCCCTGTCGAGCCCCCCGATTTTATCGCCCAGGCCATCGGCTCGCAGCAGATCGCGCACCCACCCATGCGCTCCGACAATGCGCAGCGCGATGCCGCGCGCGGCAAGCTCGCTGTGCAGCTCGTGCAGCATGCGCGAGCCGGCGAGATCGAGATAGGGCGACGCCGACAAATCGCAAATCACCGTTCGAATATCCGCCGAACTGGCTGCCCGAACCCGGTGCAAGATGGAAGTCAGGACAGCAATCGGCATTGACGTACATCAGCGAGGCTTCCGGACGCGCTGCGATGACGCCGGGTAGCACCTCGTTTTCGGGATGTCGGGCGAAGTCGGAATAGCTGTTCGTGCCAGGAATGCGGCCCAAAAATGCGACGTGTGGGCGCGACGCTCGGACCAGCAGGATCAGCACCGACGCCAATGCGGCGAGCAGGATGCCCTGCAGTATCCCAAGAAGAAGCACGGCGCCGAGAGCGATTGCAGCGGCGTAGAAGTCCGGTCGGCTCACCCGCCACATGTGGATCAGCGCCGGAAGATCGAACAAACCGGCGATTGCCGTCAGCACGACCGCGGCTAGTACGGCCTTCGGCAAGTTCTCCAACAGCCCGGCGAGGAAGAGCAAGCACAGCGCCAGCGTTACCGAGGCCATCACCAAGAGCGAGTGGGGTGCGGGCGCCGGCCTTGTCGTTAACAGCCGACTGCGACAGCCCACCCGCCACCGGGTAGCCGTGCCCGAGCGCCGTCGCGAGATTTGCCGCGCCGATGCCAAGGAGCTCCTGCCGCGGGTCCAGCGCATACCCGT
The DNA here is from genome assembly GCA_963774345.1 of uncultured Alphaproteobacteria bacterium. Taxonomy (GTDB): domain Bacteria; phylum Pseudomonadota; class Alphaproteobacteria; order ATCC43930; family CGMCC-115725; genus AP-15. Next base: position 54,577 of record CAVZFB010000027.1, read on the forward strand.
GTTTTGCGGCGAAGGCGCGGGCGGCGGAGATGCTTTCGATATAGGCGAGCAGCAGGCAGCCGGCGGCCAGCGGAACAATGCCCGTCGACATCGCTCAGCCGTAGCGCCGGGCCTGCCAGCCTGGGCAAACCCGGCGGGATTGTTCCCGTCGTTGGGACCCCGAGAGCAGAAAGTCCAAACACGGACGCGGCGACGATCGAGAGCCCAACAACTCCGAGCGCGACCGGCTTTCCCGGCAGCCGGCGCTCGCCGAGCACGAGCAGCATGATCGCGGCGGTGCCGATGGCAAGCACGAGGTAATGCGTCTGGCTGAGCTGCTCGGCAAACAGCACGGCCCGTTCGAAGAAATTGTGCCCGCCGCCCGCTGTGCCGATTAGGCTCGGCAGCTGGGTCATGGCGATGGTCAGCCCGGCTCCGACCTTGAAGCCGACCAGGATGCTGTCGCTGATCAGCTTGACGAGAACGCTCAGCCGCAGCAGCCAAGCGATCAGGCACAACGCGGCCACAGTAAAGCCGGCCAGGCTGGCGATCTGCGCATAGCGTTGCGCGTCGCCATCCGCCATCGCCCCAACCGTACCGGCGATCATCAGGGAGATGGCTGAGGTAGGGCCGATCGCCAGTTGACGCGACGACCCGAAGCAGAGCGTAGCCCAGCCCACCCAGCAGGTAGCCGTAGACGCCGACCTGCGGCGGCAGGCCCGCGAGCCCAGCATAGGCGAGAGAAACCGGGATCGCGTAGGCTGCCAACGTCACGCCAGCGACGACATCAGCACGCAGCCAAGTGCCGCGGTATTCCGCCAGCCAACGGGCCGCCGGGAGGAGCCGTAGCCAGGTCGATCTATTCCGACGCTTCTGAACGGCACAATTAATCCGCAGGTCTCAGCCGAGACGAACAACGAATGGAGCGGCGAATTGCTCTCGACAGCTTGGGACGCGCGAGGAGACTCTACCGCATCATTCAACGATGGTCGACCAAGATGCAAGCTTTCTTTGTTTCATCTGGGATCGGTTTGCTCATCGGCAATTGCCCAGCGGATTCCCAACTCGATTTCGACCCCTGGTCCGGCAGCCGAGATGACGATTTGCAGGCGTCGCAGCGCGGTTGAGAGGCAAAACCTCCCGCTGGATCTAGCAATAAGCGCCGGCCGCGCAGCGCCGGGCGCTCCTTCGCGCCACGCCGGCGTAACTCACTGGCGTCAACGGGCGGCCGACGACAGCCTGTGCGGCGGAGACGAAACCGTGCACGCCTGGAATCCCCATTCGCTCACCAAGATCCAGGCAAAAACCGCAGATGATTGCGGCCAGCAAAAGAACGCCGATGCGCCTGAACATAGTCATTTCGCTCCTTTTGGTGTGAAAATGCCGGGTATTTCGTTGAGATCGGGGACTTGGTCCGCCGTCAATTTCTTGGCGCCGGAGGGAATCTCCAATTTGAATCCATCGGGTGCGACCTCGGGGCCGGCTTTCCATGCAGTGATATCGAGAGTATATTGCGGCCACCCCGTAACCTTCTTGCTCGTGATGACATAGCGGCAGGGATAGGGACGCGCACCCTGCGCGATCCAGATCTGCCAATCTACCTCTTTCGTCCGAAAGGCGAGGTGATCGCATTCAACCCCGTGGATTACACCGCTTCCAAGGTCCTTCACCTCCGTAACAAGCGGCATCAACTCTTTATAAGGATCGGACATCAGTAAATCTGCGGCAGGAACGGGTCTGTGGTATTTGTCCCGCAACACGTCGACCAGTTGATCGATTGTGCCGGGCGCTTCGATTTGCGCATACAGGTTAGTATTCTTGCCGAGCAGCGTCAGCGTTTTCCCGTCAAATACCATCTCGACGTTGCTAAATCCGCCCTCGCGTGTCAGGTGAATCTTGTTCGGGCGATTCAGAGTCAACGTGCCGGAACTTGCCAATCCTATTCTCTCCTGCTGTGTGCTGACAATTTCAAGGTTTGTGTCATAATCAAACGAAATCGCCTTTTGCGCACCGAGATAGTCAGACATGGCTTTGAACAAGCTTTTGGCTTGTGCTTGATCGGCACGAGCAGTCGATATACTGACCGCTCCAGTTGCAGCTACAACAGCGAGAACTAACACCCACATTTGCGCGTGCGCGGCGAAACGGCGCCAGCGATGGTCAGATATTTGATTTGCCCGAACCCTTACATTTGGTAGCTTTATCATAGGTGTCCCCGATCCGTGGCAGCGGTACGCTGCATAGGTGGCGCGGTCAGCCGATGGCCTCTGAGGCGGCTCCGGATTTTAGCCAGCGCGATGAGCGGAGGGGTAGGACCGCGTCATCGGGGTCAAGGGCAATCTGCGCACGCGCTTCAACCCTATACCGCGGATTTGGCATTTTCCACAAATTTGCAGCGCCAGTACGCGTATCGGCCTCGAAGGGGCCTCCCCCAGAGGCCGGAGAACTGGCTATGCATTGCTTACACTTGTCTCCCGCCCCCCGGTTCAAGAGCCGAACACGGGCGAGATTCCAGCTTCCAAGAAATTTCTCGAGATCCTCACGATCCTGGCGCTTGCCGCCGTGTGTTCCAGCCGTGCAGCGGCATTCCGCGTATTTTGTATGGGCTGGAAGGTGTTGCGGAATTCAGTTGACTCGGCAACGGCAGGCGTCTTTTTTTGCGGCGCAACAAGCTCGCTCAGCAGTCGTCTTTCCTTTGATTTAAATCAAGGACACGGCGCGCAAGGCCCGTTATTCCCCCGTAGCTGGGGAGGGAGTTCACAAAACTGAAAAATAAAAGGGAGATTCTATCAACTACGGCTCATGAGCTGAGAGGCTGATATGAAAGGTAATCCTGGATCTCCAGTGGCGGAGAAGCCCGCGGACCTACGACCGCCGTGGCCGATGCCCGGCACGAACGACCTGCTCGACTATTGGGTCGATGCCTGGCAGCGCTCAATTCTACTGCTGGACGTGCTGCGGCAGCGCGGCAACAACAGCATTGAACACAACGCTCGCAAGGCGCCAAACGTGCTGAGCTTTGAAGCCGAGCTGGTGGTCGACGGCCGCTCGCTGCCCCGGCCGGTGAATTACGGGTTGGTGCGGATCATCCCGTCTCAAGGCACATCCACCGACCAGAACAAGCGACCGTTCATCGTGTTCGACCCGCGCGCCGGGCATGGCCCCGGGATCGGCGGCATGAAGCACGACAGCGAGATCGGCGTCGCGCTCGCCGCCGGCCATCCCTGCTATTTCGTCGGCTTTTTGCCGGACCCGGTGCCTGGCCAGACGATCGAGGATGTGTGCGAAGCGGAGGCACGGTTTGTCGAGGAGGTTGTCAAGCGTCACCCGAACGCCGAGGGCAAGCCTTGCCTGATCGGCAACTGCCAGGCCGGCTGGCAGATCATGATGATGGCCGCGATTCACCCGGAACGGGTCGGCCCGCTCATGCTCGCCGGATCGCCGCTCTCCTACTGGGCCGGCGTGCACGGCAAGAACCCGATGCGTTATCTCGGCGGCCTGCTGGGCGGGACCTGGCTGACCTCGCTTGCCGGTGATCTCGGCAACGGCATCTTCGATGGCGCCAATCTAGTCGCGAACTTCGAGTCACTGCACCCCGACAACACCTATTGGAAGAAAATCTACAACGTCTATTCGAAGGTCGACACCGAGCCGCGGCGATTTCTCGAATTCGAGAAATGGTGGGGCAGCCCGGTGCTGCTAAATGCTGGGGAAATGCAGGCGATCGCCGACCAATTGTTCGTCGGCAACAAGCTCGTATCGGGCGAACTGCACAGCTCCAACGGTACGCGTATCGACCTGCGCAACATCAAATCGCCGATCATCGTGTTTTGCTCTTGGGGTGACGACATCACGCCGCCGCAACAGGCACTCGACTGGATTGTCGACCTCTACGATCATGAGGACGAGATCGTCAAAGCCGGCCAGACGATCATCTATTGCCTGCACCAGAGCATCGGGCATCTCGGCATCTTCGTCTCGGGAAAGGTGGCGACGAAGGAGCACGAGGAGTTCGCCAATGCGATGGATATGATCGATTTGATGCCCCCCGGGCTTTACGAGGCGGTGATCACCGGGGTCGACGAAACGGTCGAAAACCCCGAGCTGGTGCGAGGCAACTACCTATTCAGTCTCGAGACTCGCAAACTCGACGACATTCGCAAGATCGGCGGAAACAGCGCCGAAGACGACCGCGCATTCGCGACGGTTGCCCAAGTTTCTGATATCACTCAAGGCGTCTATAGCACCGTGATGCGGCCGGCAGTGCGGGCGATGGTGACGGAGACGAGCGCCGAGCTGATGCGGCGCAGTCATCCGAACCGCCTGCGTTTCGAGATGTTTGCCGATCAGAACCCCTTTATGCGGCCCGTCGCGGATTGGGCCAAGGCGGTGCGCGAGGATCGGCGCCCGGTGAACCCGGGCAATCCGTTCCTCGCCTTCGAGCACATGATGTCGGACATGATCGCGAGTGGGCTCGAAATGTGGGGGGAGGCCCGCGACGCCGCGACCGAGGCGTTCTTCTTCAACACCTACGGCTCTCCTGTTGTGCAGGCGATGGTCGGTCTGCGCGCCGACGAAAAGTCGGTGAGCCGCCGCATCGGGCGCGATGTGGCGCGCGAGGCCGCTGCCCAGCAGGCGGTTGCCCATCTTGAGCAGAAGATCGATCACGGCGGGTTGATCGAGGCGGCGGTGCGCGCGCTGATTTATGTGCGTCTGCCTGAGGGCAAGGTCGACGAGCGCGGCTTTGCCGCCTTGAAGCAGATCAGCGCCGAGCTGCCGGCGGCCAAGCGCGTCGGTCTCGCCCGGTTCAAGGAGATCGTCAAGGAGCAATACCTGATCCTGCTATTGGACCCAGAGCGAGCGATTGCAGCACTTCCGAAGCTGTTGCCGAGCAATCGCCGGCAGTGCGACGAGGCGCTGGCATTGGTGCGTCGCGTCCTCGCAGCGCGTGGCGCGCTGCCCGAGGAGGGCCGCCGCAGGCTCGAGCGCATCGAAGCGATGTTCGGTGGTCCGCCCCCCGAGGTCGGCCAAGACAAGGCGGCGTAGGCCGGCGAGGGATGGGGCAACCGATGGAAATCAAAGCTGACGGGCCACGTGAGCGATACGACCGGCTGGTGCACGCCGCGCAGCAGCTGCCACCGGTGACGACGGCGGTCGCGCATCCTTGCGACAAGATCTCGATCGAGGGCGTGGTCGAGGCGGCCAAATTGGGACTTATCGCCCCGATCCTGGTCGGGCCGCCAGCGCGCATTCGGGAGGCGGCAAAACAGGCGGAAGCCGACATATCGAGCTTCCCGCTGGAGGAAGCGGCGCACAGCCATGATTCAGCAGCCAAGGCGGTCGAACTGATCCGGCAAGGGAAGGCGGAAGCCCTGATGAAGGGCAGCCTGCATACGGACGAGCTGATGGGCGCCGTGGTCGCGCGGGAGACCGGCATTCGTACAGCGCGGCGGATCAGCCATTGCTTTGTGATGGATGTCCCCGGCCACAAGGACCCCTTGATCATCACCGATGCGGCGGTCAACATCGCCCCGAGCCTCGCCGACAAGGTCGACATCGTGCAGAACGCGATCGACCTCGGCCATGCGCTGGGATTTCCGGAAGTGCGGGTGGCGATCATGTCGGCGATGGAGACGGTCAATCCCACCGTCCCGTCGACGATCGAAGCGGCGGCGCTGTGCAAGATGGCGGAACGGGGCCAGATCACCGGCGGGACCCTCGATGGCCCGCTGGCGCTCGATAACGCGATCAACGAGGAAGCCGCGGCCATCAAGCACATTGTCTCCCCGGTGGCCGGACGCGCCAACGTGCTGGTTGTGCCGGACCTCGAATCCGGCAACATGCTGGCCAAGAGCCTTTCCTTTCTCGCCGGCGCAGCAGCAGCCGGCATTGTCCTCGGCGCCCGCGTCCCGATCATCCTGACCAGCCGAGCCGACAGCGTCATTACCCGGCTCGCGTCATGCGCGGTGGCGAGCTTGGTGGCAGGGGCGCGACGCCGCAATGCGACAGCAGCAATAAGATGACCGAGACGAATAGCGTGTCTCCCGAACTTACCCGCTCCTCGATCCTGAAAGGCAAAAAGGCACTGATCGTCGGCGTCGCCAATGGCCGCTCGATCGCCTGGGGATGCGCCGAGGCGATGCACCAGTCCGGCGCCGAAATCGCGATGACCTATCTCAACGACAAGGCGCGGCCTTATGTCGAGCCGTTGGCATCGGCGGTTAAGGCATCTCTCCTGCTGCCATTGGAGGTTCGTGAGCCGGCGCAGGTCGATGCATTGTTCGAGGCGATCGCCACAAAGTGGGGACGGCTCGATATTCTCGTCCACTCGATCGCCTTCGCTCCGCGGCAGGCGCTCGAGGGGCGGGTTACCGATTGTCCCCGTGATGGTTTCCTGACCGCGATGGACGTCTCGTGCTGGTCATTGCTCGACCTGACGTGCCGCGCGGAAAAGCTGATGACCGGGGGCGGAGCGGTTTTCGCGATGAGCTACCACGGCGCCAACGAGGTCATCGAGAATTACGGGATCATGGGTCCGGTCAAGGCGGCGCTTGAATCCGCGGTGCGCTACCTGGCCGCCGAGCTCGGCCCGAAGGGCATTCGCGTGCATGCCATCAGCCCCGGCCCCTTGGCTACCCGCGCCGCGTCCGGCATTCCCGATTTCGATGCGCTGATGGAGCGGGTGGCCGAGCGTGCGCCAGTGCGGCGTCTGGTGACGATAGAGGAGGTGGGCGCGGCCTGCGTTTTTCTGGCAAGCCCCTATGCCGGGGCGATGACCGGCAACACCATCTATATCGACGGGGGCTATAATATCCTCGGCTGAGGAAGGGGGCTCGCAAACAATGAGCGCAGCAAACGCCGAGCCGCTGATCGGCGTCATCAACGCCGGTTCCTCCTCGCTCAAGTTCAGCTTTTACGAGGGCGAGCAGCGAATTCTCACCGGTCAGGTCGACGGGATCGGAGCGCGTCCGTCGGCGAGCGCCACCGGGCAAAATGGCGAAAAGCTCGACCCGCCGGACCTGGGTTCGAAGCCGCCAACCGTCCCGAGCGAAGTGCTGCCGGCGATTTTGCCCTGGGCGAGGGATAGGCTCGGCAACCGGCGGCTGGCGGCTCTCGGGCATCGGGTCGTTCATGGCGGAATGCGTTACTCGCGGCCGGCGCGCGTCACACCGGAATTGCTCGCCGAGCTGGAGACGCTGGTACCGCTGGCACCACTGCACGAGCCGTTCAATCTGGCGCCGATCAAGATGGCGCAGCAACTCAACCCCGGGCTGCCGCAGGTCGCGTGTTTCGACACCGCGTTCCACCGCACGGCGCCCGAAGTCGAGCAGGCGTTCGCCTTGCCCTATTCGTTCTTCGAAGAGGGTATTCGGCGCTACGGTTTTCATGGGCTGTCTTACGAGTACATCGCCTCGGTATTGCCGGAGCGGGCGCCTGAAATTGCCAACGGCCGGGTGGTCGTGGCGCATCTCGGGAACGGCTGCTCGGCCTGCGCCCTGCGCGACCGCGTGTCGATCGCGTCGACGATGGGGTTCACCGCGCTCGACGGGTTACCGATGGGGACCCGGTGTGGCGAACTCGATGCCGGTGTCATCTTGCACCTGATCCAGCAAAAAAACATGCAGCCTGAGGCGCTGGTCGATTTACTGTATCGCCGCTCGGGCATGCTCGGACTGTCCGGGATTTCGTCGGACTTTCGCGAATTGCTCGAGAGCCAGGAGCCACGGGCGCGTTTCGCGATAGAGGTGTTCTGCTACCGCGTGGCGGGTCATATCGCCTCGCTTGCCGCTGCGCTCGGGGGCATCGACGGCGTCGTGTTCACCGCCGGCGTGGGGGAGAACGCGGCATCGGTGCGTGCCGCCATCTGCCGGGCGTGCAGCTGGCTCGGGCTGGGGTTGGACGAAGTGGCCAATCGCGAGCATAAGGAGCGGATCAGCACGCCGGGCAGCCGCGTCGCGGCTTTTGTCATCAAGACCGACGAGAATATGATGATCGCGCGCCACGCTCGCGCGCTGCTGCGTAGCAGAGATCGGAGGGAATAAGCCATGTCTGGAGATCGCGGCACGACGCAACCGGCCGCCGCCGGGGTCTTTTCCGCCACCGATATCAAGCGTCGCATGGCCGAACGCGAGGCGGCGAAGGCGGCCGAAGAGGCGGGCCGCATGCAGGAGCAAGAAGAGCGACAAAAGGCGGTGATGGCGGAATTCCACAAACCGCCCGAGCGGACCGCCGATCAGTTACTGCAGCAGGTAATGCAACTGGTCAGCCGAGCGGCCGAACGCGGCCAGAGCGAGGTCCAGGTCTATCGATTCCCCAATACCATGTGCACCGATCGCGGTCGCCGCATCAACAATTCCGAAGCCGGCTGGGAAACCACCTTGGAAGGCCGCCCCAAGGCCGGATACGAATTCTGGCGCGGCCATCTGCAGCCGCTCGGCTTTGGGCTTAAGGCGGAGGTGGTTGAGTACCCAGGCGGCATGCCCGGCGACATCGGCTTTTTCCTGACCTGGAAATAAACATCTTCAGGGTCATCACTCGCGATTTGCCGGCTTTAGACAAAACAATGGGCGGGTCATACGGTCTCCACGGTTTGCCGAAAGGCTCGCAGCCGCAGTGCGTTTGTACGTTCTCGCCACCGGCTCGCTGGCGCAAGGGCGTGAGGTGCCCGTTCCAGATAGTTGACCCCTGCTCTTCGACATAACGGCAGCAGTGGAGAAGAAGGGCAGCCGGTCTTATACGGCGAGCGCGACAGATCACCTCGGATGGCGGAAAAGATACTGCTCGCCTTGTTGCGTTGAACCGGCGCGATCGGGTAGCGTCCGCCGAGTTCGGGGAGAATTGCCGTGCTGAAATTGACTTGGTTATGGGCTGCCGGTGCTCTGGCGCTCGGGGTTGCCGGGTGCGTCAGCCCGCAACAGCAGGTGGCGCAGAAGGAGGATCTACTCGCGGCGGCTGGGTTTCAGGTCAGGCCTGCGGATTTGCCGCATCGCATCGAGGCGATGAAGAGGCTGCCGCCCAACAAATTTCTCACCAAGGTGGTGAATGGCAATCCGGTCTATTTGTATGCCGACCCACTCGACTGCAATTGCGTCTATTTCGGCACCCAGCAGAACTGGGACGCCTATAAGCAGGAAATGTTTGCCAAGCAACTCGCCGACGAGGCGCAGATGACGGCGATCATGACCCAAGGGGATTGGGACGGAGACCCCTGGGGCTGGCCGTGATCGTTGCTGCGTAAGCGATGTCGGCGATCAAAAGACGGCATTTGGAGCATTCGACGTCTCTGGCGTAGTGTCGATCGCAGCATTTTAGCGGGAGGAAGCTGTACGATGCGGTTCGGCCTGTTCGGCAGTGCGGCGGCACGGCGCGGCGGTCCCGAATTCGACAGCGCAGAGGGTTATCGTGACTTTATCGAATACAATATCGAAGCCGAGGCGCTCGGCTTTCACAGCACCTTTGTCGTCGAGCACCATTTCACCGGGTATGGCCAGGTCTCGGCGACGATCAATCTGTTGACCTGGCTCGGTGCCCGCACGCGGCATCTGCGACTCGGCTCGGCGGTCATGGTCTTGCCGTGGCATAACCCGGTGCTGCTGGCCGAGCAGGCAGCGACCCTCGATCTGTTGTCCGGCGGAAGGCTCGATTTCGGCATAGGCAAGGGCTATCGCTACAATGAGTTCGCCGGGTTCTGCATACCGATGGACGAGGCCGATGAGCGCTTCGACGAGTTGCTCGACGTGATCATCAGGGCGTGGACCGCCGACGAGCCGTTCTCGCACCGGGGCAAGCATTGGCAATTCGAGAGCATCGTTGTCGAGCCACCGACCGCGCAAAAGCCGCATCCGCCGATTTGGATGGGCGCCGGCAGCGAGCGCTCGATCCGTCGGGTCGCCGCGCAGGGCTACAATCTGTTGCTCGGCCAATACGCCTCGCCCGCCGACGTCGCCGCCAACGTCGCGATCTACAGATCCGAAGTCGAGGCTCGCGCGCGCAGCTTCGCCCCAACACAGGTGGCGGTGACCCGCGCTTTCTTTGTCTGCGACAGCGCGGCCGAACGGGAAGCTGCGATGGAGCGTCGGCTAGCTAACCGTGTGCGGCAATTAAAGCTTGCGACCACGCCCGACGGCACCGTGCATGGCGGTCCCGACCGCGCCACCGGCGATCCGCGCGCGGTCAACGAAATCAGCGCAATGTACGGCAATCCTGACCACATCACCGAGCGGCTCGAAGAGCTGCGTGAGGCGGGCGCCGGGTATGTGCTGATCAATGGCGGCGGCTCGGGTGGCGGAGCACGGGGTCGCGCCAGCCTGCGCCGCTTCGCTCGCGAGGTCATGCCACACTTCATCGACGCACCGGTCAAACGCGTCGCTGTGTAGCTCTTGTCGGAGAGGTTTGACCGCCGAGCGGATTGAGTTCTTAACCCCGGCCCTCCCGTTGTCGCGCTGCGACGGAATTTAACCGTAAATTTAGCCTATCTCCCCAATTTGATTGCCGTCCGGCTGTCCGACGCCGGAGATCTCGGCAGACGGGAAGATGCGGCAATACCTTCAATATGCCTTGGGCGCCGTAAAATATGCGCGCTGGATTACGCGCGAACGCCTGACACGATGGGGGACATTTTGGGCATTACTTGTGCTGGTACTGCTAGCCCACAACTCCGTCGCGTTTCCCCCAAGCAGTGTCAGCAGAGGTGGAGATTTCATCAATTATTGGTCGGGCGCCCTTTTGGCCGCCGATGGGCGGGCGGGATTGGCCTACGATCCCGAGCGTTATCTGGGGTTTCAGCAGGCACTGGTCGGGACGGGATTCGGATGGAGGATCTACTCCTATCCGCCGGTCATGATGCTGCTGTGCTGGCCTCTCACCTTATTGTCGCTTGTACCCGCTTTGCTGGCGTGGAGCTTATTTGGAATTGGCCTCTGCGCTTGGTCCCTGTCGCGGCTGGTCGGGTGGAGAATGGCGGTCGTGGCAACGATCGGCGCGCCCGCCGCCTTCTTTAACCTTGTCGATGGACAGAACGGGTACTATTGCGCCGCGCTGTTGGTGTGGGGGCTCACCCTCGCCGATCGACGTCCCATGTTGGCCGGCTTGCTTTTGGGGCTACTGTGTTCCAAGCCGCAATTGGGCGTCCTGGTGCCGGTCGCACTGATCGCCGGCAGACAGTGGCGGGCACTCGCGGCGGCGGCGGCATGGGCAATTTTGTTGGTGACGGCGAGCACTATCCTGCTTGGGCCTGGCGCGTGGCTCGGTTTTTTCGAGCAAATGGTCGTGGAGCGCAGGCTGCTGCAATTCGGTAGTTCGACCTGGGCCGGGATGCCGACGGTGTTCGTGCTGATGCGCATGGCAGGTGCGGACCTGACAGCGGCATACCTGATGCAGGCAGTTTCGGCCATTTCTGCTACCGCGGCGGTCGCCTTCTTGTGGTATCGACGAAGCCCGTTCGGCGTCGAATCAGCGGGGTTGGCGGTAGGAGTTTTTCTAGTAACCCCGCACGCGTATTATTACGACATGATCATTTTGATCTTCGCCGCGGCGTGGCTCGCCGACGAAGCGGTCAAGACAGGTTTTCTGTCATGGGAAAAAATCGCCATTTTGATCTTATTGGCTCTCCCAGCTCTTTCACTTTTGCCTGCACTGGCCGGTTTTCAAATCGGGCCGATCCTATTGTGGCTCACGATGGCCGTAATCCTTCGTCGCGGCCTGGCCTGCCCGAGCCCGAGCTTCGCCCGGACTTCCTCATTTGCACTTCACGACGGCAGCCGATCCCCGGTCTAGCCGTGACCTGCCCTTTGCCTGAAAGCGGCAAGCGCTTCGGGGGTATCGATATCGACGAGGATCGCGTCGTCGTCCATTTCGACTTCGGCGACCAGCTCGGCATGCTCGCCAATCAGATGCCTGGCGCCGACATCGCCGGCGATCTGGGTCATTTCTGGAAAGAAATGCTTTGCCCACAGCACCGGGTTGCCGCGTTTGCCGCGCCGGGTCGGCACAACGATCGCGCGGCCTTCGAGAGGGTTGAACGCCGCGAACAGGCGATCGATATGCCGCCCGGTAACGAGCGGCATATCTCCGAGGCACACTAGCGCGCCGTCGAGATCAGCAGGCAGCGCGGCTATCCCGCGCCTCAGCGAAGTCGAGAGCCCCTCGGCAAAGTCGGGGTTGCGAACCCGTTCGATCGGCAGCTTCCCAAGCGCCTGGTCGACCTCGTCGGCCTTGTTGCCCAAAACGGCAATGATCGGACGCGCCCGCGAGGCAAGGAGCCGCTGCGCCACCCGCGCCACCATCGGCACGCCCTCGATTTCAGCGAGCAGCTTGTTCGGCCCGCCCATTCGCCGCGATTGACCGGCGGCGAGCAGCACGGCGCCGATCCGCGGTCCTTGTGGCTTTTCTTGCGGCGTCGGCGGCTTCGCTTCGGCTCGGGGCAGCGGGCGCGACGGAATCTCGGCTAACAGGCCGCCGCTGCCCATACGCATGATCTCGGCCCCGCCGACCGGCAGCCCGGCGACCAATCGTTCGAGTACCCAGTCAAAGCCGTTGACTTTCGGCGAGCGGGCGCAGCCGGGAAGCCCGAGCACAACGCGCTCGCCGACATGACCGAGCAGCAAGAGATTGCCGGGATCGACCGGCATGCCGAAATGATCGATCCTGCCGCCGGCAGCCACAATTCCCGACGGGATCACATCGCGCCGGTCGAGGATCGCCGAGGCGCCGTGGATCAGCAGAATGTCGATCCCGTGGCCGAGTGCGTCGCGGATCAGCCTTGCGCCGAGTTCGCCGATCGCGTGGCTACAGCGCTCCTCAAGGACGAGCTTGCAGCCGAGCGCCGCGAGCCTGCCCTCGGTTACCTCACGGGTCTTGTCGAGGATGCTTTCCTTCAGCCCGGGCAGGCGAGTCTGGATCAGCCCGACCGAGCGCGGCAGGAAAGGTGCGACGCGCAGCAGCGGACCGCCCGCCGCCGCGACCTCGACACAGTGCCTGACCGCCGCCGCCGGCGCGGCGAATGGGATTATCTTGACCGTGGCGACCATCTGACGCGGCTCGACGACCGTGAACGGCGACAACGTGCCGAGCGTGATCGCCTCATCGACGAGGTTGAGCCGGTCGACTCGCTCGGGCTCGAAAACCAGAACCCCGCGCGCCTTGGCAAAAAGGTTGGCGCGGCCGGTGAACGACGTCGCCGCCTCGATTTCGGCTCCCGCTGCCGCCGCGGCGACCCGCCGCGCCGCTTCGTCTTCGCTGATATCGTCGGGTTCGAGCCAGGCGACGACAATCCGCGACAACCCGGCGGCGGCGATCAGCTCGAGGTCGTCCGCCGACAGAACGCGCGCTTTTTTGAGCGCAGTCGTCCCAAGCTTTAGGCTGTGTGCGAGGATCGCACCTTCCGCCTCGGCGACCGGAACCTCTCCGAACCTCATGCCGCCTCAGCTTCCTTGCCGCGGCGAAGGATCTGGGTCATTTCGGCGACGATCGAGATCGCAACCTCGGCCGGCGATATCGCCCCGATCGCCAGCCCGACCGGCCCATGGATACGCGCAAGGTCGTGTTCGCTGAACCCGAGCTCTTTAAGCCGCGAGCACCGCCCGGCGTGGTTACGCCGCGAGCCGAGAGCCCCGATGTAAAAGCTGTCCGATCGTAACGCAGCAGCCAGCGCCGGGTCGTCGAGCTTTGGGTCGTGGGTCAAGGCCACGACCGCCGAACCGCGGTCCGGCTTCAGCCGTTCAAGGGCTTCGTCGGGCCACTCCGAGGTCATCTCTATTCCGGGAAAGCGCGCCTCGGTGGCGAACGATTCACGCGGGTCGATGACCGTCACGGCGTAATCGCTCATCACCAACATTTTCGCCAGCGGCTGGGCGATATGCACGGCGCCGACGATGAAGCAGCGATGCGGCGGCGTGAGCACCTCGACGAACACGGGCCCGGCCACTGTCTCGATGGTTCGGTTGCGGCCGGTGCGCCAAGCCTCACGTACTCTGTCGAGCACCGCGTCGTCGAGCGCCAGATCGCCCTCGGCATGTTCGCCGTCGAGCAGCAATTGCCGTCCCGTAGCAAGGTTGGTTGCGAGAGCGACCGAGCGGTGCTCTCGCTCTGCCGCCACGACGCGATCGAGAATGCGTCCCTTCATTCGACGCGCTCGACAAATATCTGGATCTTGCCGCCGCAAGCGAGGCCGACTTCCCAGGCCTGGTCGTTGCTGACGCCGAAATCGAGCAGCCGCGGCTTGCCGTCTCGGATCACTTCGAGCGCCTCGTTGACGACCGCACCCTCGACGCAGCCGCCCGAGACCGAGCCGACCATCGCGCCCTTGTCGTCGACCGCGAGCTTCGCGCCGACCGGGCCGCGGCGATGAACCCCACGTGGTGACGACGGTCGCCAATGCCACGCCCGACCCCGCTTCGCGCCAGCGCGCCGCCTGTTCCAGAATTTCCGCCGTATCGCTCATGCTGCTTTCTCCTCATTGTGCTGCCATGCTGCGGCCGCGCTGCCGCGGCGCGCGATCGGGGCGCTCAGCACCGCGATCAAGGTTTCGAGGCTTTCGAGATTGTGCACCGGTCGGAACTCGTCGACATAGGGCATCATGGCCTTCATGCCGAGAGATTTTGGCTCGAACCCTTCGTAGCGCAACAGCGGGTTCAACCAAATCAGCCTTCGGCACGAGCGATGCAGCCGATCCATCTCGTGAGCGAGACCGGTACCGGCATCGCGATCGAGCCCATCGGTGATCAACAGGACGATGGCTCCCTGGCCCAACAGGCGCCGTGACCATAGCTGATTGAACTCGGCGATCGAGTGGCCGATGCGGGTCCCGCCCGACCAGTCGGCGACCACCTCGCCGACCCGGTCCAACGCCAGGTCCACGTCGCGGTGGCGCAGATAGCGCGTGATGTTGGTCAGCCGGGTGCCAAAGACGAATGTGTAGACGCGGTCGCGGTCGTTGGTGACCGTGTGCATAAAATGCAGGAAGACGCGGCTGTAGCGGCTCATCGAGCCGGAGATGTCGCATAGGACAACGAGCGGCGGCGGGCGCCGGCGCGGGCTCTTGCGCTTCAACTCGATCAGCCCGCCCGAGCGTAGCGCCGCGCGCATTGTCGCCCGCAAATCCGCGCGGGCGCCGTGCCGGTCGGGGGCGAAGCGGCGGGTGGGCATGTCCTGTACCGGCAGGCGCAACCGCGCGATCGCGGCCTTGGCGCGCGCCAGCTCCTCCAAAGACATTTTCTCGAAATCCATGCTGCGCAGCTGCTCGCGGTCGGAAAAGGTCATGACCGCGTCGATCTCGGTTTCGGTCTCCTCGCTTTCGCCGGGGGGTTCCTGCTGCCGGTTCGGGTGGAGCGCTTCGGCGAGGCGCCGTGCCATCTCCGCGCCCCGATCCTCTTCGGCCTCGACCCGAATTTCGGGCAGCACCAGCCCCATCATCTTTTTCAGCAGATCGGGGTTGCGCCAGAAAATGTGAAAGGCCTGGTCGAAAATCAGCCGCTGGTCCGGCCGGTTGACGAAGACCGCATGCAATGTCCAATAGAAGTCGCGTCGGTCGGTGATCCCGACCGTCTTGACCGCCTCGACTGCATCGATGACCTTGCCGGGGCCGACCGGCAGACCGGCCGCGCGCAAGGTGCGCGCAAAATGCATCAGATTGGCGAGCAGCGACCCGCCGGCAGATGATGTAGAGGACGTTGGGCCGGGCAACTTCAGGACCTCGGCGATTGCTTCGTCGCTTCACTCATCGCAATGATGACGCCTCGTGGCGTCATCGCGAGCGCACAGGTGGAAACTCGTATCCGATTGAAGACCGAGACACAAAATCGTCGGTAAACGGTCCGGAAAAGCCATCAGTGCGCAGACCATCACCCCGACGCGGCGCCGGCTTCGGCTCTGATCTGGTCCAGGAGCCGAGCGGCTTCGCTCCCTTGAATGCGTGCGATATCGTCCTGGTATTTGAGCAAGACGCCCAAGGTGTCGTTGATCGCATGCGGGGATAGCTCGAGAACGTCCAATTGCATCAGCGCCTCGGTCCAGTCGATTGTCTCGGCGATGCCGGGGAGCTTGAACAGGTCCATCGTGCGCAGTTTTTGGACGAAGGCGACCACTTGATGCGACAGATGTTCGCTGGCGCCCGGCGCCTTACGCTTCAGTATCTCCAGTTCACGCGCCGCAGTCGGATAATCGACCCAGTAGTAGAAACAGCGCCGCTTCAGCGCGTCGTGGATCTCGCGCGTTCGGTTTGAAGTGATGATCACGATCGGCGGGTCGGCCGCGTGGATCGTGCCGATTTCCGGGATCGTCACCTGGAAGTCCGAGAGCAGCTCGAGAAGATAGGCCTCGAATGGTTCGTCGGTGCGGTCGAGCTCGTCGATCAATAATACCGGCGCGCCCCCGAGGTTGGGCTCCAACGCCTGCAACAGCGGACGCTTGATCAGAAACCGGTCGGAGAAGATCGTGCTCTCGATTTCCGAGCGGTCCTCCTCGGCCGCCTCGGCCAGTCGGATCTCGATCATCTGGCGCGCGTAGTCCCATTCGTAGACCGCCGAGGCGACGTCGAGACCCTCGTAGCATTGCAGGCGGATCAACCGGCGCGTCAGCGCGCTCGCCAGCACCTTGGCGATCTCGGTCTTGCCCACCCCGGCCTCGCCTTCGAGAAACAGCGGCCGCTTCAGATGCAAAGCGAGATGTACCGCCGTCGCTAAACTGCGGTCGGCGATGTAATCGGCGCTGCCTAGCATGGCGAGCGTGTCGTCGACCGAGGCGGGGAGTTTGGCGGCAGCGGCAACGTCCATCGACAATGATCCAGATCAGCAAGATCCCTCTCTCTACCGGGAGAGGGCAGAGCGACGCGAGCCCTGTCGCTCGTATGGGACTTAGGTGAGGCGGCCTAAAGACCGCCCCGCCTCACCCCCCTTCGAGCTTGGGGATGAAGAAGACTTCGCTGCCTTGGCGCAGCGGCTGTAGGTAGCCGACCTCGTGAATCTCGCCGTCGATGGCGACGGTGGTTTCTCCTTCGAGGTGCTCGCCAAGGCCGGGGTAGAGATGGTCCAATGCCTTGATGACGCCGCGCAGGCTTTTTGCCTCGATCTGGAATTCGCGAACGCCGCCGGTGTAGCGGCGACTGAACCCGCTCGACAAAACCACCCGCGCGGTCGGCTCAGCCATCGCCGCGGTTCCTTAATCCCCGGCGCCGGCATCGAGGGCGGCGCGTATTTTCGGCGGAGACATCGGCAATTCGGTCAGGCGTCTGCCGATCGCATTGTCGATGGCGTTGGCGATCGCCGCCATCGGCGGGCAGATGTTGACCTCCCCGACCCCCTTGGCGCCGAAAGGATGGGCCGGGTTCGGCACCTCGACCAACACCGCATCGATCATCGGCACGTCCGAGGCGACCGGACACCGGTAATCGAGGAAGCCGGCATTATCGAGGCGGCCGGACTTGTCGTAGATGTATTCCTCGTTCAAGGCCCAGCCGATGCCCTGGGTGACCCCGCCTTGAATCTGTCCCTCGACATAAGAGGGATGGATCGCTTTGCCGACATCCTGCGCCGCGACAAAGCGCAACACCGTGACTTTGCCGGTCTCGGGATCGACCTCGACATCGCAGAAATGAGCGGCGAAGCCAGGCGCCATACCGCCGGCATTGACCGATGCCTGAGCGCCGATCGGACCCCCGGTCAGCGCCTTCTTCGCAGCGAGCTCTTTCAAGGGCAGTGGCTCGAAATCGCCGACATTGCTGCTGGCGGGCTTGGCTCGGCCGTCCTCCCAGACGACACCGTCGACGTCGACGTCCCACATCACCGCCGCCCGCTTGCGCAACTCGTCTACGACCTTTTTGCTGGCGTCTACGACCGCCATGCCGGTGGCGAAGGTGACGCGCGAGCCGCCGGTCACATGGGTGTAGCCGATCGAGGCGGTGTCGGCGACGATCGCCCGAACCTGGCTATAATCGACGCCGAGGGTTTCCGCCGCCATCAGCGCCATCGAGGCGCGCGAGCCGCCGATGTCTGGGCTGCCGGTGGCGACGACGACGGTGCCGTCCTCGTTGACCTGGACCGTGGCGCTCGATTCGCCGCCACCGTTGAACCAATAGCCCGAGGCGACGCCGCGACCCTGGTTTCTGCCCAAGGGTGCCTTGTAGGCCGGATGGTTGATCAACGCCTCGAGGGTTTCGACATAGCCGCCATGGGCCATTTTCGGCCCATAGATCATTGTCGTGCCGGGCCGCGCAGCATTCTTCAGCCGCAGCTCCAGCGGATCCATGCCGATTTTTTTGGCCAATATGTCGAGCACGCTTTCGACCGCGAAGGCCGAGATCGGCGAGCCTGGTGCGCGGTAAGCGGCCGATTTCGGCCGGTTGCTGACGACATCGTAGCCGACGGTGCGCGCATTCGGGATGTTGTACGGAGCAAAGGCGCAGAGGCACGCATTCATTACTGGCGAGCCCGGGAAGGCGCCGGCTTGGAATTTGAAGATGCCGTCGGCGGCGACCAAACTGCCGTCCTTTTTGATGCCGATCTTGACCCACATCGAGGCGCCTGAGGTCGGGCCGGAGGCTTTGAACACCTCGTCGCGGCTCATCACGATCTTGACCGGAAGCCCCGCTTTCCTCGACAACGCAGCCGCCACCGGTTCGAGATAGACGACAGTTTTGCCGCCAAATCCGCCGCCGATCTCGGCCGGGTTGACGCGTATGTCGCCGACCGGCAAGTCGAGCAATTTCGCGGTCAAGGCGCGGACGACGAAATGGCCCTGGCTCGACGCCCAAATCTCGGCTTGGCCGTCGGCTTCGACGCGGGCGACGGTGGCGTGCGGCTCGATATAGGCTTGGTGCACCGCGGCAGTTTTGAATTCCTTCTCGACGACGAAATCGGCTTCGGCAAAGCCGGCGTCGAGATCGCCGATTTCGAATTCGAGGCGCTTTGAGACATTCGAGGGTTTAGTCGGTGTCGGCTCGACCCCTCGGGTAATCATATCCTCGAACAGCAGCGGCGCGTCCGGGGCCATCGCCTCGTCGACGTCAATAACATGCGGCAGAACCTCGTAGTCGATTGCGATCAACGCGGCGGCCTCTTCGGCGACGGACTTGCTGGCCGCGGCGACGGCGGCGACGGCGTGGCCTTCATAGAGCGCCTTTTCGCGAGCCATCACGTTGCGGGTGATGTGCCAGAAATTTTGCGCCACCCGCTCCGGCCCAACATATTCGAATTTATGGTCGGGAAAATCGGCCGCGGTCACCACCGCCTTGACCCCGGGCAACGCCAGCGCCTTTGACGCGTCGATCGACCGGATCCGGGCATGGGCGTGCGGGGAGCGGATGATCTTGCCGTAAAGAGCTCCAGCCATCGCCAAATCGGCGCCGTAGAGCGCCCGGCCGGTGACTTTCGGCACGCCATCCGGACGGACCGGCCGAGTTCCCACCCATTTGTAGCGCGACGGTGCGATATCGTTCACGGGTCTGTCTCCTGATCGTCCGGTTGAATTCGATTTATCTCTGAGGGTCGCGCGGCGGAGGTGGAAATGCAAGCCTGCGGCGAGGCCTCATCCGTCCCCGATCAGGGGCCCGGCTTCGCGGCAGAAGAGCGGTGTGGATGTGAAGCCCTCCAGGCCCGGGATTCGGGATGCAGGCCCGCGGCGCGTGTGGCTAGGTATTTAGCGCTGCAGCGCGATTGGAGCGGGTGGCCGAGCGCGGCGATTGTCCGCTCTACGATGGTAAAGCCGCCAGTCGAAAACCCGGCCACGCGAAGCGACTGGCGGCGGATGATTGCCCGACGTAGCTTTGGCTTATGCCAGGCCGAGGATCACCATGACCGACAGCGACGCCGTGCTCGCCGCCAACCTCGAATTCTACCACGCCTTTACGGCCCGCGACGTCGCCGCCATGGACGCGCTGTGGGCGCGCCGCGCGCCCGTTGCTTGCCTCCATCCGGGATGGACGGTGTTGACCCACCGAGAGGCGATCATATCGAGCTGGACGGCGATCCTGACGAGCCCCGATGCGCCCCGCATCGCCTGTTACGACGAGCGTGTAATGGTTTACGGCGACACGGCCTTGGTACTGTGCGAGGAGGAGCTAAGCGGCGGCACCCTCGCCGCCAGCAACCTGTTTGTCCGCGAGGACGGTGGGTGGCGAATAGCCCACCACCATGCTGGCCAGATCGTCCGCCGCCAGGCGGAGCGGGGTCACCCGTCACGGCTCAATTGAACCCCGCGCCGCCTTCGTTTCCCGATCGACGCAAGAATCCCGCGCGCTGCAGCCGGACGGCTTATGTTGTACGCGATCGCATAAAGGCTGCTTGCACATCGGCGAGGCGCGCCGCGGTCTCGGCGTCGATCACGCCGTCGACGCGGGTGGGGCGAAAGCGCCGTTGGAAGGCGGCAACGGTCGCCTCCTCGATGGCCGGAGCCACGCAATAGCCGATTAAGCCCAAGTTGACGACGGCTCGCCGGCGGTCGAGCACGGCATCGGAGCACTGCCGGGACGGTTCGGGCCAGACGCCGATGCCGGCACGAGCGAGACGCGGCCAGTCAAAGGCCTCGCCGGGATCGGTCTTGCGATCGGGCGCTATATCCGAATGACCCACCACGCGATGCGGCGGGATTGGGTGCCGCGAAAGGATGTCACTGCACAGATATTCAACCGCAGCCATCTGCTCCTCGGGAAAGGCGCGATAGCCCCATTCGTGGCCAGGGTTGACGATTTCGATCCCGACCGAGACAAAATTGAGGTCGTGCTCGCCCTCCCAGCACGACCGCCCGGCGTGAAACGCGCGCCGTGCTTCGGGCACGAGCCGCCAGATGGCCCCGTCCTCCTCGACGACATAATGGGCACTGACTCGCGCTGCCGGATCGCACAGCCGGTTCAACGCCGCTTCGGCGCTTTGCATTCCAGTGTAATGCAGCACCAGCATGTCGATCCGCGACGGGTCGCCGCGACTTTCGTGATTAGGCGAAAGCCGTTCGGCAATAGAGTACAGGACCATCAGGTGGCCGACGCGTCCGATCCGACCTTCGCCAACGGGTCGTCAGCAGCGTTGATGCGCACTGGCCGCAGACTGCAGCACGTCAATAGAGCCCGAGAATAGAGAAACTCAGATGTCATGTACGTCGACGATCCCGGGCAGCGACTTGACCGCGGCGCGGATCTTGGGGTCGACGCGGAAGCCACCGGGGATCGCTATCTCGACCTCGCGCTCGGCCAGGTCGAGCACCACCGACACGCGACCGCGGCCGCCGGCCGCCTCGCGGCCCATCAGGCTCTTCAGAGTGGCGAGCGCACGGTGCTCGCCGAGAAACACGCGCAGCCCGGCCGCGGCGTGGGCCACGACATCGTCGAGCGGCTCGACCTTCTGCGCGGTCAGCCGCAAATTATCCTCCTCGCTGCGGACATCGACGGTGACCGCGAGCGGCTGGCCGGCGTCGAACAGAGCCCGAGACTGGCTCAGCATCTCGGCGAACAGGGTCACTTCGAAGATACCGCTCGTGTCTGACATCTGGACAAAAGCAAATCGGTTGCCGCGCGCCGAGGTTCGCTCTTTGCGCCCCACGACGATCCCGGCGAGCCGGAACCGGGTCGTCCCGTTCGCAGCCAGGGCCTTCGGCAGCTCGGCCCAGCGCAGAATGCCGGCGCGTTCGAGGCTCTTGCCGTAAGCGTCGAGCGGATGGCTCGACAAGTAAAAGCCGATGGCCGCGAATTCGTGCTGCAATTTCTCGACCGGCGGCCAGTCCTCGACCAGCGGCAATGACGGGCGGTCGTTGAGGCCGAGACCGAACAGGCTGCCCTGGCCGTCCTGTCGCTCGCTCGCTGACCGGCTTGCCTGCCGCAACAACAATTCGGCGGCGGCGAAGGTTTGCGCGCGGTTCGGATCGAGCGGATCGAATGCTCCGGCTTTCGCCAGGCTCTCGAATTGTCCTCGGTTGAAGGTCTTGGCATCGAGCCGCTGAGCCAGGTCGAAGAGGTCCTTGAACCGGCCGTTCCGCTCGCGCTCGGCCACCAGTAAGTCCATCGCCTGCGCACCGACACCCTTGACCGCGGCTAGCGCATAGCGGATCGCGGGCTTTCCGCTCTTGGGGTCAATCTCGACCGAAAAAGTCGGCTGCGAGCGATTGATGTCGGGCGGCAACAGCCGGATCCCGAGCCGGTCCAATTCCTGGCGAAAATGGTTCAGCTTATCGGTGTTGCCGAGATCGAGCGTCATCGATGCGGCGAGAAACTCGACCGGATAGTTCGCCTTCAGATAAGCGGTTTGATAGGTGATCAGCGCGTAAGCCGCGGCATGCGGCTTGTTGAAGCCATAGCCGGCAAATTTTGCCATCTGGTCGAAGATCAGCTCGGCCCGACCCTTCTCGACACCGTGCGCCACGGCTCCGTTGACGAACTGCTGGCGTTGCGCGTCCATTTCCGACTGGATCTTTTTGCCCATCGCGCGACGCAACAGATCGGCGCTGCCGAGCGTATAGCCGGCCAGGACCTGGGCGATCTGCATGACCTGCTCCTGGTAGGTCATGACGCCGTAGGTTGCGTTCAGGATCGGTTCCAGCGTCGGGTGCAGGTAATCGGGTGCCTCCTCGCCGTGCTTGACCGCGATGTAGCGCGGGATGTTCTCCATCGGGCCGGGTCGGTACAGCGCATTGGCAGCGATGATGTCCTCGAAGCGGTCCGGGCGCAGCCGTCTGAGCATGTCGCGCACGCCCGCGCCTTCGACCTGGAACACCCCGACCGTGTCGCCGCTGGCCAGCAATTCGTAAGTCGCGCGATCGTCGAGCGGCAGGCTCTCGAGGTCGAGCTCGATCCCGCGCGCCGCGAGCAACTCGTGGGCGCGCGCCAAAACTGTCAAGGTCTTGAGCCCGAGAAAGTCGAATTTGACGAGGCCCGCGAGTTCGACCCATTTCATATTGAACTGGGTGGCCGGCATGTCGGAGCGCGGATCGCGATATAACGGGACCAGTTCGACCAACGGCCGGTCGCCGATCACGACACCCGCGGCGTGGGTCGAGGCGTGGCGATAGAGCCCCTCCAGTTTCAGCGATATCTCGATAAGCCGGGCGACCAACTCGTCGCTGTCGCGGGCCTGCTGCAGGGCGGGCTCGCCGGCAATCGCCTTTTCCAATGTGACCGGATGCGCCGGGTTGTTGGGCACCAATTTGCACAGCCGGTCGATCTGGCCATAAGGCATCGCCAACACCCGGCCGACATCGCGCAACACCGCGCGCGCCTGCAACTTGCCAAAGGTGATGATCTGCGCAACCCGGTCGCGACCGTATTTTTGCTGGACGTAGCGGATCACCTCGTCGCGCCGGTCCTGACAGAAATCGATGTCGAAATCGGGCATCGACACGCGCTCGGGGTTCAAGAACCGCTCGAACAGCAAGCCAAAGCGCAGCGGGTCGAGGTCAGTGATGGTCAGCGCCCAGGCGACGACCGAACCCGCTCCGGAGCCACGTCCGGGCCCGACCGGGATGCCCTCGCGCTTGGCCCATTGGATGAAGTCGGCGACGATCAGGAAATAACCGGCAAACCCCATCGCAATGATCGTGCCGAGCTCGAATTCGAGCCGCTCGTAATAGGCCTTTGCCTTGGCTTCACCGATCCCCAGCCGGGCGAGACGTGCGTCGAGCCCGGCCTGCGCCGCGCGCCGCAACGCCGACTCCTCGGTGTCGCCTTCTTCGGTCGGAAAGGCCGGCAGGATCGGCTGGCGCGGCTGAGGCATAAAGGCGCAGCGCCGCGCGATGACCAGGGTGTTGTCGCAGGCCTCTGGCAGATCGGCGAACACATCCCGCATCTCCGCCGCAGACCGAAAATAATGGAACGGGGTCAAACGCCGGCGATCATTGTCGGCGACGACCGTGCTCTGCGCGATGCACAGCAGCGCATCATGCGCCTCGTAAAACTCGCGATCCGGAAAATAGGCGTCGTTGGTGGCGACCAGTGGCAGATCGTGGCGATAGGCGAGCTCGACCAGCGCAGGTTCGCTGCGCGCCTCGTCCGGTTCATTGTGGCGCATCAGCTCGATATAGAGTCGGCCTGGAAAGGCCATCGTCAGCTCGCCCAGCAGCGCCTCGGCGGCCTCCCCTTGCCCTTCGGTCAGCAGCCTTCCGAGCGGCCCTTTGGGTCCGCCCGAGAGGCAGATCAGCCCCTCGCTCGCCGCAGCGATATCGGCGAGGCTCACGGCCGGCTCCGCGGCCCCGTCGCTAGCCAGATAGGAGCGGCTGACCAACGCCAGCAGATTTCGATATCCGGCCTCGCTCTGCACCAGCAGCACGATCCGGTCGGGCTCTACGCTGCGCCCCGGTGGCGCATTGCTTCGCGCCGCCTCGTCGCGGCCGGCGAGCGCCACTTCACAGCCGATGATCGGCTGCACCCCTGCCGCCGCGCAGGCGGTGGCGAATTCGAGCGCGCCGAACAGATTCTCCGTATCGGTGATCGCCACCGCCGGCATGCGCTCGACCTTACACAGCCGCACCGCTTCCTTGACCGGGATCGCACCGGCCGACAGCGAATAAGCGGTGTGAACGCGCAAATGAATAAAATCAGCGAGCGGCATGTCGGCAATATCGCACCGTCAGGCGCCAAATTCACCCACGGTCGCGCAGCCTGCGAGCAGTCCAATGTTTTCCAACGGCTTGCCCGAAATCCTCTCGGCAACCCACGCTGCGATCTCAACGTCGGGCAACCCTGGGCCGATGCTCGCCCATCGCCAGGTGCGGATTACCGCGTTGAATTAGGACGACTTATCCCGACTGCGCAGTCCGGCGAATCACGCGATCGCTCGCGCGTCTGCACGGGATGCTCCGCCGGCGGCGAAAGCGAGAACATCGACCGGCGGTGGCCGGCGTCGCTTAATGATGGAACAGGTTCAGGGCGGAGCCTTTGCGGAACCATTCGAGTTGGGAACCGCTGAACGTATGGTTGAGGCGGAGCGTCTCGCTGCTCCCATCAGCATGCCTGATCCGGCATTCGACCGGTTGGCCCGGCGCCATCTCCTCTAATCCGACCAGGCTCAGCCGATCATCGGCGCGCACGCGATCGTAATCCGCCGGATCCTGAAAGGTCAGCGCCAGCAAACCCTGCTTTTTGAGGTTCGACTCGTGAATGCGGGCAAAGCTGCGCGCGATTACCGCGCAACCGCCCAATAGCCGCGGCGACAGCGCTGCATGTTCGCGGCTGCTGCCCTCGCCGTAATTGTGGTCACCGATCGCCACCCATTTGATCCCATGGGCCTTGTAGTCGCGGGCGACCTTCGAGACCATGACCCCTTTCTCGCCGGTTAGGACACTGACACCGGTTCCTGCCTCGCCGGTAAAGGCATTGATCGCACCCATGAACATATTGTCGCTGAACTTGTCGAGATGGCCGCGATAACGCAGCCACGGACCAGCTGGCGAGATATGATCGGTCGTGGTCTTGCCCTGGGTCTTGATCAATACCGGGCAGTCGACGAAATCCTTATGATCCCAGGCGAGCCACGGCTCCATCAATTGCAGCCGCTCGCTGTTCGGATCGACCGCCAATGTTATTCCGCTCCCATCGGTTGGCGGGGCAACGTAGGTCGCATGCCCAGCGTCGAAACCGTGAGCCGGCACTTCGGGCGCCTGCTTCGGCGGGTCAAGCCGAAACGGCTGGCCTTGGGCGTCGTTGAGCGTGTCGGTCACCGGGTTGAAAGACAGCCGCCCAGCGAGCGCCATAGCGGTGACGATCTCCGCGCTGCCAATGAAATTCATCGTCGTCGGCTGGCCATCGTTACGTCGCGGAAAATTACGGTTATAGGAGGTGACGATCGTGTTCGGCACAGCACCTTCCGCAGCAGAGCGACGCCATTGGCCGATACACGGGCCACAAGCATTGGCCAGCACAGTGCCGTCGACGTCCTTCAGCGACTGCATCTGGCCATCTCGCTCGATCGTCGCGCGCACCGCCTCCGACCCCGGCGTGACCAGAAATGGCACCCCAGCTCTGATGCCGTGAGCCTTTGCCTGTTCGGCGACATCGGCGGCGCGGCTCATATCCTCATAGGAGGAATTGGTGCAGCTGCCGATCAGCGCGGTTGAAATTTGGTCGATGAACCCGTTCTTCAAATCGGCGACCTCGGCGGCGAGCCGCGATATCGGGCGCGCCCGGTCGGGCGAATGCGGACCGACGATATGGGGTTCGAGTTTAGACAGGTCGAGCTCGACGACCTGGTCGTAGTATTTGGCTGGGTCGGCTTCGACCTCCTTGTCGGGTTCCAGCAGATGCTGGTGCTGCTGAAACAGCGGCACCAGGTCGGGTTTGCCGGTCGCGCGGAGATATCGAGCCATGTGCTCGTCGGCGGGGAACATCGACGTGGTGGCGCCGAGCTCGGCTCCCATATTGGCGATCGTTGCCTTGCCGGTGGCGCTGATCGTGCGCGCGCCGGGTCCAATATATTCGACGATCGCGTTGGTGCCACCGGAGACTGTCAATCGCCCGGCGACGTAAAGGATCACGTCCTTCGGCGCTGTCCAACCGTTGAGCTGGCCGGTCAGGTACACCGCGATGTGCCGCGGATAGAGCACCTCCCAGGGCAGCCCGGCGATTACCTCGACCGCATCCGCGCCGCCCACGCCGACCGAACAAGCACCGAGACCGCCGGCATTCGGCGTGTGCGAGTTGGTGCCGATGATCAGTTCGCCGGGGAAGGCGTAATTTTCCAGCACCACCTGATGGATGATGCCGGCGCCCGGCCCCCAGAACCCCAAGCCGAATTTGGCCGCGGCCGAGCGCAGGAAGTCATACACTTCCTTGTTCTCGGCGAGCGATTCACGCAGATCCGCGGCACCCTCGACCCGCGCCTGGATCAAATGGTCGCAATGGATCGTCGCCGCGACCGCGACCTTGTCGCGCCTGGTCTGCATGAACTGGAGCAAACCAGTCTGGCCCAGCACATCCTGAAAAACGACGCGGTCGGGGCGAAGCAGCAGATAACTATGGCCGGGCTCCAGCTCCTGGTTCTCCGGATCGTCGAGATGCCCGAGCAGGACCTTGTCCGCCAAGGTCAACGGTTTATCGAGCCGGCGGCGGACCACTGCAAGATTGCGCGCCATTGTCGCGTAGACGGCAGCCGCCATTTCCGGGGTCGATTCGATAGCAACCATTGTCTAGCCTTTCTTGGCGATACTTAGGGGGCCAGCACGAGCACGATCTCGTCCACATCCCGAAAAGTGGAAACCGGAGGTCTTGCTGAAGATCAGCAACAGGCCGCGATGATGCCCGATGCTGCCGAAACCGTCTAGGAAATCTTCGGTCTCGCGGCGCTCGGCAAGCCGCTCAGCGCGCCGTCTCGAATTCGCGTTTCCGCGGCAGTTTCCGGCGCCAGCACGGTGGGAAAGCGGATCGCGAACACGGCCCCGCCGCCCGGCCGCTCGTCGACATCGACTGTGGCGCCGTGCATCTGGGCGATGCGCGCGACGATAGCCAGGCCGAGACCGGCATTCCCGCCGCGGCGACGGTCGCGGCGCCAGAAGCGTTGAAATATGTGCTCGTAATCGGCTTTTGGTATGCCGTGCCCGCGGTCCATGACTCGGATCACGCCCTCGGTCGCTACGGCGATCTCGACCGTCGTTGCGGGCGAAGTGTGGGCGAGCGCGTTTTCGGCGAGGTTGCGCACGGCGCGGACGATTGCGTCGCTGTTGCCGCGGACCCGTACCGGGCGCCGCGCGCCAGTCACCGCTATGGTCTTGCGCTGCGACAGGGCCAACGGGGCAAGAAACGCCGCCACTTCAGTCGCGATTGCAACGAGGTCGGCGATCTCGTCCTCGGCATCGACGAGGGTCTCGAGTTCGGAGATTTCGAGCAGCTGGTTAACCAGCCGGCTCATGTTCTCGACATCGTGGCGCAGCGGCGCGGCCAGCTTCGCGGTCATCGATCATGTCGATTTGCGTCCGCAGGATCGCCAGCGGCGTGCGCAGCTCGTGGGCGGCGTCGGCGGTGAATTCGCGCTGAGCGCGAAACCCGGCATCGAGCCGATCGAGTGCGTCGTTGACGGCGCGAACCAGCGGCAGTACCTCGCGCGGCATACCGGCCTCCGGCAATCTGAGGTCGGTATGGTCAGGTCCGATTTCTTCGGCCAGCGCCGAGGCCGCGACGATCGGCTTCACGCGCGCCGGAAGATGACAACATCGATGAACAGCAACGCCACCAGCAGCGGCACGGTGACCCAGCCGACGCGGGTGAAGAACTCGGCGACGATATCGTCGATCAGCACATCGCGATGCGCGAGGTCTTCGGAGACTTGGACAAAGAGCGGCCGGCCCCCAGTTTCGGCCGCCACCGTTGACTCCATCGTAAATCGTCGCCGTCGCGGCGCTGCGAGAAGAATTGGAACGGCATTGCCTTTGGCGGGATCGGTGCAATCGGGCCATTTCCGGACGATGAGGAAAACAGCACCCGGCCGTCGCCATCGAGCACGGCAAAGGCGGCGCGTCCATAGCCTGCGGAATAGAACGCGGCGAGGCCCGGTGGCAGCGACAGTCGAACAGCCCCATCCGGTCCCTTGTCGAGATAGCGTAGGATCTCGGCCACCTGGTCGCGCAAGGCCCGTTGGTGCAACTCTTGCGCGGCATGGTTCAGCATCAGGAACAACGCTAGCGGCATGCAAATCGAGGTTGCGATGATCGCCAGCAGATGAAACCCGATGATCCTCGAGACGACCGAGTGAAACCGAATCACCTCATTTTCTCTCGGAGATCAGATAACCGACCCCGCGCAGAGTGTGGATCTGGACCGAGGCATCGACTTCGGTGAGGCGCTTGCGCAGTCGGTGAATGTAAACTTCGACCGCGTTCGATCCGATCTCCTGTGACAGACCGTACAAGTTGTTTTCGAGCAGGTTCTTACCTACCACGCGTCCGCTGCGACGCAGCAGATGCTCGAGCACGGCGATCTCTCGGGGTGAAAAGAAGATCGGCTCCTCGCTCACAAAAACCTGGCGGGCTACGGTGTCGAGCGTGACGTTGCCCAGCTCGAGCGGGACGCCCAACAGATTGCCCGGGCGGCGCAGCAGCGCCCGAAGGCGAGCGATTAGTTCCTCGAGCGCGAAGGGTTTGACGAGATAATCGTCGGCGCCGTCGCCAAGACCGGTAACGCGATCCTTCAGGCTGCCGCGCGCGGTCAGGATCAACACCGGCGTCGCATCGCGGCGTCGGCGCATCTCGCCCAGCACCTCGAGCCCATCGGCATCGGGTAGCCCGAGATCGAGCACGACGATCTCAAAACGGCTCGCCTGCAAAGCTGCAGTCGCCTCCGCCGCCGTCGCCAGGACGTCGACGACGAACCCGGCCGCGGTGAGACCACGCTTGAGCAGCTCGGCAAAGCGCTCGTTATCCTCGATAAGCAGCAACCGCATTGGGTCTTTCCTATCGGGCTCGGCCCCTCCCATGGGTTCCGGCCGTGTCGCCGCTGACGCGCATCGCGCTACGACCCGAGAACCCTCCGAGCCCAAGAGAACGGCTCAGGAGGGCCGATGGTCCACCTGTCGCTCCTGATGATGGCTACCCTCGGCTTCAGATCGCGTCGAGCTGCCAGGCGACGTCGTTTCCTATTCCCCATAGATAGCCGATATTGGCCTGTCCGACGAGGGCATAGGCGCGCCCTTGGTGCCGCCAATAGATTAGGTTCACGTCCTGGCGGTGATCAAAAGTCGGTGGTACATCCGGCTGACTCGATGATCCGACGATCAAGGCAAGGGGGCCGATCGCCTTGTTGTCGGTGGTGTAGACGAGCTGAGCTGCCGGACGGCCGTCAACGACGATCAGCCTGGCGCCGTGGAAATTGAGGCCCCACGGTTTGAGGTCCGGCAGCCGGACCTGCTGCGGCAAACTCTGGCTGATCTTTTGCAGTGCTTCACGGGTGTCGCCGGTCGCGGGAATATCGACGAGCGTGTTGTTGCCGGCGCTGACGAACAGCTTGAAATAGCCGGCGGCGTTGTCGAGCCAGAGGTTGTTGGCGACCGTCGCCTCGAGCGCGGGCTGCGCGAGGGCGATGGTGGCGGCGCCGGAGGCAAATTTGGTGACGCCGAAATAGGCGCCGCTACCGCCGACAACAAGACCGAGCAGCAGTGAGGCGGCGATCGGCAATCCCAGGCGGGACCATTGCGATCGAGCAAATCGTGCCGCACCCGTCCGCGGCGCGAAGGGTAAGATCTGGGGACCATGCTTCGCTGCGACCGTCTTTCCACGCGCAGCAGCGATCAACCGTTCTGGCACCGGTTCGTGAAGGACCTCGTCGAAGGCGCGACGTACCAGCTTTGCCGAGATCGCGAGAGCAGCCAGCTGATCGCGCGCGGCCGAATCGCTGTCGAGCCAAGCTTCGACCCCGCGCCGGTCCACCAGCTCGAGCTCGCCTTCGAGATAGGCGACGAGCAGGTCGTCACTGCGCTTCTGCATCCTTCCTACTCCTGGGCATCCCGCCGCCAGCCTCGAGCTGAAGCTGCAGCGCGATCCGAGCACGGGCGAGGCGGCTCATAATCGTCCCGACCGGCACATCCACGACCTCGGCTGCTTCCTTGTAGCTGAGCCCCTCGACCGTCACCAACAGCAGCGCCGCGCGCTGATCCGGCGATAGGCGGTCGACGGCCCGGCGCACCTCGGCGAGCGTCAAGCGCGCCTCGACGCGGCGCACCGGTTCGTCCGATCCGAGACGGTCTTCGCCGACATCGCCGTCCGCTTTGCGCACCTCGCGCGAGCGAATCTGATCAATCCAAATCGTCTGCACGATGCGGAACATCCAGCTATCGAACCGGGTGCCCTCCTGAAATTGATGTCGGCGCGCAAGCGCGCGCTCGCAGGCCGCCTGGACAAGATCGTCAGCCTCGACGCTAGACCCCGTCAGCCCGCGCGCGAAGCGGCGAAGCCGCGGGAGTACCGCTACCAGCTGGTCGCCGAACCGCTCGCTAGCCGGATCCTGGTCCGCAACTCGGCGCGCCGGCGATCCCGCCATTCTATGCCCGAACGACAACGCACCTCCTGAAAGGTTATTCCCGGCGGTATTGCACCACCGGCTGATGCCGGCCTGTCATTCTTCCGTCCGGAGCAGCCGCAGCGGTCTATGTCTCTAGGGTCGCATCGGATCGGCTCTACGCTCCGCAAGCTACCACGGCGGCGAAATAGGGCGAAAGCGTGACGACTTTGAATAACTGCGGCGCTCGGTCGAAGGACTGCGGAACGAGTGATCTGCGGGGCGTCGAGAAGATCGCGCCAGCACGACCGGCCGGGGCTTCGCTCTTCACAAAGCGGGCCCTTGGCGGCATTGTGCGGACTTGCCGGCTTGAGCATTCAGGAAAATCCGCTCGATGAAGGTTGCCGTCGTCAAGGAAAGACGGGCGCATGAGCGCCGTGTCGCAGCCTCGCCCGACACCATCAAGCGGATGATCGCGATGGGGCTCGAAGTCATCACGGAAGGCGGCGCCGGCGAAGGGGCCGGCTTCACCGACGCCGCGTTTGCAGCGGCGGGCGCCACGATCGCGGCGGATCCGGCGTCGGCACTCGGCGATGCCGATATCGTCCTCAAGGTGCAGCGCCCGCAGACATCCGGCGAAGGCGCGGTCGACGAACTCAAATGCCTGAAACGCGACGCGGTGCTGATCGGCCTGTTGCAGCCGTTGCAGAACTCCGGCGAGATCCAGGCCTATGCCGGCGCCGGGATCACGGCCTTCGCCATGGAACTGTTGCCGCGGATCACCCGCGCGCAGGCGATGGATGTGTTGTCCTCGCAAGGGAACCTGGCCGGCTACAAGGCGACCATAGACGCCGCCGACGAGTTCGGCCGCGCCTTTCCGATGATGATGACCGCAGCCGGGACGATAAAGGCGGCGCGGGTGCTGGTGATGGGGGCCGGCGTCGCCGGCTTACAGGCGATCGCCACTGCGCGGCGGCTCGGCGCCATCGTTTCCGCGACCGATGTGCGCGCCGCCGCCAAGGAGCAGGTCGAAAGCCTCGGTGCGACCTTCGTCACCGTCGATGACGCGGCCGCCCGTTCGGCGGAGACCGCTCAAGGCTATGCTCGCGAGATGAGCGAGGACTACCAGCGCCGGCAACGCGAGAAGATTACCGAAGCGCTGAAGCGCACGGATGTGGTCATCTGTACGGCCCTCATCCCCGGCCGCCGCGCGCCAATATTGCTGACCGAAGCAATGGTCGCCGAGCTGGCCCCAGGATCGGTCGTCGTCGACCTGGCGATCGAGGCCGGCGGCAATGTCGAGGGCAGCCGCCCCGGCGAGATCGTCATCACCGCGAACGGCGTCAAGATCATCGGCCATGTCAATATGCCCTCCCGGATCGCCGCCGACGCGAGCCAGCTCTATTCTCGCAACCTGTTGTCTTTTCTAACACTTCTCGTCGATAAGGACGGCCGGCTCGCAATCGACGCGGACGATGAGATCATCAAGGCAACCCTGCTGACCCGGGACGGCGCGGTGGTCAATCCGGCGCTCGCGCACTCGCATGAGGCTGAGGCCGCGAGCCCGGCCTCAGTCCCCGACGACTGACGGAGAAAGTAATGGCAGACCCCGTCTCTCTGGCCGAGCGCGCCAGGGAGCTAGCCGGCGATGCCGGCACGCTAGCCCACAACTTCGAAGCCCTGGCTCGGCAATTGGCAGTGCAGGGGCCGCCGGCGGCAGCGGGCGGCACGCCCTTCGTCTTTGAGCTCACGATCTTCGTGCTCGCGGTATTTGTCGGCTATCATGTGGTATGGCGGGTCACACCGGCGCTGCACTCGCCGCTGATGAGTGTGACCAACGCGATTTCGAGCGTGATCATCGTTGGCGCGCTGATTGCCGCCGGTCCACTCGGCCTCAGCTTCGCAAAACTCGCCGGATTTTTCGCCGTCACCTTGGCCGCGGTAAACATCTTCGGTGGCTTTATCGTTACCCAGCGCATGCTCCAGATGTTCCAGAGAAAGAAATAGTGGGGCCGCGGTGAGCGATAACCTGTCGGCCTTTTTTTATCTAATCGCCTCGGTTTGTTTCATCTTGGCGCTGCGCGGCCTGTCGTCGCCGCAGACGGCGCGCGTAGGCAATTTCTACGGCATCGCCGGCATGGTGATCGCCGTCGCCACGACCTTGCTGACCCCGCATGTGGTCAGCTTTTGGCTGATCGTCATCGGCATTTTGATTGGCGGCGCAATCGGCACCTATATCGCGTTGCGCATCCATATGACGGCGCTGCCGCAGCTGGTGGCGGCGTTTCACAGTCTGGTCGGCCTTGCCGCCGTGTGCGTCGCGGCCGCCGCTTTCAGCGCTCCGGCGGAGTTCGGGATCGGGATCCCCGGCGCGATCGAGCGCGCTAGCCTCGTCGAGATGTCGATCGGTATGGCGATCGGGGCGATCACCTTTACCGGTTCGATCGTCGCCTTCGCAAAATTGCAGGGTCTCGTCAGCGGCAGGCCGCTCTCGTTCACCGGCCAGCATCTGGTGAATGCCGGGCTTGGGATTTTGCTGGTCCTGCTGATCGTGATCTTTGTCGCCAACGGGGCGGCGGCGATGTTCTGGCTGATCCTGCTGGTGTCGCTGGCGCTGGGGTTTTTGCTGATCTTGCCGATCGGCGGAGCCGACATGCCGGTGGTGATCTCGATGCTGAACTCTTATTCGGGATGGGCCGCTTGCGGCATCGGCTTCACCCTGTCGAACAGCCTGCTGATCATCACTGGCGCGCTCGTCGGCTCGTCGGGCGCCATCCTCAGCTACATCATGTGCAAGGGGATGAACCGCTCGATCATCAACGTGATCCTTGGTGGGTTCGGCACCGAGGGCGGGGTGGTCGCCGCCGGCGCCGGGGCGGGCGACCGCTCGGTCAAGTCGGGCAGCGCCGAGGACGCCGCCTTCATCCTGAAGAATGCCGGCTCGGTCATCATCGTGCCGGGCTATGGCATGGCGGTGGCCCAGGCTCAGCACGCGCTGCGCGAGATGGCCGACCAGTTGAAGAAGGAGGGGGTCAAGGTCCGCTACGCGATTCATCCGGTCGCCGGGCGAATGCCGGGCCATATGAACGTGCTGCTCGCCGAAGCGAACGTGCCATATGACGAGGTGTTTGAACTCGACGAAATCAACCGCGACTTCCCGTCGACCGACGTCGCCTTCGTTATCGGCGCCAACGACGTGACCAACCCGGCGGCCAAGACCGACCCCTCCTCGCCGATCTACGGCATGCCGATCCTCGATGTCGAGCGGGCCAAGACAGTGCTGTTCGTCAAGCGCTCGATGGCGTCGGGTTATGCCGGGGTCGAGAACGAGTTGTTCTACCGCAACAACACGATGATGCTGTTTGGCGACGCCAAAAAAATGTCCGAGGAGATCGTCAAGGCGATGGAGTGAGCGACCTCACGCTTGCGCTGCCTTTTAGCCCAGCGTGCTGGCGCTGTGGCGGGCTCTGATCTCAGGCTTCCTGCTTGCCGTTCGCGCTTCGGCTTCAGTAGCCTTCGCGCTCCATACGCTTGCGCAACAATTTGCGGTAGCGGCGCACCGCCTCGGCCTTCTCCCGCGCCCGTCGCTCCGACGGCTTCTCGTAGCTGCGCCGCAGTTTCATCTCACGGAACACACCCTCACGCTGCATTTTCTTCTTCAAGGCCCTTAGGGCCTGGTCGACGTTGTTGTCGCGAACGAGGACTTGCACGGGGGTTCTTCTCCGGTAGGCTCTCTGCTGCCGCAGGCGGCGCGGCGTTGAGAGGCTCGTTTAGCACCTCGACGGCCGCCTGTGAAGGCGGACGATCGCGATGGGTCGGCCGGCGCTTTACCGGGATCGCCGCCCGACACATATTCGCGATCATGGCTCTTTTGAAAATCGCCCGCATGGGCAACCCTGTTCTGCGAAAGCCGGCGGCCGCCGTCCAAGATCCCGCGGCGCCGTGGGTGCGCCGGCTTGTCGACGACATGATCGAGACGATGGAGGACGCCAGCGGCACTGGGCTGGCCGCACCGCAGGTCCACCAGCCTTGGCGCATCGTTGTCTTCTTCGTCTCCGGGGAGCGCCTTACTGAGATGCCGGGCGACGTCGCCCAGGATCTGACCGTGTTGATCAATCCGGTGGTTGAGTTGTTGGGCCGCGAGCGGGCATTCGGATGGGAGGGCTGTCTGTCGGTTCCGGGCCTGCGCGGCGTCGTCCCTCGCCACCTGCGCATCCGGTACCGCGCAACCGGCCTCGACGGCGAAGCCATCGAGCGCGAGGTCGAAGGCTTCCATGCGCGCGTCGTCCAGCACGAATGCGACCACCTCGACGGGGTCCTCTACCCCCAGCGCATGACGGATCTTCGGTTGTTGGTCTTTCTCGAAGAGCTGCAGCGCCACCCGATCGATCTTGCCGGTCTTCTCGCCGAGACGCGGCCGGAATGAAAAGCCCGCTTGCCGAAGCCCAGCGCGAGGCATTGATCGAGGCGATGCTGCCCGATGCGCCGTTCGACGGTTGGACCCGCGCCGGGCTCCGCAGGGCCGCGCGGCGACTCGCCGTGCCGGTCGGGGAGGCGCTGGCTTTGTTCCCGGGCGGGGCCGCCGATCTTGTCGCCGGCTTCAGCCGCTGGGCCGACCGGCGCATGCTCGACCGCCTGGAATTCCTGCCGCTCGATCCGCTGCGCGTTTCCGAACGCATCGCATTGGCGATCGGCGCCCGGCTCGACATTGTCGCGCCGTGGCGCGAGGCGGTGCGCCGGGCGCTTACGGTCCTGGCGCTGCCGCAGCATGCTCCGCTTGCCATGCGTCTGACTTATGTGACGATCGACGGAATCTGGTACGCCGCTGGCGACAACGCCACCGACTTCAGCTTTTACACGAAGCGCCTGATCTTGGCGGCGGTCTATAGCGCCACCGTGCTCTATTGGCTCGACGACCGCTCCGAGGGTTCAGCCGATACCCGCGCCTTTCTTGATCGTCGCCTCGCCGATGTCGCCCGCATCGGCCGCACCCGCCGCGACTTCGCAACGCTCGTCGAGCGCCTGCCCAACCCGTTTCGCTTGCTGCGCCCGCTACGCTAGAGCCACGCTTTCAGCGATGGGGAATGAGCCGCGTGACATGGCCCATTTTTCGGCCAGGCTGGATTTCGGTCTTGCCGTAGAGGTGGAGCTTGGCCAGCGGGTCGCCAAGCGCTTCGCGCCACTTCTCGACATCGCGGCCGATCAGGTTCTTCATAACTGCGTCGGAATGGTGCACGACCGAGCCGAGCGGCAGTCCGCATAACGCGCGTACCAGCTGCTCGAACTGGCTGGTGACACAAGCGTCAATCGTCCAGTGTCCTGAATTGTGCGGCCGCGGCGCCAGCTCGTTGACCAGAACCTCACCAGCTTGGGTCACAAACATCTCGACCGCCAACACCCCCACGAGATCGAGCTTTTCGGCAATATGGCGGGCGATCGCCTCCGCCCGCATCGCGGTCTCGGCCCCGATCCGTGCCGGGGCGATGGTGGTGTCGAGGATGTGCGCAGTATGCTGATTTTCGACCGGTGGGTAGGTTGCCCAGGTGCCGTTGCGGCCCCGCGCGACGATGACCGAGATCTCGCAGGCGAAATCGACGAAGCTTTCGAGAATGCCAATCTCGCCGCCCATATTCCGCCAGGCCTCTTTCGGGTTGGTCTCGGGGGTGAGCATCGTTTGGCCCTTACCGTCATAGCCCATGCGCACGCTCTTCAGCACGGCCGGGTAGCCGAAATCGTGCATCGCGCGGACGAGCGCGGCGGCGTTGGACACCTCCCGGTAAGCGGTGGTCGCGATATCGATCGAACGCAGAAAATCCTTCTCGCGCAAACGGTCCTGCGTGATTTCGAGAATTTCGGCGCGGGGCAGGACCAGTTTCGACGCCGCCACGAATCGCACCGCATCGGCCGGTATGTTTTCGAACTCGAAGGTGACCACGTCGACCGCGGCGGCGAAGCGGTCCAGCGCCGCCAGATCGGAGAACTCGGCGACGGTCGCAGCGCGACACACCTGCTCGGTCGGGCTGTCTGGTTCCGTCGCGAAGACATGACAGCGATAACCAAGCCGCGCCGCAGCGAGCGCCGTCATCCGCCCGAGCTGACCGCCGCCCAAAATCCCGATCGTCGAACCCGGAGCCAGCACCGGCTCGGGCATCACAGAGGATCCGGGTGGTCGGCCACGCGCTCGGTCTGAACTTGCCGCCAGCCGTCGACAGCCCGTGCGGCGGCGACGTCCGAAAGCCCGAGAATCGCCGCCGCAAAAAGGGCGGCGTTGACGGCGCCGGCCTCGCCGATGGCAAAGGTCGCCACCGGGATCCCGGCCGGCATCTGCACGATCGACAGCAGGCTCTCGACGCCTTTCAGAACCCGGCTTTCGATCGGTACGCCGAGCACCGGCAGCGGCGACAGGGCAGCGGCCATGCCAGGCAGGTGAGCAGCACCTCCGGCCCCGGCGATAATCACCCGCAAGCCGCGCGAACGCGCCGTGCGGGCGTAGTCGAAAAGCCGGTCGGGTGTGCGATGTGCCGAGACGATGCGCGTCTCATAAGCGATACCCAGCCGATCGAGCGTTCCGGCAGCGTGGTGCATCGTGCGCCAATCGGATTGGCTGCCCATGATGATGCCCACTGCCGGGCCGGCCTCGCTCATTCGGCTCTTTCCGTAATCCGGGGGATATTATAGATGGAGGACAGTAGCGCACAACCACCCGAACCCGCGTCGATTAGGCAATGATGTCGGGGAGCAGCTCGCTTTCGATTCTCAGTATCTCGTCTTTCAGCAGCAGCTTGCGCTTTTTGAGGCGCTGCAGCCGGAGTTGGTCGAACGGGGCGTGCTCTGAGAGGCGGGCGATCACATCGTCAAGGTCGCGGTGCTCGCTTTTCAGCACGGCGAGCCTCGCCTTCAATGCTTCGGTGTCGAGGTCCATGGCCGTTGGCGCGAAATTTCGAGCACCATATCACTTTCGATGAACCGGGTCGCTGACATACCAATCGCTGGAGCGGCGGGCGGGCTTTGGGCGTTTTCGCTCGATTTCTATGCCCGGCCCGGTGTCTCGGCGGCGCTGATCGAGTTGCAGGACTGTGCCGGGCTCGACGTCAACCTGATCCTGTTCGCGCTGTGGCACGGCCTATCGGGGCGGGGCCGGCTCGATGACGAGCGGTTGGCGGTCGCCGACCACGCCATCCGCGCAATCCAGACGGAAATCATTATGCCGTTGCGGGCATTGCGGCGGCGATTCAGAACCGACCCCGATGCGGATATCCAGCGCCTGCGAGACGCGATCAAGGCGCTCGAGCTCGATGGTGAAAAAATCGCGCAGGCCCGCCTCGCCGGCTGCGCGGCGCCGCCCGCCACCGACGTTGATCCGGTCGAGCGCCTTGCCGCCGCCGAGGCAAATCTCACCCTGTCCCTCGGGGCCAATCAGGCGCACACCGCGGCGGCGGGTGTCATCCGCCAAGTCCTCGAAAAGCTAGCGCGATAATTCAGCTCTCGCCCCAACGGTGAACCGTCCCGCTGTCGAGCCCGAATAGATCGAGCACGCGGCCGAGGGTCTGATCGATCATCTCCGCTATCGTGGCGGGCTTCGCGTAAAAGGCCGGGACCGGCGGGGCGATGACCGCGCCCATTTCCGACAGCGCGGTCATCGTCCGCAGATGACCGGTATGCAATGGGGTTTCGCGCACGACGAGCACGAGACGCCGCCGCTCCTTTAGCACCACATCCGCCGCCCGGGTCAGCAATGTCGTCGTGGCGCCGCTGGCGATCTCGGCCATGCTGCGGATGGAGCAGGGGGCAATGACCATTCCCATCGTCCGGAACGAGCCGGATGAGATTGGCGCGGCCATGTCGCCAATCGCATGCACGACATCGGCGCGGGCGCGCACCACGGCCGGTTTCAGATCGGTTTCGAGCGCCAAGGTCACCTCGGCCGCCCGGCTGATGACAAGATGGGTCTCAACCGCCAACGGCCGCAACAGCTCGAGCAGCCGCGCGCCGTATATCACGCCGGATGCACCGCTTATCCCGACGATCATGCGCGGATTCGCAGATGTTTCTGTCATCGGGACCTCTTTGAAATTTGCGGTCTTGACATATTTTCGTCATCGAGGGGTGCATGGCCCCTGGCCGGACCCCCGACCCGGCGTTACCATCGGGGGCGGTGATCGTCTATCAGGAGGATTGTGCATGTCGCTGCAGGATCGCATCGAAGCGCTGAGAGAAAAGCACGCGGCACTCGAACGCGCCATCGATGAGGAGAACAACCGTCCGCTGCCAAACGACGACGCGATCTCCGATCTGAAGCGTCAGAAACTCCGCATCAAGGACGAAATTTTTCAATTGGAGAGCCACTAACGCGCCGCAATCGGCCATTTCGGTCTCTCGCTGAAACCGGGAGGGGTGAGCATCCTTCCCGGTTTTTTGTACCCGAAGCGCGGCGGCGGGCGACAGCCATAGCGGGCGCAGCCGGTACCACTCTCACCTTGAGCCGACTTCCTTCCTCACAAGTGGATAAGTCTATCCAGGAATGACGCCGCCAACTCACGCCGCCAGTTTCTGCCGGGCATCGGCCAGAATCATCGCTGCGCCCTTTTCGGCGACCATGATGGTCGGAGCGTTGGTGTTGGTCGAGGTCACCGCTGGCATCACCGAAGCGTCGATCACCCGCAGCCCGTCGAGGCCGTGAACGCGCAGCTGGTCATCGACCACCGCCATCTGGTCGCGGCCCATCTTGCAGCTGCATGTCGCGTGAAACACGGTCGAGCCATACTGCCGCGCATAGTCGAGCAATTCGTCGTCGGTCTGAACATCCTTGCCGGGGATGGTCTCGCCAACGACGTATTTCGCGATCGCCGGCGCGGCGAACAGCCGCCGCGCCATCTTCAGCCCGCCGATTACCGCCCGCCGATCGGTGTCCTCGGCGAGATAGCGCGGATTGATCGCCGGCTGCTCGGCCGGGTTTGACGATTTCGCTTCGACATAGCCGCGGCTGAGCGGGCGCATCTGCCACATGCCGATGGTCATGCCGGGCTTGTCGTCGAGCCGCCGCACCGGCCCTGGGGCGAAGCTGCCGGGCGAGAACAGGCATTGGACGTCCGGGGTGGCCAATTCCTCGAGCACCTTGACCGAGGCGCAGACCAATGACGAGGCATAGGTGAGCATGCCGGTCCCGCTGAACAGGTAACGCAATATCTCGCCGGCAAATGGCAAGCCGCGCGATTTCTCGTTCAATGTCCTGGCGCCGGCGACAGAGCAGGCGACCCGCGCGATGTAATGGTCCTGAAAATTCTTGCCGACCCCCGGCAAGGAATGCTGGATCGGGATGCCGACCCGGCCGAGATGGTCGGGGTCGCCGACACCGGACAGTTGCAGGATGTGCGGCGAACCGATGGCGCCGGCGGACAAAATCACCTCACGCGCCGCATCGACCCGCTCGACGGCCTCGCCGCGGGCGTATTCGACGCCGACAGCGCGGCTGCCGTCGAACAGCACGCGGCGCACCAGCGCGCCAGTGATGATCTGCAGATTCGGCCGCTTTTTCGCCGCCCGCAGATAGGTGCGCGCGGCACTCTGCCGCCGCCGCCCGCGGCGGGTCTGCTGGACCCAGCCGATATTGTCGCCGGACCCAGGCGGCAAATGGTTGACGTCCTGATGGTATTCGAGCCCGATCTGTTGACCGGCCTCGATCATCGTGTGGCACAAGAGCGGCTGGTCGGAGGCGTTCGAGGTCAACAGCGGCCCGCCCTCGCCGTGAAACGCGTCCTCCCCGCGCTCCCAGCTCTCGGCCTTTTTGAAATAGGGCAGCACATCGTCCCACGACCAGCCGCGATTGCCGAGCTGCCCCCAATGGTCGAAATCCTCAGGCTGGCCGCGGACATAGATCATGCCGTTGATCGAGCTGGAGCCGCCCAGCACGCGGCCGCGCGGATAGGGGATGGCGCGTCCATTGGTGCCGGGGTCGGGCTCGGCCGTGTATCCCCAGGTGATCGTCGGATGATCCAGCAGCCTCATATAGCCGGCCGGGATGTGGATCAGCGGGTTGCGGTCCGGCCCGCCGGCCTCGATCAGTACGACGCGCGTGCCGGGATCTTCGCTCAGCCGATTGGCCAGCACGCACCCGGCCGAGCCGGCGCCGACAATCACATAGTCCGCCTTCATGTCTGCTTGCCTCCGCTGTAATGCAAGGAGCGCAGCGACGAAGCAATTTCGAAGGATTGCTTTGCGTCGCCCACTACGACGTCGAATGTTTCGCGGCGTCGGTTCCCGCGCGTCGTTTATTAGTTGATGCCGAGCAGCTTGGCGGCGGTGCCGCCGAGGATCGCGATCTTGTCGTCGTCGCTGAGGCCTGGGGTCGATAGGATGTGATCGACCGGCACCTTGTTCCACGGGAACGGGTAGTCGGTGCCGAGCACGACCTGGCCGACGCCGCTTTCAGCGATCAGATGGCGCATCCCTTCCCCGGTAAACATGATTGAATCAAAAAACAGTTGCCCATCCTTCAAGTATTGTGTCGGCTTTTTCTTCGGCAACGGTCCGACCCGGTTCGGGAAGGTGTTGATGACCGCATCCGAGCGGTTGGCGTAGGACGGCAGAAAGCCGCCGCCATGCGCGGCGCAAATCTTGAGCCCCGGAAAGCGGTCCAGCGTCCCCTCGAAAATCAGGTGTGACAGCGCGATCGTGGTTTCGAGCGGGTTGCCGATCGTGTTGGTCAACAGGCCGCTACCGCCGAGCCGGCCGCTCGGTTCCAATTCCCGGGTGCCGAGCGGGTGCATGAAAATCAGGATCCCGAGTTCTTCCGCTTTGGCCCAGACCGGGTGGAATTTCGGGTCGGCCAATTCCTGACCGGCGACGCTGCCGCCGACCGACAGGCCGCGCAGCCCCAAGGTTTTCACCGCGTAGTCGAGCTGCTCGACGGCGAGCTGCGGATGCTGCAACGCCACCGTCGCAAACGCGACAAAACGGTCGGGGGTGGCGGCGCAAAATTCGGCGAGCTTTTCGTTCTGGATTTTGATCAGCTCGGCCGACGCATCGCGTTCGGCGCGGTACCAGTAGGGGTTGATGCTCAGCGCCTCGACATCGACACCTTCGGCGTCCATCTCGGCGATGCGGTCCGCCACGTTCGACCACAGCAGCCCGGGCGCCTCGAGCGGGTGATTGATCACTGCCGCCGCCTCTGGGACGATGGTATGCGCGTGGACATCGACGGTCTTGACCCGCTTGCCGTTGACGACGACTTCGCGCCGCCGCCCCGGTTGCGCTGATCCTTGAGCGGCATGCGCCGGCCGGGCATTCGTCAGGCTGCACCCGACAAAGGCGATGCCGGCGAGCGCGCCGGTCAACAATTCTGCGCCGATAGCCATGTCTCGTGTCCCCTTGTTGATCACAATCGGGGAAATCTAAGCCCCCGGCGTGGTGCGGCGCTACCTGTTTGGAAATCGAAACAGTTCGGCCCAGATGCGAGAGGCCGCATGGGCGGCTTGGCTGGACCCCCGCGGGCAATTCCCACAAACTCGCGCGGTGGCAGCGAAGGTTTGATCCATGAATGACATCGGACCCCCTTATGTCGGGCGCTCGCTGCTTCGGCGCGAAGACCGGCGCCTGCTGACTGGCCAAGGGCAGTTCATCGCCGATCTCGTCCTGCCCGCAAATGCTGCACGCGGTCCTCGTGCGCAGCCCGGTGGCGCATGCCCGCATCCGCTCGGTCGATCTGTCGCGAGCGGCGGCGATGCCCGGCGTCGTGGTCGCGCTCGACGGCGCCGATCTGCTGCGACTACTGCCGCCGGTGCCCGAGGGGCAGATTTCGATGCCGAGCAAATGGGCGACCGCGATCCAGCACAAATTCCTCAACCCGCAAGAGCCGTTGCTGGCGCATGACAAGGCCCGCCATGTCGGCGAGGCGATCGCGATCATCGTCGCCGAGACCCGCGACCAGGCCGAAGACGCGGCCGAGCTCGTCACCTGCGACCTCGAAGCGCTCCCGGCGGTGGTCGACCCCGAGGCGGCGTTGCGTCCCGACAGCCCGATCATTCACGAGCGATACGGCACGAACCTGATCGGCGCCTTCTCGGTCGGCCGGGGTGAGGTCGACACAGCATTCGCCACGGCACCCCACCGGCTGCGGCGCCGCTTCTACCACCACCGCTACGCCGCGGTGCCGATGGAGTGCCGCGGTGTCGTCGCCGCTTATGATCGGCGCACCAACTCGGCGACGATCTGGTCTTCGACCCAGGTGGTGCATTGGGTACGCCGCGAAGCGGCGGGCCTCCTGGGTCTGCCGGAGGCACGGGTCCGTTGCATCGCGCTCGATGTCGGCGGCGGCTTTGGCGGCAAGGGCCATGTCTACCCCGAAGACCTGCTGATCACCTTCCTCGCACGCAAGATCGGCCGTCCGGTGCGCTGGATCGAGGAGCGCCGCGAGCACATGATCAGCGCGACCCATTCACGCGACCAATTGCACGATGTCGAGGTCGCCTTCGATGACGACGGCCGTATCCTGGGCTTGCGCGACGACTACATCGTCGATTGCGGCGCGTGGAACCCGATCGGCTCGGGTGTCGCCTACAACACCGCGGTCCACCTGACCGGCCCCTACAAGATCGAGAATTTGGCGGCGTCCGGAAGGATCGTGGTCACCAACAAGGTCCCGAACGCGCCCTATCGCGGCGCCGGCCGCCCGGAAGCCGCGTTCGCGATGGAGCGGACGATCGACCTGGTGGCGCGCACCTTAGGCTTGGAGCCGGCCGAGGTGCGGCGGCGCAACATGATCCGTGCCGAGGAGATGCCATATCGGGTCGGTATCCCTTATCGCGACGGCGAGCCGATCGTCTACGACAGCGGCGACTACCCCGGCGCGCTGCAAAAGGCGCTCGACGCCGTCGGCGGCGTCGCGGCGTTCCGCCAGCGCCAGCAGCAGGCGCGACGCGAGGGCCGCTATCTCGGTCTCGGCATCGGCTTTTATATCGAGGGCACCGGAGTCGGCCCGTTCGAGAGCGCCTTTGTCCGCGTCGACCCGTCCGGCAAGATCTATGTCTCGTGCGGCGCCGCCCCGCAGGGCCAGGGCATGGAGACGATCTTTTCCCAGGTGATGGCCGACCTGTGGAAGGTGGCGCCCGAGGACGTCGTCCCGACCTTCGCCGACACCGCGGCGATCGCGATCGGCTTTGGCACGATGGCGAGCCGCAGCACCGTCACCGCCTCGGCGGCGATGCACGTCGCCAGCGGCCGCCTGCGCGACAAGGCCTTCTCGATTGCCGCGCATCTCCTGGAATGCGCGCCGGCCGATCTCGAATTGCGCGAAGGCGGCGTCGGCGTCGTCGGCGTGCCGGGGGCAGAGGTCAGCCTCGCCAAGGTGGCGCAGGCGGCCCGCCCCGGCTGGGAGATCACCCGTCCGCCAGGGGTCGAGGCCGGCCTCGAGGAAATTTGCTACTGGCGGCCGGAAACCGTCACCTGGAGCTATGCCGTGCATGTCGCGATCGTCGAGGTCGACCGCGAAACCGGCCGGGTCGCCATCGATAACTACGCGGTCGCCCACGATTGCGGCGTTGTCGTCAACCCGATGCTGGTCGAGGGCCAGGTCATGGGCGGCGCCGCGCAGGGGCTCGGCGGCATCCTCACGGAAGCGATCGTCTACGATGCCGACGGGCAGCTGCTCTCCGGCTCGCTGATGGATTACGCGCTGCCGACCGCCGGCGACATCCCGCCGATGACGATCGTGCACCAGCACTCGCCCTCGCCGCTGAACCCGCTCGGCGTCAAAGGGGTCGGCGAAGGTGGCGCCGTCGCTCCGCCGGCGACGATCGCCAACGCTGTCTGCGACGCCTTGGCTCCGTTCGGCGTCGAGGTCAATTCGACGC
Organism: uncultured Alphaproteobacteria bacterium; assembly: GCA_963774345.1. Lineage (GTDB taxonomy): Bacteria > Pseudomonadota > Alphaproteobacteria > ATCC43930 > CGMCC-115725 > AP-15. The sequence goes on from CAVZFB010000027.1 coordinate 99,292, forward strand.
CGATCAAGCCGGAACAGCTCGTGCGTGCGATCCGAGCTGCGAGCGGCTAAAGCGCGGTCTAACCAAATCTGCGGCTAGCCCATCCCCATACGCTTGGAGGCAAGGCGGGCGCCTTCGGCCAGCGCGGTGAGCTTGGCCCAGACCACGTCCTCGGCGACGCGGCCCATTCCGGCCGAGGTGTCGAAGCCGCAATCGGTGCCGGCGATGACCCGCTTGGGGTCGCCGACCACTTGGGCGACGCGCTCGATCCGGTCGGCCACGGCTTCGGGATGCTCGACGAAATTGGTCAGGCTGTCGATGACCCCGGCGACGAGGATCTGGTCGTCGGCCAGCGGCTGCTTTTCAAAGACACGGTATTCGTGCGCGTGGCGCGGGTTGGCAAAGGGCAGAAAGAAGGCGCCGACCTTGGCCCGCTGCAAAATCGGCAGGATGTCCGATAGCGGCACGTCGCAATCGTGCGGCCCTTCGTAATTGCCCCAGCAGACATGCAGCCGCACCTTCTCGCGCGGGATGTTTTCCACCGCCTTGTTGATCGTCGCGACGACCCGCTCGACAAAGCCGAGAAAATCGCCGAGCGGCCGGTCCTGGTAGGACAGATGCCGTTCGAGCGCCAGATCGGGGCAATCGAGCTGCAGCAGAAACCCGGCGTCGACGATCGCCTCGTATTCCTCCTTGAGGGCGGCCCCGATATCGTCGAGATAGGCCTGCTCGGTCTCGTAGTGCTCGTTCTTCATCGCGCCGGCGATGATGCCGGGCGAGGGCGCGGTCAGGAACGGTTCGGCGAAATGGGTCCCGGTCTCGTCGAGCGCCGCGCGGAAATCGGCGCATTCGGCCTCGATCCCGCCGCGGCCGAGATAGCGCACCGCGTCGATCGCCTTGGGCGGCCCCATATTGCTGACCGCCTGGCGGGCGGCGAGCTGCTCCTCCATGATCCGCTTGAAAATCGGGTAGCGCAGCGCGTCGGCGCGGGTGCGGCGCTGCCACGACCCGCCGAACCCGCTCATGCGGTGGCGGATGTGCAGAAAAAACCCTTCGCGCTGTTGCTCGCCGTTGTTGCCGATGTCGACGTCCGCCTCGGCCTGTTTGCGTACAATCCCGCGCAACGCCGCCTGCCCGAGCCTTTCCAGCTCGGCCGAATCGATCGATTCTCCGCGCGCCCGGCGAATATGAAGCTGGGTCAGCTCGGGCGGTCGCGGCAGGCTCCCGGTGTGGGTTGTCAGTATCCGTTCTTCGCTGCGGCGCATCGTCGCTCCTTCCCTCAACAATTCGGCAATTTTCTGCAGTCTAGCGCGAAAGCGGCGGAGCGCCACGGCGCGATTGCGAACAACTTGCTTGCGGCCGGCGAGCCAACCTCATAGAGTACGCCCATTGGCTCAACAACTGAAAGGAGGTGATCCTGTGTCTAACCATAAACCGCGGTCGTCCGCTGCCGTGACCAGGATCCCCGCTTCCATGGAGATCCGCGCCTGACTGAAGGCGACGGCTCGCGGCCGTGATCGGCCGCCGGTGTTTGGGTAAGGAAGGGCCGCCTCTCGGGGCGGCTCTTCTTCTTTCGGGGCCGGTGTTCCGGGCTTGGCCATGCCGGGCGCAAGGCCTACAAATGGCCCAAGACTGCCTGTTGAGTGAGGGTAACCGCCATGCCCGATACGATAACCACAAACTCGCCGATCATCGCCGCCTACCGCGCCGCGACGCCGGGATCGGCGGCGGCCGCGGAAAAGGCGGGCCGGTTGTTCCCGAGCGGCATCACCCACGATTCGCGCTATATCGAACCCTACGGGCTCTACATCACCCGGGCCAAGGGGCCGCGTAAATGGGATGTCGACGGCAATTGCTACGTCGATTATTTCGGCGGTCATGGCGCGCTACTGCTGGGGCACTCCCACCCTCAGGTAGTCGCGGCGGTGCACGAGCAGATCGAGCGCGGAACCCATTACGGCGCCAGTCACGAAACTGAGATTGCCTGGGCCGAATGGGTGCTGAAACTGGTGCCTTCAGCCGAGCGGGTGCGGTTTACCTCATCCGGCACCGAGGCGACCTTGATGGCGGTGCGGCTCGCCCGCGCCTTCAGCGGCAAGTCCAAGATCATCCGGTTCAAGCATCATTTCCACGGTTGGCACGATCACATGACTTCGGGCTTTGCCAATCATTTCGACGGCAGCCCGACCACCGGCGTATTGCCCGGCGTCGCCGGCAACGTGCTGCTGGCCGAGCAGAACGACGTCGACGGGCTGGCTCGGCTGCTCGACGAGCATGATGACATCGCGGCGGCAATCCTCGAGCCGACCGGCGCTCATGGGGCGCGGCTGCCGATCGACCCGCCGTTTTTGCATGCGCTGCGCGAGCTGACCCGGCAGCACGGCGTCTTATTGATCTTCGACGAGGTCGTCACCGGCTTTCGTGTGTCGCCCGGTGGGGCGCAGGCCGAATACGGCATCCGGCCCGACCTGACGACCCTGGCCAAGATCCTCTCCGGCGGGTTGCCCGGCGGCGCCGTCGCCGGCCGCAAGGATATTCTCGATTTGTTGGACTTCCAGGTAACCAAGGCTGCGGACCGCGAGAAGATCGCTCATCCCGGCACCTTTAACGCCAACCCGCTGTCGGCTGCGGCCGGGGTGGCGGCTTTGGCGATCGTCGGCACCACCGACGCGTGTGCCCGCGCCAACCGTTACGGCGAGACCTTGCGCGCCCGGATCAACGAGGTGTTCGAGGAAGAGCGGGTGCCGTGGGCCGCCTACGGTACGTTCTCGATGCTGCACATCTTCACCAACCCCGATCGCGCTTCGATTACACCGACCCGGTTCGACCCGCATCAACAGCCGACCGCGAGCCTCACCGGCAACCGCCAAGCCGACATCGTGCACAAATTCCGCCTGGCGATGATGGTCAACGGCGTCGATTTTAGCGGCAGCCCCGGTGGGCTCGTCTCCGCCACCCATGACGAGCCCGAACTGGCGGATACGCTCAGCGCGATCCGCAAGACCGTGCGCATGCTGAAGCAAGAGGGCGAGATCTAAAGGGCGGTTCTGTCACGGGCCGTCGACCCGGCATTGCGAACGAAGCGACGCAATCTCGGTCTGTCTTGTCGGTAGCCGCAATCGAAACTGAATTTTATGGTCATTTCGCTCGACGACATCGAGGCGTTGGCGGTCGGGGCCTGGGTTCTCGGCACCGGCGGCGGCGGCAGCCCGTATCTCGGGCTCCTCAACATGCGCCGGCTTTATGCCCAGGGGCGTCGGGTCGAGCTGATGTCGCCGCTCGACCTCGCCGACGACGATTGGGTGGCGGTGGTGTCGAACATGGGGGCGCCGCTGGTCGGGCAGGAGCGCCTCGCCGACAGCCATAACGTCGCCCGCGCGGTCGAAATTCAGGAGGGGCTGCTCGGGTCGAAATTCCGCGCCGTCATGTCGCTCGAGATCGGCGGCGGCAACGGGATCCAGCCATTGATGGCGGCGGCCCATCTGGAGCTGCCGGTGGTCGATGCGGACACCATGGGCCGCGCCTATCCCGAGGCGCAGATGACTAGCGTCGCGGTCGGCGATCTGCGCCCCTATCCCTGCGTGCTCTACGACCCGCGCGGCATCGAGGCGGTCGTGACCAAGGTGCCGAGCTGGAAGTGGATGGAGCGGGCGAGCCGCAAGATCTGCGTCGAGATGGGCTCAATCGCCTCGACCTGCAAAGCCCCGCGCACCGGCCGAGAGGTCAAGGATTGGGGCATTCACTTCACCGTGACCAAAGCCATCGGCATCGGCCGCCGTGTGCAGGAGGCGCAGCGCCTGCACCTCGACCCGATTGCCGCGATCCTCGACGAGGCCGACGGCAAGTTGCTGTTCCGCGGCAAGGTCGTCGATGTCGACAGGCGCACGACCGAGGGGTTTCTGCGCGGTCGGGCGGCGATCGAGGGGCTCGACGAAGATCACGGCTCGCGGCTCGAAATCGCGTTTCAGAACGAATGGGTCGTGGCCTGGCGGGACGGGGCGCCGATCGCGATGTCCCCCGATCTGATCTGTGTGCTGGACACCGTATCGGGCGAGGCCTGCGGCAGCGAGACAATTCGCTACGGCCGGCGGGTCACGGTCGTCGCGTTGCCGGCCCCGCCGGTGTTCCTGACGCCGAAGGGCTTGGAGCACGTCGGCCCGCGAGCCTTCGGCTACGACCTCGACTTCCGCTCGGTGTTCGAGTTGAGGAAGTAACGATCGGGATGACGCTGCCCTTTGACTGTCACCCCGGGGCGGAGCGCAGCGGCGAGCCCGGGATCCATGAACACAGGCATCGATTGACCTTGCGCGAGCGGTTCCACGAGCCGGCCAAGGTCCGTTCTGCTGGGTCCCGGGCCCAGCCCTGGGATAACCTCCTCCCGGGGAAAATCTGAAGGATGCGGCGGATCGGGATCGACGTCGGCGGCACCAATACCGATGCGGTATTGCTTGCGGACAAAGAGGTTGTACACGCGGTCAAGACGCCGACGACGCCGGATGTCACGACCGGCATCGTCACTGCGCTGGCGGAGCTTACGGCGCACCCGGACGTCGCGGGCCAAGCGATCGGCGGCGTCGTGATCGGGACAACGCATTTCGTCAACGCGGTCGTGCAGCGGCAGGGGCTCGCCCGCGTCGCCGCAGTGCGGATCGGCCTGCCGGCTGCCGCCTCGCTGCCGCCGTTCTGCGATTGGCCGCAGGATCTCGCCGGACTGGTCCGCGGCGCGGTGTTCATGCTGGAAGGCGGGCACGATTACGACGGCCGGCCGATCGTGACGTTCGACGAGGCCGGCATGCGCCATGCCGCGCGGCAGATCCGGGAGAGCAGCATTCGGTCGGTCGCGATCGCCGCGATCTTCTCGCCGCTCGATCCGACTTGCGAGGTACGCGCCGCCGAGATTCTGCGGGAGGAATGCCCGCAGGCGAATGTGACCTTGTCGCGCGACCTCGGCCGTATCGGCCTGTTGGAACGCGAGAACGCGGCCCTGCTGAACGCCGCGCTGATCGATCTGGCGCGGGTGACGGTCGACGGATTTACCGCGGCGATCGCGGCGAGCGGGATCACCGCACCGCTTTATCTGACCCAGAACGACGGCACCGTGATGGCGGCCCGGCTCGCGACGACGATGCCGGTCATGAGTTTTGCGTCGGGCGCAACCAACTCGATGCGGGGTGCGGCTTTTCTGTCCGGCCTCACTGATGCGATGGTCGTCGATGTCGGCGGTACCTCGACCGATATCGGGCAACTGCGCCGCGGGTTCCCGCGTGAAGCGAACTCGGTTGTCGAAGTGGGCGGCGTGCGCACCTTGTTCCGAATGCCGGATTTGCTGTCGATCGGGCTCGGCGGCGGCAGCCTGGTCGAGCGCGACCCGCTAGCCGTCGGGCCGCAAAGCGTCGGCTACCGTCTGGCCAGCGAAGCGTTGGTCTTCGGTGGCGACACTTTGACCGCGACCGATGCCGCGGTTGCCGCAGGGGTCGCATCGATCGGCGATGCCGCGCGGGTGTCCGATTTGCCGAGGAACCTCGCCCATGCCGTTCTCGAAGCGGCCCGACACAAGATCGAGGAAGCGGTCGACCGGATGAAGACCGAAGCCGGCGATCTTCCTTTGATCGCAGTTGGCGGTGGCGCGTTTCTGGTGCCCGGTCGGCTCGCCGGGATCTCGGAGGTGATCCGCGTCCCGCATGGCGAGCACGCCAACGCGGTCGGTGCCGCGATCGCGCAAATCAGTGGCGAGACCGACCAGATCTACCGCGACCTCGGCCGCAACGAGGCGATTGCCGCGGCCGAGGCGCAGGCGCGCGAACGCGCGGTCGCAGCCGGCGCCGACCCCGCGAGTCTCGAAACGGTCGATGTCGAAGACATGCCGCTCGCCTATCTGCCGGGCAACGCGCTGCGTGTGCGGGTGAGAGTGGCGGGCGAAATGCGAGGCAGTTGGCACGGCTGAGCTGAAGACCGCCGCCGCTTCGCTTGCCAACGGTCAATTAGGGAAAGCCGAATAAACTGCTTGAACGGTCCATCATCGCATCATATGATACTAACCGGATTGACAAGCTGGTGAGTGAGGTATCATATGATGCGAATCCCTGGGATGCTCTTCTCGTGGAACGTGGCATGTGGTGCGCACAGCAATCATGACGGTTCCGGCTGCGATACGGCGCGAGCTGGCGCGGTTGGCCGGATCGAAACGCACGCGGCGTGCCGAATGGTCAAGCGAGGCGCCAGCGGTGTGGTGGCCAAACCGCGTGCTGCATCCTTGCTCCGGTACCTATTTTACCGATGCTGGAGCCTGGGAATTCATCGTAGAATTGATCGAAGCAGGTCATCCGATAACACAGGTTACTCTCTCCCATCCTCCTGGAAAAGTCGGTTATGTCCTTATCGTCAGGAACAACAAAGGCGATCGGGATATTTACATAAAGTTACAGCTAGGTTCAGGGTGCATCTACGGAAGGAGCTTTCATTTGAGTTGTCACCCTCGGCTTGGCACATGATTTCGCGATCTGGAGCGTAATGATGAATGGTAACTTGGCCAGTTTGCCGCTTGGTGAAACTCGGATATGTGATGACTGCGGAGAGCGCGCCGTCAGGGTATCGTTCAGGGAGCAGGGATTTATCTATGGCGATGGATCAGAGGCTGTTGAGCTAAGCGCTCGTCTTCCCGTCTGGATATGCGGGCACTGCGAACACGGTTACACTGATGGTGATGCGGAGGATTTGCGCCACGAAGCGGTCTGCCGACATTTAGGGGTACTATCCCCTGAACAAATCCGCGCGATCCGGAAACATCATGGGATGACTCAAGCGCAGTTTGCAGATGTGACCGGGTTTGGCATTGCTTCCGTAAAGCGGTGGGAAACTGGGGCTCTTATTCAGAATCAGAGTGCCGATCGCCTGTTGCGTCTAATAGCGGGTGACCCGGGAATTATGACAAGGCTAATCGCGATAGAGGTGCAGGTAATAACCCCATCGTTCAAGTCTACCTTCCGTACGCCCATATCAGACGAAACTCGCGCCGCAGCCAAGATTTTTGTTCTGCGACCCACTGGTACGTAGCAAGCAGATGTACGTCGTAACCTTTTACTCGTTCAAAGGTGGAGTGGGTCGCACGATGTCACTCGTGAATGTGGGCGTCGAGCTTGCCAGAAAGGGACGAAACGTCCTCCTGGTCGATTTCGACTTAGAAGCTCCGGGTATACCTACGTTCGACCTTTTTGCCAGCCTTACAGATACGCCGGGAATTGTCGATTATATTTCACAGTACCTCCTGACCAGCCGCGCACCCGATGTGAAGGAGTTCATAACGCCTTGTACAAAGTGGCAAGCTCCCGAGGGAGGAGGACTATGGCTAATGTCGGCCGGCCGACAAGACGCGTCGTATGCCGCCCATTTCCATGCGATAGATTGGCAAGACCTTTACGCGAATCGCGAAGGGTTTCTTCTGCTTGAGGATCTAAAAGAGCAATGGCGCAATGCAGTGCCTGGTGGCTTTCACTATGTCCTGGTCGACTCGCGGACGGGCCATACCGATGTTGGAGGGATCTGCACTCGCCAACTCCCAGATGCTGTCGTAATCATGTTCTTCCCTAATGAGCAAAACTTGCGCGGTTTAGAGAAAGTGGTGGCTGACATTCGCGGCGAGGATAAAGCTCCTCGTAACAAGCATATAGAGCTCCACTTCGTTGCATCAAACGTTCCAGATTTGGATGACGAGGAGAACATCCTTCAGACTCAGCTTGAGCGTTCTCGTGAGCTTTTCGATTACCAAGATGACCAGTTGTCCATCCTTCGGCACTACAATAGCTTGGCGTTGCTCAAACAGCAGCTGTTCATCCTCGATCGCCCCAAAAGCAGGCTTTCCAGAGAGTATAGAGCTCTTCTTGATGCTATAATATCTGCGAATTCAGAAGACCGAGAAGGGGCAATCAGTGCGCTCACGAAAATGCAGGTTGCTATTTCTAGATTGCCGCAGGAGGTAAATTTACAGCCCTCAGAAATCGAGACAAAACTTTCTGAGATCGCAAGAATTCACGAACGTGATAGCGGCATTCTCTATCGTATCGCGTTCCTTACCGAACGTTTGGGTAGACCCGAGGACGCGCTGTCGATGCTAGAAGAGGCCGTCCTGGCTGGGGTGTCTTCACCTCAAATTTATGCGAGGCGCGCACAATTGTATCAGATTTTCGGTCGCAACACAGAGGCTGTGGCTGACGCTCGGAAAGTTCTTGAAGCTACGGAAAAAGTGGCCCCAGTGGATCTCATCGGTTCTCTTCGGGTGGTAATTGCTCACGGAAAGGGCTTGCTGCGAACTATTGATAGCTTCTCCGCGATACGCTGCGAGCAGGCTGTAACGCGGCTTCGTATCGCACAGGAGCTCATGTCTACTATTGAAAGCCTTGTGGCAGCCGAGCGATTATTGCGAGGGATCGCAGACGATAACTCGGCCAGTGAGCTTAAAAGTGGGACACGGAACTGGCTGGAGCTGTGTTTAATCGCACAAGAGAAATATGATCAAGCGATGGTCATTATCGCGGACAATAGACCGGCAGCTAGCGAGTTCAAGGATATTCAAGACGCATTCAACTACGCGATGGCGGAATGGGGAAAGACTGGAAGTCCACCACGTGATCTGTTTTCGCAGGTAATAGAGCTAAGCAAAGGACAGAATAATCGTGGGGTTAACTACCTTCAATGCATTGCCATCGCTTACTTATGTATAGATGATATGGAAAACGCGGATAAATACGTAAGCCGGGCCCTCAGAGAGATACGTATGAGGCCAAATAGAGCTTTTAGTGCTTGGCGATATTTGCAGGCGTCCCCGAACGAGTTCAGGCAAGATCTAACATCCATACAGAAGATGATCGGAGGAGAAACAAGCGTACCGGCGTTCTTTGGAAGGAGCCGGGACCTGCTTTCAGTTGTCCATTAGTCGCACCAAGAGCGGTCCCGCCGCAAGCATCGGTAATGTCGCCAATACCTGCGCTGTCGCAAACCTGCCGCCCGAGGTGACTCGGGTGAGGGCAAAACCGGCCGCGAACCCTATCTCGGCTGGGCGATCGGGGGCATGGTCAGGATACCCGGACTATCGAGGACGGCTTCGATCCGTTGCAGCAGCGGCTGCGCCGCTTCGATCGCCCGCCCGAGCGAGCCGAGGCCCAGAGTGTCGTTCTCGCGCTCTTTGCCGGTGAGGCGATCGTAGAGGAATTGGACCGGCCCTTCTTCGCGCGGGAACACTGTCAGCTGGATCGGCTCGTCGGACGGGATATGAGCCGTTTCCCTGGCGAGGCGGAGCGCCACGTCGTAACCGCCGAGCGCATCGACGAGCCCGCGCGCCTTGGCTTCCTCCCCCGACCAAACCCGGCCTTTGGCGACCGCCTCAACGGCATCGGGGGTCATGTGGCGGCCGGAGGCGACGTGATCCTTGAAGCCCTGATAGGTCGCATCGAGAAACGCTTCGAGACGGGAGCGGGCGAAGGGCGAGAATTCGGAGGTGGCGCTGAACATCGCCGCGTTGGCGCCGACCTGCGCCGAATCGGTCGAAATCCCGATCTTCTTGAGCAGGTCGGCCACGACCAGCTTGCCGGCCAACACGCCGATCGAGCCGGTCAGGGTCGCCGGCTCGGCGACGATCTTGTCGGCCGGGGCCGCGATGTAATAGCCGCCGGAGCCGGCGACGTCGCCCATCGATACGATGACCGGCTTGCCGCGCTCTCGGGCGAATACGACATCGCGCCAGATCGTCTCCGACGCGACGGCAGAGCCGCCGGGGCTGTCAACGCGAAACAAGATTGCGCGCACCTCGGGGTCGCGAACGGCGGCGCGAAAAGCCCGGGTGATCTTGTCCGCCGCCATTTCCTCGGATCCCGACAGCGGGCCCGCCGAACCCCCGCCGCGCACGATCAGCCCCGAGCCGTAGATCAGCGCGATCCTTTCGCCCTGGCGGTGTGGACGCTTCACGCCGGCGAGGTAGGTCGACAGGCCGATCAGTTCGGCGTCCGATCCGGCGCGCTTGTGGGCCTCGGCAATGACCTCGTCACGATAGCCGAGGCGGTCGACAAGCGACGCCTGGAGCGCTTCGTCGGCGAGCAGCGGCCCGCGGTCGATCGCCGCGCGCACCGCATCCGGCGACAGCTTGCGGGCTTGGGCAATGCCGCTGACGATCTGCCCAGCCACCGAGGCGAGCAGATCTTCGACCTCTTCGCGGTGGGGCGGGGTCATCTTGGTTTCGGTCAGAATGTTGGCCGCGGTCTTGTAGGCGCCGCGATGGTCGAACTCGGGGACGATCCCGAGCAGGTCAAAGGTGCCCTTGAAGAAGGTAGCATCGGAATAGAGCCCGGTCAGGCCGACACTGCCCAGCGGCTGCAGCCAGATCCGGTCGAACGCGGTCGCCAGGTAATAGGGACGGGTGCCGGCCCCGAACTCGCCAAAACTGTCGGCGAACGCGATCGCGAACTTGCCCTTGGCGCGAAAGGCAATGATCGCGTCGCGTATCTGCTGCGTCTCGGCGACGGCGAATTCGTCGTTGCCGACGCGAGCGAGGACGCCCTTGACCCGCGGGTCGGCCGCCGCGGCCTCGATCGCGTCGAGGAAGTCGCGCAGGTTCGACTTACCGCCGGCGACGAGCCGCAGCAAGTCCGGCTCGTCCGGACCGTCGGCGAGGCCCTGCGTCAGGTCTACCGAGACGATGATGTTTGCGGGGAGCGCGGGCGTACCAGGTCTAAAGCGGACGACCACCAACACGGCGGCGATGACGAGCAGGACGGTCAGAAATCCGATGGTCGCGAAAAAACCGAGGAGCAGCCGTCGCATGCGTTCAGCATTCGGCGCCGAGCGCGCGATGGCGCAGCAAGTGATCGGCGAGCACGCAAGCCACCATCGCCTCGCCGACCGGGACGGCGCGGATGCCGACGCAGGGGTCGTGGCGGCCGTGGGTCGCGATCTCGACCTCGTTGCCGTCGACGTCGACCGTGCGCATCGGCGTCAGGATCGAACTCGTCGGCTTGACCGCGAAGCGGGCGACGATGTCCTGCCCGGTCGAGATGCCGCCGAGGATGCCGCCGGCATTGTTCGACAGGAAGACGACCTGCCCGTCCGCCATTCGCATCTCGTCGGCGTTCTCCTCGCCCTTCAGCGCCGCGGCGCCGAAGCCGGCGCCGATCTCGACGCCCTTGACCGCGTTGATCGTCATCAGCGCCCGGGCGAGATCGCCGTCGAGCTTGTCGTAGACCGGCTCGCCGAGCCCGGCCGGGACGCCGCTCGCAACGATCTCGATGACCGCACCGGCCGAGGAGCCGGCCTTGCGCACACCGTCGAGATAATCGGCCCAGCGCGGCGCCGTCGCGGCGTCGGGGCACCAGAACGGGTTGTCCTCGACCGCCCGCCAATCCCAGGCGCCGCGGTCGATCGCATGCGGCCCGATCTGGACCAGCGCGCCGCGGATCGATACATCGGGGCCGAGGATCTTGCGCGCGACGGCGCCTGCGGCGACGCGCGAGGCGGTCTCGCGCGCCGAGGCGCGGCCGCCGCCGCGATAGTCGCGCATGCCGTATTTTTTCCAATAGGTGTAGTCGGCATGGCCGGGGCGAAAGCGGTCGGCGATGTTTCGATAATCCTTGGAGCGCTGATCGGTGTTCTCGATCAACAGCTGGATCGGGGTGCCGGTGGTCACCCCGTCAAAGACGCCGCTCAGGATCCGGACGAGGTCTTCCTCGCGGCGCTGCGTCGTAAAGCGCGACTGGCCGGGCTTGCGCTTGTCGAGCCAGTGCTGGATGTCGGGCTCGGCGAGCGCCAGGCGCGGCGGGACGCCGTCGACGACAACGCCGATCGCCGGCCCGTGGCTTTCGCCCCAGGTCGTGAACCGGAACAAGGTGCCGAAGGAGTTGCCGGCCATCGCTTCAACGCTTCTCGTCGTCCCGGCGGAGGCCGCGACCCAGGTCCGCCATAGATGCCGGCCTTCGCCGGTATGACGCTGTGCTTGCCGAGATTGGCGTGCGCATTTCGATCACACCACCGAGATGTCGGGGGCGTCGACGGCCTTCATGCCGACGACATGATAGCCGCAATCGACGTGGTGGACCTCGCCGCTGACCCCGGCGGAAAGGTCGCTCAGCAGATAGAGCCCGGCGCCGCCGACATCTTCGATCGTGACGTTGCGCTTCAGCGGCGAGTTCAACTGGTTCCACTTCAGGATATAGCGGAAATCGCCGATCCCGGATGCCGCCAGGGTCTTGATCGGGCCGGCTGAAATCGCGTTGACGCGAATGTTGTCGCCGCCGAGATCGACGGCGAGGTAGCGCACGCTCGCCTCGAGCGCCGCCTTGGCCACCCCCATCACATTGTAATGCGGCATCACCCGCTCGGCACCGGCATAGGTCAGGGTCAGCAGGCTGCCGCCGGCGGTCATCAGCGGCGCCGCGCGCCGGCAGACATCGGTGAACGAATAGCAGGAGATCTCCAACGTGCGCAGAAAGTTCGCTCGCGTGGTGTAGAGGTATTTCCCTTTCAGCTCGTCCTTGTCGGAAAAGGCGATCGCATGGACGAGGAAGTCGAGATGCCCCCAGCGTTCCGCCAGTGCCGCGAACACCAGATCGAGGCTCTCTTCGGAGCCGACATCGGCCTCGAGCACAAAATCGCTGTCGAGGCTCAGCGCCAGCGGCTGCACCCGCTTGCGCAGCGCCTCGCCCTGGTAGGTAAAGGCGAGTTCGGCGCCGTGATCGTGCAGGGTTTTGGCGATGCCCCATGCGATCGAGCGCTCGTTGGCGACACCCATAATCAGACCCTGCTTACCCGCCATCAGCGGCATGGTCATCCCCATTTCTCGCGACAGGTTCATCCTACACGAACACTCCGGGGAGGGCCATGAGCGGGCCGGACGCCCTTCGGCGCTGGCGCCGAAGCGGCAGGCAGCGGAATAATTGCTCGGCGCGGCCGTGTTGACCACAGAGGACGCTGCGAGGTTTCCACGATGACGCCTGAGGCGGAAGAGGGCGGGCGCGGCGGCAGGCTGCGGCGGATCGCGGCGACGCCGGGGGCCTTCGCGCTCTACTCGTTGCGCCGCTTCAACGCGGACGGCTGTTTTGCCGCCTCCGGCGCGCTCGGTTACACGACGCTTAGTCTCGCTGGTGCCGCTTGTCGCCATTGGGCTCGGCTCGCTATCGGTGTTTCCGATCTTTGGACAGGTGCATGACGAGATCCTGGCGCTGGTGTTTAGAAATTTCGTGCCGTCGGTCGGCGAGCAGGCGGCTTGGTGGTTCCGTGCCTTTGCCAATTCTGCGGCGCAGACGACGGCGATCGGCGTCATCGGCATCGCCGCGACCGGAATATTGCTGCTGGTCACGGTCGAAGACCAGCTGAACGTGATATGGCGGGTGACCGCGCCGCGGCCTTGGGGGCAGCGTGTCCTGGCCTATTGGACATTGATAACGCTGGGCCCGCTTCTTGTCGGCCTCAGCTTTTCGCTGTCGACCTATTTCGAGATCGCCGCGCGTCGCGCCGGGTTTGGCCAACAAGCCGTCCAGTGGGTCGAGAGCGGCTGGCTGCACGGCCTCGCGCGGGCGGTGCCGGCGGTGCTCGAGTTTGTCGCCTTGACCTTGCTCTACTGGCTGATCCCGAACCGCGCGGTGCGCTGGCGCGACGGAGCCCTCGGCGCGCTGGTTGCGACCGCGGCGATCGAGATCCTAAAGGTCGGGTTTACGATCTATGTCGGCGCCATGTCCTATTATCAGACCGTTTACGGCGCGCTCTCGGCTATCCCGATCTTTCTGCTGTGGATGTATATTTCATGGATGGCGGTGCTGCTCGGCGCGGAGGTCGCCGCCGCCTTGCCGCACTGGCGCATCGACCGGCGGATCGGTCCGGTTTCGTCGGGCGGCGTCCAGCTCGGTCTGAGCCTGGGGCTGATTGCGGCCCTGGAGCGGGCGCAACGGGTGGGGGAACAGCTGACCACAGCGGCGCTGGCCGCCGAACTCAGGGTGCCGACGACGGTCGTCGACGAGTATATGAGGCCGCTCCTCGCCGCCGGTTTCGCCGCCCATACGCAGGAGGGAAGCTGGGTGCTGGCGTGGAGCCCGGAGACCGCCACGGTTCACGATCTTTACGAGGCGCTGCGGCTGCCGTTTGCCGGCAGTTTGGCTCGACCACGCCACCGCGCCTTGGCAGAGGCTGGTCGCACCGGCGATGGAGCGCATCGTCAGAGCCGAAGCGGTAGCAATGCAGATGACGATCGCCTCGCTGATCGGCGAAACCCTAGACCCCGCGCCGCGCCAGCGCGGTCCCCGCCGCGCCGCTGGTGCGATCGGGGAGAAGATTGCATCGGAGTAGCCCGTTCAACGGACGCGCATGATGGACGAGATCGTCGAAGCTCGAACCCCTGGCGCCGTTCGAGCGCTGGTATGCCGAAGCGCTGGCGAACGAGCAGCAGCCCGAGGCGATGACCTTGGCGACGGCGACCCGCGACGGCCGGCCCTCGGCGCGCGCCGTTCTGCTAAAGGGGTTCGATGCGCGCGGTTTCGTCTTCTATACCAATCTGGAAAGCCGCAAATCGACGGAGCTGTTCGACAACCCGCAGGCAGCGCTATGCTTGCTGTGGAAATCGCTGCGCCGACAGGTGCGGATCGAGGGGGCGGTCGAGCCGGTCACGGACGACGAAGCCGACGCTTATTTCGCCAGCGCGATCCCGCGACAGCCGGATCGGCGCCTGGGCCTCGGACCAGTCGCGTCCGCTCGCGACCCGCGCCGAATTGGAGCGCCGGGTCGAGGCCTTCACCGACCGTTTCGGCGATGACGAGGTGCCGCGGCCGCTATATTGGTCGGGCTTTCGTGTCGTACCGGCGCGGATCGAATTTTGGCAGGAGCGTCCCTACCGCCTGCATGACCGTTGGTTGTTCGTTCGCGAGGGCGACGGATGGCGGCGGGAGCGGCTCTTCCCATGATCTACGGACCTGCTGCGGACCGGCTACGGCGATGGGCGACCTATGCTTCGGTCGCCGTCGCTCTGTTGCTGATTTCCGCAAAGTTCGCGGCTTGGCTGGAAACCGGCTCGGTCGCGCTGCTGTCCAGCCTGATCGATTCGCTGCTCGACGCCGTCGCCTCGATCGTCAATCTGTTAGCGGTACGGCATGCACTGACCCCTGCCGATCGCGAGCATCGCTTTGGCCACGGTAAGGCCGAGCCGCTGGCGGTGCTGGGCCAGTCGGCTTTCATCACCGGTAGCGCGCTGTTGCTCCTCGCCGAGGCAGTGCGTCGGCTGATCCACCCGGCCACAGTGGAGAACCCGCCGGCCGGGATCGCGGTGATGGTGTTCTCGATCGTGGTGACGATTGCGCTGGTGCTCTATCAGCGGCATGTCGTGCGCCGCACCGGGTCGATCGCGATTACTGCCGACGAACTGCACTATCGCGGCGATCTGATTTTGAACGGCAGCGTCATTGCGGCGCTGATCCTCAGCGGCACTTTCGGCCTGCGCATCCTCGATCCGCTGTTCGGCGCCGCAATCGGGCTGTGGATCATCTATTCCGCAGCACGGCTGGCGCGCCTGTCGCTGGTCCAGCTGATGGACCGCGAACTGCCCGACGACGAACGCGAGAGGATCCGCGACATCGCATTGTCGCACCCCGAGGTGGCTGCCGCCCATGATTTGCGCACCCGGGTCGCGGGGCCGACAGCGTTCATCCAGCTCCATATCGAAATGGACGGCGATATCAGCCTGGTTCGCGCGCACGAAATCTCCGACCAGGTAGAGGCGCGGCTGCGCGCCGCCTATCCACACGCAGAGATCATCATCCATCAGGACCCGGAAGGGGTCGAAGAGCCGCGATCGAACTTTCCGCGGCGGGTCGGTGTGCAATGAGCGGCGGCGGCCAGCACATCTATCGAGGGCCATGACCGAAGGCGCTGCGCCGCCGGAGGCGACAGACGCGGCGCGTTCCGCGGCGCCGGCGGCCACGGCCGACATCGTGCCGGTGCGTGCGCTGCTGCTGGGCGAGCGGCTGGATACGCGAGCGCTAGAGCGCGGCGCCTCGGTCGGCATCGCGCCGCTGACCCTCGACATCCCGGACGGCGGCGTGGTCGTGCTGTTTCGCTATGGCGCGGTCGTGTTGTTCGGCTCGCCAAACGCTGCGATGGACGAATTCGTCGCGACATTGATGCCCTCGATCGCCGGTGGGTTCCCGGCACCAGAGCGGGAGGAGGCGCGGCTGCTGATCCGCGCCGACAGCGATCAGCATGTCGACGCGTCCGGTAATATTATCCTGCGCGACAAATCGACCGAGCGGCTGCAGCTGGTCGCCGACATTCTCGCCAAGAGCCTGATGCTGTCGCACTACGAGACGCGGATCGCCGACCTGTTCGACCGCATCGAACCGCTGGCCGCGGCCCTGCGCGAGAAGGGCCGCGCCGGCGCGAGCGGCAAGGTGCTATTGCGCCACATAGGCGACGTGCTGCTGATGCAGCAGAAAATGGTCGGCCGGGTCGAAACCGCCGAAACCCCCGAGCTGCTGTGGGAGCATCCGGAACTCGAGCGGCTCTACATGCGCCTCGCCGACGAATACGAGCTGCGCGACCGTGACCGCGCGCTCGACCGCAAGCTCGACATTGTCTCGCGTACGGTCGAGACCTTGCTGGGTCTGGTGCAGACGCGCAGCAGTCTGCGCGTCGAGTGGTACATTGTGCTGCTGATCGTCGCCGAGCTGGTGCTCAGCCTCTACCCGCTGCTGCTGCGCCGCTGAGCGGGCGCTCAACCGACCAGGAATGACACCGGGATCATGACCGCGGCTGCCTTCAGCGGCCAGATCCAGCCTTCGGCATGGACCAGCCCAACTAGCGCCAGCGCGCAAGCGATCAGCATCACGTAATGTGGGGGTATCTCGAATCGGTACCGCATGCGGCAATGAGTTAACACGAATCCGGCCGCGCGCCCAGTCTCGAAGCTGATTGGCTCGCTTTAGCGGAACAAGCGCCACCGCGCTGTCGAGCGAAACTCCCCCGTTCCCGCGCAATCCGCTCGAACAACAGCTCGACGCTGTGCCGGTCGACGCCGTCGCTGTGCATGAGGAGGCCGATCAGCGGATCGCGAACCAGTTCGGCGAGCGTACAGTGAGTCTCGCCGTTGTCATTGTCGTTTTCCCTGTTCATCGTTTTTATCCGTATCAAAAACCCGCCTCATCATTGATGTCCGATAGTTGGGCGGTAAGCGCGGCGCGCGCAATCTCGGAGCTTGCGATGGCATGCCGCCGCACCGCTCAGGCAGCGCTGTTCAGCATGTTGCCGAGCCGTTCCCATCCCACCCGAAACCGCAATGCGGCTGGCCGCCGGAGGTGAGCGCGGGCTATAGTCGGGCGCACCGCGGCGCGGAGAAAACGGGATGCATCTGTTCAAGCAACATGCGGTGGCGGACCCTGAAGCGGTCGCCGGGATGATCCCGGTTATCGATTACGGTCCCTATTTCGCCGGCGAGAAGGGTGCGTTGGAGCAGGTCTCCGCCGAAGTCGCGCGCGCCTGCGCGAATGTCGGTTTCTTCTACGCAATGAACCACGGCGTTCCAGACCAGCTGATCGACCGCGCCTTTGCTGCTTCGCGCCGGTTCCATGCCCTGCCGCTCGCCCAAAAGCTCGCGCTACGGCTCAATGACAACAACATCGGCTATTTGCCGATCAACGCTTCGGTGCAGGGCGCCTCGACCGTCCACAAGGCAACCAGGCCGAACCAGAACGAGAGCTTTTTTATCAGCCACGACCGCGGGCGCGACCACCCCGACGTGATCGCCGGCAAACCGTTGCGCGGCCGCAACCAGTGGCCGGCAGAGCTGCCCGGCATCCGCGCCGACATGATGGCCTATTTCGCGGCGCTCGGGGCGATGTGCGACCGGATGCTGCCGCCGTTCGCCGTGGCGCTGGGAATGCGGGCGGATTTTTTTGCGCCGTTCTTTGCCGACGAGGCGCACGCCACTCTGCGCTTCCTGCACTATCCGCCGCAGCAGACGATCGAAGACAACCTCTTTGGCCAGGGGCCGCATACCGACAACAGCTTTATGACGGCGCTCGCACGGACCGAGGTGCCGGGGCTCGCGGTTCGGCTGCCGCCAAATGGAGCGTCGGGGGGCGAATGGTTTGCGCCGCCGATCATCCCTGGGACCTTCCTGATCAATCTCGGCAACATCATGCGGCGCTGGTCGAACGATCGCTTTCTGTCAACGCCGCACGGCGTGCTCAACGAGTTCGGGGACCGACCGATACTCGATCGCCTATTTCCACAGCCCCAACCCGGACCGGGTCATCGAATGCCTGCCGTCCTGCGTCGGCGCCGATAATCCGGCGCGCTATCCGCCGGCGGTCTACCGCGATCTCGTGCTCGAATTCTACCGGGCGAATTACTTTCACCAGAGGGGCCACCGCTCCGAGGTTGTGGCGCAGTCGGCCGAATAGCCGAAGGGAGTGCAGAACCGTGTTCGACCTCGATCGCTTCATCGAAGATTGCCGCGTCGCGGTGGGCGAAGACCCTAGCCATAAGGCAGCGCGCGAGGTGCTGGCCCGCGCCAATTCCAACCCTGCCGCGATCCTTGCCGCGCTCGGCGAGCCGACGACGGCCGGCGTGACGCCGCTCTACCGCTCGGAGGAGCTGACGATCCTCAACGTGATCTGGGGGCGGGGGATGACGATCATGCCGCACGACCACCGGATGTGGGCGGTGATCGGGGTCTACACCGGTCGCGAAGACAACATCTTTTGGCGCCGGCTGCCGGGAGAAGCCGGCGGCCTCATCGAAGCTGCGGGCGCAAAATCTTTGGGCGACCGCTGCGCCGAACCGTTGGGACGCGACATCATCCATTCGGTGACCAATCCGCTCGGGCGGCTGACCGGCGCAATCCACGTCTATGGCGGCGATTTTTACGGCGTGCAGCGCAGCGAGTGGGATCCGGAGTCGCTCATCGAGCGGCCCTATGACTTCGCGCTGCACCGGCGCATGTTCGAGGCGGCGAACCTCGCTCGCGCGACGGCGTGACGAGGCGCTGATGAGCGTCAAGCTGTTCGCCTTTACTTGCGGCTGGCTGGAGGGGGAACTGAGCTACCTGATGGAGGGCGGTGAGGGTCGGGCGCAATTGCCGATCCCGTCCTACCTGATCGAGCACCCCAAGGGCACGGTGCTGTTCGATACCGGGATGCACCCGGATTGCCAGCACGACCCCGCCGGTCGGGTCGGCCCCCGCATTACCCGTCTGTTCGCGTTCAATTACCGGCCGGGCGAGGAAATCAGCGCCCGGTTGGAAGCGATCGGTCGCGATCCGGCCGAGATCGACATCATCGTCAACTCGCATTTCCATTTCGATCATGTCGGCGGCAACGCGCTTATTCCAAACGCGACGATGGTGGTGCAGAAGCGGGAATGGGAGGCCGGGATGGACCCCGACACCGCCGCGCGGCGCGGGTTCGACCGGCGCGACTTCGATCTCGGGCACAAAGTCGTCCAGGTCGACGGCGAGCATGACCTCTTCGGCGACGGCGCCGTCGTCTGCCTGCCGACCCACGGCCACACGCCGGGCCATCAGTCGTTAAAGGTGCGGCTCGCCTCGGGCGATGTCGTCCTTGCTGCCGATTCCTGCTATTTCTGCCGCACCCTGCGGGAAAGACGGCTGCCGCAGAATGTCTATGACCGCGCGGCGATGCTGGCTTCGCTCGAAAAGCTCGCCCGCCTCGAAAAAGGCGGCGCCCGCATTTTTTTCGGGCATGATGGCGAATTCTGGAAAAGCGTGCCGCAGGCGCCGGCGGAAATCGTCTGAGCAGTCCGGGCGGCCCACAGCATGCCGAACCTTCCGCGCGCAATCTTGTTCGACCTCGACGACACGATACTTGTCGCCTTTGGGCCGGCCGAGTCGCAATGGCGGCGCGTCCTCGGCGCTTACACCGAACATCTGGCGCCGTTGACCCCGGCCGCGGCGATCGCCGCGATCATGGACAGCTCGCGCGATTTGTGGGCCGATCCGGCGCGGCATAAGCACTGGCGCCATCGCATCGGCGAGGCTCGCCGCCGGATCGTCGCCAACGCCTTTGCCACATTGGTGGCGGGTGGTCATGCCGTCCCCGAGCGCTCGTTGTGCGACGAGATTGCCGATCGTTACAACGCTTTGCACGATGCCGAATTGGAGTGCTTTCCGGGCGCGCACGAC
The DNA here is from genome assembly GCA_963774345.1 of uncultured Alphaproteobacteria bacterium. Classification (GTDB taxonomy): domain Bacteria; phylum Pseudomonadota; class Alphaproteobacteria; order ATCC43930; family CGMCC-115725; genus AP-15. The sequence goes on from CAVZFB010000027.1 coordinate 119,429, forward strand.
ACCCTCGACCGGTTGAAGGAGCTCGGCGTGCGCCTGGCGCTGATCACCAACGGCGCCGCGGAGCCTCAGCGCGCCAAGGTCATCCGCTTCGCACTCGAACATCGTTTCGAACACATCCAGATCGAGGGCGAACACGGCTTCGGCAAGCCCGAGGAGCGCGCCTACACCCACGCAATGGAAACGCTCGGCGTGACTGCGCGCGAAACCTGGATGGTCGGCGACAACCTCGAATGGGAGGTGGTGGCGCCGCAGCGCCTCGGCATCCACGCGATCTGGCACGACGGTTATGGGGTCGGCCTGCCTCCCGACTGCCCGATCCGCCCCGACCGCATCATCCGCGCCTTACCGGAACTGCTGCTGTAGCCTAGTGTCCCGGTTCTGAAGTTGGTTGTGTAAATATGGTCCTCGTCATTGCGAGCGAAGCGAAGCAATCTCGGGCCGTAGAGTTGAACCCGGGCGAGATTGCTTCGTCGCCCTTGGGGCTCCTCGCAATGACAATCCGGCTCGAATAATGTTGCGAACTTCTGGCTCGGGACACTTAAGGCTAGAGCTGCCGATCTGCACCACCGGCGCCTCTCCCGGCTGTCACTCTCACTGGATGCGGCGCAGCCCGAGATCGGCGAGGCAGTTGTCGATCGGTCCACCACTGTCCGCGCTTTTGGCCCGATCCTGGCAGGCCGCGACGACAGCTGCGAACTCGGCCTGCGATGGCGGCTTTCCGCTCGCCTCCTGCCATCCCCGAATTTCCGACGATGCGCTCGACGGCACGATGGCATCCCTTGCCACGCACGCCGCCAGGCTCAACAGGATAAAAAAGACGACCCCCCGCATCCGTCCCCCGGAATACAACCCCAACCGAGATTAACCAGCGGCACCGCGCCTGGCTACTTTTTCGCGCTTTTAGCGCAGTCGCTCAGGCCGGTTCGAATTCCCGGTCTTTGCTCGGAATCAGATCGTAGGGCAGCGCGAAACCGGGCATCGCCTTGAGCCGATTCGACCAGGCTGCGACGTTGGGCCAACCGGCGATGTCAAAGCCGCCCTCGGCCATAAACACCATGCGACCCCAGCAGCCAATATCAGCAATGCTGCACCCGTCGCCGACCAGCCACTCGCGGTCCTTTAGCGTATTGTCGACAAACGACAGGGCCGCCTCGGCTTTCGGCCGGAATTCGGCGATCACCTCCGGGTGCGATGCGCGGAACCGGGCCGAGTGACGCACCTTGGCGATCGCGGTGATATGGTCGGCTTCCCACGACAGCCATTCGCGCGCCTGCCAGCGCTGCTGCTCGGATGCCGGCTCAAAATGTCCGGTCGTGCGCGCGAGATAGTCGAGGATCACGTTCGATTGCAGGATCGTCAGTCCGCGGTGACGCAGCGACGGCACCACGCCCCAGCGATTGACCGCGAGGTATTCCGGCGTTTTCTGCACCCCGAATTTGAGGTTCACCGTCCGGAACGAGAATGGCAGCCGGGCCAAAGCCAAATAGAGCATCGGCTTGTAGCTCGAACTCGACGTAAAGCTGCCGTAAAGCGTCAGCCGGTCGTCCATTCGGCTACCTCAACCGGTTGTTGGTCAATGCGAGCGCAGCGAAGCAATCTCGTGCCGCCCAACCCAGCGTCATCGAGATCGAGATTGCGTCACCTTCGGCTCCACGCAATGACACTCCCTCACTCCGGCTCCTCGAATTCGAGCTTTTCGGTGAGGCCGTAGCCGTCGGCCAGCTGGCGCAATTTGTACCAGGTCGCGTCCTCGACCTCGATGCCGTTCTGCCGGCGGTCTTGTTCGCGCATGTGCTCGATCTCGCCGGGGTAGAGCACCCCCTTGCTGCCCTCGGCCGGCGGCGTCGATTTGAGATAGGCGACGAATTCGCCGATGTCCTTTTTGAACTCGGCGAGCGGGCGGAACGCCGCGACGTTGAACACCGCCATGAAGCAGCCGTCATTGTGGCGCCCGGTCGGCTCGACGCCAAAGCCGAGCCCAGTTAGAAGGCCGCACAGGATCTCGACCATCACCGCAAGCCCGGTGCCCTTGTAGCCGCCTTCGGGCCCGCCGAGCGGTAACAGGGCGCCGCCCTGACGCAGCTGGCGCGGGTCGTTGGTCGGGCGTCCGTCGCTGCCGATGACCCAGCCGTCCGGCACCGGCTCGTTGCGCGCCACGGCGAGCGCGATCTTGCCGGCCGCCGCCGCGGAAGTAGCCATGTCGAGATAAAGCGGCCCGTCGAGGTCGGAGGGCATCGCGATCGAGATCGGGTTGGTGCCGAGCCTTGCCTCGCGCCCGCCGAACGGCGCCACCGCCTTTGGCGAGCGCCCGGAATCGGCGGTGGCGATGCCGATCATCCCTTCCCGCGCCGCCATCAACGTGTAGGAGGCGACCCGGCCGATATGGCCTTGGCGAAACACCGTTGCGGCGGCGACATTGGCCGACTTCGCTTTTTCTATGGTCAGCCGCATCGCCCGCTCATTGGCGACATAGCCGAACCCCCAATGGCCGTCGACGACGGTGGTCGTCGGCGATTCCTGGACGATCGTCCACGGCGCCCCGGGCACGATATGTCCGGCTTTGATGCGCTCGATATAGGTCGGGATCTGGATCACCCCGTGCAAGTCGTGGCCGACGAGGTTGGCGGCGACGATGTGGCGCATGACCAGCTCCGCCTCCGCCCGCGGCGCTCCCGCCGCTTCGAACAGCGCCTGGCCAATTTCGGTCAACCGTTCCGCCGCAATTTTCGGCATCGCTTAGCCCCTCCTTATTAGCGCGGCGCTCAGGTCGGCTGCTTTATGTGCGTCGCCCGCATCAGGCGCAGGGATTCCGAGTCACTCATCATCGCCGTCTGAGCGCTTTTCAGGAAATCCTCGTATTCCCGAACCATCGCCGGCGACACCACCTCGATCATCAGGCGGTTTTCGAGCCAGAATTCGATGACGTGGAAGAACGGCTTGTGGCCCTGCATGCCGCGGCCGAACGTCTTGGCCCGCCAACCTTCGCGCGCGCCGATGCGCTCGATCTCCTCGGGGTCGCGCGGGACCGAGAGAAAGACGTGGAACGGCCAGGTCTGCGGCGGCGCGCGGTTCTCGCCAAACACGACCTGATCGTCGGTGTCCGGGATGTCGAGGGTCGCCCGATCCGGATAGACCTCGATTATCGAGCCGTGGTCGTCGCCGCTCGCCGCCATATAGGCGCCCTCGAGCGGCCCGAACGGGTAGCACTTCCCGTCCATCAGCTCGGCTAGAACCTCGGCGACGTGTCGCGGCTCGCGTGCCGGGATCGATACATGGTGGATCATGATCTGGCGCTCTCCTGTCGACGAGAGGCCTTCTGTAGCACGCCCGGGCGACGGCATAAAGCCGGGTTGGGCACGGCCGCCTAGCCGTAGGTGCCTGGGACGAGCCCAGGCACAGTGTTCTTCAGGATGGGCGCCGGCTCACACGGCGCCCGGGGCGCGAGCGAAGGATCAGGCGCGAGCCAAGGATCGCGCAGCGAGCCTATTGGGTGACGAGGCGGCGCTCGACGGCGGCGGTCTTGATCGCTTTTTGTAATTTCTCGAAGGCGCGGACTTCGATCTGGCGCACCCGCTCGCGCGAGATGCCGTACTGCTGCGACAGGTCTTCGAGGGTGGTCGGATTGTCGCGCAGCCGCCGCTCGGTCAGGATATGCCGCTCCCGGTCATTGAGATGCGTCATCGCTTTTTCCAACAGGTCGCGGCGCAGCCCCAGCTCCTGGCGATCGGCAAGCCGGGTCTCCTGGCTCTCGCTCTCGTCGACCAGCCAATCCTGCCATTCCCCTTCGCTGTCGCTTCTGAGCGGGGCGTTCAGCGAATGGTCCGGGCTCGCCAACCGGCGGTTCATGCTGACTACGTCCGCCTCGGGCACATCGAGCTCGGTGGCGATCTTCTTCAGATGTTCGGGCGTCAGATCGCCCTCTTCCATCGCCTGCAACTGCCCCTTGAGCTTGCGCAGGTTGAAGAACAACTTCTTCTGGGCGGCGGTGGTGCCCATTTTGACGAGCGACCAGGAGTGCAGGATGTATTCTTGTATGGCGGCGCGGATCCACCACATCGCATAGGTGGCGAGCCGGAAGCCGCGATCGGGATCGAAGCGCTTTACCGCCTGCATCATCCCGACATTGCCCTCCGAGATCAGCTCCGAAAGCGGCAGCCCATAGCCGCGATATCCCATCGCGATCTTGGCGACGAGACGCAGATGGCTGGTTACCAGGCGGTGCGCGGCCTGGGGGTCTTCATGCTCTTTCCAACTTTTGGCGAGCATGTACTCTTCTTCTGGTTCGAGCATCGGAAACTTGCGGATCTCCTGGAGATACCGGGTCAGGTTTCCTTCAGCGGAAATGGAAGGGACCGAAAGGGTGGCCATTGACGATTGTTGCTCCGGGTTGAAGCCTTGTGGGGAGTAAACGCTGAAACACGCGCGGTTGATCCCGCCGGGAATGGCGGATGCGCATACCCTAGTAATATAGTCGGGTTTTGTCCAGTTTAAAGTCGCTCTAAATCGGTCACCAATGCGTGAAGGTCGGGCGGCAGCGGGCTGTCGAACTCGAGCCGGCCTCCATCCTCCGGGTGCGTAAAGCCGAGCCGCCGGGCGTGAAGCGCCTGCCGGGGAAGAGCGGCGATCCGCGCCCCGACATCGCCCGACCGGGCGGCGGCGCGACCGGCGCGGGTCCCATAGACCGGATCACCGATCAACGGGTGTCCCTGATGGGCAAAGTGAACCCGGATCTGATGCGTGCGCCCGGTGGCGAGGCGGCATTCGACGAGCGCTGCCGCAGCTTTGAACGCCCGCTCGACGCGATAGCGGGTCAGCGCCGGCCGCCCCCTTCCTTCGCCGACGACCGCCATCTTTTTACGGTTTGCTGGGCTGCGGCCGATATTGCCGGCGATCTCCCCGGTCGCCGGCGCCGGCACGCCCCAAACAAAGGCGGCATAGGCGCGGTCGACCCGGCGCAGCGCGAAATCGCGCGACAGCGCCCGATGCGCGACCTCGGTCTTGGCGACGACCATCAATCCGCTGGTGTCCTTGTCGAGGCGATGGACAATGCCCGGCCGTCGCACGCCGCCGATGCCGGCAAGGCTGGCGCCGCAATGGGCGATCAGTGCGTTGACGAGAGTGCCGTCGGGGTTTCCCGGGGCGGGATGGACGACGAGGCCGGCGGGCTTGTCGATGACGACCAGATGTGCATCCTCAAAACGAATATCGAGCGCGATCGGCTGTCCCGTCGGCGCCGCATCCTCAGCTTCGGGGAAGAATACGACGAAATTTTGGCCCGGCCGAACCCGCAAGGATGGGTCGCGCGATGCGGCTCCGGCGTGGATGACATGACCCTCTTCGATCAGCCGCTTGAGCCGGGTGCGCGACAGCGCCGGCAAATGCAGCGCCAGCATGCGGTCGAGGCGCAACCCCGCTTCCCCCATCTCGGCGCTGATCGCCGCCGAGGTGCCGGCGCGCCCGTCGGCGGCGACGTCAGCCGTCATCACGCTCCGTCCCGTCGGCAATTCGGTCGCCCGGCGCGACCCGGGTTAGGCCGATGCGCTCGCTAAACGTCCTGGTCGTGGTGATGGGCGTGCTGATTATCATTGGCTTCGCCGCTCTGATCGCGGGCATCGCCGGCAAGTTGTCGCGCGATCGACCTGGGCCAAGCGTCGAGCGGCCCTTTGCGGCAACCGCGGTCGATATTCCCCGAGGAGCGCGAATCGAGGCGATGACGACCGCGCAAAATCGTCTGATCCTCGACCTGGCTTTGCCCGAGGGCGAGCACCAGCTGGTCGTCATCGATTTGGCGACCGGCGCCCGGCTTGGCACGATCGCACTCCGTCCCGCCCAGTGAATCCAGGCCCTTACACGGTGCGGCGGGGCCGGTGCAGCGGTTTCGCCCGGCGCCCGAGCGCACGCCCCGCTCGACTGTTGTGCGACGCGTAAATCCATCTTGAAAGCTTAGCCGATTATCCCGAACTTCTCGCCAGCGCGCATCGTTGGCTGCTCCGGAACTCGATGATCAGCAATCATGCGACACCGGTTTGCGCCGGCTCCAACGATGGTATGTCGACGAGCGGCTGTCTGACGCCGCTTCCGGCGCGCGCTGTCGGTCGGCTCCGATTGAAAATCGCCGCTGCTCCTATAGACGCGGCTCCTGAGCGGTTCCCTTGGTCGGGAAGCCGCTTTTTTGATGCTCGAAAGAAGTTCGGGGGTTCGAGTATGAACCGGAAGACCAGCGGTATGCGGCCCACTCGCCCGGGGCCATCCAGCACCGAGCCGGAGAGCGCCGACCACGGAAGACGGATCGGCGCACGGACTTTGGGCCCGGTGTCCGATCTCGAACGCCATCTCCCATCGGATTGGTGGCGGACCTTGTTCAACTCTCTCTATCTCGAAACCGACGGCGATGTGATCGAGAACGATCGCAACACCGCGCAAGAAGTCGACCTGTTGATCCGCAGTGCCGGCGTCGAGCGCAACGATCGAATCCTCGATCTGTGCTGCGGTCAGGGCCGCCATTCACTCGAGCTCGCGCGCCGCGGCTTTACCCGCATCACTGGGCTCGACCGCTCGCGTTATCTGATCCGGCTCGCCCGCAAGCGCGCCCGGAAGTGCAATCTTCAGGTTTCTTTTCACGAAGGCGACGCGCGCCGCTTTCGTCTTGGCGACGCCGAGTTTCATTGCGTCTGCATTTTAGGTAATTCTTTCGGCTATTTCGAGCGCCCGGAGGACGATCTGGCCGTGCTCGAAGCGGTCAAACGGGCGCTCGGCTCCGGCGGCGCGCTGGTAATGGACCTGATGGACGGCGATTGGATGCGCGGAAATTTCGAGCCGCGCTCGTGGGAATGGGTCGACCAGAATCACTTCGTCTGTCGTGAGCGCGATCTTGACGGCGATGGCGACCGGCTGATCAGTCGCGAGGTCGTCGTCCACGCCGAACGCGGCGTTATCGCCGATCAATTTTATGCCGAGCGGCTCTATTCGAAAGAGCGCCTCGAAACCCTGCTGATCCGCGCCGGCTTTGCCAATGTTTCCTTCCACCGGTTGCCGGCGCCCAACTCCTCGCGCAATCAGGATCTCGGCATGGTCACGCACCGGCTCTTCCTGACCTGCCGGGCGCCGCATCGGGCCAGGCTGTTGCCGCGCCGCTCCGCCTTGATCCCCGACGTCGCCGTGATCCTCGGCGATCCGCGTCTGCCCGACCCGGTCAAGCCCGACGGGCATTGCAGCGAGGAGGATTTCGAGACGATCGAGCGGCTCAAGACAGCGCTGGGTGAATTGCCCGACTACCGCTTCCGCTTTCTCGACAACCACGCCTCGCTGTTTACCGATCTCAGAGCTGGCCGGCCGCACTTCGCTCTCAATTTTTGTGACGAGGGCTTCAACAACGACGCGTTCATGGAATTGCACGTCCCAGCGCTGCTGGAGACCCTCGATATTCCCTATAGCGGTGCCGGGCCGAGTTGCCTCGGGCTGTGCTACAATAAGTCGCTGGTCCGCGGCATCGCCCAATCAATCGACGTGCCGGTCCCGGCCGAGACTTACTTCAATTCAGACGATCTGGCGGCGACGATCCCGTCGGTATTCCCGGCCCTGATCAAGCCCAATTTCGGCGACTCGTCGATTGGCATCGGCAGGGATGCGGTGGTCGACAGCTGGGAAGAGGCGATCGCCTGCCTCGGCCGGCTGCGCGAGCAGCTGCCGCTCTGCCCGATCCTGATCCAGGAATTTTTGACCGGCCCCGAATATTCGATTGGGATCGTCGGCAATCCCGGGCAGGGCTACCGAGTGCTGCCGCCGCTTGAGGTCGATTATTCTCGCCTCGACCCCGACTTGCCTCGGCTGCTGCCGTACGAGTCGAAGTGGGTCCCGAACTCGCCCTATTGGTCGCAGATCAGCTATCGCGAGGCTCGGCTAGACGAAGAATCACGGCGCAAGATCGCCGACTATTCGAACATTTTGTTCGAGCGGCTGGGCTGCCGCGACTATGCGCGTTTCGATTTTCGCGCCGATGCAGAGGGCGAGATCAAGCTGCTCGAAGTCAATCCCAATCCCGGTTGGTGCTGGGATGGCAAGCTGAACCTGATGGCCGAGCTGGCGGGCCTAAGCTACTGCGACCTCTTGAGACTGATCATCGAGGCCGCCCAGGAACGCGTTGTCGTGCACCGCCCCGGCCTCGTCGTCACCCTCGCCGAGCGCCGGCCCCAGCATCTCACCGCCCACCGCCGGTAACGCGCCACGCAAACAAATCAGCGGCCGGCTAATTTCCGCCGCGACGCGCCCAGGCGAGCAGGCGGTCGAGAAAGGCTTCGCCGGCCGCCAGCTGTTCGCGCGAGATGAACTCGTCCGGCTTATGAGCAACGTCGATCGAGCCCGGGCCGCAGATGACTGCCGGGATGCCGGCCGCCTGGAACAAGCCGGCTTCGGTGGCAAAGGCGATTGTCGTGATGGTGTTGGCGCCGGTCAGCCGACGGGCAAGCGCCTCGGCTGGAGAGGATGGGTCGGGGACAAGCGGCGGAACCCTCGCCATCGTTCGAGTCTCGACATCGGCCTCGAGATGCCCGGCGCGCAGGCGCGGCAATAGCTCGGCGGTGATGAAATCGTCGATCCGCCGTTGCAGCGCTGCGCCGTCCTCGCCGGGGACCTGGCGAAACTCCCACTCGAAGGCGCAGTCGCGTGCGATGATGTTGACCGCGGCGCCGCCCGAGATCCGGCCGATGTTGAAGCTGGTGTAAGGCGGGTCGAAGCCGCTGTCCGGTCGCGCCGCAGCCCTGCATTCGGCCGCTAGCCGGCCGATCTCGGCGATGATCTCCGCCGCTGCCGCGATCGCGTTGACGCCGCGCTCGGGCGTGCTCGAATGCGCCTCGTGCCCGGTGATCCGCGTCCGCAGGAAATGGATGCCTTTATGGGCGGTGGCCACCTGCATCTCGGTCGGCTCGCCGATGATCGCTAGACGTGGGCGCGCCGCATCCTTGGGCAATCCGCGGATCAGGTCCGGCACCCCGAGGCAGCCGACCTCCTCATCGTAGCTGAACGCGAGATGCAGCGGGATTTCGAGCGGCTGCGCCAGCGCCTGCGGCACCATGGCGAGGACCAGCGCGATAAACCCCTTCATATCGGCGGTTCCGCGCCCATACAGGCGGTCCGAGCCCTGATCGGCTAAGCGGGTTTCGAGCCGGAACGGGTCGCTGTTCCAGGCTTGCCCCTCGACCGGGACGACATCGGTGTGGCCGGACAAAATGACCCCGCCGCGTTCACCCGGACCAATTGTTGCAAACAAATTGGCCTTGGTGCCTTCGGGATTGCGGGTCAGCACGCTCTTGATGCCGTAACCGTCGAGATAGTCGGCGACCCAGCTGATCAGCCCCAAATTCGACTTTGCCGAGATCGTGTCGAACGCAACGAGCCGCTCGAGGATTGCGATCGCGGCCGCGGTCATCTTTCGTCGCCGGCCGGGATCAGACGTTTGGGAGCTGGACACCGCCCGGCGTTCCGATCATCGCCAGCACCTCACGCCGGCTCGATGGGTCGTCGCGAAAGGCGCCGAGCATTCGGCTCGTCACCATGGTGACGCCGGGCTTGTGCACGCCGCGGGTGGTCATGCATTGGTGCGCCGCTTCGATGATGACCGCGACGCCCTTGGGCTGCAGCACCTCGTCGAGGGTGTTGGCGATCTGCGAGGTCATCTTTTCCTGGATCTGCAATCGCTTGGCGTAGACGTCGACGAGCCGCGCCAATTTCGAGATGCCGACCACGCGATTGTTCGGCAGATAGGCGACATGCACCTTGCCGATGATCGGGGCGATGTGGTGCTCGCAATGCGACTCGAAACGGATGTCCTTCAGCACCACGATTTCGTCATAGCCGTCGGTCTGCTCGAAGGTCCGGTTCAGCAACGCCACTGGGTCCTCGTCATAACCGCTAAAGAACTCCTGATAGGCGCGCACGATGCGGTCCGGGGTGCCGAGCAACCCCTCGCGTTCCGGGTCGTCGCCGGCCCAGCGGATCAGGGTGCGGACCGCCTCTTCGGCTTCGGCGCGGCTCGGCCGCACTTCGGCGGCCGGCCGCCCGGAATAGCCTTGCGGCACAGACAGTGACGGAGCGAGAACACGCGACATCAATTTTCTCTTTTTGGGTTGAAGGGATCTAGGCGGGACGCGCGGGTGCCCCACGGTGCGAGGTCAGTTGAGCCGAACCGGCTGATGCGGGCTGTCGAGCGAAAATGCGGGAATCCGGATAGAGAAGCTCTCCCCGCCGCGGGTTTCCATCTGGTAGCTGCCGACCATGATGCCGGACGGGGTCGGCAATGGAGTGCCGCTGGTGTATTCAAAACTTTCGCCTGGGCCGAGCACCGGCTGCTCGCCGACGACGCCGGGACCGCGCACTTCCTGCACTTGGCCGCGGCCATCGGTGATCTTCCAATGCCGGCTGCGCAGCTGGACCGTCTCCTCACCCTGGTTCTCGATGCGCACGTGATAGGCCCAAACATAGTGGTCTTCAGCCGGGGACGATTGGTCCTCCAGATAGAACGGTTTGACCGTGACGATGATCGATCGGGTGGTTTGCGAATACATGGCCAATCGTCCTCACGATGCGGGCCGGCGCAAGCGTCGGCGAAATTTCCGAGATCGGCGCGAACAATGTCGGGCGAGCACCCGAATCCGTCAAGGCCGCCACGCCGGCGCCAGCAGCTCTAGGACTCCTTCATCGATTTGACGCGAACCCTGCGGGCCGATCGGCTGGATGCAGACATGGTCGGCGCCGGCGTCCCAATGCTGTTGTATGCGGGTGCGGATCGCCGCCTCGTCGCCCCAAGCGACTACCGCGTCGATAAAGCGGTCGGAACCGCCGCCGGCAAGGTCGGCCTCGCCAAAACCCTGGCCGCGCCACGCATTGACGTAGTTCTCGAGCTGCAAGTAGTGAGACAGCGCTTCGCGCGCCGCACGGCGCGCTGTCGCCGGATCGGTTTCGCGCAAGACCCAGACTTCGGGCGCCAGGATCTTGCCGGGGCCAAGAATTTTGCGCGCTTCGGCGGTATGCGCCGGGATCGAATTGTAGGGATGCGCCCCATCGGCGAGCTCGCCCGACAGTGCCATCATTCTCGGGCCCAATGCCGCGACGACGGTTCGCGGGGTCTCTGCCGGGGGCGCCGCCTGATAGGGCGCTTCGCGCATCGCCTTCAGATAGGCCCGCATCGTCGCGACCGGCTTGCCGTAGGTGTGGCCGCGCAGTCCCTCAACCATTGGGCGGTGCGACACCCCCACACCAAGCAGAAACCGGCCGCCCGATTGTTCGGCGAGCGTGCGCTGGCCATTCGCCATCGCCATCGGGTCGCGGGCGTAAATGTTGGCGATCCCGGTTGCGACGATCAGCTTTTGCGTGTTGGCGAGTAACCACGATGACAGCACCAAAGCGTCGCGCCCGCGGCTCTCGGGCATCCACACGGCGCCGTATCCCCATTCCTCAACCCGCTTGGCAAAGGCCGCGCATGCCGCCGAGGTCATCCTGTCCATCGATACCCAAACGCCGAGCTTGCCCAGTTCCATTGCCAACCCCTTCATGCGAAATACCCGCACTATCAATGTGAGTTGCAAACCGGGCGGCGTCCAGTCCGCTCGATCTTCGGCCGTCGGGTCAGAGAGTCAGCGGCGGCAGGTCGATCCAACGCCGTTCGCGGTCGCTCTGGTGGCAGGCTTCGGCGAGCTGAACGCCCTTGGCGCCTTCGATCAGCGGCGACGGGAACGCCATGTCCTCGAGCGACATGGCGCAGAAACAATTCCCAGCCCTCGCGATAGCTGTTCTTGAACGGCTCGACATCGGCATCTCCAGCCACTGCTCGTCGAATACCGCGCTTTGCGGCCGCTCGGGGTCGAAAAACGGCCGCGGCGTCGCGACCAACGGCTGGACGAAACAGCGATGAAGGCCGCACACCGCCGAGCCCTTGGCGCCGTCGACCTGGATCTGTAAGAGGTCGTCGCGTTTGACCCGGCTCGCCCAAGACGAGCTGATTTGCGCGATCGCTCCGCCGGCCAATTCGAAGATCGCGAAGGCGTGGTCCTCGACATCGACATCGTAAGGTTTGCCGGCCTCGTCGATACGATGCGGTTGCCCCGTGATCGCCCGGCACGACACCGCTTTGATCGGCCCGAGCAGCCGGTCGAAAATGTAGCGCCAATGCGCGAACATATCGAGGATCAGCCCGCCGCCGGCTGCGCGCTGGTAATTCCAGCTCGGACGTTGCGACGGGTAAAGCTTCCCGTCGAACACCCACCAGCCGAAATCGAGGCGGATCGACAGAACCCGGCCGAAATAGTCGGCTTCGTACAGCCTGCGAAGCTTTTTGAAGCCGGGCAGGAACAACTTATCCTGCACGACCCCGTTTTTGACGCCGGCGCGCTGTGCCTGCCGAGCCAGCGACAGGGCGTGCTCCAAGGTCTCTGCCACCGGCTTTTCGGTATAGACATGCTTGCCGGCGGCGATGGCAGCCGCGAGGCGCTGCGGCCGTCCACCGGTCGCGGTCGCGTCGAAATAGATCAGGCTCGCCCTGTCGGCGAGGCAGGCATCGCGATCGGTGCTCCATCTGAGGCCCCCGCTCGCCGCAGCAAGCGCCGCGAGCTTTTCGGGATTCCGACCCAGCAGTACCGGCTCGGGCAGCGAGGCGATCGCCATTGCCAAGCAACAACCCGCCCTCGCCGCGGATCGCCAGCAACGCCTTCAGATGCTGCGTGGTGCCGAGCCGCCCGGTCGCGCCGTCAATGACAACGCCGATTGGGCGTGTGCCCATCCGGGGTTCAGCCGGTCGCCGCGACGATTGCGGCGCGCAGGATATCGGGGATGCGGTCGAGGGTCTCGGTCGGAGACATCAACGGCGGCGCGAGGCAGATCGTGTCGCCGATCGCCGGGTCGGCACTGCCCGCTCGAACCCGCAACAACAATCCGCGCGCCAGCGCTTCGCGGGTGATGCGGGCCCCCAGCCCGAGTGCCGGCGCCTTGCTGCCGCGGTCAGACACCAGCTCGATCCCGCACATCATGCCGAGCCCGCGCACATCGCCGACCGCCGGCAGATCACGCAGCCCTTCAGCACCCGCCAGCAGCCGCTTGCCAATGACCGCGGCGCGCTCGACCAGCCCCTCGCTCTCGATGATCTCGACATTGCGCAGGCCGACTGCGCAGCATACCGGATGGCCGGAATAGGTGGCGGCGTGCATGAATTTGCGGTCGGCCGGGGCGCTCTCGATCGCCTCGTGCACGCGTTTCGAGGCAATGACGCCGCCCAAGGGCAGATAGCCGCTCGTTACCCCCTTGGCGAAGGAGACCAGATCGGGCTCGACCCCCCAATGGCCGAGCGCGAACCATCGGCCGGTGCGGCCGAACCCGGTGATGACCTCGTCGGCGATCAGCAACACATCGTGGCGGTCGCAGATCTCGCGCAGGGCCGGGAAATAGCTCGGTGGCGGCACGATCACCCCACCCGCGCCCATCACCGGCTCGGCGATCACCGCCGCTACGGTATCGGGTCCCTCGGCCAGGATCGCCTTTTCGACCGCCTCGGCCGCCCCGATCCCTGGATCTTCGTTGCCGGGCCACCGATAGGCGTAAGGCGGCGTCACCTGGATAAAGCCCGGGACCAGGGGTCCGAACATCTTGTGGTAAGCGGCCATGCCGGTCGCGCTCATCGCTGCCATCGTCACCCCGTGATAGGCGTGGATGCGCGAGATAATCTTGGTCTTTGCCGGCTTGTCTTTGATCTTCCAGTAATAGCGCGCGAATTTGAATGCTGATTCGTTCGATTCGGCGCCGGCAGTCGTGAAATAGACGGCGGAAGAATTCGCGTAGGCGTGGCTTACGATCTTTTCGCTCGAGCCGCACCGCCGGCTCGTTGGTCTGGCCGATATAGGCCGAGGCGAAGGCGATGCGGCGCATCTGCGCCGCGGCGGCGTCGGCCAGCTCGCCCCGTCCGTGGCCGACATTGACGTTCCACAGTCCCGACAGGCTGTCGATGTATTCGCGGCCGTCGGCATCGCGAAGCATCGCGCCCTTGCCCTCGACAATGACCAGCGGCTGCCGGTGATCGTCGGGATGGTGCAGCGGGTGAACCAGATAGCGCCGGTCGGTTTCGATCAGCTGGGTGGTGCCGTCCATGTCGTGCTCCTGAAGCCTGTGTCCCTTGCCGGCACCCTTACCGCGCCGGCCTCGCCGCGACAACCGCCCCGTGGGCGCCCGACGCCATCCGCGCAGCGCTCGCTCAGGCCAAACACCCGATTTTCTCTTGCTTAACCACCCGTCTGTGAGCCAGCATGCGCCGGCCTTTCGATAAGCCGGTCGGGCCTGCGGGCGATCGGCAAAAATCCCAGGAGGAAACGTGACCCGACCCCGCGCTGCCGATGATTTCACGACGATTCATGCACGCTTGGCTGAGCTGCGCCGCGAGCGCGAACAAGCTTCGAAACAGGATGTTCTCGGTGATGACGACCCCGGCCGAGGCGATCGGAAGCTGCTCGACGCTCCGGAAGGCCGCCAGCGACCGGAAAAGAACGGCTGGATGACGGTCCCGGCCGCTCGCCGCTACGGCCCCGGACGCTCGCGATAGCCCTATCGGTTAGGCAGGTCGAGCGGGTAGATCGGCCGCCTGACTTTCTTAAAATCCAGCTGGCCGTAATCCGAGGTGCACACCCCGACCCCGGCGCAGTCGACCACCGCCTTGGCCAACTTGCCGAGGCCGGCGCGCCAATGGATCCGGCTCTTCAGCATGACGTAACGCTTTTGCATCGGGTCGATCCCGAGCGCCAATAGACAATTCAGATCGGACGGCTCGACATGGTGCGAGATCAGCACGATCTCGGCCGTTCCTGTGTCCAGCACCACCGTCGGGCCCATATCCATCTGCACCCCGCGCGCCATCGGCCCCCGGTTTTTGTAACGGCCGGCGGAAATCATCTTGACCGTGCCGGTCACACTCAGCGGCGGACTTTCGGCCGGGATCGCCGGCATCGCGATCTTGCCGCCGATCGACAGGGTCACTCGCGCGCCGATGCCTGCGGCGATCGCCTGCTGCACCGCTTCGGGGTCGTAGATCGCAAAGGCGGCCACGTTCTCGAGACCCTGGCGCAGGATTTCGGCCAATACAACGGTCGTGTCCATCGTCCCGCCCGAGGCGCAATTGTCGTAATGGTCGAGCAGCACAACCGGCCCTTCGCCCGGTGACGGCGACGGCATCCCCTTGGCGCGGGCGACCGATAGCGCCAGCGGCTCGATGTGGTAGACAAACCCCTCGCGCTCGACCCAGGCGCGGTCCAGCAATTCGTCGCGTAGCCTTTCGGCAAGCTCGCGGTCGCCGTCGGTCACCACCACGGCGCTGAGCCCGGCATTGGTGATGTCGGCATGGGGAAAGCCGGTGAAGAGGCTCGCCGCCAACGCGCCCTCGGCGTTCATCGCCGCGCAGCGATGCTGCAATTCGTTGTTCGGATGGTCGTCGGTTCCCTGCCGCATGACATGCGGCAGCATCGGCACGTTGCCCCAGGCCATGACCGGCCGGACCTCGCCGCGGATCGCCCGCAACAGGATTTCGCCGGCCAGCCACGCCGTCTCGTAAGTGTCGATATGCGGATAAGTGCGGTAGCCGGTGACCACCGTCGCGTTGGCGATGATCTCGTCATAAAGATTGGCGTGCATGTCGAGCGAGACCGCGATCGGGGTCACCGGGTCGATCGCGCGCAGCCGCTTCAGGAACTGTCCCTCCCCATCCTCCAGGCTCTGCGTGACCATGGCGCCGTGCAGGTCGAGCATGATGCCGTCGAACCCTCCCTCTGCCGCCGCGGCGCAGATCCGCTCGGTGATCTCGGCATAGGCGGCGTCCTCGACCGGGCTGCTCGGCGGCGCTCCCGCGGCGATCGGCAATACGATCTCGGCCCCTTCGCGCGCGGCCAGATCGAGATAGGCGCCGAGACCGGTGCCGGTCCCGCGATAGGCGCGGATCGCCGCCTCGCCATAAAGCGGCCCCGGCCCGTTGCCGAACCGCGCGAGCGGCGTCGTTACCGGCGAAAAGGTGTTGGTCTCGTGCTTCATCATCGCGATCAGCAGGCGCATCTTTGGACCTCCATGACCTCGAGAAATTATGCCCTTTCTCGACGTACCCAGCAATTATGGCTATAGGTATAGCCGTATTGCAAAGCGGAGCCTAACGTGACCGCCTACAGCGTTGCCGAAGCCAAGAACACCCTGCCCAAGCTGATCGACCGCGCGCTGCAGGGTGAGGAAGTCGTCATCACGCGGCACGGCAAGCCGGTCGCCGAGCTAAGGTCGGTGCAACCACCGCCGGCGCCGCCTCGCTGCACGTATGAATGGTTGCGGGCGCGCCGCGACGCCCGTCCGGGGGTTGGCCTGACATCGGTCGAGATTTTGGATCTGCTATATGAGACCGACGATCGTTGACCTGTTATCTCGACGCCAGCGTCATGCTTCCGATCCTGGTCAAAGAACCGGCGAGCGCCGTGGTGGACGCTTTTATGGCGACGGTTGAGCAGGAGCTGTGGGTGAGCGACTTTGCCGCCGCGGAAGTGGCGTCGGCGCTGTCGCGGCTTGTTCGCACGGGGCGCCTGCAGGCGGTCGACGGAACAGTCTGCTTGTCCGATTTCGACGTTTGGCGAGCAGCGATGACCAGACCGGCGGAAATTCACGCCGCGGATGTTCGCCTCGCCGATGTGTATGTGCGCCGCTTCGATCTCGGACTCCGCGCGCCGGACGCGCTGCATCTGGCGATTGCCCGGCGTCTCGATGCGACCCTGATCACGCTGGATCGGCGCTTGGCTGCCGCCGCCCGAGAAATGGGCATAACCGTCAACGTGCCGGAAGCAAGCTGAGCCGAGAATGTGGAGAGGCCAATGACAACGATCCCAAACTCGGTCGAAGACCATTACACGAGCCGCGATCTCGGCGTGGTGATCCTTGCCGCGCTGCAGGGGATGGGCAAGGACATCGAGCATCTGACACCGGACGATCTCGCCCCGGTCGACGAGTTTCACGGCGGCCAGCGGCCGGCGACGATCCGGCTCGCCGAGCTTCTCGGGCTGACCGGCGTCGAGCGCGTGCTCGATGTCGGCTCCGGCCTCGGCGGGCCGTCGCGCTTTCTGGCCTGGCGCTATGGTGTGCGGGTCAGCGGCGTCGATCTGACCGCCGAATTCGTCCGGGTCGCCGACATGCTGACCCGCCGCACCGGGCTGGTCGGCAAAGTCGACTACCGTCAGGGCGATGCGCTCGACCTGCCGTTCGCCGAAGCGAGCTTCGATGCCGTCTGGTCGCAGAATGCGGCGATGAACATCGCCGACCGCGACCGCCTCTACGGCGAGATGCGGCGCGTGCTTAAACCGGGCGGACGGCTCGCTTTGCAGGAAGTCGCCGCCGGTCCCGGCGGCGACCCGCACTTTCCGGTGCAGTGGGCGCGCGAGCCGGGCATCAGTTTTCTGTTCTCCGCTGACGTCACGCGGGCAAAGCTCGAAGCCGCCGGCTTCCGGGTCGTGACCTGGCAGGATACGACGGCGGAGGCGTTGGAATCAGCCGCGAGGCGCGCGCGCAATGCGGCCACAGCACCCCCGCCGCTCGGGACCCATCTGATCCTCGGCGACGATTGGCAGGCGATGTTCCACAATTCCGCCCGCAACCTCGAAGAGCGCCGCACCGAACTCTTCAACGCCGTTTTCGAACGCGTCGCCTGAGCCGCCTTAATCGCCCACGAGTTTTGAATGCTCACTAAGACCCCCGGTTGTGATACACCGATTTCACACAAGCCGGGAGCAAACACCCCATGAAGCGACGTGGCATGCCGACACACCGTTCGGGGAGAGCGTGGCTGGTCAGCATGGGGCTGGCGGTTGGGCTGATATTGGCAGCCGGCGGTTCGGGGTTGAGCGTAGCCAATGCCGGCATGGCCACGACCTCGACCAAGTTCTTCAAGGTCTGCGACGGCACGGCCGAGGACGGGACACCGGTTCCCCACGGTCTTTGCGCCGTTGCCAGTTGCTTTGTGCTCAACAACCTCGCCTACTGCCAGTGCGATGTCGCGTCCGGCGACAGCATCAGCCTGCCGTTCAAATTCGATAACGGTCAGCAGGATATCTGCACGGTCAACGCGGCGGGTATAGGCAACGGCTACATGGCGAGCACTTTCAGCTTTCCCCCCTCGGTCGTCCTACCACCTAATGACCCTGGAGCTCAGGCGCTCTATACGTGCCCGCCCATCGTTTCAGATGGAACCTACGCCCAGTGCGACGGCGGGATCTGTTTCACCAGTGCGCAATCGTTTCCGGGTTCTGGCCAGTCGCCGGGGAGCAACCAAATCATCTGCTCTTGCCCGATCGCACCGCCTGCCCAGGCTAGGCTGGGCTACCAGATCCCCGGCCCCTTCCCCTGCCAGAAATCGTTCTTCCAGAACTGCAAGAGCAAGACCGCCAACACGAACACCGGCTCGACGATCTATTCCGGCGCCCCGATTGGCTCAGCCCGCTTCCTGACGCATCAGCTTTATGGCACCGACCCGTCCATCAACCAGTGCCCTTCGCCGCATGATTGAGGTGTTTTCGGCGCATTTAGGCGGACAACGGTACCGCGCGGCGATTCCGCACAGCCGATCGATCGCCATCAGACCGCGAGTGGACCCTCGACGATGCAGCACTGACCCGCGCCGCTCGGGACCCACCTGATCCTCGGCGACGATTGGCAGGCGATGTTCCGCAATTCCGCCCGCCGCGAGCGCGGCCCCTCGGCTTAGAGCGTTTTTCGACCGAGTCGTACACTCAGCACGCATCACCCCCACCCCGACCCGCCCCTATCGAGGGGGCGGGAGTACAAATGGGGCTGCTACACAGGGCCTCCCCGCTGACACAGGCCCTCCCCCTTGATGGGGGAGGGTTTGGGAGGGGGTGAGTGCGGTTCAATTTGATCGGAAACCGCTTTTCCGTCATGCCCGCAAAAGCGGACACCCAGAGCCTGCCCTGGCTTGAACAGGGGCCAGCTAACACCGCACCAACGGCGCCCGGACCCCCGCTTTCGAACGTGTCAAGGAATTGAAGGATGGCTGGGTCGGCACGGTGCGTCCTTCGAGACAGCCGCGTTGCGGCTTCCTCAGGGCCTGCCCCGGCGCAAGTGTTTCGTCTCGGAAGATTGGCGCGACAGCGTCCGATTGTGGCAGGCTGTCATGTGGCTGCGGCGGCAATTGCGGCCAGACCAGGCGCAGCTCGTCCCGGTAGTCCACAGGAGGGACCCGCGCGCCGGCGCCACGACTGCCGCGAGTTTGGCGGCGCGGCGCGCGGGAGGTGACTGTGGACCCACCGGGGCGAGCGTCCCGACGACGCACCCACGCCGCCTTCGACCGATCGGGGGGAGAACCCGGTGATGGATCTCAAGCTCCACGCCAATGCCACCACCACGCCGCGCACCCGCGCCTATATCCAGAAAAGCCGGGCGAGCAACGCCGCCCTGGCCCGCGAACTCGGCATCCACAGCCGCACCGTGGCGCGTTGGAAGGCGCGCCGGGAGATCGTCGATCGATCCACCCGCCCGCACCGGCTGGCCACGACGATGACCGAATGGGAAGAAGGCTTGATCGTCGAGCTGCGCCGCAGCTTGGCGCTGCCGCTCGACGACATCGTCGAAGCAATGCGGCGCTGTATCAACCCCGCGCTGTCGCGCAGCGCCATCCACCGTTGCCTGCAGCGCTACGGCATCTCCGCCCGCCGCAGCCAGCAACAAGCTCCGACCGCCATGTTCCACACCGACGCCCCGGCCGGCTTCATCCACATCGACGTCAAATATCTGCCGCCGCTCAACCGCCGCCGCAGTTACGCCTATGTCGCGATCGACCGCGCCACCCGCTTCGTCTACCTCGAGATCCTGCCCGATCGCCGGGCCCAAACCGCAGCGGGTTTTCTCAACCGCTTCCTCGACCGCTTCCCGCTCTCCGTTCACACCGTGCTGACCGATAACGGCTCCGAATTCACCGACCGCTTCGCCGTCGACAAAAAAGACAAACCTCACGACAAACCCTCGGGCCACCATCCCTTCGATCGGGTGTGCACCGAGCGCGTCATTATCCACCGCCTCGCCCGCCCGTTTCGGCCGCAGACCAATGGCATGGTCGAGCGGTTCAACCGCCGCCTCGGTGACCACCTCGACCGCATGCCGCAGAACCGCGCCGCCCACCACCGCCGCTTTCTCGACCATGCCGAACGCGATGCCTATCTCACCACCTTTGTCGCCGATTACAATCGCACCCGCCTGCGATGCCTCGGCTATCAAGCACCCGCCGAACTCCTCGCTAACCTCTCGGGACACAACACGCAAGCCGGGGATGAGGCGGTTTCTCAATGCATCAATAACGCACGTCATGGTGAGGAGCGTCGAAGGCGCGTCTCGAACCACGCACGGCGGCCGTGCCGCACCCGACTCTCGTCTCGAGACCAATTCCTTCACACGCTCTTTCGCCGGGACGACGAGGAAGAGAAACCGGGAACTATCCGTGCTCCTAAAATCCGCATCCCAATGGGTTAGTGGGGCGACCTGGCTCCCATATTTAGCAGGATAAACAAGGCTGGCGGCGGTAAAGTTTTCGGAGGTTGACATTCTGATTTCGCGATTACCTGGAAAGGTTTGTCCTTATGGGCTTTTACGCGGCTTTCGTTAAAACCGTCCTGGTAAAACCCGTCCCCTGATATATGAATGGCCACCACGCGGAGGGCCGGGAAGCGCCAAAGAGCCCATGTCATTCGACGCCCTTGATACAAGCGCTGCGCCGTAAGAGCGCAGCCCTCAGGTATTTGCTCAAACAGTGCCAAAGCGGAGCGGCTTCAACTGACACGCGACAGCGCGAGCGAATCCGGACACTCTGCACGCGCTCGCCGGCCCACTCAGAGGGTGGTTGCTTATGATTGAGGTTGCGTGACGCGGTCTGGCAGTTCATAGGCGTTATATTAGCTCTCTTAGCTTTGTTGGTTTCAATATGGATTTATATACGACAGAAGGCGCGTAAAGTACTTGTCTGGAACTCAAGGCGGGTGATTCCGCACGAAACCGCAAAACCGCCGCATCGGTTATGCCCGCGTTAGCCACGGCCAGACGCTTGACGCCCAGCTCGAGCAGCTTCGCGGTGCGTGCTGCACCGAGATTTACCGAGAGAAGGTGATGGGGCGCGCACAACGACTGCGCGAGCTTCTCAAAACGCCCGCCGCCCGTGCCCCGGCGACGTGGTGACGATGACGCGCATTGACAGCCTCGCGCGCGATTTGGTGCATGTAGAGCGCGACCTGATCCGCGCCCGCACGGCAGAGGCCAGGAACCCGCGCCAAGCTCCGAGAAAGCATGTGGGCCGCCCCCCTTCCCTGAGACACCGGAACAGCTGACAGAGGCCACTCGACGCCGCGCGGAGGGCGCTCCGCTCGACGAACGGTGCAGACCGATGAGCGGCTGGTAGGATTTAGACAAAATGTCCGTGTACGATTTATATAAGCCCTTGCGAAACCTCCTTCGCCTATACCCGCTGCTGGACTCCCTCAGCGTCGTGCATGCGTATATTCAATATCTACAATTCGCATCCCCGCTTCCATATAGCATTGACGTTAATCCCATTATATACGCCGCGCACAAACCCGAGCGACAAGTTTACGAATGGCAACTCGACTTGCTAGCAAGAGAGATCATTCTCATCGCTCATCGTCAATTCCCTTGGCAACGGCCCCCTAATGAGGACACACTCCTTCGATATTTCAAGATATTTAACACCCCTGAGTTTGAGCCTATTATACAGACTGCAATCGGCGTTAGTGTCGCTGAGATTTATACCATTGGTCTAGCTCTTAGTGGTCATTTCCTTAGAGACTTTGGTTATTATCTGGATAACAAAATCGAGGTTCGAGAAATTTCGCGTGAGGGATTCAACGGCTTCGTTAGCCATTTCGCCACCGATGTAGCCACCTTAAGACGAATGGCGGCAGCAACTCAATCGTACGATCAAGATTATGCGTACACCTTTAATCCTCTTCGGAAATACCCCCTCGTGCGAGTGAGTGCAAACGGTCGGAATGCCATAGTAGCGCCGATTCCGACGTTCCTTTTGCGGCGATTTACGGATGGCGTGTACTACGAAATCTGTGATGCTGAGGGCTTCTCGGATGCATTTGGGCGTTCGTTTCAGAGATATGTCGGGGAGATGTTGGACAAGGTCAATCAGGGAGAGCGTCTTAATATTTTGTCAGAACAGCCGTACCACGTTGGCAAAGATAGAAAGGACAGCGTGGACTGGATCGTATCCGACCCGTCTGGAGATTTGCTTATAGAATGTAAAACCAAGAAGCTCCGGTTAGAAGCAAAAATTGGATTGATTTCAACGGCCGTGCTAAACGACGATCTGGAAAAAATGGCCGGATTTATTGTCCAGATTTATAAGACACTGAATGATGCGTTAAATGGCCGATATGTACATTGGCGACCAAGACAGGGAATGCCACTTTATCCGGTTATAGTGACGCTTGAAGAGTGGTTTGCGTTCGGCGATAGGATATTATCCGCTATCGATAAAATGGCGCGACGAAAGATTGCAGAGGAGCAAGTCGATCCTACTATCGTGGACATCTATCCGTATACTATTTGTGCGGTCGAGGACTTCGAGCTTGCCGCCCAAATTATGGCAACCGCAGACGTTCATGCAGTTATGAGCAAAAAAACCGTTGGTGAACACCGATTGTGGCCTCTCTATTCGTTCCTAGGCGTTGTATTTAAAACCGAGCTTGCTCAAGTCCGAAAGCGCGGCTCGCTGTTTCCCGAAGACATGGGTAAAATTAATCCGGCTCTCAGCGACTGAAACTCTGAAAAAGGCCATTAGCTGGGTTTCTAGAAGACACGTTAAGCGATTTTCCATAAGCCCCATATGCAACTCTTCAGTGAAGTTCGGGGCGCGTCTCGGCGGGCCGGGTTCCATTCGCCCGTCACCTGATTTTTATAGAGAGGTTCCCCGGGCTGTGCGGCGGCGAATCGCGCCGAAGAGGGCGATGCCGGCCCCGAGCAGGGCCAGCGAGCCGGGCTCCGGAACCGTCACGCCGCCACTGACGTAATCGAGTGATGGCGCCGAGGTCGCGACGGCTACGCCGTAATCGACGCCGCTGCCGAGATCGCCGTTGCTCCAGAAGTTCACGACCCGGCCGCCGCCGCCGATATCGAACAGCAGCCTGTAGATGTCCAAGAACCCGCCACCGATCGGGTAGTCGGTGGCTGTCTGCGGCGACCCGCCGGGCCAGAACAAATTGTCGTAGGTCAGAAAGCCGTTGTTAACGGCCGGATGCCAAAAAGTGTTTCGCGAGAAAATCAGAAAATCACCGGCACCACGGCCAGCCGGCCGCAGCTTGCCGCGCGCGCAAATTCGAATAGCGCCGCGCTACACTCTGTCGGCATCGGGACCCCCCCTGATCCTGAGACAAACCGCTGAGCCAACGCGATTTTCTCATAAATGGAGCCCCGGTGCACCTATCCCCATGAGAAATCCGGGCTAGCGGCCCCGCCCGAGGCGGTTACGAGGCGCGGGCGGCCGTGAGGCGTTGGCGAAGCGATGATCAAGACGACAGGGGCGACGGCGACATTGGATGGCGGGGAAGTTGCCAAGGTTGGGGTCTCGGCCTCGCGACCGAGAGGTTTCCACGCCGCTGTTCGGCGAGCCAGCCATCCATACGATCCGTAGCAGAAGTCGATTCGGGTCGGGACCCCTAAAGCGCCGTTGCGCTTTACTTTAAACTGTAAAGACCTCGGAAAACGCAAACAGGCGCATCAGCTCGTACGACATCTGGCAATACTGCTGATAATTGTCTATATAGATAGCTCCATCTTGTACGTGGTACTGGTAGCCCAACGGATAACCCATGCCTCCGGTCCAAACTGCACCGGTTATGCCTGATGTGGTCGGCGATTGATTGATCGGGTTGAGCAGGTTTTCCAATATGGGGCTGCCGCCCGTCGCCACTTCGACGGCTGACAAGGTATAGAGCGGAACATTGTCGATCGGCAGACGGTCTGCCAGCTTAGTGCCATCCATCGAGGAGATCATCGCCAGCCACGAGACCGGTATGCCCAGGTTTTTGTCCAATCCGGCTTTGGCGGCTTCCGCCTGGATAAACTGGTCGTAGTATCCGTGGTCTGCGTGGAGAGCATTGTTTGACCATCGGTTGCGAAGACGATCCGGTACTGCAGACCTTTCCCTAAGCCGGCGGGCGCCGTGATGGATGCCATGATGTCGGTCCTCTCTGTCTCTGGACCTTTAACCTTATCGCCGGTTACGCTGCCGCGCGAGGCCCATTCCATGTCATCCCCTTGGGCGGGCAGGATGCCGGGAATGGCCAAGCCCGACCCGCGCCGTAAGTTAGGTCGATCGACCCGCTGACGCCGGGACCGGTGAAGCCGAAATCGAAGGTGCCGGCGCGCGCCCCGAAGCACAGTGAAACAGCGGCGATAACCATCACCGCGGCCAAAAATCCCTTCTGCATGCTGTCCACTCCCCCATTCCCCAGCGGCGCTCGATCTTTGGCATTCGGCCAAATGGCGCCGCGCCCGTAGAACACGCGACCAAGATCGATCGCCCAATCCGAGCGATATGCGGGAGTCTTTAAAATTTAACCATGATGCGATATGATCGCGTTCTCGAGTCAGACCGCGTCGTGTCCAGTAGTGGGCGGTTCGACCGCAATGGAGAGCTGGCTATGCGCTTCCGGTCCCTGGTTGTTCTTGCCTGCGGCTTGCTTTGGCTTTCCAGCCAGCCAGTCGCCGCCGGTATCGTCCAATACAACTATGTCGGCATGCCCTTCGCAGTCACAAGCGGCTCACCGCCGTCTTCGGTGATCAATATCAGCGGGGACTTTCAGTTTAACCAAGCTCTGGTTCCCCTGCCGACCTCTGCGCCCGACGACATCACCAGTTTGATTACAGCCTTTTCGTTTACGGATGGAAATCAGACGCTGACCAAGCTGAACACCTCGTCCTTCTCATTCCAAATCACGTTGGATAGCTCCGGTGCTTTGGTCGGCCCGTGGGAGATAGACATCGGCAACCTTTCGAGCGGGCCAGGACTCCAGACATTTTCGCTTACGCCGAGTCAATGCGGCGACAACACTACCGGAGCGAACGGCTATATGGCTACGATCCAATGCTTTTCGGGTGTCGATAATGCCGGCGCGTGGACCGGTCCCAAACCCGTGCTGGGCAGCCCGGCGCCCGTGCCCGAACCGCCCTCTGTTGCAATGCTTGCCGGAAGCATTGGGCTGCTTGGGCTCGGTTGGGGTCGCACGGTTCGCCGGCGCCAACCTAGAACGCGCGGTCGTGAGTATTGATTAAGCGCAGCACGCCACCGCGTTAATAGTTTCCTACTGACCAGCAAAACCCACCGCCGGGCGAGAAAGTGGTCGACCATCGCGGGTGCGGCGCCGAGGTAGTTGGCAGGGTCCTTCAGGGTGCGCAGCTTGTCGGGACCGAGGGGGGTGACGACAGCAGGGGTTTCGAGCTTAAATGACCCTGACGCGCGGCACCGACCGGCTGGAGTCGGCTCGCCTCGTGCTGCGGCGGATCTCGCCGGACGATCTGGAGTTCTTCACGCGCATCCATGCGCTCCCCGAAGTCACGCAATATCTTTATTCCGGAGGCCGGCCGCGCTCGCCCGAAGAGTCCGCCGCGTGGCTGCAGTCCACGCTGGAGGGCTATCAGCAGCTGGCACTTGGCTGTCTCGCGGTCCTGCGCAAGGAAGATGGAGCGCTGATCGGGCGCTGCGGCTTGACCGACCTCGTTGTCGAGTTCGGTGGCACCCGAGCACGGGGTTCGCAAAGGATGGTTCGGGCGCGCACGGGCGCCCGCTGGGGGTGCCCTGACATTCGAGTGTGAGCTCAGTTACACGTTCGATCCGGCCGTCTGGGGCCAGGGTTTCGCGACCGAGGCAGTGGGGTGCGTCCGGGATTACGCGCGCAACGTGTTGCGGCTGCCTTACGCGATCTCGGCCATTCTTCCGCAAAACGGCCGCTCGCGGCGCGTTGCCGAACGGTTCGGCTTGGCCGCCGACGGCCAAATGGAAGTGGTGGGTCTGGTGTTTGATCGCTACGTGTGGCCGCTCGCCACAGGCAGTGCGACCCGGCTCCAACCGGCCTCCACGAAATAGGCCGTGCTCGCACAGCCGCCGCGCGCGGACCAACGGCCTTCCGCCACAATCCGGCGTTATGCTGACGAGCGGTCGCAAGAGGAGGCATCGGATCGAGTGCGACACGAGATTTATCGGCAGCCCTGCGGCAGGCGGCGCCTTCTGGTCACCGCCACGGTAATTCCCGTCATTCCCGGTTCGGGCAAAATAATTCCCGGTTCGACCTAAAAAATTCCCGATTATGCCATCACGGGAATTCACCCTCAGGAGCTTGATTTACTTGATGTGTTTTGGGGCCGATCGGCCGTTTTCAGGGCGAGACGGGGAAATTCCCAGTTATCTTCCCGGTTGAACGGGAATTGACGGCGAGGGGGTCACGGCTTGGCGATGGTCCAGTTGGGGTGGGTGTTGTAAAGCGAGACGGTCGCCAAGCCCATCTTGGCGCTGGCGTCCTTGATCTGCCGGCTGTAGGCGACATAGATCAAGGTGTCGTTCTTCTGGTCGTAGATCCGGCGCACCGCGATCGACTTGAAGAACAGACTCATCCGCTGCGAGAAAATTTCCTCGCCCTTGGGGCCGAGGGCGATCTTGCCGATAGTAATCGGCCCGGTTTGACTGCAGGAAATCGCGCTGTTCGACGGGTTCTCGAACCAGTTCCCCTTGGTCAGCCGGTCAAGCACGCTGCGGTCGAAATGGACGACATGGCAGGTGACGCCGGCGATCTGCGGATCGGCGAAGGCCTCGACAACCATGCCGTTGCCGGTCCAGTCGTTGCTGAAGCTGCCAACCTGTTCCGCCCGCCCCGCAACCGTGGAGAGACAAACCAGCACTGCCGCCAATAGATAGGATTTCATGCGATCATCCCTGCAAGGCTTGGTCCCGCCGCCCGATTGGCATTGGGCGGCCGCGACCATGGCAGATTCCCCGCCCGGAGCGTTATCCCTCTATGGTGAACGCTGCATCGATCATCGAAACCGACATTCCGGCGCGGCTCGACCGTCTGCCGTGGACTCGGTTTCATACCCTGGTCGTCGTGGCATTGGGCGTCACCTGGATCCTCGACGGGCTCGAGGTAACGGTGGCCGGCTCGATCGCCGGCGCCCTGCAGGAAAGCCCGGTGCTGCGTTTCTCGGCCGCCGAAATCGGCGCCGTCGGCAGCGCCTATCTCGCCGGGGCCGTGTTGGGCGCGCTGCTGTTCGGCTATCTGACCGACCGGTTCGGCCGCCGCAAATTGTTCTTTGTCACCTTGGGGCTCTATTTGACCGCGACCGCCGCCACCGCCTGCTCGTGGAATTTCGCGAGCTTCGCGCTGTTCCGATTTGTGACCGGCGCCGGCATCGGCGGCGAGTATGCGGCGATCAACTCGGCGATCCAGGAACTGGTGCCGGCGCGGTACCGCGGGCGCACCGATCTGGCGATCAACGGCAGCTTCTGGCTGGGCGCCGCACTCGGCGCGGCCGGCGCAGTCGCCTTCCTGCAGCCCGGCCGGCTGCCGCCCGGATATGGGCTGGCGCGCCGCGTTCGGGATCGGCGCGGTACTCGGCCTCGGTATCCTGCTTCTTGCGCAGCTACCTTCCGGAAAGTCCGCGCTGGCTGATGCTCCACGACCGGCTTGGCGAGGCCGAGGCGGTGATCGGCGCGATCGAGCGCCGGGTTGGGGCCGGTGCGGCGGGGCCGACCCCGGCCAGCGGACGGATCCGGCTTGCCGTGTCCCGGCGCACGCCGGTCGCGCGCATGGTGCTGGCGATCCTGCGCGACTATCCGCAGCGCGCGTTCCTGGGTCTGATGCTGATGACCGCTCAGGCGTTCTTCTACAACGCGATTTTCTTTTCCTACGCGCTGGTGCTGACCCGCTTCTACGCGATCCCGTCGGCCTCGGTCGGCTGGTATATCCTGCCTTTTGCGCTCGGCAATTTTCTCGGACCATTGTTGCTCGGTCCGTTGTTCGACACGCTCGGCCGCAAGCCGATGATCGGCGCCACCTATGCACTCTCGGGGATATTGCTGGCGATCGTCGGCTAGCTGTTCCGCGAAGGGCTGCTCGACGCGGTGCAGCTTACTGCCTCTTGGACCGTCATCTTCTTTTTCGCCTCAGCTGCGGCGAGTTCCGCCTATCTGACGGTCAGCGAGAGTTTTCCGCTCGAAGCGCGGGCACTCGCAATTGCTCTGTTCTACGCGCTCGGCACCGCGACCGGCGGCGTGGTCTCGCCCTGGCTGTTCGGCATCTTGATCGGCACCGGCGAGCGCGGCGCGGTCTTTGCCGGCTACCTCTTCGGCGCAGGCCTGATGATCGCGGCCGCGATCACGGAATTCGCAATCGGCGTCAAGGCCGAGCGCCGACCCCTGGAAAGCGTCGCCCGCCCGCTTTCCAGCATCGCGGATTAGCCGTTCGCAAAGGACGGCGCCACCTTGGCTGGTCAGGCCTTGCCCCACAATTCCTTCGTGGCCAGGCGCGCTCCTTCCGCCAATGCCGTCAGCTTGGTCCAGACGACGCTCGGATGGACCTCGCAAGAAGTCGAAAAACTGGCGAAGCCGCAATCGGCGCCGGCAATGACGTTTTCGCGGCCGACGACGCCGGCGAACCGCGCGATCCGCTGAGCGACCGCCTCCGGATGTTCGACAAGGTTGGAGGAATGGGTGACGATGCCGGGGATCAATACCTTGCCCTCCGGCAACTTGACCGTTTCCCAGACCTGCCATTCGTGCTCGTGACGCGGGTTGGCCGCTTCGAACGAATAGGCGCCGGCATCGATGCGCAGCATGACGTCGGCAATATGCTTCAGTTCGAGCTCGTGCACGCGCGGGCCGATATTGATGCCATAGCAGGTGTGATAGCGCACGCACTCGGGCGGAATGCCCCGCAAAGCATGGTTCAGCAACTCGACCGTCGCGTTCGCCCAGCGGCGGCATTCGGCGATGTCGAGCTCGGGGTGCGTCGTATAGTGGCTCGCCAATTGCGGATCATCGATCTGCAAGACGAGGCCGGCGTCGACGATCGCCTTGTATTCGTCGTTGAGCGCGTCGGCCACTGCCACTCGGAACTCCTCGTCGGTCTGGTAGAATTCGTTCGTGTTCCAGCCGGCGAGTTGGGCCGGCGACACCGCCGGCATGAAGGCTTCCTCGTAGGCGATTCCGGCGAGCGCGGCCTTCAGGGTATCGATATCGCGCTTTAATGCGTCGTGTCCCTTGTAGGCGATCGGGCCGGTGCACACCCATCGCGTTGGCGGCGCCCTCCCCGCCGTCCCCGGCATCTGCGCGGCCCAGCTGTAGTATTCGGGAAACGCCAAGTACTCGCGCGAGCGCGCCCAAGTGCCCTCGCCGCCCGAGTTCTTGCGCGGCTCGATCCCGGCGAGGCGCTCGTTGACGTATGGGATGAACCCGAACCGGCCCATCTCGCCATCAGCGACGATGTCGATGCCGCTGTCGGCCTGCCTCTGCACGACCTCCCTGACTGCGGTCGCGACTCGGTTCGCGTAGGCCTCGGCATCGAGCGGGCCGCCTCGTTCTTTCGCCTGAATCATATCGAGCAGATCCGGCGGCCGCGGCAGGCTGCCGACATGGGTTGTAAGGATCCGCTCCGTGCTTCGCTTCATCTCGTCCCTCTCGTCGGCCTTGTCGCCGGGCACAAGCCTACCCTCGGGAGCCATCTGGTGGGAAGGACAGCGCGGCAAAGGCTAAGCGGCGTCTTCGAACGCCGCGCTTCGGTGAGGGGTAGAGGCGCGCTCGCGCGATCTTGTCTCCGGTCGGTACGGCAACTAAAAATCAGCCAGGTTGCAGTGACGCGCTTCGATTGCAGCCGTTAGTACCCAGGAGTGGCCAGTGGTTGCGATTATCGAAGGCAAGGAAGAGGCCGGCGGCGCGCGGTACATCGAATTCAAAGTCGACCAAAGCCCGACCGACCCAAATCGCATTGTGGGAAGCTGGCGCTTTCCCTCAAGCGAGTCAGCCGGAATGGTCATCGACCAAAGTAGGCTCGATACGACGATCGAGACAGAGTTTCGGCACGCTGTTGATTGCGCCGATCAACACGGCATACCGTTCGTATGGGTCAACGACCCCGACGAATTATTTCCGCCCTACAATCGTCCGCGGATTTAACAATACCGCCGAGCGCGGGCGATCGGCGCCTAAGCGGCCGTCACCCGCACCTCTAGCTCGGGGACCGAAAACTATCCTTGCGCAGCTTGCATCCACTCAGCGGGGATCGATTGCGCCCGCTGGTCCGCCACCAGTTGTCTGCGACGGAGCTGCTCCGCCGGGCTGATCGACGCCGGGTCCTCGCGGAACTCCGGCCCCATAGCCATCGCTTTTTTGACGGCCGGCCGCTCGCCGATTTCTTCGAGCCAGCGCTTCACGTTCGGAAATTCGTCGATGTCGATCTTGCGGGTCGCCCAGCTCGATGCCCACGGGTAGCAGATCATATCGGCGATCGTGTATTCGCCGGCCGCGAGATACCGCTTGTTGAACAATCCGAGGTTCATGACCCCATAGATGCGGTGTGTCTCATTGTCAAAGCGGCGAATGGCGTAGGAAAGGTCGCCGTTGTTGCCGCTCTCGAGCGCCCGCCGGAAATGGCCTTGCTCGCCGAGCTTAGGGCCCTGATTGCCGAGTTGCCAGCTGACCCACTGCGAAACATCGTATTTGCCGCGCGGATCCGACGGAAGAAACCGCCCCTCTTTCTCAGCGATGTAGGTCATGATTGCCCCAGATTCGAAGATCGAAATCGGAGCGCCGCCGCCCATCGGCTCGTCGTCGACGATCGCCGGCATCCGGCCGTTGGGAGATATTTTCAGGAATTCGGGGGTGAGCTGGTCCCCGCGGCCAATATTAATCGGCTTGATCGTGTAGGGGGTTCCCAACTCCTCGAGCAAAATGACGGTCTTCTTGCCATTACCTGTCGGCCAGAAATAGAGATAGATCATCGCTTTTTCTCCTGTTCAACGTGATAGCGCGTGAATCGCGGCTATTGCCATGCCCCGATCGTCCACCGTGGTGAATGAAGCGTCTGGTCAGCAGATAGCCGATCCGGCTGCGACCGTCTACTGGCTCCCACGGCGGATCAAGTCTCCTCATCGATCTCAGTGGCGCGGTGAGAGGGCGATGTCGATCCAACCCAGTGGGGTGACCGTAGCGCGCTCGCCGGGACGTAACAGCACCGTGGTCATCGCGGATTCGATGATCGCGGGGCCTTCGACAACTTGCCCCGGTGCTAAGGCGTCGAAATCCCAGACCGCCGCCACGATCCAGTCGTCGAGCCAGATTCGCCGCTGGCAGAGAGGCCTCGCCAGTGCCGCCTCGGGCAAACAGGGCTCCTGCGGCAATGCCGAAAGGATGCCGGCGACGGCGACGCGAGCATTGACGAGGACCGTCTCCTGCTCGGGTGAGGAATAGGTGTAAAGCTCTTCGTGGCGGCGGTGAAACCGCTCGACGATCTGTGCCAGCGGATCGGGGATGGTCCAGTCGACATCGTCGAGCGGCACGGCGATCTCGAACACCTGCTCGCCGTAGCGCATATCGACCGAGCGCGTGGCTCGCGCAGGCCCGTCGAATGAAGCGCGCAGCCGTGTCAGCCCCTCGGCCTCCATCTCGTCGAAGAGCCGTTTGATCGCAGCCCCGTCAAGCGCACGGGTATCGCCGATATGGGTGCGCGCGACTTCGAAGCGCAGATCGGTGGTGAGCATGCCCCAAGCCGACAGCACTGCCGCAACCCTCGGCACAATGACCCGCGTCAGGTCGAGCTGGCGGGCGATATCGGTCGCGTGCAGCCCCGAGGCCCCGCCAAAGGCGAGCAGGGCGAATTGCCTGGGGTCGACGCCACGGCGCACCGAGACCAGCCGAACCCCCTCGGCCATATTCGTGTTGACGACGCGATGGATCCCCTGTGCCGCGGCGAGCCGGCCGGTGCCGAGCGCTGCGGCGATACGCTCCACCGCGGCCTCAGCCGTAGCGCTATCGAGCCGTCGCCGACCGCCCAGAAAGCTCGCCTCGTCGAGAAAGCCCAGCACCAGATTGGCGTCGGTGACCGTCGCCTCGGCGCCGCCGTTGCCATAACAGGCCGGTCCTGGAACCGCGCCGGCGCTGTGCGGGCCGACATGCAGGATGCCGCCGTTATCGACCCGGGCGATTGAGCCGCCGCCGGCGCCGATGCTGGCGATGTCGAGGCTGTTCAGCGCGATCGCTTGGCCGGCGACACGGCGGCCGGTCGACAGGATCGGACGCCCCGCGACAATCAAGGAGATGTCGGTGCTGGTCCCTCCCATGTCGAATGGGATCAGATCGGCGGCGCCGACCAGCCGCGCCGCATAGACGCTGCCGGCGACACCGCCCGCCGGCCCGGAAAGTACCGCGCCCGCGGCCAGCCGGCCCGCTTCGTCGATCGGTGCGACACCGCCATGCGACTGAATAATTAAAGTCGGGCCGCGATACCCGGCCTCGGCGAGGCGCCGCTCGAGCCGCTCCAGATACCGCGATAGAACTGGCCCGACATAGGCGTTGACCACGGTCGTCGAGACTCGCTCGAATTCCTTGATCTGTGGCAATACCTCGGCGGACAGCGACACATAAACGCCCGGCAGCTCGCGTTCGACGGTCTGGCGGGTGGCGCGCTCATGGCTCGGATCGCGCCAAGCGTGCAGATAGCACACGGCCACCGCCTCGATCCGTTCGCGCTTGAGCACGGCGATGGCCTGGTCGAGCGAACCCTGATCGAGTGGCGTCTCGACCCTGCCGTCGCCTCGTAGACGCTCACGCACCCCTAGGCGCAGGCGGCGCGGAACAAGCTGCTCGGGCGGCGGCAGACGCAGATTGTAGCGATCGTCCTTGAGCCCCTCGCGCATCTCGATCACATCGCGATGGCCCTCGGTCGTCAGCAGACCGACGCGCGCGCCATTGCGCTGCAACAGAGCGTTGGTCGCAACCGTGGTGCCGTGGATGATGCGTTCGGTCTCGGCCAGCAGCGCTGCGCGCCCGCGACCGAGGCGTTGCGCCAGCAGCTCCAGCCCGTCGAGCACGCCGATCGAGGGATCGTCGGGAGTCGAGGGAACCTTCTCTAGGGTCGCCCTGCCGAGATCGTCGACTGCGACGAGGTCGGTAAAGGTTCCACCGACATCGATCCCGATGCGGTATATCGCCACCTCGCCCTTCCGCTTCTCAAAGTTCGATGTTCAGCGGGTGCGCGGCGCGATCGTCTGTGGAGCTTCTTGGGTAGCCTCGATGGCGGTTCCGGAAACGGGCTCGACCCAGACCAGGTGATCCGAGATCCCCTTGACCCCCGGTATGTTCTCGGCGGCGACGCGGAGCGCCTCGCGTTCGTGCTCGTCGAAGACGACCCCGCTCAGCTCGACGACGCCGTCGGCGACCGCGATCGTCAACCCGTCCCGCGGCGCCCACTCGACCTTTTCCAATTCGGCCAGAATTCGCGCGCGGATGTCCTCGTCGCTCGCCGCTGGGACTACCTGCACGTCGAGCGCTTTTCCGAGCGCAGCCAGCAGATCGGCGCGGCTGACGATGCCGGCGAGCTTACCGTCGTCGATTACCGGCAGACGTTTGACGTGGTGATGCTCCATCAAGGCGACGATATCCCCGAGCGGCGTGCCGACGCCGATGGTCACGACCTCGCGGGTCATCAACTCGCCGACGACGCGTCCATGGGTTTTGACGTATTCGCTCGCCATTCGGCCGGGCCCCAGCACGAATTCGAGCCACCGCCAGTGATGCTTTTCGGTAGCGATCTCACTGCGGTGCAACAGATCGCCTTCGGTCAGGATTCCGATCAGTTTGCCGCCGGCATCCACCACCGGCAGGCCGCTCACCTTGTTGTCGAGCATCAGCCGGACGGCGTCGCGGATCGGCGCGTCGCGCCCGATCGACACGATGTTGCGGGTCATGACCTCCGAGGCCAGCATATGGCGTCTCCTGTGGTTCCGCGGAATGTGCCGGGCGGCCGGAGCAGCGTCAATCTTGGCGAGCAGCGGCGACCAATGCTGCAACGCCTGGCAATTCCCGCCCCTCCAGCCATTCGAGGAAGGCGCCGCCTGCGGTCGAGACATAGGACAGCTGATCGGTCACCCCCGCGGCGGCAAGAGCAGCTACCGTGTCGCCGCCGCCGGCCACGCTGCGCAGCCGTCCCATTCGGGTGAGTTCGGCGACCTTCTTCGCCACCGCCAGCGTGCCGCGGTCGAAAGGCGGGGTCTCGAAAGCACCGAGCGGCCCGTTCCAGACGAGGGTTCGACTCTCGTCGAGTGCGGCGACTACGCGTGCTACCGTCGCCGGGCCGATGTCGAGGATCATCATGTCAGCGGCGACCCCGTCGATCGCGACGGTCTGGCAAGCAGCTCCGGATACGAGCTCGCGAGCAACGACGGCGTCCTCAGGCAGAATGACGCGGCAGTTGCGTTCGGCGGCGAGAGCGATGATTTGGCGGGCGTTCTCCGCCATGTCGCGCTCGCACAGCGAGCGGCCGACCGCTGTGCCCTGGGCGTAGAGCAGGGTGTTCGCCATTGCCCCGCCGATCGCCAGCACATCGACCTTGCTGAGCAGAAAGCGCAGCAGGTCTAGCTTGGTCGAGACCTTGGCGCCGCCGATCAGCGCCAGAACCGGCCGCACCGGGTGTTCGAGTGTTGCCGACAGCGCATCGAGCTCAGCCTCCATCAGCTTGCCGGCGGCAGCCGGCAGCAAATGCGCGAGCGCTGCGATCGAGGCATGCGCGCGGTGCGCCGCCGAGAAGGCGTCGTCGACATAAACCTCGCCGAGTTCGGCAAGGGCCCGGGCAAAATCGGGTGAGTTGGCTTCCTCGCCAGGGTGAAAGCGGAGATTCTCGAGGAGCGCCACCTGTCCTGGCCTAAGTGCGGCCACGACCTGCGTTGCCGGGTCGCCGATGCAGTCCGCGGCGAACGCGACCTCGCGGCCGCCGAGCGCCTGCCGCAGCGGCGCGATCAACGGGCGCAGCGACAGCGCCGGGTCCGGCCGTCCCTTAGGCCGGTCGAAATGCGACATTACGACGACCGCCGCACCTTTGCCGAGCAGTGCCTCGATCGTCGGCGCGAGGCGCTCGATGCGGGTCGCATCGGTGACCCTGCCGTCCTTGACCGGGACGTTCAGGTCGGCCCGCAACAATACGCGCTTGCCGCGCACATCGATGTCGTCGAGGGTCGGGAATTTAGGCATGAGCGTCTCCGCCGGGCTGATCTCTACTGCGGATCTTAGTCTTGTCTAGCCGGTCGCGTCTTTATCGGCTGAGCTGCGCCAAGGCGTCGCGCATCGGTTGGCTCGAGACCATGAACAACCCGCTGAACGGCGTGTCGAGATCCAAGATCACAAAAATCACCGAGGCGATCGACAGCGCTCCCAGCATGATCGTGACGTAGGACAGCAGATTCCGCGGCGCGCTCAATCCGAAGCTGGCGAACACGATCACAAGCCAAAAGGTGAGCACGCCGTAGAAGGGGATTGAGATCGAGTTGTGAGACTCCTCGATCACTTTCCAGCGCATGCGCATCAACAGCTCGAACTGGTTGAGAATGGTCAAGGAAAGCTGCCGGTGCATCGGATCCAGCGGGTGAAGGTCACGCAGGTCGGTTTCGAGTTCTGTCAGCAGTTGCCCCAAATCGGTGTTTTCAATTCCCTCGCCACTTGGGCTGCGTGGCGGATTTTTGGGGTAATAATCCCCTGGCGGCGCCGGCTCATCGGCCCAAGTAGCCGCGATCTTCGCAGCGGTGTAGCTGCGCAGCAGATTGCGCGCCGGCATGGTTTCGCTGCCATAGATGCGCAGCGAGCGGTCGAGCTGAATCAGCTGGATGGCGACGCCACGCATATCAGTGTCGACGGCGTCGAACGACGCCTTGACCGAGCTGGTCAGCAATCCCAGCACCAAGGCGGCAAAGGTCACCAGCATGGTAACCACCAACCGGATTAGATCGTTCGTCTCCGGGCTGCGATGACGCTCGGACAGAAACCGCCGCGCGAATACGCCGAGTGCGCTGCCGCCGAGCAGGATCAGCAGCAGGATCGCGGCGCCGGACAGCTCGCTCATAACCCCTTACCCCCTTCGCACCGCTGACCCGACGCGGCAGCGCAGGCGATCCCATGTCGCCGGACCGCGGATTTGCGGTAATCTCACTCTGGCGGCTGGGGTGCGCCAAAGGAGCTCCGATGATCAAGACCATTCTCGTTCCCGCAACCGGAACTGATAAGGATGCTGCGGTATTT
This sequence comes from uncultured Alphaproteobacteria bacterium, assembly GCA_963774345.1. GTDB lineage: Bacteria > Pseudomonadota > Alphaproteobacteria > ATCC43930 > CGMCC-115725 > AP-15. The sequence goes on from CAVZFB010000027.1 coordinate 155,769, forward strand.
GCCGCGGCCCTTGCGGTCGCGCGCCGGTTCGCTGCCCATCTCGATTTTCTCCATGTTCGCCTCGACGCGGCGGCGGTGGCGATCGGCCTGGCGTCGGACGCCAGCGGTGCGGCAATGACCGGCAGCCTGGTCGAGAGCCTCGACGAGGGGGCAGACCGTCTCGAGGCGCGGGCGAGACAAATGTTCGAGCAGTTCTGCGCCAGTGAAGGGCTGGCGATGGTTGATACCCCACCCGGCCCCTCGGGCCCCTCGGCACAGTGGACGCGGCAAATCGGCACCGAAACCTATTGGGTTTCCGAGCACGGCCGCGCGGCCGATCTGATGGTCATCGGACGCTCTGCCGACGGTGACGGCCTTGCTCCGGAGACGGTCGAGGCCGCGTTGCTCGAAACCGGCCGCCCGATACTGATCCCGACCGCTACGCCGATGACCAGCGTGCCCGAGACCATTGTCATCGCCTGGAAAGCGACGCGCGAGGCCGCCCATGCGGTGACCGCAGCGTTGCCATTTATAGCGTTGGCGAAACAGGTCCTGATCCTGACCGTCTCGGAAGAAGAGGACTCGCCGAGTGAGGAGGGAAGCCGGCTAATGGCCAGTTTGCGCTGGCGGGGGATAGAAGTCTCGGCCGACCGACTACAGCCCGATGGGCGCAGCCCGGCCGATACCATGCTTGCCGCCGCGGCCGAGCACCAGGCCTTGCTGGTGATGGGAGGGTACGGGCACAGCCGGTTGCGCCAATGGATGTTCGGCGGCTTTACTCGGCACGTGCTGGAAACGGCGGCGGCGGTCCCGGTTCTGATCGCACATTGAGGGTCGTCGGCCAGTCTAACGGTCATGCCCGATCGCTACGACGTCGTCATCATCGGGGCCGGGCCGGGCGGCTATGTCGCGGCGATCCGGGCAGCGCAGCTTGGGCTGCAGACGGCGTGCGTCGAGGGCCGCGACAGCCTCGGCGGGACCTGCCTCAACATCGGCTGCATCCCGTCTAAGGCATTGCTGCAATCCTCGGAGAAATTCGCCGAAGCCCGGCACGCGCTCGCCGAGCACGGGATCAAAGTCGGCGAAGTCGAGCTCGACCTCGGCGCGATGATGGCGCGCAAGCACCGGGTCGTAACCACCCTGACCCGTGGCGTCGAGTTCCTGTTCCGCAAGAACAAGGTCGACTGGCTCAAAGGTTTCGGCCGCATCGCCGCGCCTGGGAAAGTTGCCGTCGTCGGCGCCGATGGCGCCGAGCACGAGGTTGAAGCCGGCTCGATCGTCATCGCCACCGGCTCGGAAAGCGCGCCGCTGCCGGGTGTCTCGATCGACGAGCAACGCATTCTTTCTTCGACCGCGGCCTTGGCGCTCGACCACGTGCCAAACCGGCTCGTCGTCATTGGGGGCGGCTATATCGGCCTCGAATTGGGCTCTGTGTGGCAGCGGCTTGGGGCCAAAGTGACGGTGGTCGAGCTGCTCGACCGGATCGTCGCGAACATGGACCAGGAGCTCGCCACCGCGTTGCAGCGGGTGCTGACCCGTCAAGGGATCCAATTCAAGCTCGGCGCTAAGGTGGCCGAAGTCCGCGAAGCGGGCGACGGCGTGACCATCGAGCTCGAGGGCGCCGAACGCGAGAGCCTTTCCGCTGACGCGGTGCTGGTGGCGGTTGGCCGACACCCTTACACCAAGGGGTTGGAGCTCGAAACTATCGGGGTCGCGCGCGACGCCCTAGGCCGGGTTCTGGTTGATGATGGCTTTGCCACCAGCGTGCCCGGGATCTACGCGATCGGTGACGTAGTCCGCGGGCCGATGTTGGCGCACAAGGCCATGGAGGAGGGCGCAGCGCTGGCCGAGCGGCTTGCCGGGCAGAAACCGTCGATCGATTACAATGCGATCCCGGCGGTGGTCTACACTTGGCCCGAAGTCGCTTCGGTCGGCAGCACCGAGGAGGAACTGAGGACGGCGGGGACCCGTTACCGCGTTGGCAAATACCCATTCAGCGCTACGCCGCGCGCCCGTACCAACGGGGATACCGAGGGGTTCGTTAAGCTCCTCGCCGACAGCACGACCGACCGGGTTTTGGGGGTGCACATCATCGGTCCCGACGCCGGCACGTTGATCGCAGAGGCAACGTTGGCGATTCAATTCGGCGCCTCGGCCGAGGACATCGCCCGCACCTGCCACGCCCACCCGACCTTGAGCGAGGCGGTGAAGGAAGCGGCCCTCGCGGTCGACGGACGCGCCATTCATATCTGACCCGGCGGGATTGGGGCGGCCGCAGCCTCCCCGGTCAAACGCGTTGCAACGCTGTTTCGATGTCGTCGAGCAGGTCCGCCTCGGCTTCGAGCCCGGCCGAGAAGCGCACCAGCGAGTTGCCGATACCGAGATCGGCTCGCGCTTCGGGCTTGAGCCGCGAATGCGTCGTCGTCGCCGGATGGGTGACGAGGCTTTTCGAATCGCCGAGATTATTCGAGATGTCGACGAGGCGCAACGCATCGAGAAACCGAAAGCATTCCTCTTTGCCGCCGACAACATCGAAGCATACCAGGGTGCCGCCCTGCTTCATCTGGCGCTGGGCAAGTTCGTATTGCGGGTGGCTCGGCAGTCCCGGATAGAGAACGCGCGTGATCTTCGGATGGGCTTCGAGCGCGCGGGCCACAGCGGCGGCGGTGCGACATTGCCGATCGACCCGCAGCTCCAACGTCTCCAGCCCCTTCAGCAGCAGCCAGGCGTTGAATGGGCTCAAAGACGGCCCGGTATGCCGGTAGAACAGGCCGAGATCGTCCTTGATGAACTTTTCCGAGGCGAGGATCGCGCCGCCGAGAGAACGCCCCTGCCCGTCGATATGCTTGGTTGCCGAATAGACGGCGACGTCGGCGCCGAGCGCCAGCGGCTTTTGCAACAGCGGCGTGGCAAAGACGTTGTCGACGACAAAGAGTGCGCCGGCGCGGTGGGTCAGGCGCGCGACCTCGGCGAGATCGACAATCTCCATCGCCGGGTTCGACGGGCTTTCGCAAAAAGCGAGCGCTGCACCGCCGGCCAGCGCCGCTTCCCAGGCGCCGAGATCGCGGCCGTCGACGAGCACCGTCTCGACGCCCCAGCGCGGCAATAATTCCGAAACGATGTAGTGGCAGGATCCGAACAGGGCCCGGCTCGACACGACCTTCTGGCCGGCGCGCAACCGGCACAGTAGCGCGGCGAACACCGCCGCCATGCCGCTGGCGGTGGCGCGACAGGCCTCCGCCCCTTCGAGCAGGCGCAGGCGCTCCTCGAACATCGCCACAGTCGGGTTGCGGTAGCGCGAATAGACGTAGCGCGACCCCTCTTGGGCAAAGGCGGCTTCGGCCGCGGCGGCATCGTCGTAGACAAAGCCCGAGGTCATGAACAGCGCTTCGCAGGTCTCGTCATGCGGGCTGCGGGTGGCACCGCCGCGTACCAGGATCGTGGCCGGCGCGACGGTGGCGGCAAGGTCGGGGGGTAGGACGGGTTTGGTCATCGGCAAGTCTCTCCATTCCGAGGCCGCACCGATTCCGGGCAACAAAAAGCCCCGGTCCCGCGCGGGCCAGGGCTCCTTTCAGAACTCCCGACCTTTTAGCGCTTTTTTAACGTGGCCGCAAGCCGGTCGGCTCAAATCACCACGATCTTCACTTGCTAACTCGCCCGAGCGCTTGCGTCAACCCCTTTAGTACCTCTTTTCACTTTGGGCGGATTATAGCTACCATGTCGATCGACGGATCCTAGCTTAGAAGCGAGGGCGTTTCAGCAACAAAATTTGCTCAGCTCGGCTTGGGCGCGCGGCGGCGGATTAGGCCGAAAGCGGCGAGGCCGACGCCAAGGAGGGTGAGGGCGCCTGGCTCGGGGACGGCCGTGGTCGCTGCTCTGGTCAGCGCGGGCTTTGCCGGCTCTGCGTCTGCGAACGGGAAGGATCGGTCGGTGAAGGTGGCTGCCGTCTGTCCCGGTCCGTAATCGAGCAGCGAGGTCGCATCGGTCACACGCCAGGCATCGGCGAAGACGCCATCAAGATCGCTCGGCGAAAGCCGCGGATCGAGAATGGCGCCGTCGGGCAAGCGAAAGTCGCTGTCCTGGCCGCTGGCGCTGCCGAGCAGCCCCTCGATCGAGCCCGGCCCGTCTGCCGGCGACAGCGAGGAGGCCACATCGAGGTAGTAGCCGTGGTTGGTGATGTCGAGGATCTCGCCGGTGTTCCAGATCACCCGGTAGCTTGTCGGCGAAAGTTCGATGATCGAGCCGCCGTCCGGAATGACAAAGGGGTTGTCGAGGCTCAGCGACGCCGGGTGACCATCGATCCACACAAAACCTTCTCCGGCCTTGGCGCGGTCGACATCGAAGGTCACGCGGTGGTCGCCCAGCTCGGCGCCGACCTCCGAGATCAAGGAGACCGGCAGCCCGTGATTTTGCGAGGGCCGGGTGCGAATATCGACATCGAACGAGTCGCCCCTGACAGTTGATCGGGTCAGCTCGAAATCACCGACCGCCTGCATGTTGTAGTGGCGGCCATCGTAAGTGGTGAAATGCGGGTCACCCGTGACCGTCCCGGCTGTATTGATCGTCAGGTTCACCCCGACGTAATCGCCGAAATCTGATGTGGATACCTCGCGGAAAACCAATTCGACAGTGTCATTCTGCTTGAGCGTCACTCCCGGCACTGAAAATTTCTCAGGGTTTGTTCTGTCGGTGGCAGTTGTACCGGTTAATAGGCCCGAAGCTTTTGCAACTCCGTTGACGAGCAAAGACCAGTCATTAGCGCGACCAAGGCTGGTTCGCGCAGACCAGACATCTCCGGAAATGGTCACTGGGCTGGCGAAGGGGCTCGTAAAGAGTACGTTCGCCGGGCCCTCCCCATTTCCGTTAGCGGGATCCGTCGTATGGACGATGATATCGCCTGGTTGCCAGTCGAGACCTGAATCGGCTGCTCCACCATTGTTGTTGGCCGGAACTACGGCGGCCTTAAACCATCCTGGCAGAAAGTTGCCTGGGACATTCGACGGAGCCCAGGCTGGCTGTGCGATATGGCCCGACGGAGGATTGTATCCACCGTCGGCATCGCTGATCGGCGTCCAATCGGCCACAAGCGGAAGCGCTGATGAATCTTGGCGGTAGGTCCATGGTCCGTTGGGGTTATTCGCGTTGCTCCACTGGGCCTCGAGATCGTAGACCGTTGCTCCCGCGCTAGAGGCATTGCCGAGGAGCGCCAATCCGAAAACTGCGGCCGAGATGCAGGACGATAATATTATTCGAAATGTTATCCGATGGGAGTTTAACGTGAACGCGCCTCTCGCAGTCTCTGGCATCGCGTCCCTCGCCCCCGCTTCGAACGCAAATAATCTTTTTAATAAGGCGAAACACATTGATCCAGATCAGCCGCCGCCGATCTCGACGGAAAAAAAGCGCCCCCCTGATATGAGATCAGCAGGGCTTGCATAAGATTGCGGCGGCGGATTAGGCCAAGTCCGGCGAGGCTGACACCTCGCCGTCGGGAATGACGCTTTTCGTCAGCACGGTCACAATCACCTGACCTCGACCAGCTCGATGGCTTCGCGGCTGGGGCCTTCGATCATCAGCGCGCGGGTGTCCGCAAGCTGGCAGGGCTGTTCGAGAAAGGTGACGCCTTCACTCCTGAGCTTGTCGGCCCAGGCGTCGAGATCGGCGACGCTCAGTGCGATATGGTCCTGTAGTTGGCCGCGGGAGCTAACCAGTGGCCGGTCGCCCTGGTTCGCGTACCACATCATCGATACGTCGCCGAACTCGACGCCGGCGCGCGGTGAGCGGAACATCCCTTCGCGGTTCAGCGCCGGCCAGGTGCGGTCGGGTCCGCGCACGACCTTGCCGCCGGTCTCGCTCGCCGGTGTCGGGGCGTAGCCCGGCCGCAGCGGCGCGTTCAGGTGCTTCTGATACCATTCGAGCGCGCCGATCGGGTCTTCCTGGTACAGATGCACGTGGTTGAAGCGCTCGGTCGGATGGTTGCCGGCATATTCGACTAAGGCGTGGTCAGGGCCGCGCATATACGAGAACCCGCCGCCACCCGCCGGCTTAACGCCTTTCGCCTTGGACTCGGCGATCTGCGACTTGGTCAGGCCAAGCACATTGCCAATGCTCGGCCAGGTGTCGCTTGATATCAGCACCGAACCGCCTTCATCGGTGGTGTAGAGCGGCAAAAGCTCGACCTCCGGCCGGTCCTTGTAGGTTTCGAGGCTGTGGCGTGCGTCGGTGACGTGCCAGCCGAAATGCCAAATCGCGCTCTGCGGCTCCATCGCCGGTGGCTCGTCGACCTTGGTGAACAGCACCAAGACGTCGTTTGGCGATTTGAGCGCAGGAAACCCGCCCCAGCTGCCCTTCGCGGTCGTCGGAAAGTGGCGAGTGTAGAAGCCGATCGCCTTGTCGGGATCGACCGAGTTCAGGTGAATATGATGAAAACCCGGGGTGGGAAGCATGTCGTTTCCTCGTTAACAGTTAGCCTTTTCTAGGTAAGGCCGGCGAAAGTGGTTGCGACACGCCGCGGGGTCGCTCCAATTCAGTCTATCAGGATTCGTGCCAAACGGAGCTCGAATGCAACTCCTGGCAGCCTCGACCGCGAGATCGGCGCCGGTATCGACCCGTTGGCGTTGCGCACAGCCGGATTCAGCCGTCGAAGACTTCGACTTCCTGATCGAAATCGGTGGTGTCGCCGTCGCGGTCGAAGTTGCGCCGGTCGATCGCCACGGTCTTGATCAGAGCGAAGACCTGTCGTCCCGGTTCGAGGCCGAGCGCCTCGCCCGAACGCCGCGTGACCCGCGCCAGCAATCGTTCGGGCCCCAGGCGAAGCTGGACTTCGAGCGCCCCCTCGCCAATCGGAACCAGTACTTCGACCTCGCAGGCCAGTACGTTGAGCGCACTGATCCCGGCGGGCCGGGCGAGCGCCAGGATCACGTCTCGGGCGCGGATGCGCACCCGCAACGGGACCCCGACCGGGAGATCGAGCCGCGGCACCGTCAGCCGTCCGAAGCCGCCGGCCAGTTCGGTCAGTCCCCAGCGCGTGTCGTGCGCCGCGACCGTGACCGCGAGCACCGCCCCAGCCTCGAAGCCGCCGGCCAAAGGATAAAGGCCGGCCCGACCCATCACCTCGGCCACGGGCCCGACCGCCCGCACGCTTCCCTCAGCGATCAACACGATCGTCGTGGCGAGTCGGGCAACTTCCGCGGCGGCGTGGCTGACATAGACGATCGGCACCATCGCGCCGTCGCGCAGGCGTTCGAGATAGGGAAGGATTTCGTCCTTACGCGCGGCATCGAGCGAGGCCAGCGGCTCGTCCATCAGCAACAGGCGCGGGTTCGCCAACAGCGCGCGGCCGATCGCCACTCGCTGTTTTTCGCCGCCCGACAGCCGGCCGGGGCGGCGCATCAGCAAAGGCCCGATCCCCAACAGATCGACGACGTCGTCGATCCCAACCGCCGCTTCCCCGCGCGGCGCGAACCAGCGGCCGAACAACAGGTTCTGGCGCACCGTCAGATGCGGAAATAGCCGGCCTTCCTGGAACACGTAACCGATCCGGCGGCGATGGGCGGGGGTGATGATCCCGCGTTCAGTGTCGAGCAATACCGCTTCGTCAACGGCGATGCGGCCGCGTTGTGGCCGGATCAGCCCGGCGATGGCGTTAACGATCGAGGTCTTGCCCGCCCCTGAACGGCCGAACAGGGCGGTCAGGCCGCGCCCGCTCGCAAAATGGATGTCGAGCGCAAAGGCGCCGAGCCGGTGCTCGATATCGACCTCAAGCACCAGCTCAGTCTCCTGCAAGGCGGCGGCCGATTTGCCGCGCCAGAATCTCGGAGGCCAGCAGCGCCAGCATCGCCAGCGTGACCGAGATGGCAGTCAGGCGCAGCGCCGCAGGATCGCCGCCGGGGGTCTGGGTCAGGGCGTAGATCGCCAAGGGCACGGTCTGCGTTTCGCCCGGAATGTTGGAGACAAAGGTGATCGTCGCGCCGAACTCGCCAAGGCTGCGGGCAAAGGACAGCACCATGCCGGCGACGATCCCCGGCATCATCAGCGGCAATGTCACCAGCAGAAAAACAAAGATGCGCCGGGCGCCGAGGGTCCCGGCCGCTTCTTCGAGGCGGCGGTCGATTGCTTCGAGTGACAGCCGCATCGCCCGCACCATCAGCGGAAACGCCGTCACCGCCGCTGCCAGGGCCGCGCCGGTCCAGCGAAAGGCAAAGACGATGCCGAATGCGGCGAAGAAGCGGCCGAGCGGGCCGTTGTGACCGAACAACAACAGTAGCAGATAGCCGGTGACGACCGGCGGCATAACCAGCGGCAGGTGGATGGCGCCGTCGAGCAGGCTCTTGCCCCAGAATCGCCCGCGCGCCAGCACCAGCGCGGCGGCGAGACCAAACGGCATGCTCCACAGCATCGCCCAGAACGCGACCCGTAGGCTGAGCCGCACCGCCTCGATCTCGTCGGCGCTTAGATGGAACATCTCATCGGCGCGGGCGCCAAGGCCCAGGCTCGGTTCGTCTACCGGTGATCATTGCCAGGCGTGCCGAGCGGACATCGTTATGTGTTGGAGACCTATCGAGCCGGAATAATGGCGGGTCTCGGTCGGGTATGGTAGATTGCCACGTTGGTTTCTGCGAGGAGGCTCACGCGATGAAGGTCAGGATCGAATACTGCGTACCTTGAAACTACTTACCCAGAGCCCTCCGTGCGAGGGCGCGACTCGAAGAAAAGTACGGCGCTGAGGTCGAGCTGGTTAAGGGTGTCGCCGGCGTGTTCGAGGTCACCGTCGACGGAAAGCTCGCTTTTTCGAAGAAACAGCTGGGACGCTTCCCGGAAGACGCCGAAATCGACGCCTTAGGCGGAGGTTAGGCGGGCGTCGATGCTCACGGCGACGGCTGGCCGGCCTGTCGCACGGTGCGAACGTAGATAACGGCGCGCGCGTCTCCGTAGACGCGCCGCCAACCCGGCAGATGGTTAAGACAGCCGACCGCACGTTGCCGCGGCTCCAGCAACGTCCAGCCGATCTTCCAGTGGTCGAGGAGGTCGTGGAGAGCGTGTTCGTTACCGTTTTCGGCATCGAGGTAGCGGGCAAGAAACGCGTTGCCGAACAGCTCGATGCGGCCGTCGATAAAGGTTGGGATGCCGCGAAAGACCAGGTATCCGCCAAAAGCCTCGCTGTTGAAGAGCCGACCCGACAGCCCCAGGCGCGCTGCGGCGGCGAGCGCCGAGGCCGGGGTCACGGCATCCTCGGTGCGCACGATCGGCCGCAGCACCAATGGCAGGCTCAACACCAGTGTTAGGGCGAAAGTCAGCGCCACCGCCGACGCGGCCGCCGGTTCGGCAAGGCGAGCGGCGGCGCGACTGACCCACGAGACCGGAGCCGAGCGGATCGCGGTGGCCAATTGCGGCCCCAATGATCCTGCCACAGCGAGCGGGCCGACGAGACCGAGAAGATCGGCGTGGCGGGTATGGGCGAGCGCCATATGGCATAGCCCTACCAGCACCAGCACCCGCGTCAACGGCACCTTGACCCCACTCGTCAAGCCGAGCGCGATCAATCCCAGCAAGATGATTTCGAGCGGCTGAAAATCCTGGAAATCCGGACTGCGCCACTCGATGAAGGAGGATTGCAGCGCCGGCATCGCCATCAGCCGGAACGATTCGACGAGACCGGCGACGCCGTTTGGCGTCGCAAGGGCGGTGGCGAGCGCGAGGCCGGCGAACAAGCCCCAGCGTCGCACCTCGAGCCGGCGCGGCCCGGCCAGCACCGCCTCCGCCGCAAGGTAGAAGGCGAGCAGAAGCCCGAACAAATAGCTGTCGTGCAGATTGGCCCAAAGCACCATCACCGGCAGCAGGCGAAAAGGTGGCGCCGAGCCGGTGTCTCGCGCCGCGAAGAGCGAGCCCGACCACAGAACCAATAAAGGCAATGCCAACAAATGCGGCCGGGCCAACAGATGGCCTTCGACCAGGGCCGCGGCGAGCGCCACTGCGATCAATGCCGAGAAGGGTTCGGTCCAGGGCAACAAAAACCGTGTCAGCAACCCCAGACTGACGGCAAAGCAGGCGATGGTCAGCAGCACCAACCCGCTCCAACCGGCGGCGCGATAGACCGCCGCCAGCACGATCTCGGCCAGCCATTCGTGTGCGGCCCACCGCGCTCCGGCGAAGGTGTAGGAGAACGGGTCGTGTAGCGGCAGCGCGCCGTGCGCCAGTATCCAACGGCCGGCGGCGATGTGCAGGTAAGTGTCGGGGTCCTGCAGCAATGCGCCCGGCTGGGCCAACGCTCGACAGATGGCGAGGAGTGCCACGATCAGCGGCCACGATGGAAGCAGCCGCCCCGGCCACGACCGGACCGCTGTCGGCTCTATGGCCGGTCCCGATAGATGATCAACCGCCGCTATGTCCGCCATCCTCCACGCGTGCGGGAACGGCACTTGCCGGCACCGTTACGCGTGGGGACCCTCGCAGTTTAGAGTAAGTAAGAGCTTAAGTTGCCGCCTCTATTTCGCTGCGACCGGGAGCTCTTCGGCGTACATCTCCGGCAACACGGTTTCGCGCCAGGTCTCCTGCCGCGGAAAGATCTTTTCGATCGCCCGCGCCGAATAGTAGCTGGTGTCGACCCCTGGCGGGTTACCGCCCGCCTGCACCGTCTTGACCGCATCGAGCAGCAATCGCCTAGTGGCGATGATCGCCCGGTCGGCCGGTCCCAAGTGCTCCTTGGAGCGGTCGACGATCGGCCCCATGCCCTCCTGCACCGCACGGTCCTGGGTGTTAATGCCGTCGATCCCGGTAAAAGTTTCGTTCTTTTGAACTTGGCGGTCGATCATCCAGTTGTTGTGTTTGTTGCGGAATGAGCGGAACTCGCCCGAGGTCTCGACATAGTCGGGACCGTTGCCGTTGCCGCGCTCCATCCGGTCGTCGTCGCTCAGGCCCGGCTCGCCAAAGCTGTACATCCAGTTCCAAACCATGCAGTTCTCGTCGTCGATCGGAACCCAGATATGCCCGGCTATATTGGGGCGATCGCCGCCGCCCATCGCGCGCCCGAGCTGTTGCGGCCGAATCTGGGTGAACGGCATGACGAAATGGTAGGAACGGACATAGGTTTTGTCTTCGTCGAGCGGCCGGATCCCGACATAACGGTAGCCGTAATCGGTGACATCGACTTCGAGCAGCGGCGCCCGGCCGCGAACAAACGGTCCTTGAACAGGGATGCCGGGGCGGGTGGTGTTCGGAGTGATCGTGCGATGCAGGATCGGCGCGTGCGACGTGTCGATGCCGCCTTCGAGCGCCTGCAGCCAATTGCACTCCTCCCACACCTTCGAGACATGGCGGTGAGTTTCCGGCACCTGCGTCCATTCGAAGGCGGGGGGAGCGGGCATCTTGTCGCGCGGCCCCATATACGCCCAGATCACGCCGCCCATCTCGACCGTCGGATAAGCGGTCAGCCGGACCTTGCTGCAGAATGGCTCGGGCTCGTTCATCTGCTCGACGCATTTGCCGTCGACGTCGAATTTCCAGCCGTGATAGACGCAGCGCAATCCGGATTCCTCGTTGCGCCCGAACCACAAGGAAGCGCGGCGATGCGGACAGAACTCGTCGACGAGACCGATCCGGCCCTCACTGTCGCGAAACCCGACAAGCTTTTCGCCGAGGAGCTGAACGCGGACCGGCGGGCAATCGGGCTCGGGCAATTCACGCGTCAGCAGCGCCGGGATCCAGTAGCGCCGCATTACCTCGCCCATCGGCGTCTCTGGCCCGATACGGGTTACCAGTTCGTTGTCTTCGGGTGACAGCATCGGGTGCGCTCCTCTACATCGAAATCAAACAACACTGCGCCGTGTCGGCGGCAAGCCGGATGCGATAATCCGCCGATGGCGCGCTAAGGGCAAGTGCGGACCAATCGCCGGGCTTGCCAAACTTGCAAGTTTATTCACCGATTTGGGCTACAACCCAGGAAACTAGCGGGGAGGGGCAGCAATGGCGGTAATCCTACGTCCGGGCACGCTCGCGGATGCCGAGTCCTGTGGCGTGGTCGCGTTCGAGGCTTTCAAGGCGATCTCGAGCCAGCATAATTTCCCGTGGGATTTCCCGTCGCCGGAAATTGCGGTCGGGCTGATGAAGACGTTACTGTCGCATCGCGGCTTTTACTCGGTTGTCGCCGAACAGGATGGCGCGACCGTCGGCAGCAACTTTGTCGACGAACGGGGTATCATCGCCGGCATCGGTCCGATCAGCGTCGCACCAGCGGTCCAGGACCAGTCGATCGGCCGGCGGTTGATGCTGGCGATCCTAGAACGCGAAGCGGGGCGCCGCGCCGCAGGAGTTCAGGCTGCTGCAATCGGCCTATCACAACCGATCGCTGTGTCTCTATACCAAGCTCGGCTTCGACAGCCGCGAGCCGTGCTCGAAGATGGAAGGCCCCCGATTGGGCATCCGCTTGCCAGGCTATGATGTGCGCCCGGCGGTCTCAGCGGATCTCGCGGCGTGCAATGCACTTTGCCGGCAGGTCCACGGCCACGACCGCGAGGACGAACTGCGAGATGCGATCGGCCGGGGCACCGCGCGCATCGTCGAACATCTCGGCAGGATCACGGCCTGTGCCAGCGAGATCGCATTTTTCGGCCATGCCGTTGCCGAGACGAACCAAGGTTTGCAGGCACTGATCGGCGCGGCATCCAGCTTCGAAGGTGGCGGGTTCTTATTGCCGACGCGCAACGGCGAGCTGTTTCGCTGGTGTCTGCAGCGGGGCCTGCGCCTTGTGCATCAGATGACCCTGATGACGACCGGCCTCTACAACGAGCCGGCCGGCGCCTATCTGCCGTCGGTGCTCTATTGAGCAAAGACGCCATGTGAAGCAAGGAAATCGCGCCAGCCGGGGTAGAGTTCGTCATCGATTATCGCGCTGTCGCGCAGCAAGCGCAGCAGGCCGCGGTCGGTTTCAAGGGCGGTGCCGCAGGGCAAGGCCAGCCAGCGGATTTCTTCGGGGCCGTCGAGCTGTCGCCATATCGCGCGGTTGAGTTTTGCAACCGGCTCATGGCTGGGCTCGACCGGCATCGCGTCGCCGGCCGCGCACAGGGTTAAAACATCTTCGAGGAGAGCGGACGCGGGTGCGAGGCCGGCGAGTGGGCGTGGGCCGGACAGCAGCGCGGCGACGATCCTCCGCGCCGCCGGTGTGTCATAGGCGCGAGCGCCGGCTGGTGTCGTGGTCGCATAGCGGATGGCGACGGCGGGTCGAGCCAGCGCAAAGGTGCTCGCCAGCAGCCGTTCGGCACGTTCGTCCGGGTCCAGGCGCCGGTTCCCGCGATCGAAAACATCGCAGCGCAGGCGCTGGTCGAGGAAGAAATCGCGGGCGAGTTCGCGGAGATCCGGGTCGGCGATGCACGCCAGCGTCTCACGCACGCTGTCGCTGAGCGCCAGCCGATCGAAATTCTCGATCAGGGTCGTGGAGCCTACTGGGGCGAGGCCGATCGTCGCCATCGCGGCGCGGACCTCGGTTACATAGAGCGGCCGCCAGGCAGCGTGCATGAATTCATGGACAAGATAGGCCGGGGTGTAGTCTTCCGGGCGTGCTTTCAGCTCGGCGAGGGTAAGGCTCGGCGCCAGTGCCGGTACCCCGGCTGAGGCGAGCACGCGGACGATCTCGGCTGCGGCGGTAAAGCGCGCCGCACTATCGCCGGGGAAGCTCTGTCCGAGTTCGTGCACGAGGCGCTGAAAGGGCAGGTCGCGTGTCCAGCCCGGCATCGCATTGTAGCTGACGTAAACGAGCCCGCCGGGTTTGAGGTGGCGGTCGATAAACCGCCGCAGCGCGGCTTGGTTTTCGGCATCGACCCAGCTGTAGACGCCGTGGGCGACGAGGTAATCGAATGGCGGCAAGTCGAGACCGACCGCGGTGGCGAAATCGACGGGGTTAAAGCGCACATTCGCGATCGCCGCCTCTGCCGCGAGCCGCTGGGCGTGCTCGCCATGCACCGGTATCATGTCGATGCCGTGAAAGGTTCCACGCGGATGGGTAGCGGCGAGGATCGCTGCGGTCACCCCCTGGCCGCAGCCGAGGTCGCACCAAGCGAAGCCGTTCGCGCGCGTGGGTGGATCGACCCCGCAAACGAGCGCCACATGGTCGAGCCAGGCTGGAGCGAGCATCGGCTTGAAGTCGCGCAGATAGGGAATGTCGGCAACGTAACCGTGGAAATCACGCGTCATCGCCTGTCTCCCGGAATGGGCGATCCCGGCGGCGCCGAGTCGACTAGTCCGATAGCCAACAAAAATGCTATACTACCTGCGCTGAACCCATCTTTCCTGGGGGAGCGCCCTTGAGGAGAGCCAAGTGGTAGAAGGCCAAGGGGTCGAGCGGAAGCTCGCGGCCATCTTTGCCGCCGACGTCGCCGAGTACAGCCGCCTGATGGGCGTCGACGAGGTTGGCACCCTGCGCCAGCTCCAAGCCTATCGGGCAATCCTCGACCATCTGGTTGAGATTCATCACGGTCGTATCTTCAATACCGCTGGCGATAGCGTAATCGCGGATTTCGCCAGTGCCGTCGATGCCGTCGAATGCGCGGTCGCGGTGCAACAGGCGATCGCCGAGGAAAATGCTAACCGCGCTCCGGAAGAACAGATGCGGTTCCGCATCGGCGTCCATGTCGGTGACGTGATCGTCGAAGGATCTAATCTCTACGGCGACAGCGTCAACATCGCTGCTCGGCTAGAGGCCCTGGCCGAGCCCGGCGGAGTTTGTCTGTCCGGCGCCGTGCGCGATCAGATCGGAACGAGGTTGCCGGTCGGCTTTACCACGCTCGGCGAGCAGCAAGTAAAAAACATCGCCGAGCCGGTGCGCGCTTTCAAGGTCGACGATAGCTTTGGTCACTCGTCGGCTTTGGCGGCCGGCACCCGCGGATGGCGAGGGCGACGTTTCGTTATCGGTCTTGCGGCCGTTGCCGTCCTCGCGTTTATCGCGGCTGGCGCAGCGTCGTGGCTGCGATGGGGCCCGTCAGCGGTAACGAATGTGACCGCGCCTCGGCTGTCAATGGTGGTACTGCCCTTCACCAACCTCAGTAACGACCCGAACCAGGAATATTTCGCAGACGGTATCACCGACGATCTGACGACCGATTTGTCGCGGATCGAAGGTAGCCTGGTGATCGCGCGCAACACAGCCTTCTCCTACAAAGGCAAAGCAGTCGACGCCAAGAAAATCGGGCGCGAGCTCGACGTGCGCTACGTCCTCGAAGGCAGTGTTCAGCGCTCAGCCAAAGAGGTTCGGGTCAATGTGCAGTTGGTCGATGCCGAGACCAACCGGCAGCTCTGGGCAGAACGATTCGACCGCGACGTCGGCGATTTGTTCGCGTTGCAGAACGAGATCACCGAGCGGATCGCCCGAGCGCTGCAATCGCAGTTGGCGATCGCTGAGGCCGGCCGGCCGATCGCCCATCCCGACGCGCTCGACTATATTCTGCGCGGGCGCGCACAGCTGACCAAGCCGCTCTCGCGTGAAAACTATGATGAGGCCGTACGCGATTTCGAGACAGCGCACGCCCTCGATCCGCACGCCGTCGACGCGCAGGCTTGGCTCGCGGTCGTGCTGGCGGTCAGGGTCCTCGACGAGCTTAGCGATTTTCCGAGCGTCGACCTGCGGCGCGCTCGACAGCTGGCGGAAGAGGCGCTGGCAGCGGCGCCCAACAGCCCCATGGCGCATGCCGCAAAGGCCCAGGTGCTCCGTGCGGAAGGGCGCTGCGCGGAAGCCATTCCCGAATATGAAACCTCGATCGCCCTCGATCGTAGCCGCGCCCCTCTTTATGCCCATCTCGGATGGTGTAAGTTTCTGACCGGATCGGTCGATGCGGTGGAACCTTACTTTGAGCAGGCCATTCGGCTCAGTCCGCACGAACCCGGCATTGCCGTATGGCATGGTCGGGTCGGTGTCGCGAAGCTTCTCCAGTCTCAGACCGACGAGGCGCTCGTCTGGCTGGAACAAGCGCGCAACGAGAACGCCCGCCTGCCATTTGTCCATGCCTATCTCGCAGCCGCTTACGCTCTCAAAGGCGATACCGAGCGCGCCCGCAAGGAGCTTGCTGAAGCGCAGCAGCTGAGCCCGGGTTATGCGACCCTGGCGCAAGTCGAAAAATCGAGCTTGTACGACAACCCGAAGATCCGGGCCTTTGCCGAAGCCACCTATTTTCCCGGACTGCAAAAAGCCGGCATATCGGAAAAGTGATCCACCCAGGTTATCCGGGGGACGAGCGTCGCGGGTGTGCGCTTGGCGCTAGCCGAAAGCGACCGAGCCGAAAGCAAAGCCAGCGAGTTGCCGATCTCGAAGCTGGGCGCAGCGACAGGGGCTGTGGGGATTGCAGCATTGCCTGCTCTGGCCGGTTGCAACGGACCGTCCTGGACGTTGCTCAGGTGCACCGCGAGATCCTCGGGAGAAATCCGCCGAGCCCGTCTCCGAAACTCAGGACGGCAGCGCCGAGATTGCTGAATACCGTTGCCGCTGATAACGCTGCGGCTTTTGGTTATGATGCGCCGCCAGCGGCTATGTAGAGGTGACGATGCAGATCGAGCAACGACTGAACGATTTGGGAATCACGCTCCCAGAGATCGGCGCCCCATGGGGCAGTTACGTGCACGCCAAACTCGTTGGCAATCTCTTGTACCTGTCGGGCAAGCAACCCCCCGATAGCGAAGGCAAGACGCCACGCGGCAAGCTCGGCGCCGGCATGTCGGTCGATGAGGGCTACCGTCACGCCCGCGGGGTTGGGCTGATGCTGATCGCGGCGATGCGAGATGCGCTCGACGGCGATCTTGACCGGGTCGCGGACATCGTCAAGGTATTCGGCATGGTCAACGCTGCCCCGGATTTCGAGGAACACCCCAAGGTCGTCAACGGCTGCTCTGACCTGTTTGTCGAGGTGTTTGGCGAACACGGCCGGCACGCGCGCTCCGCGGTCGGGATGAGTTCGTTGCCGGGCGGCATCCCGGTCGAAATCGAAGCCATCGTCGCGATCAAATATGCCGCCTAGTTTAGCGATCGAGAGTCGGTCAGCCACGTCTGAAGGATCAGTTTGTCGCTTCCCGCCGATCGCCAGTGAGGGCGCGCCAGCGCTACCGCCGAGCCCTCGTCGGAGCGCCGGCAGATCAGCCGGCTCATGCTGTTTTTCGCCTTGGTCTATATCGTCGAAGGGCTCGGCCAGACCGGCGGCCTGATCGCCCAGCCGCTCAACTATTTTCTGAAGCAGGTCTACGGGTGGACCCCGGTCCAGGTGACCGCTTATCTGACGGTCCTGAACCTTCCGTGGATCATTAAGCCGGTGTACGGGATCGTCTCGGATTTCGTGCCGCTGTTCGGCTATCGCCGCAAGGCCTACCTGATTCTCGCCAACGCTGCCGCCATTGGTGCTTATTTCTCGGTCGCACGCATCACGGCGCCGGGACCCCTTGTGTTTGTCCTCCTGCTAAACGCCCATCGCAAAAATGTCAAAGGCATCTCCATAACTGTGGCATCTTTACTGTGGGCGCTTTGTGTAGAAAGTCATAAAAGTGTAAGGTTAACGGTCTGGATTTTGCCCGGCTGTCGAATGCACATGGCGGAGGAACAGATGGCTCGTGGGATGACGCGGCGCGAATTTGCGGCGGGCGCGGGAGGGGTGGCGATCGCGATTTCCGGGATCGGGCGGCGGCCGCGTGCAGCGAGCGATACAACGACTTTGCGTTTTATCGCCCAGTCGGATCTGCGCGTCCTCGATCCGATATGGACGACAGCTTACGTCACCCGTAATCACGGCTACATGGTGTTCGACGCACTGTTTGCGCTCGATCACAATTTCCAGCCGCATCCTCAAATGGTCGGCGATTACAACATTTCGCCGGACAAGCTCCTTTACAGCTTCAGCTTGCGCGATGGCCTCAAATTCCACGACGGGCAACCGGTGCGCGGGCGCGACTGCGTCGCGTCGCTCAAGCGCTGGATGGTGCGCGACTCGTTCGGGCAGACGCTGGCAAGCGCGGTCGATGAAATGAAAGGGAGCGACGACAAGAGCTTTACGATCCGGTTGAAAGCACCGTTTCCGCTGCTGATCAACGCGCTCGGTAAGGTGTCCAGCCTGGTGCCCTTCATCATGCCCGAACGGCTCGCCCAGACTGACCCCTACAAGCAGATCACCGAAATGGTCGGGTCCGGCCCATTCAAGTTCGTCGCCTCAGAATTTCAACCGGGCAACAAGGTCGTCTACGTCAAGAACACAGATTACGTGCCGCGCGCAGAGCCGCCAAGTTGGGCGTCGGGCGGCAAGATTGCCAAAATCGATCGGGTGGAGTGGCTTTATATCCCCGATCACGCCACCGCCACTGCGGCGCTGAACGCCGGCGAAGTCGATTGGTGGGAGAATCCGCCGCTCGACCTCGTTCCAGTATTGGCCGCCAACCCCGACGTAAAGGTTACTGATGTCGACCCGCTCGGGATCATGGACATGCTGGTGTTCAACCATCTCTACCCGCCGTTCGACAATCAGAAGATGCGTGAAGCGGTCTTGGCGGTCGCCGATCAGAACGATTTCATGGAAGCTGTCGCCGGTGACCCGAAGAATTGGAAGGTTTGCGCCTCGTTCTTCACCTGCGGCACGCCGATGGCGAGCGACGCCGACGCGGCAGCGCTGACCGGCAAGCGCGATTTCGACAAAGCTAAAAAGCTGATCGCCGAGGCCGGGTACAAGGGCGAAAAGGTTGTCGTCCTAGATGCGGTCGATCAGCCGAATGTGCACGGACAGGCGCTGGTCGCCGCCGATTTGCTGAAGAAGCTCGGGCTGAACGTCGAGATCGCGGCCAGCGACTGGGGCAATGTAGTCGTCCGCCGTGCGTCGAAAAAGCCGATCGCCGATGGCGGCTGGAATGTCTTCTGCACCGGTTGGACGGGGGCCGACATGCTCGATCCGACGCTAAACCAGGGGTTGCGCAGCAATGGCGACAAGGCGTGGTTCGGCTGGCCAAGGGACGACACGATCGAGGCGTTGCGGGCCGACTGGATCAAGGCAAGCGATATAGAAGACCGTCAGGAGGTCGCGGCCAAGATCCAACGGCGTGCCTTCGAAACCGTGCCCTACGTTCCGACCGGCCTGTTTGCGGCCAAGACCGCATACCGGAAAAACGTCGAGGGCGTTATTCAGGGGCCGGCGATCTTCCAGTGGAACGTCGCGAAGGTGTGAGAACCGCGACGGCTAAATGTCCGCATAAGTGTGGGTCTCGGCGCGGGCGCCGGGGTGGGTGACCGCCCCCTTCTCGGCGTCGCCGACGGTCTGCGCATAGCGCCACAGGCAGCCCGCCTGGTAATCGTTGCGGCGTGGCGTCCACGCCAGCCGGCGGGCGGTGAGTTCGCCATCGCTCAAGCCCACGTCGAGCGTGCCGGCATGCGCGTCGATCGTGATTACGTCGCCGTCACGGATCAGGCCGATCGGGCCGCCGACCGCCGCCTCTGGGCCAACATGGCCGATGCAAAAGCCGTGGGTCGCCCCCGAGAAGCGCCCATCGGTCAAAAGCGCCACCTTGTCGCCAACACCCTGGCCGTAGAGCGCTGCCGTCGTTGACAGCATTTCGCGCATCCCCGGCCCGCCGCGCGGACCTTCGTAGCGGATGACTATGACGTCACCCTCCTTGTAGCGGCGCTTGTCGACCGCTTCGAACGCATCCTCTTCGCGGTCGAAGCAGCGCGCGGGCCCGCTAAAGCGCAGATTCGCCATGCCCGCGACTTTGACGATCGCGCCCTGCGGCGCGAGGTTGCCCTTCAGAACCATCAGGCCGCCGGTGGGCGATAATGGCGCCGACGTCGGCCGCACTACATCCTGACCCGCTGGAAACGCCACGCCCCGCAAATTCTCGGCGATGGTCCTGCCGGTGACGGTTATGCAGTCGCCGTGTAGATAGCCGCCGTCGAACAATGCCTTCATCAACACCGGCACGCCGCCGACGTCATGCAGATCCTTCATCACATAGCGACCGCCGGGCTTCAGATCGCCGATATAGGGCGTGCGCTTGCAGATCTCGCCAAAAGCGTGCAGATCGAAATCGATGCCCACTTCGTTGGCGATCGCCGGCAGGTGCAGCCCGCCATTGGTCGAACCGCCGGCGGCGGCGACCACGGTCGCGGCATTCTCGATCGCCTGGCGGGTGACGATGTCGCGCGGGCGAATGTTGCGCCGCAGCAATTCCATGACCGCCTGCCCCGAAGCCTCCGCATAGGCGTCGCGCGAATCGTAGGGCGCCGGGGCGCCGGCCGAGCCGGGCAGCGCCAGGCCGATCGCCTCAGAGACGCAGGCCATGGTGTTGGCGGTGAAGAGGCCGCCGCAAGAGCCGGCCGAGGGGCAGGCGGCGCATTCGAGCTCGTGCAGCTCTTCGTCTGAGACCTTGCCGATGCTGTGCGACCCAACCGCCTCGAACACGTCGCCGATGGTCACGTCCTTGCCGCGAAAGCGGCCGGGAAGGATCGAGCCGCCGTACATGAAGACCGACGGCACGTTGAGGCGCAGCATCGCCATCATCAGCCCGGGCAAGGACTTGTCGCAACCGGCGAGGCCGACGAGCGCGTCGTAGCAATGCCCGCGCATCGACAGCTCGACCGAGTCGGCAATGACCTCGCGGCTGACCAGCGACGATTTCATCCCCTCGTGACCCATCGCGATGCCGTCGGTGACGGTGATCGTGGTGAATTCGCGAGGCGTGCCGCCACTGGCCGCGACCCCCTTTTTCGCCGCCTGCGCTTGGCGCGACAGCGAGATGTTGCATGGCGCCAACTCGTTCCAGGTCGTGGCGACGCCGACCAGCGGCTGGGCAATCTGCTCGTCGGTCAAGCCCATCGAATAGAGAAAGGCGCGGTGCGGCGCCCGCTCGGGTCCGATCGTCACGTGCCGGCTCGGCATGCGCGACTTGTCGATCACGGGTCGGCGGGCGTCGTCGGGCATTTTCAACATCTCCCCGGGCGATGGTCTTGGGCGGCGGCCACCGTAGCGATCGGATCCGGGTTGATCAATGCCGCGGGCGCGCCGCCGCTGCCGGGGCTCGCCGCGGCCAATAAGCTGAAACACCCGACCGCAATTGCCAGGCACATGAGCCAGGCGCCGATCGCGTCGCGATCGGCGAGCCCGGCATTAGTCGGCTGCTCCCACATAACCCGCCTCCAATTCGCTCTTACGACGCTCACGACGCAGGACGGACGGGTTTGACGACAATCTTGCCCACCATATACGGGTGGATCGAGCAGAAATAATGGTAGACCCCCGGGGTCGCGAAGGTGTGGGAGAAGCTGTCGTCGGTGTCGAGCGCCGCCGAAGAGAACCCTTTGTGGTCATCCTGCACCTTGTGCACTTCGCCGTCGTCGTTCTTCCAGGTCACCGTCGTACCGGCAGCGATGGTGAGCTGCGGCGGGGCGAAGGCGAAGTTGTCGATCTTGATCGTGACCGCTTTCGCTGCGGCATCGACCACCGCGCCGCCGGCGGCGCCGAAACCCGGCATCCCGGCGGCGAGAAGCGCCGTCGTACCGATCGCGCCGAAGATCGGGGCGAAACGCACGCGGCGCGGCATCGGATTCCCGCTCGTTGACATGGTAACTCTCCCTCACGCAACGAGCGTGCTGTCGGTTAGCGCCGGCGCGCCTTTGCCGCTGACGTAACCGACTGTCCTGACGCCCAGATATTTGCGCAGATCGCCAGCCGCCACCTGCTTCATCGGGCCGGGAGCGGGTGCTGTCCCCGGCGCCGGCTGTGGAAATGCGGTCGAGGCCGCCGTATGAAACGTGACGTTGCCCTCGACCTTTTGGATAATCTGGTGGATGTGGCCGTTGAGCACGGTCACCGAACCGAAGCGCTTGAGATAGCCGAGCGCGCGTCCGGCGTCGGCCGTGCCCCAGCCCCACTTCTCGTAGATCGTCCACATCGGCAGATGGGCGAGGACGACAATCGGGGTGCTGGCCGAACGGCCGGCAACGTCCTTCTCCAGCCATTCGAGTTGGTCGTCACCCAAGGTTGCGAGACCGGCGGATTTGAACCCGGGCTGAAAATCAAAGACGTTGATCAGCCCGATAAAATGGACGCCGGCCATGTCGAAGCTGTACCAGCCCTTGCCCTGCGTATTCTTGCCGTAGCGGGCGAGATAGGCCTTGCCATTGTCGGCGTCGGCCACGTCGTGCTCGCCGGGAATAAAGAAAACCTGCTTGTTCGCTCCCTTGATGACCTGATCGGCGGTGTCCCACTGCTCTTCCTTCGACAGGTGGCTGATATCCCCGGTGTGGATCAGAAAGGCCGGCTGGGTTGGCATCGCCTTGATCTTGGCGATCGCCTCGCCGAGCGTGGCGGCCGGGTCCGGGTTCGGCGGCAAATGAAAGCCGATATGGCTGTCACTGATCTGCACAAAGGTCAGATCGCCTTGCGCAGCCTCGGCGGCGGCTGCCGAGCCCACCAGTCCCAGCGTGCGGGGCACCCCGCCGCTCAAGCTCCAGAGGACGCCAGTACCCGCCCAGCTCATGCACTTCAATAGACCCCGGCGATTGATGTTCGCTTGGCCCAGCAACTTGGTCCCGTCACGATCGGCCATCTCTCGTTCTCCTGAATGGCGTGGTGTGTCGCGCCAATCCAGACCGCCATGCTTCGGGGTTTATTCCCGAACAGATGCCTGTTGCCGAGCCGGCTCAGGTCAGCCGATACCTGTGAGGGATCGTCCGAACGGTTGTGGAGCGAGGATTAGCGCGGCTGCCCAAGACCTCGGCTGTCATCGGCGCCACCCTGTGCGTCCCGGCGCCTTCTTCCCTGAGGCAGCATGGCCCTGAGCGTGTCGTCACGACGCCAGAAATGGTGGTAGAGCGCCGCCGCGGCATGAAGCGCGATCATGCCTAGGAGAAGAAATCCGACCGTCGCATGCGCCTCTCCCAGCTGCCTCGCGAGCGGGCGGTCTCGGCCAATCAGCGCCGGCAGCTGACCTAGGAGAAACAGGTTCACTCGGTCGCCGTAGGCGTTGGTCCATAGCAGCCCGAGGATCGGCTGGGTCAACATGAGGCCATAGAGCGCGTATTCGCTCCGCTGCGCCGCGAAGCGCATTGCCTGAGGCATGTCGGCGGGCCAGTTCGGGAACCGTGCGAATTGGCGCCAAACGAGCCGGCCGAGCGTCACGACCCATACGGTCACGCCGAACGAGCGATGCAGCTGAATGAGTACGACGGCCTCCTCTCTAGACGGCGCGAAATCGATCGAGAAGGCGAGTACGAAGATCGTGATGACGAGGAACAGGGTCAGCCAGTGCAGGAACCGGATCACCGGGTCGAAAACGCGCAGTTCAGGATCGCCATCGGTCCGCAGGATCCGGATACCTCACTCTCCAGCCCTCGCGGGGCGGCATATGAGGGAAGATCCGGTCACACGGGCTTTTATTCCTCCGATCTTTCGACCGATGCCGAATAATCAACGGCAAGGTCCAGCTTACGCGCTGATCGTGCTCGGGTGATGGCCGCGCGCTTCCACCACCACTCCGCTTGCCGTGGCGTGCTGACGGTGACGTTCGCGACGCCGCTGCTAAGCCGGCACGGGCCCCAGGGAATTCCCGCTTGCGCACCGGCGATGCACGCCCCTATCTCCTCCTCGCTTTGGAGGAGAGGACGATGCGATACCTGGCCTTGATCGCGACGCTGCTGATGATTTCCGGCTGCTCATCGGGGTCGAGCCACTCGGCCACCCTGACCCTCGACAACCCGACCTGGGATCGGGTCAATGTCCAGGCGGTGATAACCAGGAGCAGCGATTGCGACGACCGGCAGAACGGCTACGTCGCCACCGACAACTTCATCATGACCAAGGGGCATTCGCACGATGTCGTCGCGCCAAACGCCGAAACCATTTGTTGGCGCCATGATCGCGACCCGAACAATCCGGTCGCCGGCGACTGGTCGGGATGGAGCCGCGCCACTTTATTCCCCGGTCAGACGACCGAGACCGACCTTTAGCCGTCGCGCTCGATCGTCAGGACCTTGCGGCAAAGCGACCGCGTAATCCGCTGCGGCTTGCATCGCGGTGACAGTGAGTTGGCGAGCCGTTATGATTACCGATCTGGCTCCGATGATGGCCGACGATAACCTTTACCAGTCCGTCTAAAACCAAAGGACGCAATGATGCTCGATCTCCATTTTTGGCCGACCCCGAACGGCAAGAAAGTCACGATCCTGCTCGAGGAATTGGGTCTCGACTATAATCTCGTTCCGTGCAACATCGGGCGCGGCGACCAGTTCAAGCCCGACTTCCTGAAGATCAACCCCAACCACCGCATGCCGGTTCTGGTGGACCACAATCCAAAGGGCGGCGGCGCGCCGATCAGCATCTTCGAGTTGGGCGCCATCATGATGTATCTTGGGGAGAAAGAGGGCCGTTTCTTCCCACAGGATTTGCGCGGTAAATACGAGGTCACCCAATGGGTGATCTGGCAGATGGCCAATCAGGGCCCGAAACTAGGCGAATGCGGCCATTTCCGCCGGGCCGGCCCCGATGCGGGCGACCTAACCTATGCGATCCGCCGCTTTACCGACGAGGCCAACCGCCTCTACGGGGTCATGAACAATCGCCTCTACAACCGTAAGTATTTGGCCGGCGACGAGTACACAATTGCTGATATGATCTCTTATCCATGGACTGTCGGCTGGGAAGGCCAGGGCCAGGACATCAGCGAGTTCAAACACTTCAAGCGTTGGTTCGACGAGATCGGCAACCGCCCGGCGGTCAAGCGCGGCATGGAGACCGGCGACAATCTGCGCGTCGACCCATCCACCCTGACTGCCGCGGCGCGGGAGCAGATGCGCAAGATCATGTACAACCAGCGCGCGATCCCGGCCCCGGCGTAACTGCACTCACTCGTCCCCGCGCAGAGGCTCGTTAGGCCCGCGTCAGTTTCCGCTCGGCCAGTCTGGCAAACAGGCTGGCGCCGAGCGGCAATGCCGCATCGTTGAAATCGTAGCCGGGGTTGTGGACTTCGCAGCCCGCCGATGCCGTCGCCGTTGCCGATTTGAATGTAGGCGCCAGGGCGGCGTTCGAGCATGTAGGAGAAATCTTCCGAGGCCATCACCAATCCACCCTCGCGGTTGACGTTGTCGGCGCCGACCAGATCAGCGGCGACATCGGCGATAAAGCCAGCCTCGGTTGCGTCGTTAACCAGCGGCGGAAAGATGATGCGGAAATCGAGCTCCGCGGTGGCCCCGAATCCACCTGCCACACCCGAGGCGATGCGGCGCATGTTCCGTTCGATCAGCGCCATCGTCTCTTTGCTGAAACAGCGCGCGGTGCCGCCAATTACGGCGCGTTCGGGAATGACGTTGTAGGCCTCACCGGTGTGGATCTGGGTGACGCTGACGACCGCGGTATCGACCGGCCGGACGTTGCGCGACACGATCGTTTGCAAGCGCGATCGCGATGTGGCTTGCGGTGACGACCGGGTCGATCCCGGCTTCCGGCCGGGCGCCATGCGCGCCGCGTCCGGTGATCGCGATGTCGAAATAGGCGCCGCCCGCCATCATCGCGCCGGTGCGGATCTGAAATTTGCCGACCGCGAGCCCCGGGCGGTTGTGCATGCCGAAGATCGCATCACACGGGAAGCGGTCGAACAGGCCGTCTTCGACCATCGCCTTGCCGCCGCCGAGCCCTTCCTCCGCCGGCTGAAAGATCAGATGCACGGTGCCGTCGAAGTTGCGTGTCTCGGCGAGGTAGCGGGCGGCGCCGAGCAGCATCGTCGTGTGCCCGTCATGGCCGCAGGCGTGCATGCGCCCGGCGTTCTGCGAGCGATAGGAAAGGTTGGTCGCCTCCTCGATTGGCAGGCAATCCATATCGGCCCGCAAGCCGATCGAGCGCGGCGAATTGCCGGCCCGCAACCTGCCGACGACACCGGTCTTGCCGATGCCGCGAAACACCTCGTAGCCGAACTCGGCGAGCTTTTGCGCGACGAGGTCGGCGGTTCGCTGTTCTTCGAACCCGAGTTCGGGATGGGCATGAATGTCGTGCCGCCATTCCGTCAGATCGTCGTGAAATTCGCTGATGCGCTGGATGATCTGCATTGCCCGCCTCCCTGCTGCATTTCGCGGCGAACTGTGGCCGAGGCCATCGCTTTCTGGCAATCCGCTGCGTGTGGCGCCGAACTGGTTTCCGCGGCTTTATCCGGCGCGCTATACTGACGGCAGGAATTTTCCGGGAGGAGTGTGAGCGATGGCAGCGACAGAGGGCATGGAACTCGATTGTCTCGCAGGCGTGCGGGTCGTGGACTTCACTCAGTTCGAGGCGGGACCATCCTGCACCGAGGCGCTGGCCTGGCTCGGCGCCGAGGTCGTCAAGATCGAGAACCCGAAGACGGGCGATCCCGGCCGCAGGCTGCGGCCTGGCCACCCCGATGACGACCCCTGGTATTTTCACCAGTTCAACGCCAACAAAAAATCGATCACCCTCAACCTCAAATCGCCTCGGGGGCTCGAAATCGTCAAAGAGATGTTGAAAAAGGCCGACATCACGGTCGAAAACATGGCGCCCGGCACGATCGAGCGGCTGGGGCTCGGCTACGACGCCGTCAAACAGCTGAACCCCGGCGTCATCTATTGCCAGGTCAAAGGCTTCGGCACCGGCAGCCCGTATGAGAAAAATCTCGCTTTCGACATGATCGCCCAGGCGGCGGGCGGCCCGATCAGCGTCACCGGGGATGCCGATCGTCCACCGGTCAAACCGGGCCCCTCGTTCGGCGACACCGGCACCGGGATGCTGATGGCGATTAGCATCCTCGCGGCGTTGCGCCAGCGCGACCGCACCGGCAAGGGCCGGCGGCTGCAAGTGGCGATGCAGGACGCGATGGTCCATTACATGCGGGTGCCGTTCTCGCGCACCCAGGGGAGCGGCAAGGCCCAGATTCGCGGCGGCAGCAGCCGGTCGAGCACCGCGCTCGCGCCCTCGGCTCTGTACCCGTGCAAGCCCGGCGGGCCAAATGATTACGTCTATGTCTTCACCAGCCGCGCCAATGCGGATCACTGGACGCGGCTATTGAAGGCGATCGGTCGCGACGACCTGATCGGCGACCCGCGCTATGACACCGGGCCGGCGCGCGGCGAGCACGCGGCCGAGGTCGACGAGATCATTGCCACCTGGACCCGCCAGCACACCAAGCAAGAGGCCATGAAGCTAATCGGCGAGGCCGGCGTGCCGGCCGGTGCAGTGTTCGACACGCTGGAGCTGATGAACGATCCCTCGCTTGCCGAGCGCGGCATCATGCAGAATGTCGAACACCCGACGACCGGCAGCTACAAGATGCCGGCCTGGCCCGTGCGCTTCGACGGCGCCCCGGCCAAGGTCAAGCCATCGCCGTTGTTGGGCCAGCACAATGCCGAAGTGCTGGGCGGGTGGCTCGGCATCGGCGCCGCCGAAGTAGAGGCATTGCGCACCGAAGGCATCGTCTGAACGCTGCCTCCTTCACCCACAACGAGGAGATCCGCGATGAAGCTCTATTACGCCCCCGGCGCCTGCTCGATCGGCATCCATGTCTTGCTCGAAGAAATCGGCAAGCCCTACCAGGCTGAAGCCGTCAATTTTCGCGAGGGCGCGCAATACAAGCCGCCCGTTTACCGGCCTCAACCCTAAATCAAAAGTCCCGACCCTCGAACGCGATGACGGTTCGATCCTGACCGAATTCCCGGTGATCGCCCGCTGGTTGGCCCGCCAGAACCCGCAGGCCAATCTGATTCCAAAGGATGAAGAAACCGACACCCGCGCGATGGAGGTGATGGAATACGTCGTCGGCACGATTCATTCGCAGGGTTTTACGCGCCTGTTCCGCACCGAGCGGTTTGCGCCGTCGGCCTCGGACCACGACGCGGTCAAGGCTCAGGGTCGCGAGGCCATCGAAAAGGGCTTTGCTGTTGTCGACAAGGCGCTCGAAGGTAAGAACTATCTGGGCGGTAATGACTTATCGATTGCCGATGCAGCGCTGTTTTACGTCGAGTTCTGGGGAGCAAGGCGAGTCGGCATGCAGTTGCCGCAAAATTGCGCCGCCCATTTCGATCGCATGATGGCGCGCCCAGCAGTGCAGCGAGCCCTGCAGCAGGAAGGCATGAACTGAGAGATTCTGCTTCGCGAGAGAGCGGATTGCGATCCGCCGCCCTACAAGACGATTGGCCCTGCGCTCCGAGGAGAGTGGATATGGATGGCACGACCGTACCGCCGAATTGTCTCGCCGGCATTAAAGTCCTGGATCTGACTCAGTTCGAGGCCGGAACCACCTGCACCGAGGCGCTCGCCTGGATGGGCGCCGATGTCGTCAAGGTGGAGAACCCCGACGGAGGGGAGGCCGGCCGCCGCGGTGTGGCGGATCCCTATTACTTCATGATCTACAACGCCAATAAGCGGTCGATCACCGTCAATCTGAAATCCGAACGCGGATTGGCATTGGTCAAAGAGATGGCGAAACACGCCGATGTCTTTACCGAAAACTTCGGCCCAGGCGTCATCGAGCGGCTAGGGCTCGGCTATGACGTGCTCAGTGCGATCAACCCCCGCATCGTCTACGCCCAGGTCAAGGGCTTTGGCGCCGGAAGCCCGTATGAGAACGGCCTGTGCTTCGACCCGATCGCTCAGGCCGTGGGCGGGGCGATGAGCATCACCGGAGAACGCGACGGCAGGCCTCTAAAGCCCGGGCCGACGATCGGCGACACCGGTACCGGCATGCTGCTGGCGTTCAGCATCGTCAGCGCGCTCTTTCAGCGCCAATCGACCGGCAAGGGACGGCAAGCTGCAGGCGGCGATGCAGGATTCCGTCATGCATTACAGCCGCGGCATGTTCATCAGGCAGGCCCAGACCGGAAAAGCGGCGCAGCGGCAGGCAGCCGGCGGAAATGCGCCGTCGGGCATCTTTCCGTGCAAGCCTGGTGGTCCCAACGACTACGTCTATATGCTGACCAGCCGCGCCAACCCGCAGCATTGGCCACGTCTGTTAAAGCTGATCGGGCGCGAGGATCTGATCGGCGATCCGCGCTACGACAAGGCTTCCGCCCGGGTCGAGCGCGAGGCTGAGGTCAATGAGATCATCTCACAGTGGACCCGCCAGCACACCAAAGAAGAGGCGATGGCCCTGATATCAGGCGCCGGCGTGCCGGCCGGCGCGGTGTTCGACTCGATGGAATTGACCAATGAGCCGAGCTTCTACGAGCGTGGCATTTTGCAAACCATGCACCACGGCGACTGGAAGATGACGATGACGACCTGGCCGGTTCGCTTTGACGGTGCGCCGGCGCCGCTCAAACCGGCGCCGCTTCTCGGAGAGCACACCGCCGAAGCGCTCGGCGATTGGCTGGGGTTGAGCGCCGCCGAAGTCGAGGCGTTGCGCGGCGACGGGGTCGTCTGACGCGGCTCAACCGACGGGTTCGGGCAGCAGCGCTTCGGCGCGCGACACACGACCGGGGAGTGCTTCCCCGATGACGACAGGCGAGGACGCATCGACGCTGCCGCTGAAGCACCCGGCGAAAGCGTCGGCCTCCTCTGCCACCTTGAAGTCGATACGGACGAGCACGCCGGCTCCACAGTCGTGGCAGGTGAAGCTCGACGGTTCAAAACGTCGCTCGTCGAGCCACATCCGCATCGCTGCCATCTTCTCCGAAAGTTCCTGCGGCTGCAGCCGCATCTCCACGGTGCGCATTTCCCCTGCTCAGGCAGTTACTCCCGATGCGTAGGATAACATCAGGCGGCGGGTCGAGCGCCCCGCCAGACTGACGCTCACGTTTTTGCCACATCCGATCCACGAGCCCGCGGTTCCGGCGATCGGTAGAGCGCGGGATCGGGGCAGGGCGCGCGCCGATAATGGTAGCGGTAGAGTTCCGCGAACCCGAGCCCCTCGTAGAGCACGCGAGCCGGAGCGTTCGCCGCTTCGACCTCGAGGCAGGCGCCTCGGACGCCTTGGTCCGCGGCCCAGGCTGCCAGACTGCTAATCACTCGGCGAGCATAGCCGCGACGCTGCCGGCTCGGATCCGTCACCACCAATTCGTAGCAGATCAGCCCGTTCTGGATCGCGCCATAGGCGAGTGCGGCGATGCCGCTCTCGTCCGAGCGGATCGCGAAAGCGGCAGGATAGCGAGGCAGCCGATGATCCGGCGATAGAGGCCGGCCTGTTTTTTTGTGTGGCGCTGCAACTGCGCCATTGCGGCGAACCATTGCGGCGTCGGCCGCGACAGCAGCTGCACGTCGGGGTCCCGCATCGCCGGAACGTCGCCGATATCGGCATGAAGAACCAGCGACAAGCCCTCGCTGCTGTATCCTCGCGCCGCGAGGCGTCCGTCAATCGCGGGATCGATGATCGAGGGCAGGCGGAAGATCGTCGGCAGTCGCTGATGCCGGTAGAGCGCCTCGCAGCCGGCGATCAAGCTATCGGCATCCAGGGCGCGAACCCCGAGCGGATTTGCCGAGTTGGCGCGTCGCGTCAGCCCGCCGCTGAACCGGAGCACCCAACCGCCAAACAGCACCTGCCGCAGCGCCGGCCAGGCATTGAGGCAGGTCTAGCTCGACCCGCCAGACCAGATCCGAACCCATCACCTTCAAGCCGCCTGTCGTTGCCGCTGTTTCACTACGATCCGACCGATTGATTCAGGTCAAGAGCCCGGCCACCTCATTGCAATATCCTCCGCCGCTAGAGGCCCCACAATGGAACAATCTAGAAACCGCCCGGGCTGGTGGAGAATCGACCATGCGTAAGATGTCCGATCTGGTCCGCGACCAGCGACCTCTCGTACTCCCGGCCGGCGCAACCGTGATCGAGGCGGCTCGGCATATGCGCGAGCGCCGCGTCGGCGCCGTTCTGGTGACCGAGAAAGACGCCCGGCTCGTGGGCATCTTTACCGGGCGCGATGCCGTCAGTCGCGTGCTGGCCGAAGGAAGGGATGCGGCGACAACGACGCTGGCCGATGTCATGACCCTCGATCCGCGCACCCTGACGCCAAACCATACCGCGATCGAGGCGCTGCGTTTGATGCAAGATGCCCGGTGCCGCCATCTGCCGATAGTGCAGGAAGGCAAAGTCGTTGGTATCGTCTCGCACGGTGATTTTACCGGCATGGAACGGGACCGGCTTGACGAAGAAACGGGCCTGTGGGAGCGCATCGCCTAGCGCGCCAGCGATGCGATGATGACGCGGTTCCCCCGGCTCAGGTGGGCGGGCGCCAGTCGACCCGTACGAAATAGCCCTCCTCGTCGAAATGCATGGTCAGTTCGCCGCGGTGGGCGCGCTTCAAAGCTTCCCCGATGCGCCGGGGTAGGTGAATGTCGGTGGTCGAGATCACCAGGCCCTCGTCGGTCTCCGCGATATCGACGATGCGGTTCAGCGGGTGCTCGCCTTTCTCCGCTGCACTCCTCGTTTCGCGCCAAGCCGATGATCTCGTCCTTACGCTGCCGGGCGATGTCCCCGTGCAAGGTCACGGTGCCGGCGGGCAAGCGGTCGTTGATGCGGCGGCACGCCGGGCAGAGATCCTCGTGCGCGCCGGAGGGCGGCGGCCCCCATTGCCACCGGCCGTGGTGGTAGACCGCGCCGCATTGCCGGCAGGCGGTCGGCTCCTGAAGCTTTTGCTGCGCCTGATAGGGATCGAGAATATGATCGCGCTGGGCGCGGCCTGCGGTTCGGCGCCCGGCTCGGCCGGGCTGGCGCGATTGCCTGATCGACTTCATCTCACCTCCTGATCCCACGCCGGTGGGCGCATGCACTAATCACCCTCTAGCGCTGGCCAGAAAAATATTGGTGAGTGGAGGGCAGCGATTTGATCTGCATCAAAAGGTGCTGCGTTCAATCTCGTCAGGTCTGGTGAGATCCTTGATGTAGATCAAGGCACGACCCGGCGACGTTAAGCACGATGGTGGAACTCTTCGTCCGGGTGGAGGCTTTGAATGATCAGCGAACATCAGCTGCGGCAGGATGTGCTCGACGAACTCGATTTCGAGCCCAGCGTCAACGCCGCCCATATCGGCGTCGGCGTCAATGCCGGCGTCGTGACCTTGACCGGGTTTGTGTCGAGTTACCGCGAAAAACTGGCAGCCGAACGTGCCGCGCGGCGAGTCAGGGGGGTCAAGGCGATCGCCGAGGGGATCGAGGTGCGCCTCCCTTCCGACAGGAAGACCGCCGACTACGAGATCGCGGGACGAGCGGTGGACATCCTCAAATGGCGGGTCGGATTTCCTGCCGATCGGATTTCCATCAAGGTCGAGAAGGGGATCGTGTCCTTGACCGGCGACGTCGACTGGCAGTTCCAGAAAACGGAAGCCGAAGCTGCCATCCACCACCTCTCCGGCGTCGTCGGCGTCGTCAATCTGGTTCGGGTCCGCTCGACGGTTCATGATTCGGAGGTCAAGGAGAAGATTCAAAAGGCGCTACAGCGGAGCGCCGAACTGGACGCGTCACGGATCACCGTTCAAGCCGAAGGTGGAGGAAAGGTGGTTCTCGGCGGCAAGGTCCATGCCTGGTACGAGCGCGATCTTGCCGAGCAAGCGGCTTGGGCGGCGCCCGGCGTCACCGCGGTTGTCGATTACATCCTGATCGAACCTTAATCCGGCGAATAGGTTGATCCCCAGCACCTCCTTACAATTCCTGAAAGAAAGGAAATAGTGATGCCTCAGGTTCCAGTGGAAGTGAAGAAAACCACTCCGGCGCCGGCGCCGGATGTTTGGCAGTCGTTCCGCAGCGAGATGGACCGGTTGTTCGACCGGTTCTCGGGCGGTTTCGGTTTCGGGTTCCCGTCGTTCCGGCGCCTGTTCGACGTCGAACCAGCGTCGCGTGGGGAAAGCTCTTTTCAGCGTCTCCGCACCCGCGATCGATGTGACCGAGGACGAGAAGACTTACAAAATAACCGCGGAACTGCCGGGGCTGGACCAGAAGAATCTCGATGTTTCGGTCTCAGGCGACATGCTGACGCTCAAAGGCGAGAAGCACCACGAGAAGGAAGAAAAGGACAAGAACCACTACCTTGTCGGAGCGCGCTTACGGATCGTTTCAGCGCAGCTTTGCGCTGCCGGAGAGCGTCGATCGCGACAAGATCACTGCCGATCTTTCCAAGGGCGTACTGACGATTACCCTCCCCAAGACGGCCGAAGCCCAGAAACCGCAAAAGAAGATCGAGGTCAAAGCAGCAAGCTGATCCAATGCATGTTGGGCGCGGTGGCGGGCTCTAGCCCGCCACCGAGCATCAGCGAGCACGGAGAGGACATGCCGGAGGTTGGCAACTGGCGCTCGACCTCGTGAGCGTGACGTTTGCGTCCGATCGGGTTCGCATTGTCGGATGCCCGCCCTCGCCGCGTGGGGGGACGAGCAGAGCATTGACCGGAACATTGCCCGGTTGAACAGATCTGAGCTAGCCTCGCCGTCAACTGCTGACGGCGGCCGCTCTGCGCCGATCTCCCTGACCATGATCAGAAATTTTGCAGACCATTCGGCGAACGAGCGTACTTTCCTCGCCTGGGTGCGCACCGCCATCGCGGTGATGGCCTTCGGCTTCATTGTCGAGAAGTTCGACCTGTTTCTTGAGGTTGCCTCGCCGTCCCTGGTCGGCCGCCCGCTGTCGCTCCCCGGGCAAAGATTCGGCAACATAGCCGGATTGGCGCTGATTGCTGTCGGCATCGCAATGGTCGGCGTCGCGGCTGCCCGCTTTCTGATCACCGCAAAGAACATCGATAGCGAACAGCAGCGCCCCAGCATGGGCTCACGCATCGATATCGCGCTCGCTGCCCTGCTCGTCCTGCTTGGCAGCGCCTTATTTGTTTATCTCTCGTTCGCCTTGGTCACAAGGCTGTGACACCGGCCGCACGGCAACTTGCGCGCGCGCTCACATCGCTCACGTTGCTAGCTGTGCGCGAATTGACAATAACTCCTGCCGGCGTTCCGTACTCGTTTTTGGATAAGTCATTTCGAGCTCCTCGAGCGTATCGAGGACGATCCGGGACACAATCAACCGCGCGTTTTCCTTGTCGTCAGCGGGCACAACATACCACGGCGAGTCACTGGTGCTTGTCGCGCTGAGGCATTCCGCGTATGCCTTCATGTAATCCTTCCAGAAATCTTCGTTCCTCGACATCGGCAAGGCTGAATTTCCAGTTCTTTTCCGGCTCGTCGATACGCTGAAGAAACCGCTTTCGCTGTTCCTCCTTTGACAGGTGAAGGTAGAACTTGACGATGCGGGTGCCGTTGCTGTGGAGGTGCCGCTCCAAGCCGGTGATCGAGCGATACCGGTCGCGCCAGATCGCACTGTCGCCGCGCGGCGCGTCCGCGATCCCTTCGCTGCGGAGGATCTCGGGATGCACGCGAACGATCAGCACCTCCTCGTAGTACGATCGATTGAAGATGCCAATGCGCCCGCGTTCCGGCAGATCACGGGTCGTGCGCCACAGAAAATCGTGTTGCAATTCGTTGGCGCTGGGATGTCTGAAGCTGAATACCTGGCAGCCTTGCGGGTTGACCCCAGACATCACATGCCTGATCGCGCCGTCTTTTCCCGCCGCATCCATCGCCTGAAAGATCAGCAAGACGGCATAGCGGTTGGATGCGTAGAGAAGCTGCTGTAACGAACTCAATTGCGCGACGTGCTCGCCCAGGAGTTCTTGATAGTGCTGCTTCGACTTGTAAACGCGCTCCACTTCCGTCGACCATTTCCGGAGATCGACCTCGTCTCCTTCCCGCACACGAAAGTCCTTTGAGCGGATTTTCATGACCATCGTTGCTGGTCTAGTATCGGCCGTCGAGCTTGGTGTGGTCCCAGCTTGCGATCTTGTGCGGGGTTACTTTGAGAACCACGCGTTTTGGGGCGCTGTCGAGCGAGCCGCGGCGATCGCTTTCGGGACTGCCTCGGCGGTGGTTCATGACCCGCCGCACCGTGTCGACATCCTCGATGATTTCACAGGTGCCGCGCACCATTACGCCGCGCAGCTCGGCATAGCTGTCGCCGGTCTCGACCATCAGCCCGACTTTTGGGTTGCGGCGGATGTTCAGCACCTTCTGCGCCTTGGCGTAGGAGGTCATGTAAAAGACCCCGTCTTCGACATAGAACCCCATCGCCACGACATGCGGGAACCCGTCCTGGTCGATCGTGGCGAGGGCGCATTTGGGGTTGTCGCGCAGAAACGCCGCCTGCTCCTCGGGAGTGAGGCGGATCTGGTGGCGGCGCGGGACCGCCACCTGACTTTCGCTGGAGGTCATCGTCACACCGTCTGCAGGATTTCCTCCCGCGCCAGCCCCTCCGGCACCGAAGCGCGCCAGTCGCTCGCCCGCGGCACCACCGTCTCGGCGGCGCGCAACCGGTAGTAGCTTGGCCGCACGCCCGCGGGAGTCGCCGCCCTCCGTGGCGGTGTTGACGGCCTGGCGCAGCAGCCGGCGCAATTGGATGATCGCCTTGTCGGCCGAGCCCAGGTGTTCCTTGCTGCGGTCGACGATGCGGCCCATCGTTTCCTGGATCGCGCGGTCCTGCACGTTGACGCCGTCGATCCCGGTAAAGCTCTCGGTCCGCTGCACCGCGCGGTCGATCAGGTAGTCGTTACCGCGGTTGGCCTTGGACCGGAACGTCGTCTGGTCGACATGCAATGGCCCGTTGCCGATGCCGCGTTCGAGTCGGTCTTGGTCGGTCAACGGCTCGTCGGTGACGCTGTAGGCCCAGTTGTAGACCATCGTGTTTTCGTCATCGATCGGGACCCAGATATGCCCGGCATCGACCGGATTGCCGCGTTCAGAGCGCGAGGCGCGGATCTGATGGAACGGCAGGATGTAATGATAGGTGCGGATATGCGACTGGTCGTCGCCGAGCGCCCGGATGCCGGCGTACTGATAGCCGTAATCGGTGATGTCGACGACGATGCTCGGCGCCTTGGCGCGGACGTAGGCGCTCGACGGGTTGATGCCGCCGCGACCGGCATTGTCCTTTAGGAGCCGATGCATGATCGGCGCGTGCGAGGTGTCGAGGCCGCCTTCGAGCGCCTGCAGCCAGTTGCACTCCTGAATGACTTTCGAGACATGGCGATGGGTCTGCGGTGCCTGCGTCCAGGCGAATTTCGGCAGAGGCGGGGTGCGCTCGGGCGGGCCCATATAGGTCCAGATCACGCCGCCCAATTCGAGCGGTCGGATAGGCGGTCAGATGGACCTTGTGGCAGAACGGCTCGGGTTCGTTCATCTGCTCGACGCAGCTGCCGTCGACGGCGAATTTCCAGCCGTGATAGACGCAGCGCAGCCCGCCTTCTTCGTTGCGCCCGAACCACAAGGAAGCGCGGCGATGCGGGCAATATTCGTCGACGAGCCCGATGCGGCCTTGCGCTGTCGCGAAAAGCAACGAGGTCCTCACCGAGGAGGCGCACCCGCACCGGCGGACCGTCGGGCTCCTCCAACTCGCGGGCGAGCAATGCCGGGATCCAATAGAGCCGCATCGTGCCGCCCATCGGGGTGCCTTGTCTGACCCGGGTCAGTAGCTCGTTTTCCTCGCGTGGCAGCATCGCCGTTTCTCCTGTTCGTGCTATGGCAAGTCTCGGTTCGACGGGTGGTCCCGTCAAGCGGCTCGGGCGCTCAGCGGTTGGCGCCGGGGACCCAGAGCACGTCGCGGGCGCCGTTGTCGTTGACCCGGCGCCCGAGCACGAAGAGATGGTCGGAGAGGCGGTTCAGGTATTTGAGCGCCTCGGGATTGACCGGCTCGGTTCGCGCCAGTTCGCTGACCAGCCGCTCGGCCCGCCGCGTCACCGTGCGCGCCAGATGAAGATACGCCGCGGCAGCGGTCCCGCCGGGCAGAATGAACGAGTTGAGCGGCCGCAGGGCTCGCGTTCATCGCGTCGATTTCGTGTTCGAGACGCTCGACCTGGGCGGCCGAAATGCGCAGTGCGCCGGCGCTGCGCCGGCCGCCCTCGGGCGTGCACAGATCGGCGCCGAGATCGAACAGATCGTTCTGGATATGACCGAGCATCGCGTCGGCTTCGGCGTCGACATGAAGTCGGGCGATGCCGATCGCGGCGTTGGCCTCGTCGACAGTGCCGTAGGCGGCTACCCGCAACGCATGCTTAGGCACGCGCGAACCGTCGCCGAGCGAGGTTTCGCCCTTGTCGCCGCCGCGCGTGTAGATCCGGGTCAGCCGCACCATCGACCCGAGGCTTAACGACGGCTCAGCAGCATCAGGATCGCGAGCAGCAACAGCGCCAGCGCCTGCATGACGACCCGCATCTGCATCAGCTTGTTCGAGCGGCGCGGATTGCCGCCGCGCAGCATCGTGGCGACGCCGAACCCGAGCACGATCAACACGCCGATCAGGGCGAGCACCAGCAGGATCGTCACAAACGTGGTCATCGCGCGAAGTATGGGCCCGTTGCCCGCATACGGCCAGGACTCATCGCGCCGCTCGGCCGGAGGGCGGGATTTAGTTTCGGCCAGCGATCAGGCCGCGGGCGATGATCTGTGCTTGGATCTCGGCGGCGCCCTCGAAAATATTGAGGATGCGCGCGTCGCACAGCACCCGGCTGATTGGATATTCGAGCGCGTAGCCATTGCCACCGTGGATCTGCAAGGCGTTGTCGGCATTCGACCAGGCGACGCGCGCGGCCAACAGCTTGGCCATGCCGGCCTCGATGTCGCAGCGCCGTCCGCGGTCTTTTTCACGCGCCGCGAAGTAGGTGAGCTGGCGCGCCACCATCGTCTCCGCCGCCATCAGCGCGAGCTTGCCGGCAACGCGCGGGAATTGGGCGAGCGGCTTGCCGAACTGCCGGCGTTCGAGCGACGTAGGCGAGGCCCAGTTCGAGCGCGTTCTGAGCAACGCCGACGGCGCGGGAGGCGGTCTGAATCCGCGCACTCTCGAAAGTCGCCATCAGTTGCTTGAAGCCCTGCCCTTCGACCTCGCCGAGCAGGCCATCGGCGGGCACCGGCAAAGCCGTCGAAGGCGATCTCGTACTCTTTCATGCCGCGATAGCCGAGCACCGGGATCTCGGTGCCGCTGATCCCCGGCGCTGGAAACGGGTCGGCGTCGCCTCCGCGCGGCTTGGCGGCAAGAAACATGCTCAGGCCGCGATAGCCGCGCCCGCCGCTATCGGTGCGGGCGAGCAAGGTCATCAAATCGGAGCGGGCGCCGTGGGTGATCCAGGTCTTGGCGCCGTAAATGCGATAAGTGTCGCCGTCGCGCACTGCGCGGGTCGCGACTGCGGCGAGGTCGGAGCCGGCGCCGGGCTCGGTGAAGACCGCAGTCGGCAACACCGCGCCCGAGGCAATGCCCGGCAGCCAGCGCGATTTTTGCGCGGGTGTGCCATTGAGCCGGATCAATTCGCCGGCGATCTCAGAGCGGGTGCCGAGCGAGCCGACGCCGAGATAGCCGCGCGACAGTTCCTCCGAGACGATGCACATCGCGGTCTTGCCGAGACCGAGCCCGCCATACTCTTCGGGGATCGTCAGACCAAAGACGCCGATCCCGGCGAGTTCCTCGATCAGCGGCAGCGGGATCAGCTGGTCGCGGCGGTGCCAATCCTGGGCGAAAGGCATGACTGCGCGCTCGGCAAAGCGGCGCACCTGGTCGCGGATCATGTCGAGCGTCGCATCGTCGAGGCCGATCCGCCCGTACCCGCCCTCGCCGCTCTCGGCCAGCATGGTCCCGAGCCGCAAGCGGGCCTCGGGGAGTGCAGCCGCCAATGCTCCTGCGTCACCGGCCCGTAGCGGCGCTGCCTCGCTCTCAGTCAAACCCAGATCCTGCGGCCGCGCAAACTCGCCCTGCGCCATCGGAATGCCGCCCACCAACTGCGCGAGATATTCGCCATAGGCGATTTCGAGGATCAGCGCCTCCGCCGCGCCGAAAGCGGCGCCATCGTCGAGACGCCGGGCCCAGTCGCGGATCTGGCGCAGCCCCTCGACCGAGGCCGCGATCCAGGCTAGCGCGTGGCCCGCGAACTGATGGGATTCGAGGCGTTCCGGCTCGATCACCCCATCCGGAGCAACCCTCGCGGCGAGTTTAGCCCGCGCCGCGACAAAGAAGGCCTCGGCGGTGCCGAGCGCGCGCTCGGCTGCGGCCAACAGCATGCGCCGGTCGCTGGTCACCAGCGGGCTGCCTCTCACATTGGCAAAGCTCGGCTAATCTTGCGGCAATTGATAGCTGTGCGGATAGGTCGTCGGCAGGTTCGGATCGGGAATCTTCAGGGAGTTGGACTGAGTCATCCGCTCGGCCGAGATATCGTCCGAGATACCGTTCACGTTCTGGATATCGCTTGCGCGCCCGGGGGCCCCAACACTGCATCCGGCGGCGGTGGCAAGCGTCAACGCGACGAGGAAACCTAGGCGCAGCATGGCTATCCACCGCTCCGTTCAATGAAATAGTAAATAGGCGACCACGAATAGAACTACAACGAGCGCCAGCGAGATCGCCAAGATGTATCGTACCACGCCTTCCTTGGTGGCCTGACGCGCCTCGGTCGTGGTCACGACGATGCGTTTTGTCATCGCTGCCCATTTTTAGCTGCTGCAACTCACTGCTTTGCAAACGGTTGGGCATGGCATTCGATCCAGGCGGGCCGAGGGGCGAACGCCCGAAGTGCGGTCGCGAGTTGACGACAATCGCGGTCCCGCTTACATTTTGCGTCGTGGCTACGCAGACGACGCTATGGCCGGCGCAGTCGGCGAATTATGGTCCCGAACCCCGCGCGGGTTCGGGCTCCGTTGTTTCGCCCCCTTGTCGCCGAGGACCATGACCATGTCGCGAGTTGCTGCGAGCGTTGCTGAAGCTAGTCTTTCCGAGACGGCTTATTTTTCCGTTCATGCCCAGGCCGAGCCTGGGGTGATGCCGCGCGTTCTCGAACTTTTCGCCAAACGCGGCTTGGTGCCCTCCGGCTGGCACAGCGCCGTCTCGGAGGCCGATCAGGCCCAATTGACGATAGAAATTCAGATGCGCGGTCTCGGCCGCGAAATCACCGACTACGTCGCCGCCTGTCTGCGGCAAATTGCTTCGGTCGAAGCTGTATTGACCTATTGTCAAGGTCGCGGCGCCAATTGAACGGAGCACCACCAGCCATGCCGTTCCGCGACCACATCGCCCGCTGCAACAATTACGACCCGGCTCGGATTGTGCCGCTGTTCGCCGGGCTCGACCGGATCGGGCTGGTACGTCGCGACAACGCCGATGCGCTGCGGCGGTTTCCCGACGTGTTCGCCGTCGCCGAAGACAAGGTGGCGCTGGTGGCTCAGGGTGACGCCGCAGCGATCAGCCGATCCGTCGATCGCGTGGTCGACGCGCTGGTCGCCGAGAAGCAGATCCCGAAGACCCGAAGCGAGACGTTCGACGTCGCACTGAGTTGGGGTACGCCTCCGCTGTTTCGCCTCGACCGAGGTGCTGTTCCGTACTTTGGGACGCGGGCTTACGGCGTGCATCTGAACGGATACTGTCGGACGGGTGGCGAGTTGGCGCTATGGGTCGGCCGCCGGGCCCCCGATAAAACTGTGGCGCCGAACAAGCTGGATAATCTCGTCGCCGGCGGGATCGGCAACGGCTACGGCCTCATTGAAACCCTGGTCAAGGAAGCCGACGAGGAAGCGATGATCCCGCCCGGGCTGATCGCGAAGGCGGTTCCGGCCGGCGCTGTCTCGTATCGCATGGAAACGGCGCTCGGCGTGCGCGACGACGTGCTGTTCGTGTTCGATCTCGAGGTGCCTGCCGATTTCGAGCCCAAAAATCGCGACGGCGAGTTCTCCGGGTTCACGCTGATGCCGGCCGCCGCGGTGTTAGAACGGATCCGCACGAGTTCCGACTTCAAGTTCAACGTCAACCTTGTGATCCTCGATTTCGCCGTCCGGCACGGGATCTTGCGTCCCGACGATCCGGAATATCTCGAGGTAGCGACCGGCCTGCACCGCCGCCTCGACTGAACCCCTGCCGCTATCCCCTCAACAGCGCGGGTCTAAGTTCCGAATCAGGGCAAGGCAGTTGCGGCCGCGGGCGCGGCGATAGCGTGCGTCGTCGACGAATGAGCGCAGCAAGTGCAGACCGAGCCCGCCGAGCGGACGTTCGGCCGCCGCCCGATCTAGATCGGGCGGCGTGTGGGACAGGGGGTCGAACGGTCTACCGTCGTCGCTGAAGTGGATCTCGAGGCGCCCCTTTTTCACGGCGAGCCCAATCTCGATCCGACCCGTAGTCGTGGCACCCTTGGGATAGCCATAATTGACGGCATTGGTGAAAAGCTCTTCGAGGATGACCAGCAGCCGCGCCCGTTCCGCCTCGGGCAGACCATGACATTGGGCAAATTCTTCCGCGAAGCCGACGAGCCGGCCGAGTTCCGCGCTATCACTGCGCAGGCCGAGCGAGGCTTTCATCAATTCAGATCGTCAGGTCGAGCCCGTCGAAGGCCGCAATCACCTCGACCTTGTGCCCATCTCGGCTGATCTCCTCGAAACGGACCGTCTCGCCGTACACTGCTTCGATCATCCGGTCATCGAAAACCGGCTCATGGTGAAACAGGACCAGACGCTTGACCCGCGCCGCCTGGGCCAACTCGACTGCGATGACATTGCTCGAATGCCCCCAATCCTCCTTGACCGACACTGTATCCGCCAGGGAATACATCGCGTCAAAGATCAGCAGGTCGGCATTTCGGTAGAAATGCACGAAAGGGTAGGATTCGTCGAGCACGGAATACTTATGCTCGCAATCGGTGGAATAAACGATCGTCTTGTCGTCCCGTGAAAACCGATAGCCGTAGGATTCTCCCGTGTGAAACTGTTGGATCGGCAGTACCGACAGACCCGCCACCTGATAGGTGCGGCCGGGCATAAGCTCGACAAATTCGATGGTCGCGGCGAGCGAGTCGAAATCGACTGGAAAACCGGGATCGGAGTGCTGGCGGCGGATTGCCTGGGCCAGGGTCTTATGGCACCCGTGAATGCGGATCAGGTTGCCGGGAATATAGGCCGGGGCGAAAAATGGGAAGCCCATGACATGATCCCAGTGCAGATGCGACAGGAACACGTTGAAGCAGTGTTTGCGTGCCGGCCCTTGCTCGGCAAGGAGGGCCCGGCCGAATTCGCGTACCCCGGTGCCGAGGTCGCACACTACAAATTCGTCACCACCGGTGGCGATCTCGACGCAGGCGGTGTTACCGCCAAAGGTGCCGCGCACCGAAAACGGCAGCTCGAGGTCGATAAAGGCGTCGACCGCCTCGGGGGTATCGAGTTTGTGGCCGCGGGCAGCGAGCAGGGCGTCGTGCAGCTTGCTGCGCACGCCGGCGACACCGAGCGGGGTTGGCAAGGAGCCGCGGCTGCCCCAGAAATGGACTCTCAGTGGCGCTGCAAGGGCCGGTGCGCGCGATGCCGAGTCGCGTGCGGCGATCGCAGCCTCCACGGTATCGAAAACCGGGATTACCTCGGCGAAGCGGCTGATCGCGAAAATCTCCTCAACGATATTGTTGAGAGCGGCGACGGCGATCCGGCGCTCCTTTGGTTTCGCCTTCGACGCCGCCATCAGCGCGCGCAGTCCGGCACTGGAGATATACGCGACCTCGGAAAAATCAACGACGACATCGGCGGCACCGGCACGCGCGGCGACGAGGAGCCGATCCTGAAACGCCGCGGCGGTCAGGTTGTCGATGCGCCCGACGGGCCGCAGTACAAGAAGACCGTCGCGACGCCATTCACCGATTTCCACGCCCCGCCTCCCACCGGCCGGTCATTGGTCAGTATTCCCGGATGCAACGCCGCGAAGCAAGCAGGTACTGCGGCCGGCAAACCGCCCCATCGCCTTGCCAACCGTCGAGGCGTCGTGTATTTCTCCGGCCTCGCGTGGAACGTGTTTCGCACGGCGCGCTGCCGTAGCTCAGTGGTAGAGCACCCCCTTGGTAAGGGGGAGGTCGTAAGTTCAATCCTTACCGGCAGCACCAGCCAGCTCGAAGAACCACTACCCTTCTGGCGCCGAGGCAGACCAAATTGAAGCCGCCCGGCCCAAGGCCATGCTGCTAGCCTGCACGGCACCAGGGAGGCTTGACCTCACAGGCAGAAGCGGATCGGAAGGTCGAACGGGCGGCCAAGGATCATGACCGCACCCAGGCGATGCGCGCCGTTCCACACCATCCGCCCCGCGCGGTTGGCCGTCGCATGGACCACGACCGGATCATCGTCGCCGCGGTCTTCCCAGGCACCGGCATCCATCACCGCGGCGTAGCGGGCAGAGATTTCAAGCAGGATTGTCCGGGCCTGCGGCGTGTAGAAATGGGATTGGAGCCAAGTTTCAGCGGTCACCGGCCTAATCGTACATCGAATCAGTTCGGGGGCGTGCTGACGATAGACGCGACCACCGAAAGTCGGCAGAGAGCCAGGGTGTCGGCGCCGATAGTCTGCGAGCGCATCAGCCGCGTCTATCATCTCCGAAGCTCCCGGCGGCCTGTATACTTTCTACTCTTCGACTGTCGACATTCTCGCAAAGGCCATCGGAGGTGGTCAAGTCCATGGTCGCAGCCCGTTCCTCAACGGTTGTCCAAAGCGGATAGGCGCCTTCCGAGATGCGGGCGAGCACGCGCACCTCGCCGCTGACTTGGGCAGGCATCCCCATTCATCGATACTTCGATCGTTCGCCAGCAAAATAGCGGCCGAGGCCGGAGCCGCCTTAGATTGTCGATCCTGGGCGGTGCGTCGGCGGGTTTACCGGGAAAGCCGCGCCAGCAGCGAAACGGCCGCCGCCGGGGCGCGGATTTTGGCGCCGTCGATGAAATAGATGAAGCAATCGCGGCCGTCGGCGCACCACTCGCGGCCGCGCGCGGCCCAGGCGTCGAGCACCGTCGGCGAATAGCCGGCGGGCTCGTCTACAGCGCAACGGCGCAGCCGTGCATAGACGAAATCGGCGGTGATCGCGGTAATGGCCGGATATTTCTCGTCGTCGACGAGCGCCACCGCAGTTTTGTGCCGCCTTAGCAGCTCGATGAAGGCCGGCGAACCAAAGCTCGGATGCCTTACCTCGACAACATTGCGCAGGGCGCGGCCATCGATCTCGCCCGGCAGCAGCGCGAGAAATGTGGCGAAGGCAGCCTCGTCGAAGCGCATGAACGGGGCGAACTGCCACAGGATCGGGCCGAGTTTGGCGCCTAGCTCTAGCACGCCGCTGGCGAAAAACCGGTCGATCGAGGGGCGGGCGGTCGCCAGGTCGCGGCGGTGGGTGACAAAACGCGGGCCCTTCACCGAGAACACGAAATCGTCCGGTGTCTCATCGTGCCAGCGGCGAAAGCTTGCCGGCTTCTGGGCGCCGTAGAA
Organism: uncultured Alphaproteobacteria bacterium; assembly: GCA_963774345.1. GTDB lineage: Bacteria > Pseudomonadota > Alphaproteobacteria > ATCC43930 > CGMCC-115725 > AP-15. The sequence continues at coordinate 199,953 of CAVZFB010000027.1, forward strand.
GGTGCCGTTGATCTCGATCGCGGTGACCTGCCGGCTGGCATGGGACAGCTCGCGCGCCTGCACCAAGCCCGCCGGGTAGAAGACGCCGCGCCACGGCGCGAATACCCAGCCGCCAATGCCGACACGAATGGTCCCGCTGGGGCTCATCGGCGGATCAGGAACGACTGCGCGGCGCGCCGTTCTTCCCACCCCGCGGTTTCGAGCAGCGGCACGTCCTCCTCCTCTATCGGATAGCCGAGGCAAAAATAGCCGATCAGCTTCCACTCTGCAGGAACATCGAGGATGGCCGTAATTTCGCGCGGATCAAGGATTGACACCCAGCCCATGCCGATCCCCTCGGCGCGCGCAGCGAGCCACAAAGTATGGACCGCGGCAACAGTTGAATAGTCGATCATCTCGGGCATCGTCAGACGCCCGAGACCATGCCCTTGCGCGGTCGCGCGATCGGCAAAAACGGCGAGGTGACACGGGGCCTGGTCGAGCCCCTCGAGCTTCAGCTGAGCATATTGCGCGGCGCGTTCCGGTGCCTGAGCGGTGAGCGCGGCGGCGTTGGCCGTAGCGAAATTTCGCCGAACTGCTCCGCGGCAGGCCGCATCTTTGACGGCGACAAAGCGCCACGGCTGGCTGAGCCCGACCGAGGGCGCCAAAGCGGCAAGCTCTATCAGCCGCTCGACAGTACCCGGCGGCAGCGGATCCCGGCGAAACCGCCGCACGTCGCGCCGCCAGCTCAGCAACGCCCGCAGGCGTTGGCGAAATCCGTCGTCGAAAGTGGGCGCTGACGGCATTGTTCCCCTCGGTCGCACCGGATGCCGGATAGATGGGGTGTGCCGCCGCGAGATCGAGCCGGCCTCGACCGGCCCGCCATGAGTCGAGGCTGGCCCCGAGGCGATTGATTTCTCGCCTCCGGCGCTTTAGATGCAAGCGTTGAGGCTCCTCGAGTCCCCATCGTCTAGAGGCCTAGGACATCGCCCTTTCACGGCGGTAACAGGGGTTCGAATCCCCTTGGGGACGCCAAATATACAATAACTTATAACGGCCTAGGGTACTCAGTGTCCTGGTTGTGCCTCGCCGAGGTCCGTACGTGCGCCGGTGACCGCGTACAGCAATACCGCCCGCGGCGGCGCAGGTGCTCGTACTCGCCCTCGTCGGCCGGCTGGTTTGAACCGGATCGGCTCTGCTCCTCGTCGCCCGCCCGCGAATTTGGGAGGCGACAAAGTCCGGGGTCGCAAGTCGCGTCAGAAGGCGGTACCACCTCCCGGGATCAGCCGCTGCCGATTTGGCTCTACGGGTACAATCCTCACCGCATGTACGGGGTTCCTAGGACGATGATGATGGTGGTTTCGTCTCTACCGGCCGGCTTCGCAGCGACCCCCTTATCGGCTCGGTATCGTTGGAGCTGTCGCTAATGAGCATCGACCTAACAACTCTTAGAGTTGCGATTGTCCATTATTGGCTATTCGAAGCACGTGGTGGCGAAAAAATATTGGAGGCGCTGTGCGAGCTGTTTCCGAGCGCCGATATCTTCACACACATTCTTGATCGAAAGATGTTTTCGAAACTCGTTGAAAAGCACAAGGTTACAACCTCCTTTATCCAACGACTCCCATACGCCCGAAAGGCTGTTAAATATTATTTGCCGTTAATGCCATTAGCCTTGGAACAATTTGATCTGCGTGAGTACGATCTGATCATCAGCAGCGAGTCCGGGCCGGCAAAGGGAGTAATTGTGCGAGAAGATTCGGTACATATTTGCTACTGCCATTCTCCGATGCGTTATATTTGGAATAAATACGCCGCGCAAGTCCGTGGGGCGCCGGCCATTTTGTCATGGCCGATGCGTCTTTCCGCCCATTACCTGCGGCTGGTGGACTACTCTTCTGCTGCACGCGTTGACCAATTCGTCGCGAATTCCACAACGGTGGCTCGGAGAATCGAGAAATATTACCGACGGTCATCCCGTGTCATTTTTCCACCGGTAGATGTGTTAGCTTTCGCACTGGCACAAGAGGAGGACTACTACCTTTACTGCGGGCAGCTGACGTCCTACAAGCGGCCGGATTTGGCGGTCGACTGTTTCAACGTTCTCGGTCTCCCGTTACGGGTCATTGGTGATGGCGAAATGCGGGACACCCTGAAGAGACGCGCCAAGCCCAACATTCAATTCCTGGGGCGCGTTGGCGACGACGAGCTGCGGTACAATCTGGCGCGATGCCGCGCTCTCGTATTTCCCGGGGAAGAGGACTTCGGCATCGTTCCCGTGGAGGCCATGGCGTCGGGCCGACCGGTGATCGCTTATGGTCGCGGCGGTGTGTTGGACACGGTCGTGGATGGAGTGACCGGTGTCTTTTTTAAGGAGCCGAGTGTCGAGGCCTTGATTGGAGCCGTGCGACGCTATCAAAGCATAAGCGATGGGTTCGATCCCGAGCTGATCGCCCGGCATGCCCGCGCCTTTGACAAGCGCATTTTCATGGAGCAGATGACAGAGGTGATTCAGGGTGCGCTTGCGGCCGAATCGCGTTGGCGACCAAGATGAAGCGGCGAGTCACGTATTGGACAAGGTCACTGAGATCCCGTATGCTTTTTTGAGAAGCCGCGTGGGAACTAACGAATGCTAACGCAAGGTGGGGGTCCTGAAGGTTACGAAATGGATTTGCAGCTTTTTCGGGAGTTGCTCCAGGGATGCATCACGCAGCCGGCGGCGGCCATCTTCCGCGCAATCGAATTTCCAGCTTTCATCGGTCATGGCATACAGCAGGGGGTAGGGATCGATATAGGCGGCGGCGATGACAAGCTGACCGATATCTCGGCAAACTTCGCCGACGGCAAGGAAGCACGTTCTGGTTGCTCGACCTGAGTGAGATGGAGGAAGTTGAGCCAACCATCGCTGCTGATCCCGGGCTCGAAACACCCGAGCTGTCGATCGTTATGCCGTGCCTAAACGAGGCGAAGACGGTGGGTACCTGCATCACCAAGGCATTCGCCTGGCTTCACCGGCACAATATTCATGGTGAGGTGATCGTCGCCGATAACGGCAGCACAGATGGGTCCCGAACGATTGCCGCCCGTCTCGGGGCGCGGGTGGTGCCGGTCGCCTCGAAGGGGTACGGGAACGCGCTGCGTGCAGGTATCGAGGCCGCGCGCGGCAAATTCGTGATCATGGGCGACTCCGACGACAGTTACGATTTTTCCGCGCTGGAGGCGTTTGTCGAGAAGCTCCGTGCCGGATACGGCCTGGTGCTCGGCAACCGATTTCAAGGTGGCATCGCGCCGGGAGCGATGCCGGCATTGCACAAATTCTTTGGCAATCCGCTCCTTACGGGGATCGGTCGCACTCTCTACGGAAGCCCGAGCCGCGATTTCAATTGTGGCCTGCGCGGTTTTCGCCGTGACGCCATTCTATCCCTCGCCCTCGATGCCGCCGGCATGGAATTCGCGGTCGAAATGATCGTAAAGGCGACCATTCACAATCTTCGGATCACCGAGGTGCCGACCCGCCTGTCCGTCGATGGCCGCGATCGACCACCACATTTGCGCAGCTGGCGGGATGGTTGGCGCACGCTGCGACTCTTCTTGCTGCTCAGTCCGCGCGGCTTGTTTCTCTATCCGGGAGCAGCGATCTTCCTGCTCGGCCTAGCGGGAACGTTGATCCTGTTTACTGGGAATATCGCCGTTGGAGGTGTCGGTTTTGCCGAGCACACCATGGTTATGACGGCCGCCGCGATCAACATCGGCTTCGAGGCAATGCTGTTTTGGGCATTCGCAAAAGTCATCGCGATTCAACGTGGACTGCTGTTGCACGATGCGCTTTTCGAAAGACTGCGGCAGGCAATGCCGCTTGAGCGCGGTCTAGCACTCGGGGCGATTCTATTTCTGGTGGGACTGATCGCCTTCGGGGCGGCCGTAGCCAAATGGTTTAGCGTGGGATTTGGACAGCTCGCCGAAGGAAATGCGATACGGCTTGTGATCGCGAGCAGCACCACGCTGATGCTCGGAGCACAAATCCTTTACGGCTCATTCTTTCTCTACCTTATCGACTATCGCGGGACGGGCCGCGATGCAAATGGGCTCGCACCGTCAGAGTGAAATAGCTGATATTTATATTGAAGTCGTCAAGCTGGGCGATGTGGGGCTCGTGGTCACGTTCTTTCGTGAGACTATCGTGACAGCATAGTAACCGCCCTCATCAATTCGTTCGTGCGAATTACAGCCCAGTCCTGCTTTAGCGTAAGATGATCGTTCTCGAACATCGGCGTCTGTCACGGACTTGCAGCGTCTCCTGGTTAGCGCCATAAGCCCATTGCCTACTGGAAGATGCTGGCTCGACACATAGACCATATCGGGTCCTCAGGTCGATTTTGAAAACACCAAGGGAGGGTGTCGTGGAATATTCTGGAATTCGCGTCTTCATACTGTGTGTGAGGACACTGACGTGCAGCAAAGCGCGGAGCCCATCTCCATCGACGTTACCGGGTCGAGTTCGCCGCGCAGAACGATTCTGCCAGGTCTCAATGGGGATCACCTCAGATGCCTAGCATCCGGAGAGACGTAGTGGGAAGCGACGGAGCGGGAATGGAGAGGCCTTGGCTTTCTGTGATAACTCCGTGCAAAAACGGGCAGCGTTGGTTAGCTGCCGCGCTCCAATCCATCGTCGATCAGAGGGAGCAGGGAATCGAGGTCCTGTTTGTTGACGCAAGCACGGATAACGCCAGCTTGGAGATAGTCGATACCTTTACTCATCAACTCAATATTCGGACCTTCCATCGTACGGACCTGTCTTACATGGCAGGGACCAATTTCGGTGTAGAGCAGGCGAGCGGCGATCATATTTGTATTCTGCATGTGGACGATCTGTGGCTGCCGGACAGGTGTGCCCAGCTGCGGAAATGGCTTCGTGCTCGGCCCGACGCTGTGATGCACCTGCATTCCTGTTACATTATTGACGAAGCCGGAAAGCGATTAGGACTCTGGCGCTGTCCGTTGCCGAGCGGCGATACCCCTGTTCCGACCCTCACCCTTTTTGAACGATTGCTTGTCCAGAATTTCATATCCACTCCGACAATAACGATTCGGCGCGACGCTTACCTCAAAGTCGAGGGCCTCGATAACTCATTATGGTATACTGCAGATTGGGATTTCTACATGAAGATCGCTTCGATTGGCAATATTTTTTACCATTCCGACCCATTAGCGGGTTATCGCGTTCATAAGAATTCCCTTACTGTCTTAGGAAGCAAAGATAGCACGGATTTCAGAAATCAGCAACGGATTATCATCGACCGACATGCTAATAAACTCCCTCCTGAACATAGAAAAAACGTGTTGCGCATAGCGGAAGCCTCCATCGAGGTCAATGTTGCACTTGCAGCAGTGCTTGCCGGAAGAGTTTCTCTGATAGTGAAGGCAATCGTCACTATATTGGCGCTCGGCCCGAGAGGAATACGCCAATACCTCTTCTGGTCAAGAATTGTAGACCGGTTGATCCCTCGCCTGCGTGCACTCGTCGGGAGGTTATAGGCCAATTCGACCCGAACCGGCCGTCGTCTCGTTAGAATACGATTTTGCCATCAAAGGTGATCCGCCGCCGCCCTGCTGCTATTCTACGGCATCACAAAACCTTGAGGCCTTGATGACGAGGAAAGCTGGGCGCGAGTGCGCATCAAAGTAGCCTTGCGCGTCCCCGGCATCAACCTCGGTTCGGTCTGACTGATCGGGGCTGGAATGATCGCTAAGAGCAGTGCAAGGCCTGCTACTACCGAACTGGGATCCCGTAACCGAGGCGCACGCGGATAACTGCCGGGCGGCTCAATTCCGGGCCGCAATCTTGTATAATTGAAAGCTCGATCCCTGATAAACCAGTCTCACCCCTGCCAAATTCGGATGACTGCCCGGAAACGCGAATTGGACGTACAGATAGTCGTATCGATCTCGCCAATCGCGCACATAGCCGTGTGGCGGTAAAGCCCTGCCGGGCGATAAGTCGAGGTCCCGAACCAGCAGCGAACTTGTGCGGTCGATCGGAATGGCATCTCGAAACGGTGCTTTGATCCTTAACGGGTTTCCCGAATGCGCAAAGATGGTTGACACCAGGGATAAACGATCGACCGCGGCGAGCACGGGCAAATGCCAGAGAATCACCCCATCCATCCCCAACTTCAAGCCGTCGTTGCTCCTCCGCCAGGCTCCGGCGTCATCGCGCGTCACCAAGATCCGGCTGCCGGGTTCAATTTGACCAAACGATTTCTCATAATCAGAGGCGATTTTGCCGTACACCTGCCACGTATCCGCAACCCCCAGCGCCCTGAGCGCCACGGCGACCATGATAATGCTGTTGAAAATCACCGCCGCTCTCGGCGTATCCAGGCGCCAACGGACCATCGCGATAAGGAAGAACACGAACGCCACCGGCAGGCGCACGTCGATGGCCCAGACATGAAACACCCATTCTGGCGCGGCCAGGTATACGAGGCCGGAGAATAGCAAAAATAGCCAGCCCAAGCGAGGTATCTCAATCCGTTTGTTATAGAGTAGGAACCCAAAAAGCAACACAAGAAAGCAGAAAAAGATCGCATCGAAGGCGAAATGCCCATTTTTTACGATATAGTAGAGCCCCCGCCACTTGGTACTAAAGTGCGGCCATTCCGTGCCGGACAAATCATGCGTCGCCAAGGTCGATAAAATCGATGAGGCCATTGGAACCACGACAAGGAACGGAAGCAGTGCGGCGGCGGTGTCGGAAACAAAGGTTAGCCGATCCCTGTTGGTCTCACCGAGCCGAGCGATCTCGTAAGAAAGGATCGCCAGTGCATACAATCCAACGCCGACGAGATGGCTGAGATACAGCACTGATACGGCGAACGCGGAATAGATTGCCCGCAGCAACCACCGCTGATCGCGGAGAGCGACCCACCCAGCCGTCGCCCAAAGGGCCACTCCGATCGAGAAAAGATAATTAAGAAACCCATACATAAATATGCCATTGAATATAAAAAGAAAACAGACCGCCGAACCAGTCGATCTTCTATAGAGTGCATAGTGCAAGGCATAAGTGCCGGAGGTAATTGAAATCATTATCAGCAACACAAATAATTTTCCCGCCGTATATATGTTGAATATTCTATTGAAAATCGGCACAGTAGCATCTCCGGCGAGATCTGGAATCAGCCGCCAAACTACCGAATAAAATTTGGACAATAGTGGATTGGTATCATGGCCAATGATGTAAAAACGGGCCAGATGATTGGGATAATCGACCATAGCTGGCATCTTTGTCAGCAAGACCGGCAGTGACGATATCACGCAAAGGGTCAGGAACGTCAGCGCCCGTTGCCAATTAGTGATTGGGTTCAGCGAGAATCGAGATTGCTCTCCGGCCGCGATGTCCGAGGTCGGATTGATCTGTTGTGTCAACCAACAACTCCATTTATCTGACCACTTTGCAGCCAGGCCGTGCTGCATTCCTTGCCCTTTTTATCGAACATTTCGTATATGACCTCAACCGTATGTTTTCATATCCATCGGCGAAGACGCGCGTCGCTCCCTCATCTAACATTCCCCGGATACCCGGCAGTTGTGAGGCCACGATCGTCCCTTCGGTGCTTGGGCAACGACCGCGCCGAGGCAGTGAGACGCGCTGATCTGCGAGCATCATGGCAACAAAGGACAGCATGGCCGTCGGCGGCACTCCCGACGGCTCGATCGGGCGCCCGGAATGTCGGATCGAGCAGAGCTGGATCGCGAAACCCAGGCGATTGTTCAGAAGGCGCTTGGCCCGCACGAGCGCCGGGTTCTCGGCGTTGAGCACGTAGTGCTCGGCCATCTCGGCGGCTCCGGTTGGGACGCCAAACCGCGCGTACTCTGTTCGGAGGAGAGGAGGGCTCGACGTGAAACTCGGGGCCTCCGGAGTGAGCCCAGAGGGCCGTTCATAAGGAGATTGCCTTTCAGGGCAATTCTGAAACAGACTTGCGAAACCAGAATTCCCGTGGAAATTCGGCACCTCGCAGTCCGATGCACAGACGTACCTTTGTGAAATCCGGCAAGGGGATGCCGCCCGGTTTCGCCCGCGTCTCCAGACGCGAAGAGCAGAGCAACGCCATGCCTGCCAAGGCCCTCCGCGCCGCCGGCCGCCGCCGCATCTATATGAAGATCGCACATCTTTATCATTCCCACCCATTAGCGTGTTATCGCAAGAATTCCCTTATCGTCTTAGGAAACAAAGATAGCTCGGATCTCAGAAATTAGCATCGCCTAGTCATCGATCGATGTGCTGATAAAATCTCTCCTCGGTACAGAGAAACTTGTTACGTATAACGGAGCCTCCATCGAGGTCAATGTTGCACTTACAGCAGTGCCTGCCGTAAAATTCTCACAGACGGTGAAGGAAATCGTCGCTATCCTGGTGCTTGGTTACAAGGATACTCCAATATGTTCTCTCCTTGCGAAATGTAGGCCGGTTGATCCCTTGCTTCGAGCACTTGTCGTCGGGAGGTTATAGGCCGATCCGACCCGAACCGTCCCGTCGTCTCACTAGAATAAAATTTTGCCATAAAAATGATCCGCCAAGTATAATAGACGAGAATTTCACGAGAGGAGGCAGCTTGGTCGACAGGCCTGGTTTAAGATTGGTGTTCCTGTGTTCCGGGCTGATGGTTCTCGCGGCACTTGCTCTCGGTGCCGTGCTGTTGAAAATAGCCCAAGCAAGCTCTTTTGCTGACCTACTCGTCACCATCGCGCACAATCCCTTACCAGTCATCAGCCCAGTCGTCCTCTCTTTGCTCGGACTGATCTCTGCCGTTCAAGCCACCAATCTGGTCTCGCGGTTCGCGGCACTACCGGTTGCACTGGCCGCTCATAGGCGCGCGTTCGCGTTGGGCATGACCGTTGCCGGGTTCGCGGGATCGCTAGCGGTGGTCTGGGTGCTTCGCGCGTTTCCCAATTCCGCCGACGAGTACGCGTTTCTGTTCGAGGCCGATACCTTCTTGGCAGAGCGACTGTGGAACCCGCTGCCGCCGCTCCACGAATCTTTTGCTTTCCTGCATATCAGCCAGGTGGATGGCAAGTGGGCGGCCTTGTACCCACCGGGCTGGCCGCTGTTTCTGGCGGGAGTGAGACTTCTCGCCGTCCCGTTCTGGCTGGCTTGTCCGCTGGCGGGCATCGTCCTGCTCTTCGCGGTCCTCAAGCTCGGCCAGCGTCAAGACGGCCCGCTCGGCGGCATCCTGGCGCTCTCTTTCGTCGCGCTCTCGCCCTTCTTCCTATTCAATGCCGGTTCCTATTTCACCCACGTTCCGGCTGCGGCAGCCGGCGCGCTGTTTTGCTGGATGGCTGCAGATTTTCTCGACCAGCCGCGATTTTCCAGAGGCTTTCTCGCCGGCGTCGCACTCGGCGTACTCGGCCTGATCCGGGTCTTTGATCCGCTTCTATTTGGTCTGCCATTTCTCTTCGCCTTTTTCTGGCAAGCCGGGCGGCGGCACTATGTTCTTGCGCCCTCGATCATTTTCGGCGGCCTGCCCTTCCTCGCCGCTCTGCTGCTGTTTTACCGAATCACATCTGGATCGATACTACCGAAAATAGCAAGCTCGGAAGCTCCTCTCGTGCAGTTCGGCCTGTACTCGGTCGACGAGAACGGACGTCCTCATACGCCCCTCGACCAATTGCGCTTGGCCGCGCGCCTGATGGGCGAGCTTGCTGTCTTCACTTCGCCGCTCCTGCTACTGGGCTACCTCGTCGCTTTCGCATGGAAGGCCATCAAAAATAAATTCAATTTCTTCGATTTCATCTTTCCGGTAACGGTGGCCGCGTTGCTGCTCATCCCGTTCGACGGCGGCAACCGGTACGGCCCGCGCTATTATTTCGAGGCCTATCCTTTCCTCGTGCTGACGACTGTCTCCGCGCTCGTGCCATTGCTGCAGAACCGGGCACGGCCGAGACGGGCGGCCTCTGTCGTCTCTCTTGTCTTTGGGCATGCGGCGTGGTGCATCGCAGCTGCAATATTTCTGGGATGGCTTTTCCGCGGGATCATCGACGAGCGCATGGATTTGTACGATCAGGTCCGCGCTAAAGGCTTGCACGATGCCGTCGTCGTCATCCACTCCGGGACCGGGCGTTTCCGAGGTTTCACGCCTAAGGACCTGACGCGGAACGGACTCGCGATCGACGGCGATGTCATCTACGCGCTCGACATTCCGCACCGGCTGGGCCAGTTGCGCGAGCTTTTTCCGCACCGACGCTTCTACATCTATACGCGGAATCCCGACAACCCAACGGGCACTTTGAATCCTCTCTGACGATTTGAGGCACTTTCCTGCGGCTCGGGGATGTCAGTCGCGTGGACTTTCGATTTTCAGGTGCCGCGAAAACACCAATAGTTTCCGCCGGCCATGCGTGAGCAAAGTCCGGCTGGAGCCCGTGCCGGTATTGGGTGATCGGCCGCAGCAGCGAGCCAAGAATGCCGGTACTTGCCCCTTGGCAGACCAGCGCCGATCCCAGCCTATCCGAAGGGTTGCGGATGCCGGCCGCCCAGCATCGGACCACAGGCTTTGTCTCGTCAGCTCTGCCAGCAAAGCAATGACGCAAGCTTATCAATCAAAGCCGCGTCAGCGAGACGACAGCCGAGTCTCGTCCGGAAGCCCTCGAGTGTGCGAGGGCAGGTTGAGGCTATGCCGAAGCGTCAAAAATTTGGAGAGCGCTCAGGGGCAGGCGCCTGGTGCGCGGTTTGGGGTGCGTCGGCAGGTCCGGTTTTGAAAATCCCTTCGTGGACCAGCCGATCGCGCACTCCTTCAAGTAGACTGAGCGTCTGAGCAAGTCCCTGGATCGGGATCGCCACGGTGAATTCCGAAACTATTCGCAGCTCGCGGTTGTCGCTACCCGGTATTGCCTCCAGGCGCTGAAACTCGAGCCGCGCCACCCCATTGAGGATCGTAACGTCTTTCAGACTGTCGCAGAAATAAACCGGCATCGGTATCCGTCCGCAGTTTTCAGGGCTCGTGCATGCTCTCGTCGAAAACACGGGTCAGCGGGTTCAGCACGTATCGCAGAATGGAACGGCGCCCGATCTTGATGTCGGCGACGAGGCGCATTCCCGGCCGAAGCTCGAACCCCGGCGGCAGATTGCGGAACTTCGTCTCTGTCAGCACGATTCGGGCGCGATAATGGATCGGGCTTTGGCGCACCTGGCTCTTAAGGCCCGGCGCCGTCATGTCCTCGGCGGTCTCGCGTGCGCTACTGTCTTCGACCGTGTCCGGCGTCACAGTCTTCAGCACGCCGTGCGCAAGACCGTATTGCTGCCATGGCAACGCCTCGAATTTGATGGTGACCGGGTCGTCGAGGTGCGCGCGTGCGACATCGCGGGTGTCGATCTCGACCTCGGCGACAAGCGGCGCGTCGGTCGGTACCAGGCGGATCATCGGCTCGGCTTCGCGCACAACCGCGCCCTGCGGACGCGCCGCCACTTCGAGCACGGTTGCGTCCCGCGGCGCCCGCAGGACGTCAAGACTGCGCCGCAGCTGCGCCTTCGACAATTGGGCAGCAGTCGCATCGCGATCGCTGCGGGTCTGCGCCATTTCCTCGGCCAGCTTTCGCTTCCACTCGCTGATAAAGGCGTCGCGATCCGCTTGCGCGGCGCCGATCTCGTCGGCCAGTTTCTGTTGCTCGCCGATGTTGGTGGCGAGACGCGACTGGGCCTCGACCCGGCGTTCGCTGGTGTCGATCAGCCGAAGCTTCGAAGCGAGATCTTTCGCCACGAGGGTACGGTAAATGTCCTCCGCCTGCATGCTGAGACGAATTTGTTCCTCAAGGCCCTCTACCTCGGTTTTGTGGGCCGCGAGATCAGCCTTGCTTTCCTCGATCTTGCCATCGGAGGCAGCGATGCGGGCGGCGTATTCATCGCGACGTTTTTGAAAGATGTCCTGTTGAGTCCGCTCGTCATCGCTGGGATTGGGCGGGTTGTAGGCGCCGCCCGCGAGCTCTGTATCGATGCGGTCGTAAGCCGCGTTTAGATGCCGCAGTTTGGCGCTGAGTTCAGCCTCGTCGGCTCTGGAAAAAGTCGGGTCGAGGGTCGCCAGCACCTCACCTGCCTTGACCTTTTGCCCCATCTTGACTGCGACCGCGCGGACTACCGAGGTTTCGAGCGGCTGGATCACAATCTCGCTGTCGCTGGTTACCATACGGCCGTTGGCGCTGACCACGATGTCGACCTTGGCCAGGGCCAGTGCTGTTGCCGCCGCGGTGATCAGCCCGGCCATCAGCCACAGCACGATGCGCCGCTTCGGCGGGGCGGAAAGCACGCTCTCGAAATCGTAGTCGATCAACGCCCGCGGCGCAGGTGCGGCGGCACTAGGTTGTGACGTCGTCAGCGCGGTGCCGTTCACTGGTATACCCGCGCCTGCTGCGCCCAGAGCTGGTTGTACGGCAAGCAGCTGCGCAGAAGCGCCTCGTGCCGGCCGACCTGAACGATCCGGCCCTGATCGACGACGACGATAAGGTCGGCGCGGGCGACAAACGACAGCCGATGTGTGACGATTACGATGGTGCGGCCATGGGCGATACCGGCGAGATGCTGTTGCACGATCGCCTCGCTCTCGGGATCGAGCGAACTCGTCGCCTCATCAAAGACCAGCACCGGCGGTGCGTGGATCAGCGCGCGGGCAATCGCGAGCCGCTGGCGCTGACCGCCGGAAAGATTGGCAGCCCCCTCTTCGAGCATGGTCGCATAACCGTGCGGCAACCGCTGGATGAATTCATGCGCCCCGGCGACCTGCGCCACCCGCACCACCTCATCGAGCGAGGCCGCGGGCTTGGTCACCGTGATGTTGTCGCGCACCGTGCCGCGAAACAGAAAATTCTCCTGCAAGACGACACCGATCTGGGTACGCAGATGGGCGAGGTCGAGCTCTTTCAGGTCTTGGCCGTCGATCTTGATCAGCCCGGTTTGCGGCCGGTAGAGCCCCTGCAGCAGTCGGGTGATCGTCGTCTTGCCGGAGCCGCTGCGGCCGACGATGCCGACGACCTGCCCGGGCTCGATCGTCAACGAGATATCCTTGACCGCCGGGGTTGCCGAGGCAGGGTAGTGAAAAGTCACGTCTTCGAATTCGATATGGCCGCCCACCGCGGGCGCCAGCTGGCCGCTCGCCGGCTCGGGCTTGGTCTGCATCAGCTGCGCCAGCAATTTCAGCGACAGCACCGCTTTCTGGTATTCCTGCATCAGCCCCGAGGCCTGGATCAGCGGCTGGGCCAACCGCAAACCCAGCATGTTGAAGGCGATCAGCGCGCCCACCGTCATCCGGTCGCTGAGCACGAACACCGCTCCGAGCGCGCCGATGCCGACACTCATGCCGCGTTCTAGGCTCATAATCACGCTACGGGCGCGGGCGGCGGTATGGTCGAGCGCAAGGGTCTTGGCCGCCGCCTCGTCGGTGAAGCGGCGCCAGCGCAGCAGCGAGCGCGGTTCGAGCGCCAAGGTCTTGATCGTGTCGATGCCGTTCAGGATCTCGAAGAGAAACGCCTTGCGTCGCCCCTCGATGTCGTTGACCTCGCGCAATCTGACGCGAAACTTGCGCGACATGACCGCGAGAGTGACAAAGCCGATCGCCGAGACCGCAAGCACGATCAGGGTCAGCTGCCAGGAATAGATCAGCAATACCGGCAGGAAGATCACCACCGATAGAAAGTCGAGAAACGTGTTGAACAGCCGGCTCGCCAGGAAATCACGGACGTTGTTCGCCTCCTGCAATTTGAAGGCGGTGACGCCCGATGGATTGGTGTGAAAATAATCGATCGGCAGGGTCAACAGGTGGGCGATCGTCTCAGTAGCGATGACATGGTCGAGCCTGCGAGTGATAAAGGCCAGCAAATAATTGCGCATGTAATTGAAGCCGGCGTCGAACAGGATCAACACAAAGACGCCGGCGGTGATCGTATAAAGCGTCGAGAAGGCTTGGTTCGGCACCACCTTGTCGACCAGGATCTGGAAAAAAATCGGCACCGATAGGGCGATCAGATGCATCGCCAGCGCGGCGACGACGACATCGCGGATCAGCCGGCGCTCGGCAAACAGCTTTTGGGTGAACCAGGAGAAACCGAATTTTGCGTCGTCGCGGCTCGGCGGCTGAGGGGTAATGACCAACGCTTCGCCATGCCACGATCGCTCGAACTCGGCGCGCGGCACAAAGAAGGTCTCACCGTCGCGAAACAGCGGGTCGGAGATTGCGACCTCTTCGGCACTGCCGCGCCGCAGTCCCATCAGGATTACGGCATTGGCATTGCCCAGGATCAGCACCAGAGGGTGCGCGAAGGGGCGTGTCTGCAGCGCGCGCCAGTCTAGCCGGGCGCGTTCGGCGCTCAGTCCGAACTCGCCCGCAAGCGCCCCGAGCCGCGCTACCGGCAAGGTTTCGCCGTCGACAAAATTGCGCCGGCGCACCGCCCCAACATCGGCATAAACACCGTTTTGAATACCCAGGCGGAACAGACAAGCCAGCCCGGTCTCACACGAAACGACAGCACTGGTGTCGGGATTCCCTGGATTGGCGGCCACCGGGTCAGTTGCGGATTCGATCGCTGATGTCGGCAGCTGGGGCTGGGCTGGCGTTCCGGCGTGGTGCTCGACCGGCCGCCGCGCCATCGCCGACGCAGCGGGACTGTGGCGCAGAAAGGCGACTAACTTCGCCGCTATCGGCATTTTTGCTCGACCGGATCTCGATCCACCGCCGACACCGAGCGCCGATGCCCGGCGATGCGGGACGCGAATTCAGTGTGAGCGATTATGACAAATGTTCGGCAAAATCAAGAGTACATAAAGAGCAACCAGTAAAATGGCCGGCGCAAACGATAAACGTTAATAAATCGAGGGCGCCGTCGTCCCCGCCGTTCGGCCGACGCAAATGGCATCAGCGAGGGCGCCGCGTTGGGCTCAGGCTCCTCCCGAGCCCGAGCCTCCAATGTAGAAGAGGTGTGAGGTGGCGAGCGCCGGGTCTCCGGTCAGGCTGGCTACCAGATGCTCGGTAGCGGTGGTGCCGGAGGCGGAATAAAATAGCTCGCCGTTGCTCGTGCCATAGGCAAAGCGCTGCGTGGTGGCGGTGAAGGTGCCGGCGCTGTCGGAGACGAACAGGCCGGTCGGGAGCGCCTGCGGCGTTGAGGTCGCGCCGCTGAGGCCGAGGGCGAATCCGGTATTGCTGAACACGATCT
Organism: uncultured Alphaproteobacteria bacterium; assembly: GCA_963774345.1. GTDB lineage: Bacteria > Pseudomonadota > Alphaproteobacteria > ATCC43930 > CGMCC-115725 > AP-15. Next base: position 215,127 of record CAVZFB010000027.1, read on the forward strand.
CGTTCGTCGTCGATGCGGTGAAATCGGCGATCGTGTTGCTGCCCGCGGCGCTGAAGGTGAACTGGTTCGTGCCAGCCCCGCCCGTCATCATCGTGTTGCCGCCCGCGTAGAACACGTCGCTGCCGGGACCACCGGTCAGGGTATCGGCGCCGGTGCCAGCATGGACGACGATAGAATCGGGCACGGGCGCGCCTGAGGCGTTGACCGTGTTGCCGGCATTGCCGTCGTTGACGGTAATCGAGCTGCCGGTGACCCCGGTAAAATTGGCCTTGACCAAGGTCAGGGTGTTTTTGCCGCCGTTGGCTAGGTCGTAAATCTCGACCCCGCTGACTCCGCCGGCATTGACCGTCCCGGCGGTCGTCATCACCAGATAGTTGGTCCCGCCTCCGCCCGCGACCGTATCGGTCGCCGCCAGGTTTGCCGCCGAGAAGTCGAACTGGTCGTTGCCGGCGCCGCCGGTGAAGACATCCTTGCCGGCGCCGCCGACGGCGATCACCCGGTCGGTCCCGGTCAACTTCGACGCGTTGACCGTGTTGCCAGCACTGCCTCCATAGATCGTGATCGAGGGGGGACTGGTGGTTATTCCGGTGAAGTTGGCGTTCGTCAGGGTCAGGCTGTTTGCGCCCGTGCTCGCCAGCCTGATTATCGGGAATCCACTTACCTTCGACAGATCGAGCGTGCCAGCGCTGGTTAGGGTGAGGGTATTGGAGCCGCCGCTGCCGGTGATCGGCACCCCGCTCAGCGCTGAGGCAAGGGCGTCGACGGTCCAGGTTGCACCGGTATCCACCGTCACTTTGCCGAAGCTGGTGAACTCGGTGCCGAGCGCATTCAGCACCCCGGTGCTGGTGCCTGCCGCCAGCTCCAGCGTGCTGTTGGCGCCGCCAGCTTGTACCTTGCCCACAAAAGAAAAGCCCGGGTCGAGGATCAGCCGATCGACGCCGGTTCCCAGCGTGACCGCGGTTGCGCCGGCTGTCGTGATCTTGCCGGCGACCGTCAGGGTACCGGTCACGTTCAGCGGGTTCGAGAACAACTCGATGGTGCTTCCGGCGCCTGCAGTCGTCTTTCCGGCATCGCTAAAGGTGTTCCCCACCTCCAGCCCGTCGCCACTGGTCAGAGTGAGGGTACCGCCCGATTGCACCGCGACATTGGCCCCGACCACGAGCGCTTCGCTCGCGGCGAAGCTCAGCGTCTTTCCCGATGCAATTGTCAGACTGTCGATCGTGGGGCCGGTGTTCAGCGTGACCGTCCCGGTCGCGGTTGGCCCGATCGTGACGTCGGTGTCGGAGGTTGGGAGGCCGGCGGTCCAATCGGCCGCCGTACTCCAGTTGCCGGCGCCACCGCTCCAAGAATTGGTCGTCGAAGCCGGTGTGGCCAGCACCTGCAGCTCGATGTTTCCGGCCGCGATGTTGTAGAGCGCGCCGAGGGTCAAGTTGCCGGGGAGATTGACGAAGGTGCCGTTTCCTCCGAAGGAGCCGTCCTCGATCTCACTGAACAGCCCGGGCAGGGTACCTTTCGCGAAGGTCATGACCGGGTCCGGAAGGACCCCATCGGCGGTCGCCAAAGTAAAAAAAACATCCGCGTTAAGCGTCCCGCCCTGGATGTTCGCAGCGCCGCTGACCGCGAGCGTGCTCTGCTGGGCGGCCACCGCTCCGGTCAGCACCTCCTGCAATATGCCCGCCCCGCTCTGCGAATAGGTGCCGGTGACGGTCAGGGTGCCCGGGGCGTTGGATGTGTAGGTGCCACCGGCGACCGAGCCTCCGGTGTTGACGATCTTCCCGGTGACCGTGCCGGCACCCTGAAGCACGCCGCCTGTGACGTCGATCGTCGCCGCCGTCAACGCACCCATGGCCGCCACCGCCGTGGTGCCCAGGCTTTGCGTGTAGGTTTCGCCACTGGCGTTGATGGTGCTGTACCCGCCGATATTGACGTTGTAGCTGTTGGTCGCGGCTCCCGTGATGTTGAATGTCGCCTTCGCGGGGGAAGCGCCGCTCAGATTGACCGTGCCGATGCCGATGTTGGCAAGGCCCGCCGCCGTCACCGTGGTCGCCCTGGCCAGGCCGGTGTAGCCGATGTAGAGCGCGCCGTTGTTGGTCAGCGTCCCGCCGATCGTCAGCCTGCTGCCGCCAACGCCGGGGCTCGTGTCGACATAGACGGCGCCATTGCGTCCGTTGCCAAAGGCCCCGGTGACCTTCAATGTCGCCGAGAACGCCACGCCGCTGTACAGGACGACGTTACCGTAATTGCTCAAGGCAGCGGCATTGACCGTCGTCGCCGCGGCGAGGGTGGTGTTGCCGACGTAGAGATAGTAGCTGTTGGTCAGCGTGCCGCCGATCGTCAGGCTGCTGCCACCGGTGCCGCTAGGTTGGTCGACCTCCAGATAGTAGGTGTTGTTGAGGCCGACGGTCGTGGTCAGCGCCGGGGCGTCCTCCAGAACCAAGACACCGGCGTTGCTGGTAAGCCCGGTCAAGGCGCTGTCGGTCGTTGTCTTGCCGCTCAACGCCACCACTGCCTTGGGACCATTCAAGGTCACGCTTGCGCTGCTGCCGATCGCGGTCACCCCGCCGCTGGCAAACTCCAGCAGCGCATTGCCCGAAAGATTATAGGTGCCGCTCAAGGTCGTCGGCGCCGCGCCGCTGGTAAACTCCACCACGGCGTCGCCCGAGAGTTGGTAGTTGCCGGTCAAGGTCGCCGGCGCCGCGCCGGTGATGTCCAATGTGGCGGTCTGGGCGGTGCCCTCGTTCATGGAAATCGTGCCGGTGTTGGCGAGAGCCGCCGCCTTCACCGTTGTTGCCTCTTGCAGGCCCGCGTTTCCGATGTCGAGTGTGCCATTGTTGGTCAGGGTCCCGCCGATCGTCAGGCTGCTGCCGCCAAAGCCGCTCGTGTCGACGTACACAGCGTCGTTGAGGCCGTTGCTAAAGGCCCCGGTGACTTTCAGCGTCGCCGCCATGGTGTAGCTGTACACGAAGACGGTACCGTAATTGCTAAAGGCAGCGGCATTGACCGTTGTCGCCGCGGCGAGGGTGGTGTTGCCGACGTAGAGGTAGTACTCGTTGGTCAAGGTGCCGCCGATCGTCAGGCTGCTGCCGCCGCTGCCGCTAGCTTGGTCGACCTCCAGGTAATAGGTGTTGTCGAGGCCGACGGTCGTGGTCAGTGCCTCGCCGTTCTCCAGGATCAAGACGCCGGCGTTGCTGGCGAGCCCGGTCAGGGCGCTGTTGGTGGTCGGCGCGGTGCTTAGCGCCATCAGCGCCTTGCCGCCGTTGACGTCGTTCAAGGTCACCTGAGCGGCGCTGCCGATTGCCGTCACCCCGCCGCTGCCAAACTCCAGCAGGGCATTGCCCGAGAGTTGGTAGATGCCGCTCAAGGTCGTCGGCGCGGCGCCGGTAATGTCCAATGTCGCAGGCGCGGCCGCGCCCGTACCCTCGTTCAGGTCAATCGTGCCGGTGTTGGCGAGAACTCGCTGCCTCCACCGTCGTCGGCTTAGTCAGGCTGGTGGTGTTTCCGATATCGAGCGTGCCGCTATTGGTCAGCGTGCCCCCGATTGTCAGGCTGCTGCCGCCGTTGCCGCTAATATCGACATACACGGCGCCGCTGTTGCCAAAGGCCCCGGTGACTTTCAATGCCGCCACTGCCGCGGTGCCGCTGTACAGGAAAACGTTACCGTGATTGCTCAAGGCGGCGGCATTGACCGTCGTCGCCGCCGTGAGCGCCGTGTTGCCGATGTAGAGATAGTAGCTGTTGGTCAGCGTGCCGCCGATCGTCAGGCTGCTGCCACCGGTGCCGCTAGGTTGGTCGACCTCCAGATAGTAGGTGTTGTTGAGGCCGACGGTCGTGGTCAGCGCCGGGGCGTCCTCCAGAACCAAGACACCGGCGTTGCTGGTAAGCCCGGTCAAGGCGCTGTCGGTCGTTGTCTTGCCGCTCAACGCCACCACTGCCTTGGGACCATTCAAGGTCACGCTTGCGCTGCTGCCGATCGCGGTCACCCCGCCGCTGGCAAACTCCAGCAGCGCATTGCCCGAAAGATTATAGGTGCCGCTCAAGGTCGTCGGCGCCGCGCCGGTAATGTCCAACGTCGCGACCGCCGTGCCGCCGCTCAGATTGACCGTGCCGGTGTTGGCGAGACTCGCCGCCTTCACCGTCGTCGCTTTCGTCAGGTTGGCGGAGCCGATGTAGAGCGTGCCGCTATTTGTCAGCGCCCCGCCGATCGTCAGGTTGCTTCCGCCGATGTTGCTGCTCCAATCGACCTCCACGGCATCGCTGTTGCCAAAAGCCCCGGTGACTTTCAGTGTCGCCGCCGCCATCGTGCCGCTGGTCAGCTCGATCAGATTGGAATTGTTGACGGCGCCCGCGGTCACCGTTGTCGCCTTGGTCAGGCTCGTGGATCCGATGTAGAAGCCGCCCTGATTCGTCAGGGTCCCGCCGATCGTGAGGCTGCTGCCGCCGGCGTCACCGGTGGCGTCGACATAAACAGTGGCGGTGTTGCCAAACGCCCCGGTGACCTTTAGTGCCGGCGCCGCTGTCGTGCTGCTGATCAGCTCGATCAGACCAGAATTGTTGACGGCGCCCGCGGTCACCGTCGTTGCCTTGGTCAAGCTTGTGGAGCCGATGTAGAAATAGGCGCTGTTGATCAGCGTGCCGCCGATCGTCAGGCTGCTGCCGCCGGTGCCGGTGGTGTCGACGTCAACCGTGCCGCTGTTGCTGAAGCCTGTGGTGACCGTATCGGTAAAGGTGGGGGCGGTGATCGCGAGGGTTGCGCTCGAGTCGGTGAGCGTAATCGAATCGGCGGCAATGGCGGATGTCACCGAGACGGTGTAGCTGCCCGCGACCCCGATTGTGACGTCGTCGGTGGAGACGGGCTGCTTACCTGTGCTCCAATCTGCGACGGTGGTCCAATCTCCGGAAACAGCGCTTTTCCAACTTACCGCAGTCATGCGCGCCCCTCGTTAACCTTTCCGTTCGGCCGTCCGACGGTGTCGGTATCTTAACGAAAGTTAAGCAGCCTTAATCGAACCTAACGCAATTACAATAATATCAGCGCCTAGACAACATAAAATTTGCACAAACACCTGCTGTCTCGCAGCGCTCGCGCTTCCGATGGATCGAGCACCGGCGTTTACCCGGACGTCACGAGGTGCCGGGGCCCGCGCACCGACGTGGCCGGGTTGACCGGCACGTTTCTTCCCGCTCGCCGCATAGCTTCGGTTGCTTTAATAAACCGCTGTATCGATGGTTCGGCGAATTAAGTGGTTATAGTCGGCAACTCATACCAATTCGTCGAGCAACGCTTTTGCCTCTTTCAAATCTGGGGTATCGAACCCCTCCGTGAACCAGCCATAGATCGGAGCAAGCAAGTCGCGTGCTTCGGCGCCGCGACCCTGATCTCGCCACAGTCGGGCGAGGCTCGTCGCGGCGCGCAGTTCATAGAACCGGCTGCCTTGGCGGCGAGCCTCGGCGATGGCCTGCGTGAATGCCGGCTCCGCTCCATCGTCGTTTGCCGCCCCAAGGCTTTGCAGCACTATGCCGCGCAACCGACGAAGGTCTGCAAGGGCTGCGGCATTGCCAGTCCGAGCAGCTTCGGCTACGGCGGCGTCGAGCTGCGCAAGAGCCCTCGGCCGCACTGCCGTCGAGCGCCAGACCCTCGGCGAGCAGACCAAGAAAAAGGGGCTCGAAGAGCCGCGCTCCGGTCGCCGCCGCCGCGTCAATACCGGCGCGCATCCGCCCGATCCCTGCGGCAACTTCTCCCCGTCGCACGGCGGCCCAGCCCACGAATATATTGCCGTAAGCGAGCCACATGGCGAAACCGTGTTCGGCGGAAATCGCCACTACTTCGTTCGCGAGCGCCGCGACGCGAACCGCATCCCGGGCAAGAAGAGAGACCGTCGCCGCATGCCAAAGCGTGTAGACCAGCGTGTGAGCGTGCCCGAACTCGCGGGCATGGCGGATCGCCCGATCCGCCGTCAAGGTCGCCTGGGCGAGGAAACCATTGTGCCATAGCGCCCAGGCCAGATAGCACAGCGCGGTGGCGCCGACATCCTGACCATAGCGAAACGCAAATTCGCGATGTTCATTGGGCTGGTACAACGACGCCGCCAATGTGAGGTGGGGCAGAGCTTCGCGGTAATTTCCGACGACCATCAGAGAAGCGCCTAGGATGCGGTGACCGATTAAGCATGGTCCCGAGGTCGCCTGGGATTCGGCAAGCGATTGGAATTCTCTGGCGAGATCCAACAGCCTCTTGGCATTTCCGCCGACATAGGCGACCACCCAAATTCCATACAGGACCGAAAAATGGAGCGCCGATCCGAGGCCGCCCGTCTCGGTCACGAGCTGCTGCGAACGCTCCAGTAGTGCGGCGATCTCCGGGTCGGCATAGCCCCTGGCCCCCATCAATGCCGTAGTCAGAGTAATGTGGAAATCCAGTTCGCGCCGTTTGCGCTCGTCGCTCTCCGGCAGACTACGAAGAAGGTCGAGGCCCCGGCGCAATTGTGTGTCAGCCTCCCGCACGGCCGATTTGGTGACTGATACCTGGCCGGCGCGGTGCCAATAGGCGACTGCTTTTGCCGTCTCCAAGCCTTCGCCGAAATGATGTGCAGCAATCTCGGGCTGAGCCTCAATCAGACTGGAAAACCGCGCTTCGAGCGCCTCGGCAATGCGACGATGTATATCCTGGCGCATGCGGCGCAGCAATGTGCTGTAGGCTATGTCCTGGATCAGAGCATGCTTGAACAAATAATTCGCAGCGGGCGGGCGTGCCCCGCTGAAATACCAGGCCCGCCTCGACGAGGCGGTGCAGCGCCTCGTTCAGCGCGCGCTCGCCAAGCTCGCCGACCGACGCAGCCAGGAGTTCGTGGGAGAATTCACGGCCGATCGCTGCGCCGGCCTGCGCGACCTGTTTGGCCGCCGGGCCCAGTCGATCGAGGCGAGCCAGCAGCGATGCGTGCAATGTTGCCGGAATTCCGAGCGAGGAAGCCGGTACCGAGGCGATCACGACGGGATCGGAATCGGCCTCGAGCACCGCCTTCGTCATCTCCTCGACAAACAGCGGCACGCCGTCAGTGTGCTCGACGATCTCGGCGATGATATGAGGTGGCAGGGTCGCCTTGTCGCCTGTCAGAGCATTGAACCAGTGCCGTGACGTCTGCGCGGCCGAGGCGGCCAAGGGCCAGTGCCGTCACTCCTGGCTGTCCGACCCATGGCGCGCGGAACTCCGGTCGGAAGGTCAGGATCAGCAGCACCGGGTATCGTCCCGCCCGCTCGACGAGTTGATCGACGAATTCGCGCGACGTCGGGTCGATCCAATGCAAATCCTCGAAAATCATCAGCACCGGTTGCCGGCCCGAGATCCCGTCGAGCTGGCGCAGCAGCGCTGCGAAGATGCGCTCTTTCTTGCGCTGTGGGGTGAGATCGGGCGGTGGATACCGGTCGCCTCCCGGAACGGACAGCAGCTCCGCAATTAGCCCGATGTCGGCATTAACGGGGCTATTGTGCGCGAATATGGATTCCAATTTGTCGAGCTTGGTCTCCGTGTCGTCGTTTCGTTCGAACCCGGCGACATGTTCAAGCTGGGCGATGATCGGATAGAACGCGCTATCCTGGTGATGCGGTGAGCAGAAATAACGGATGCGGGTATGCGGCGCGGGGTCGATGCGCTGCTGCAGCGCAATCGTCAGCCGCGATTTGCCGATGCCCGGTTCTCCTGAGATCAGCACGACCTGACCGTCGCCGGCCTTGGTGCGGGACCAGCGCCGTAGCAGGATTTCAATTTCCTCCTGCCGGCCAACCAACGGGGTCAGTGCCGATCCGCGCAATGCCTCGAACCGGCTCTCCGCCTGGCTCGGCCGCAATACCTGCCACACCGGCACCGGCTCGCCGATCTGTCGCACTTCTCGAAGGCCGAGCTCGGAACAGTCGAATATGCCGCCGACAAGCCGTCGGGTCTGCTGGTCGAGCAATATCGCGCCCGGTTTGGCCATCGCCTGCAGGCGACCAGCAAGGTTGGACGCTTCGCCGACGACCCCGTGCTCCAGCGCGCCGCCCACCCCGGCCAAATCGCCCACGACAACGAGGCCCGTCGCTATGCCGATGCGGATAGTCAGCGGCTCGCCGGCAACGTCGAGTTGGCCGACGCGTTCGACCAAGGCCAACCCTGCCCGCACCGCCCGCTCGGCATCGTCTTCATGAGCCTTGGGATATCCAAAAGAGACAAGAACCCCACCGCCCATGGATTTGGCAACATAACCACCGAAGTGACCGACCTCTTCTGCAAGCGCAGCATGATATGCCCCCAGCACCATGTGCAGATCCTCCGGGTCGAGCCTCGCCGCAAGCGCTGTCGAGCCGACGAGGTCGCAAAACATGATTGTCAGCTGCCGCCGTTCAGCCATTCCGCATGGCTCGAGTGCCGGCTCGCCAGTCGTGAGGCTGCTAGCATGCTCGCCTCGCCCGTAGCATCGCCTCGATTGCCCCGGCGACGGCGCTCGCTATCCGCTCCTGCACTTCTAGCACCTCGTGGAGCGAGCCGTCGAACCGGTCGGCCCACAAATGTGCACCGGTTGCAGCGTCTATCAGCTGGGCAGTGATGCGGAGACGGTTGCCTCCCTTACGCACCGAGCCTTCGAGCACATAGCGCAAGCCAAGTTCTCGGCCGACCTGCTTCACATCGATCGCCTGACCTTTGTAAGTAAGGGTCGAATTGCGCGCGATGACGAACAGCCAGCGAATGCGGCTCAGCGCGGTGATGATCTCCTCGACCAAGCCGTCGGCGAAATACTCCAGCTCCGGATCGTCGCTAAGGTTCTGAAACGGCAACACCACGATTGACGGCTTCTTGGAAAATTCCGCAGCTCGCTGGAGTGCTGGCGAAATCCAGGAATGTAACCTGCTCTTTGACCTCTGCAATAAAGCGGACACCCTTTCGAGGCAGTGTGCGGATCAGGCGCTGCGCCTCGCCAGTATCACCGAGCGCCCGGCGCGCCGCGTTGATCCGGGTAGTCAGCGCCGATCCCGAGACGATCCGGCCGCCCCACACTGCCTCTAGCAAGTCGTTCTTGGTAACAACTCGGTCACGATGCTGTACGAGGTAAGCGAGAATATCAAAAACCTGGGGCTCGACAGCGATCGGTTTGGAGCCGCGCCACAGCTCGCGGCGATCAGTGTCGAGCAAGTACCCGTTAAACGAGAATTGCATTGTCTCTAAGACATCTTAACGTGTTTTCTTAAGAAAAAGACAAGCGTATCTTAAGAGAGAACCAAGCGCGTCATAAAGCGATTTCTCGGCATTTAGGTCATCATGCACTCGTACCGAGCGACCCCAGTCCCCCATCGTGGGGGTCGAGGCTTCGGCCGGAAGATCGATGCCGTCGCGGCACTTCTCGAGGCGATGCCGCGCCGCCATGACGGCCACAGCGGAAAGGGGACACCGGATGCGGGAGAGGCGGCGAATACTGGTCGTCGAAGACGATTTTCTGGTCGCGACATTGCTCGCGGAGATATTGGAGTCGGTCGGCTGGCAGGTGGTCGGGCCGGTCGCGCACTTGGCCACGGCGCTCGACGCCGCTGCGAGCGAGAGCTTCGATGCAGCGGTGCTCGACGTCGATCTCGGAGGCCAAACCGTGTATCCGGTGGCGGAAGTGCTTGACGCGCGCAGGGTTCCGTTCGTCTTTGTGACCGCCTACGGCCGAGAGGCATTGCCGCCCTTATTTTGCGGGCGGCCGCACCTTGGCAAGCCGTTCGCGCCCGGGGAGTTGATCGGTACAGTGACGCGCCTCATTGCTCGCGCGGCGGAAGCCGAGACCTTATTGATATAAGCCTTACGACATCCTCGGCCCTTGATCAAATGCACGAGGCAATCGAACGTAACTTCGCCGTCCTTCCCGGATAACCCGCTCCTGCGGATGGAGAGTTCGTCTTCCTCGTTAAAGGTGGCAATACACACATCGACCTGGGGCAAAAGCGGCAAGCTCTCGAGCCACCCACGGCTCGCTGCCACGTCGGGTCGGCGGTGCGATTTGAATGGGGACGGTTCGGCCGCGCGGCTCTGGATGGGTTTCGAGCGTTTAGCGTTTGCATGTGAATACTGGCGTTTTCTGCGAACCTTCACCGAGGCTCTCATATCAGATCATCGAAAGCACAAGGAATGACTAGCTGAGGAGGCAGTCACGAGCGAACCCGTCTCGGGTCTTCCGATTTCCCTGTTAGCGGGGAAAATACATGGAAATATTGTACGGCGGGCGCTTCGATACGCAGATCTAGCAGCTAAAGCGTGGCCAATATCAATGGGTTGAGAGTAAGGTTCCTACGCGACAGAACCAGGATTTTTAAGTTTAGCAGGGAATTGTATCGGCTGATCAGGCAATCTTTCACCCGATCAGGGAAACCCACCTTCGGGCGCCGGGCGTGCCTTAAATCGGGGCATCGCATGAATCCGATTTCATTAATACGGCTCCGCGTCATTCTCGACCGAGACACCCGGTTTTGAAATTGAGCTACGGAACGGTTGTCTGCCGGAGCGCCCAACGTCCCGCGATATTGCTGCGGCCAATTATAGTCTCTTCGAGATGTCTCCGTCATTGCTGACACCTGCTTGCGTCTTTCGGCATGACAACAATGTTGGAAACGCTGAAGTCGGCGACCTAGTTGAAACTACTCAGCAAAACTAGGATTGGGCAGGTCAGCATCGGTTCGACGGCAGCCTGGATGTGGCCGGGTGGATAACAGTCCGTCTGTCGAAGTCCGGCTGGAGATTAGGGAAACTCTGCAAAAGCCTTTGGGTCAGTGATCATGATATAGTGTGGACGGGGCGGATGGTACGCAGGGTTGGGGGAATGAAGCAGCTGACGCTGGCGAGTGGGGGGTTTGAGCGCTACGCCAAGACGACCCGACGGGCGGTGTTTCTTTCTGAGATGGAGCGCGTGGTTCCGTGGCCGGCGCTGTGCCGGCTGATCGAGCCGTTCTATCTCAAGCCCGGAAATGGCCGTCCGCCGATTGGGGTCGAACGGATGCTGCGTCTCTATTTTCTGCAGCAATGGTTCAACCTGTCGGACCCGGCGGTGGAAGAGGCGCTGTATGATTCGGTGGCGATGCGCGGTTTTGTCGGGATCGACCTCGGCCGCGAGCCGGTGCCGGACGAGACCACGATGTGCCGCTTCCGCCACTTGCTCGAAGCCCACAATCTCGGCCGCCGGTTGTTCGACGAGGTGCGGCGGCATCTGGCGGCGAAGGGGCTGAAGATCGCCACCGGCACGATTGTCGATGCGACCATCATCAATGCGCCGTCTTCGACCAAGAACGCCCAGAAGGTCCGCGATCCCGAGATGCATCAGACCAAGAAGGGCAACCAGTGGTATTTCGGCATGAAGGCGCATCTCGGCGTCGACAGCCGCACCAAGCTGATCCATGCGGCGGTGGCGACCCCGGCCAACGTCGCCGACAGCCGGGTGCTGCCCGATCTGCTGCACGGGCGCGAGACCCGGGTGTGGGGCGATCAGGCGTATCGCGGCCAGCGCGCGGTGATCCGCCACAAGGCCCCGCGGGCGCGCGATTTCACCAACCGCCGCTACCGTCATCGCGGCCTCGTCAACGCGATCGAGCGGGCCAAGAACCGTAGCAAATCGAAGGTGCGCGCCAAGGTCGAGCATCCGATCGGGGTCATCAAGCGGGTGTTCGGCTTCGCCAAGGTGCGCTATCGCGGGCTCAAAAAGAACGCGCATCGCCTGATCGTGACCTGTGCGCTGGCCAATCTGTTCATGGCGCGCCGGCATCTGCTGCGTTGCCAAGAGGCGTAGTGTGTCCAAGCCACTCCAATACCCGCGCAGATCGGCCAACACCGCCCGAGGGTGTGCCATCTCTCGTCTGTCACCGGCTGAGGAGCTCGCTTCGTGACCGTCATCCGTGCGCCGAACCCTTGTTCAGACGTTCCTTAGAGGCGCCTCCGAGTTTCCTGGTATTTACCATAGGGGATCTATAATCGCGAATTTCACTTAAACTCGCGATGCGCCCAACAGCCGACGCATCAGCAACCAAGAGGGGGAGGATGGCAGCCCACCACTTCGACCGCTTCGGCGGGATTGTGTTGTCTCCCAAGCGAGGCCTCTCGGGCCGGACCGACGGAGATCCTGATGCGGGTGTGGGCGAGTTCGCTCTATTGCCGCGATCTTATGGTCCTCAAAATCCTCGGCACTCTGGACACGAACCTGTTGTGATAGCCAAACTCGCGTAACACAGAGGAGCTTCCCTGATGACGATCAACGATTCCCAGGTCCACGTGTATGAGGCGAACACGCCAAAGCGACCCTGGCACAGCGTGCCGAACTGGCCCGATCACGTCACCGGCGACGAGATGGTGGCCGCGATGGACAAGGTTGGCGTCGACGGCGCGATCTTCATCTCCGCCTTTTCCATGTACCAGTACGACGCCAGCTATGCGGTGGAAGTGCAACAGGCCCATCCCGGCCGGTTCGCGCTCGTCAAGCCGGTCAACCCGGACGATCCGGCGGTGGCCGATGTCATTGCCGACTGGAAGAAGATGCCGGGCACGGTCGGCATCCGCATTATGCTGACGCGGGAGGCGAACCGCGCGCCGGACGACCCGGGCCTCGACCGTATCGCGCGTGCGGCCGCGCACCACGATTTCCCGGTCAACGTCCTGTTCTGGGGCAATGTGGACGCGGGCACCGCGCTGATCGACCGCCACCCCGACACGCGGTTCATCGTCGACCATCTCGGCATCCTGCAGCCGCGCGTGCCGCCCGCCCCGCCGCAGCCTTGGGCCGATCTCCCGAAGGTGCTCGAACTCGCCAAGCGTCCGAACGCGGTGATCAAAGTCAGCGGCGCCTGCACGCTGTCCCGGGAGCCATATCCTTTCCCGGACATTTGGGACCCGCTTGCCCGCGTGTTCGATGCCTGGGGTTTCGAGCGCTGCTTGTGGGGCACGGACTGGACGCGCGCGTTCGCCGTCGTCAATTACGAGCAGGCGGTCGAGCCCTTCCTGAAGACCGACCGCCTGAGCGACGCCGAGCGGGCCATGCTGATGGGCGGCGCCTGCGCCAAAGCCTATGGCTGGTCGCCACAGAAAAGTTAGTATTTCCTTGCGGGTCTTGCGGGGTGACGCAGGGACCGAGATGACGGGAGGCGGCGTATGGCAGCGGATTACAGCATATGTCTTGGAACGGCCGGTTGGGGCGTGTGGCACAGCCCGGATGCCGGAGAGTCGTGGACACGGCATCGCGCCCCGTTTCCGCTCAATAGCCGCATCCAGGCGCTCGTCGCCCATCCCAAGGACGCGCATACCATTTTCGCCGGCGGCGATACCGGCCTGTTCGTGAGCCGCGATGGCGGCGCGCGGTGGGAATGCCTCAGCGCCAACGGGGCTCTGCCGACAATCTGGTCGCTGACCATCGACCCCGTCGATCCCGATATTCTCTTTGCCGGCACGCGCCCGGCTGCAGTCTATCGCTCACGAGATGGCGGACGACAGTGGGAGAAATTGGCGATAGACGCCGCCAGGAAGTGCTCGATCGGCGAAGCCTTTGTGACCAGCGTCGTCGTCGACCCCGACGATCACCGCATTGTCTGGGCCGGGGTGGAAATCGACGGCGTCTTCCGCAGCCTCGACGGCGGGGACAGTTGGACGCACATCGAGGGGGGTCTGTATGACCCGGACATTCACGCCGTGGCGATCGCGGCGACCGAGCCCAAGCGCCTCTATGCCAGCACGGCGCGCGAAATGTTTGCCAGCAACGATCTGGGCGAAACCTGGGAGCCCTTGGGCATCAAGGAGAAGTGGCCGCTGCCCTATGCCCGCGGCATGGTGGTCAAGGCTGATGATCCGGGCGTGCTGTTTGCCGGATGTGGCGAGACCACGACCGGTGGAAAGGGCCACGTGCTCCGCAGCACAGACTTCGGGGCGACTTGGGAAATCCTGGCACTCCCCACCCAGCCAAATGCGACTGTGTGGGGCTTTGCCACCCATCCCGGCGACGGCAACCGCATTGTCGCGTTCAGCCTGTTCGGTGAGGTGTACGTCACCGAGGATGCCGGCGCCTCCTGGCATAAGATCGCGCGTGAATTCGGCGAGATCAGGGCCGCAGTCTGGGTGCCAAACTAACGGCCATTCGCGAGACGATAGACGCTGGTATCAGCCTGGGCTTGAATGCCCGCAAAGTCGTCGAACTCTGCCACCTTGAGTACGTAAATTTCAATCAGATAAGATGAAAATACGACTTTGAACCACGCTTGAGAGACCTTATTTCGCGAGGCGACGAATAGATTTGTCCGCGCACGCCTCGCCTCGCCGGGTTCGCGCGAGCGCTTGCCGCGCCGGTTTCGGTGTTGCGATCGCGCTAGCCTCCAATCGCCTCGGTCAGTGCAGCAAGCCCGTCTATCAGTCCCGCTTCGAGCCGATGCCAGGCACCCTGGAGACCTTGGTTACCCTCGCGCCATCCGGCTCGCCATCGGGCGGCTCGCCAGGACGTAGGCCTTTGAGTGAGGCTCCGGCAGTTATCAATCCCCGGAGCATACTCCGCCCTATAGGCAAGGGTTCCGCAAGCGGTATAGTGGGGTTGGTGAGGTCATCTAGACGGCAGGACAGCGAGGGCGCTCACCACCGAGCAGGAGGGTCGAATCATGGCGAATTACAGGGTCATATCGTCGGACAATCACGTGTTTGAGCCACCGGACCTGTGGACGAGCAGAGCCAAGCCGGTGTTCAAGGACCGGGTCCCGCAGCTTGTCCGCGAATATGATGGCGATTGGTGGTACTGCGACGGCCACCGGACGATCGGGCTGAGCCCCGGGGCACAGACGGGCATGCGGTTCGAGGAACCGGAAAAGATGGTCCGCACCATGACCTTCGATAGAGTCCGCCGCGGGGGTTACATCCCCGAGGAGCACCTCAAGGATATGGATGCCGATGGGGTGGATGTAAGTATTGTCTACCCCACGGTTGGTCTGCTGCTGTACAGCGTGCCGGACACTGCGCTGCTATCGGAGATCTTTAGAGGATACAACAACTGGCTTGCCGAGTTTTGCGCCGGGGAGCCCAAGCGCCTCAAGGGCATCGCCATGATCAACGTGGACGATGTGCAGGAGGGCGTCAAAGAGCTGGAGCGCTGTGCCAAGATGGGGCTGGCGGGCGGCATGGTCACCGTCTATCCCCCGGAGGGGAAGGGGTACGACAATCCCATGTATGAGCCCCTGTGGGCGGCGGCTCAGGATCTGGATATTCCCCTTGGCATGCACATTGCGACCAACCGCCCGGGTCCGGGCCAGGATTTTGGTCTCGAGGATCGCAACCGCGTCCGCAATTCCTTCCTGGCCAACGCCGACCACTGGGTGCGGATGTCTCTTAGCGACATGATCTTTAGCGGCGTCTTTGAGCGCTATCCAAAACTCCAGGTGGGCACCGTGGAGCACGAACTGTCCTGGATTCCCCACTTCCTAAACCGCATCGACTACACCTACACCCAACGGGTCCAGCAAGAGCGCTATCGGTTCAAAGAGGCGATGCTGCCTAGCGATTATTTCCACCGCAACGTATTTGCGGGCTTCCAAGAAGATGCGATGGGGATACGCGATCGCCACATCATCGGCGTCGACAATCTCCTCTGGGGCTCAGATTATCCGCACGTCGAGTCCACCTTCCCTAGGAGCCGGCAAATCATTGACGAGGTTCTGAGCGACTGCACTGAAGAGGAGAAGGCCAAGATCGCCGGAGGCAATGCCGTTAGGATATACCATCTCAACTAGATTCCGGCGGTCGCCCTCTGGTCGCGTGACGCTGCTATCGCTGGGTTCTCCCGAGAAGGAGAGCCCAGCGCTGTAGGGGGGCTGTGATTGGACATAACCCTACGCCCCGCCTGCGGCCGCTGATCGTCACCGAAGTCAATCTCGTCATCGGAGGGATGAGTGACTGAGGATCGTGCATATCATGCTGTGCGCATGACATGGCGGTGCGCATGGTATTCCAGCGGTGGGCGTGGCGACGACGGAGTTCATTCAGGGTGCGGAGGCGCAGGCTAAGGCGCTAGGCCGACCCGGCCTTGGTGTTCATCCCTCATCCGGTCTAGGACCGCACCGATGACGAGTTGCGAGAGCTGGCGGACGAATATTTCGACGCGATTTTGAAGTTATTGGTGAAGTAGTCGGGAGAGCCGGATGTGGTTGCGGCGCTAGCCGCGATTTCTAAACGACTGAAGATCAGCCGGCCATCCGCGAGGATGGCCATTTTCGGCCGCTCAATGCGCGACCAGGGAGGATACGAATATGCGCCAGATCGTATCCTTGGGTCGGTGAGTGGATCGACCAAGCCTTCACTACCATCACGAACCGAACTGACGGCGCATCGCATCTCGAGAGCTGATCGAGGCATGCCCCCCAGGTGAGGAACAGACCGGCATGAGCAGTCCCGTGGATGTGCTGATTATTGGCGCCGGTGCGTCCGGCGCGGCCGTGGCCTGGAGCCTCGCCGACACAAGGATGCACACCCTCTGCCTCGAACAAGGGGGCTGGATGAACCCCGCGACGTACCCCAGCACCGGCCGCGACTGGGAGGCGCGCGCCTTTGGCGACTATTCCCCCAGCCCCAACATTCGTGCGCGGCCCGAGGACTATCCGATCAACGACGACGCTTCGCCAATCAAGGTCGTGAACTTCAACGGAGTGGGTGGCGGCACGGTGATGTACACGGCGCACTTTCCGCGCCTGCATCCGTCGGATTTCCGCGTGCACAGCCTTGATGGCGTGGCCCACGACTGGCCGGTTGGTTACGAAACGCTGGCCCCATTTTTCGAAGAGAACGACCGGATGATGGGGGTCTCCGGCCTCGCCGGGGATCCCGGGGTTCCGCCGAGGGACCCACCGATGCCGCCACTGCCGCTTGGCCGCTCTGGCACCCGGCTGGCAAAAGCCATGAACCGGCTTGGCTGGCACTGGTGGCCCTCCGATACCACAGTCGCGACCGTAGATTACGAGGGGCGTGCGCGCTGCATCAATCTCGGCCATTGCACTCCCGCATGCGCGCAGGGGTCGAAGGCGAGCACCGACATCACCTACTGGCCGGCGGCGCGACGGGCCGGCGTTGAACTGCGCACTCACTGCCGGGTGCGCGAGATCACGACGAACGAGCACGGCATGGCCGCGGGCGTCGTGTATTACGACGCCGACGGAATCGAGCAATTTCAGGCGGCCGAGGTGGTGGTGCTCGCCTGCAACGGTGTGGGCACGCCACGGCTTCTGCTGAATTCGGCCTCCGGGCGGTTCCCGAACGGGCTCGCCAATTCCAGCGGATTAGTGGGCAAGAACCTGATGTTCCATCCCTATGCTCAGGTCTATGGGTATGTCGACGAGGCGACCGACAGCAACCGCGCACCGCCGACCTGCTTGTGGAGCAAGGAGTTCTACGAAACGGAACCGTCACGCGGCTTCGTGCGCGGCTACACGTTTCAATTCGGCCGCGGCGTCGGGCCGGTCGTCGAGGCCGTGGCCAGCGAAGCCAGGGGCCTCTTACCCTGGGGCGCCGGTCATCACGCCGCCTTCCGCCGCCTAAATGGTCATCGCCTGGGCCTGTCGGCGATCTGCGAGGATCTGCCGGAGGAGCGCAATCGCGTTACCCTCGACCCGGTGCTGAAGGATAGCCACGGCATCCCAGCGCCGCGGATCGACTACCGGATCGGCGAGAACACGGCACGGATGATGGAGCATGGCATTGCCCGCGCGAAGGAGATCCTCGCCGCGGCGGAGGCGACCGACATCTGCGTCACCAGCCCCATTCTATACGGCGGCTGGCACCTTCTCGGCACCGCACGCATAGGCGCCGATCCGGCCCAATCGGTTGTGAACCCGTGGGGGCGAGCGCACGATGTAAAAAACCTGTTCATTGTCGACGGCAGCCTGTTCGTTACCTCCGGCGGCGTGAACCCGACATCCACGATTCAGGCTTTGGCGCTCTACATCGCCGATCAGATGAAGCAGCGCCTAGCCAACCTGTTCGATTGAGGCGAGCGATGTCCGCCAATAGCCTCCTCACCCCTCGCCAAAGCGACGATTTGCGCGCTATCGCCGGGGTGATTATCCCGGCCAGTATGGAATTTGATGTGCCCGGTGCGGACGATCCAGCGATCCAAGCCGACATCGTGGCGACCCTTGGCCGGGACGCGGGCCTTGTGCGCGAAGCGCTGGATGAGCTCGCGCGCCTTGCCGGGATGCCGCTGGCCAGTCTCGATCCGAGGCGGCGCGAGTCGATGTGTATGGAACTGCGCGCGAAGGGCGGGGCGGCAGTTGCGACGCTCACCCGTGTCGTCCTGCAATGTTATTATCGGGACGACCGCGTCGTCCGCTCTCTGGGATTAGAGCCGCGGCCACCCTATCCGAAGGGTCATGTACTGGAGGATGGCGACTGGTCGCTACTCGACCCCGTCCGCGCGCGGCCTCCCTTCTGGCGCCGTGCGTAGCCTTCGGGAGCCCCGCTCTGAATTCGTTCGTCGGTGCTTGTACGCGACAGACGCCAGCGGGACATGGTGGGTATGACTTTGGCGCCCGATATTGGAAATGGTCAGCGGGCGGCGATGGGGAGCTCCAACCGCCTCAAGCTGGGCCTGTTCGGCGCCAACTGCTCCTCCGGCCGCGCGGTCACGACGGTGCCGGAGCGCTGGTCCGGGAGTTGGCCCGATTGCGTCAAGCTGGCGCAGATGGCCGACCGGGCCGGCATCGAGTTCATGCTGCCGATCGGGCGCTGGAAGGGGTATGGCGGCGACACCGATTACCAAGGCGCGACCTGGGAGACGGTAGCCTGGGCTTGCGGGCTGTTGGCCAAGACCGAGCGCCTCATCGTGTTTGGCACCGTGCATGCACCGCTGATCCCGCCACTGATCGCCGCAAAGGAATTCGTCACGGCCGACCACATCGGCGAAGGGCGCTTCGGCCTCAATCTCGTGTGCGGCTGGAACGAGGGCGAGTTCGAAATGTTCGGCGCGACGTTGCGCGACCACGAGGCGCGTTACGAATACGCGCAGGAATGGCTCGACATCGTCAAGCTCGCTTGGTCGCCAGGCGACGATTTCGATTTCGATGGAAGTTTTTTCAAATTGAAGGGCGTGCGCGCCAAGCCCAAACCCCACGGCGGCACGCGTCCGCTGCTGATGAATGCCGGCGCGTCGGCGACCGGCCAAGCCTTCGCCATCCGAAACTGCGGTGCGCTTTTTTCAAACATATCGCGCGGCATCTCGTTCGAGCAGACCGTGGGCCACGTCAGCGGCGTGCATGCGCTGGCACGACAAGCTGGCCGGGAGATCGATGTCTTTACGGTTGGAGTTGTCACCTGCCGCCCGACGGCAAAGGAAGCACAGGATTATTACCGGTACGCTGTCGTTGACAATGCCGATTGGGCGGCGGTCGACAGCATCCTGGCAATGAAGAACATTACGCCGCAAACCCACTCGCCCGAAGAGTTCCAGCGCATCCGCGATCATCAGGCCAACGGCATGGGCGGACTGCCTTTGGTCGGCGACCCGGATGCGGTGGCTCGGGACATCGCGCGGTTGGCCGAGTTGGGGCTCAGGGGAATCGCGGTCTCGTTCGTCAACTATCTCGACGAGCTGCCGTATTTTTGCGCCGAGGTGTTGCCGCGCCTGGCGCGCGCCGGGTTACGCGATAGCCGGACGGCAGGGCGGGTCGATTAGCGCTGAAGCTGGGTCCCGCGCCGTCCTCAGAGCCGATATCGGCATTCGACCGGAAGCGGCACGGCGTGAAAATCGCGCCGGTTGGTGTCCAGGTTCTCAAGGTTGACGAACAGGCATTCGTCGTGGACGAAGTGCGGCCCGGCGTGCCAAGTCGCGACATGCAATTTGATCAGGCAATCGCCCGGCACCCGGAAGGCGGCGATTTCCTCGACGCGCGGCCGCGCTTCATCGCCAAGATCGCCCGGCGACGCCACGCCGATCAGCCATTCCTTGCCGCCGAGCGAGCCGAGGCATTGTGTGACCCGCCGATGCCGCGCGATCCGGGTAAAGCCGAGCCCGACATGCGGCAGATGCATGATCCACAGCCGCGGTTCGCCATTGCCCAAGACGAGCTTCGCCTCGCTGGCCGAAGTCTCGGGATCGTAGCGGGCCTCGGCGCCCTGGCCACCTGTCCGCAGCGGCGCGATGATTTGGCCGTAGGGTGCAAACGCCTCCACCGTCAGTTCCCTGATGTCCAGCGTGTGCCGTGGTAGAGTGCCCGCATCGTTCATCGTCGCCTCCGATCGATTTCTGGGTAGATTTTGCCACAGGCCGCCGCCAACGATCAGCCCCTTCGAGTTTACCCGCCTCCCGGAAGGATGCCATGTCCCCAAACACCACTGGCGAAGCCCGCGCTTATCCCCGCCCGCTGCCCAATTCCGAATGGCTCGGCAAGCGGACCGAGGAGATCCTCGAGCCCGATCTGGCGATTGTCGACCCGCACCATCATCTCTGGGATCACCCGGGCAGCCGCTATCTGCTCGACGAGCTCTCGGCCGACATCAACTCGGGGCACAACATCGTCGCGACCGTGTTTATCCAGTGCGGCTCGGGCTATCGGACCAGCGGTCCCGAGGAAATGCGCCCGATCGGCGAAAGCGAGTTCGTCCGGGCAATCGCCGAGGAGGGCGATCGGCGCGGCGGCAAGACCAAGATTTGTGCCGGCATCGTCAGCTTCGCCGATTTGCGGCTGCCCAATGTCGATGCGGTGCTCGAAGGGCAGATCGCCGCGGCCGGCGGCCGGTTTCGCGGCATCCGCCAGATCGCCGCGCATGATCCGGCGATCTTCGGCGCCTCATCTTATGTGCCGCCGCCGGGGCTGATGGATGACCCGAACTTCCGCCGCGGCATAAAGCGGCTGCCGGCACATAATCTGACGTTCGAGGCGTGGATCTATCACCCGCAGATCAGGACCCTGACCGAGGTGGCGCGCGAATGCCCGGAGGTGAAGATCGTGCTCAACCATTTTGGCGGTCCGCTCGGGGTCGGGCCCTATAAGCGCGACGAGGTGTTCCCGGGCTGGCGCGCCGATATCAAGGCCCTCTCCGCTTGCCTGAACGTTTATGTCAAACTCGGCGGGCTGGCGATGATCGTCAACGCCTTCGATTTTCACCTGGCGCCATTGCCACCGTCATCGGGTGAGATGGCCGATGCCTGGCGGCCCTACGTCGAGGCCTGCATCGAGAACTTTGGCGCCAACCGCTGCATGTTCGAGAGCAACTTTCCGGTCGACAAGGGCGCCTGCAGCTATCCGGTGCTGTTCAACGCGTTCAAGCGGCTGGCGAGCGGCGCCTCGGCATCGGAAAAGGCCGATCTATTCGCCGGCACCGCGTCGCGGTTTTATCGGCTGCAGAACTAACATAAGGAACCAAGCCATGACCGATCTGCCGACAACATGTGGAGATCCACGAGGAAGGCCCGCGCGAAGGGTTCCAGATCGAACCCGGCCCGATCAGCACCGCCGACAAGATCAAGCTGATCGAGGCGCTCGCCGAGACCGGGTTGCACCATATCCAGGCCGCCTCGTTCGTCAGCCCGCGCATCGTGCCGGGCTGGGCGGATGCCGAAGACGTCGTCGCCGGGTTCACCCCGAAGGAAGGCGTCCACTACACCGCGCTGTGGTTCAACGCGAGCGGGCTCAACCGGGCGCTCGTCTTCCGCAACAAGCTGACGATCACCGGCGCGATCTCGCTGACCGCGTCCGAGGGGTTCACCCAGAAGAACCTGCACCGCAGCCACGCCGAAAACGTCGAGGCGATGAAGAAGCAGACGGCGCTGCATCTCGAAAACGGCGTCGAGGTGCCGCGGATCGGCGTGATGGCGGCGTTCGGCTGCAACTACCAGGGCGACATCGCGCCGGCGCAGGTGATCTCGACCTTGGAGGACGGGCTCGCGATCGCCGAGGAGGCCGGCGCCGACATCAAATATTTCTCGCTGGCCGACACGATGGGCTGGGCGACGCCGATGCGCATCGAGCGCGTGTTGGGCGAGGTGCGCAGCCGCTGGCCCGACATGCCGATCTCGCTGCACCTGCACGATACGCGCGGGCTCGCCGTCGCCAATGCGCATGCCGGGCTCAAGATGGGCGTCACCCAATTCGACTCGACGGTCGGCGGGCTCGGCGGCTGCCCGTTCGCCGGGCAACCAAAGGCGGCCGGCAACATCTGCACCGAGGAGTTGGTGCTGCTGTGCGAGGAGATGGGCATCGATACCGGCGTCGATCTCGATGCGCTGATCGAGGTCGGCCGCATGGCCGAGGAGATCGTCGGGCACCAGTTGCCGGGCGAATTGATCCACGCCGGCAGCCTCGACGCCTTCCGCCGCCGTGCCGCGGCCTGATATCTGCGGCACCGCTCGCTGACATAAAGTCGACGAGTTCAGCCCTCAAGGAGAAGACTGAATGAAGCCCGAAACAGTGGGGATGTCGTCGGCGCGACTGGCGCGGCTGGATGAAGTGATGAAGCGCCGCTATGTCGACAGCGGCTATTTGCCCGGCATGCTGACCTACCTCTATCGCAAGGGGCAGCTTGTCCATACCGGCATCTGCGGCCAGATGGACATCGAGCGCGGCAAGCCGATGCGGGAAGATGCGATATTCCGCATTTACTCGATGTCGAAGCCGATCACTGCAGTCGCCTTGATGATGCTGGTCGAGGAGGGACTGATCGGCCTCGACGACCCCGTCCACAGCCACATTCCCGCGTGGAAGAACCTCGGCGTTTACGCCAGCGGCATGCCGTCTTTGCTGTCGGACGCGCCGCCCAGCTTTCTAACAACGCCGCTTCTGCGGCCGATGAAAATCGTCGATCTCGCGACCCACACCTCCGGCCTAACCTACGGCTTCATGATGCGCACGGCGGTGGACGCCGCTTATCGCCAAGCCAAAGTGACCGACCGCCAGACCTCCGGCGGGCTGCAAGGGATGATCGATCAGCTCGCTCAAATCCCGCTCGATTTCTCGCCGGGAACAGCCTGGAATTATTCGGTGTCGATCGATGTGATGGGCTATCTCGTCGAGAAGCTGTCCGGCATGAGCTTCGGCGAGTTTTTGCGCGCGCGGCTGTTCGAGCCGCTCGGCATGAATGACACCGCGTTCCACGTGCCGTCGGACAAAATCGACCGGTTCACCTGCTGCTATCAGCCCGAGGCCAAGGGTAGGGGACTGAAGCTGCAGGATGACGCCTGGGAGAGCACCTACGCCAAGCCGGCGATGCTGGAATCGGGAGGCGGCGGCCTGGTTTCGACGGCGCACGACTATCTGAGATTCTGTCGCATGATGCTGAACGGCGGCACGCTCGACGGCGTTCAGATCCTCAGCCCCAAAACGGTCGCATTGTTTAGCCTCAACTACCTGCCGGAAGGCCGGGAGATAGCTGACATGTCGCTGCCCGGAATGTTCAGCGAGTTCCGGCTATGCGGGGGTTGGCTTTTCACTCGGCTGCGGGGTCAATGTCGACGTCGCGAAAACGCGCGTGCCCGGCTCGCTTGGCGAATATTTCTGGGGCGGCGCTGCGGCGACCGCCTTCTGGATCGATCCCAAGGAAGAGCTGACGGTCGTGTTCATGACCCAGGTTATCGGCAGCCCGACGCGCCTGACCTTGCGCCGAGACTTGCGCACTCTGGTTTATTCGGCGATGACGAAGTCGTTCGCCTAGTCTAGGGGTTGACGGCCGCGACCTGTGGTTCGGTGAACGGCTCGGTGCGGTGCACGACCCCGTCGGCGTATAATTTGTCGATAGCTCCTTCGGAGAGGTCCAGCATACGCGCGAGAATGTCGGTCGTATCATCCCCGATCGACGGCGCGCCGCGCCAGATCCGGCCTGGGGTCAACGACATTTTCGGCACCACGCCGTAGACGCGGATCGGCACGCCCGACTGCCGGTCCAGCACCGGCACGGTCATCTCGCGCGCCGCGTAATGCGGGTCCTCATATTGGTCGCGCGTGTTAAACACCCGCGCGCAGCCGATCTTGGCAGCATTCAACTCGGTTTCGACCTCGAGCGCCGTGCGCGCCGCGCAGTACTCGCGCAGCCGCCGGTCGAGCTCGCGACCCTTCTCGGAATTCACCGCCGCCGCGTCTTTCGAGCAGGCGTCATAGCTGTATTCGACCGGGTCCAGTCCGAGGAACCTGGGCACGCGATCATAAATCGGCCCGCCCAGGGCGGCGATATAGACCCATCCGTCGCTGCATTTGAACGTGTCGTACGGCTGGAAGCCCGGCGGCGCGTTCCCGGTATGCCCGTAGACCGCACCTTCGCCGGTGAAGAGCGGCAGGGTATTGCCGTTGGTCTGCGCCACCGCCTCGTATTGCGCGAGGTCGATCACCTGGCCGCGCCCGCTCTTCTTCACCTCCCACAGTGCCATCATCGTCGCCGCCCATCCGGTCAGCGCGGTGACGTAGTCGCCGGTGTAGGTCTTAGCCCGCTGCGGCGGCCCGGCGGGATCGCCGGTGAGGTTCATCATGCCGCCATAGGCCTGGGCTATCGCGTCATAGCCCGGCCGCCCGAGGTATTCTTCTTGGCCGTATTGACCGTAAGTGCTGACCCGGACGATCACAAGGCTCGGGTTAACCGCCAGCGCCAACTCGTTGGTGATCCCGTTGCGTTCGAGCGTGCCGGGCATCGACGATTCCATCCAAACGTCCGAGATCTTCCACAACGCCATCAACAGCTCGATGCCACGGGCGTGCTTGAGATCGAGGCCCATCGACAGCTTGTTCTTGGTGACCTCGGCCTCGTCGCAGCCATGGGGACGCGGGCCGCGGGTCAATTGTGGCGCGGTAAAGCGGAAGACATCGCCGCCGGGACGTTCGACATGGATCACCTCGGCGCCGAATTCGGCTAGCTTCGTGCCGATAAAAGGCTGCGCGACCAATTGTCCGGTGCCGACCACGCGAATCCCTTCGAGCGGCCCGAACGCAGGGACCACGCAGGGCGTCGCCGGCCGCTTGAGGTTCTTGATCCAGTTGGGGATGGACGGTTTCAAATCGTCGATCGCGTCCTCGTGTTTGATTAGCTTTGGATCATGCGTCATGTTTCTTCGCTCTCCCTTTTTTATGCCTTTTACCGCGCGAGTTGCGCCCTGCCTGCGCCGTCGGCCGCCAGGATAACCTAAAGCCGGCGCTCGACCCTCTCCCCACTCATAGCCGGTCTCGCAAGGCCGCCTTTGACCCAGAGTAGTATAGAACTCAGCCTGCCGCGAGCGCCGCAGAATAGGGCCGAGCTGTCGCTAGCCGGATGACCCTTCCCGGCTAACGTAGTCGATCCCCGGAGTTGCCGTGGGGGCTTTGGCGCCCGAGGCGGCGGTCAACTGCCTCGCGCCGGGAAATTCGCTCAGACCACACGACTTTCCGCCAGAATGCAGAGCTCCCCACGTGACAGTCCCAATTCGTCGCAGAAGATTTCCGTGTTGTGCTCGCCGATCAGCGGCGCCCGTCTAGAGATCCGCCATGGCGACCCGTTATAGATGGCCGCCTCGCCTGGATAGACAAAGCTGCGGCCGAGTTCCGGGTGCTCCACTTCTTTCCAGAACCCGCGATCGTGCAGGTGGGCGTCGTCGAGCAGCGCCTCCGGGGCGCGCACCGCCCCCCAGGTGAATCCGCGTTCTTGGGCAGCGTGGTAAACCTCCTCTGCCGGCAGACTGGCAATGAAATTGGCGACGAGATTATCGATGATGTGAGATGTGCTCGCCGCGATGACCGCCGGATCCTGATATTTGGGATCTCTGAGATCGCCGGCCATTCCGTTAGTGTCGAGCAGATCCGCCAGTTCCCCGATGTACCTGGGATTCAGCCTGCCGCCCACCAGCGCGCAGACGTAGGCGCCGTCCTTGGCGCGGAACTGGGTACGGGGTGTGGGGCCTGCGGCATGATGGCGTCCCGTCTGGCGGCGCACCACTTCTCCCCGGTAGATGTAGTTGGCGATTGCCGCCTCCGTCGTCAGGGCACATGCCTCGTGGATCGAAGCGTCGATGTATTGCCCCTGCCCCGAAACGGTGCGGTGGACCAGGGCAGCCATGATGGCCATGTAAGCAAAATGACAGCCAGTGTGCCAGGCGTTGCCGCCGCCGGGAGCGATCGGTGGGGCATCCGGGATGTCTGCTTCGTCATAACCGGATGAGGCCATCTCGCCGCCCGCCGCCATATGCAGCAGGTCGCTCGAGAGGTAATCCCGCCACGGGCCGGTCTGGCCGAAGGGGGTCAGGGCGCACATGATCAGCCCTGGATTTCGTTTGCGAAGGGAGTCGTAATCGAGCCCCAGGGATGCGAGGAAACCGGGGCGAAAGGTTTCCAGAATGACATCAAATGCCGCCGCCAATCGCCGGAACAGTTCACGGCCGTCAGAAGTTTCCAGGTTAAGGGTAATGCCGCGTTTGGATGTGTTGTAGTACCAGAAGGACAGGCTTCGCTCCGGGTGGGCGATGTCGTCGAGGAACGGCCCGACATGGCGGGTGGGCTCGCCGCCGGGGGGTTCGATCTTGACCACATCGGCCCCGAGATCGCCGAGAAGCTTGCCGCAGAACTGGCCGGTTTCATCTGCAAGCTCCAGGATTCGCAGGCGTGCCAGCGGGCCCGGCACAGGCTGGGAATCGCTCAACGGAACATCTCCTCCATATAGGGAAAGCGCGGCCGCCTGGTTGGCCAGAAGGTGCCGTCCTCAAAGCCTGCGCGCAACTCCTCGCGGCTGTAGCCCAGCATGCCTTCGACAATCTCCTGGGTGTGCTGACCGATTAGCGGGCTCGGCAGGTGGTTCGACGCCGGGGTTTCCGAAAGCTTGAACGGGGCATTCTGCACCTTGTGTCGGCCGAGCGCCGGGTGCTCGATCTCAAGATACATCTCGCGGTGGCGCAACTGTGGGTCATGCTCGACCCGGTCCTCGGCACTCTGCACGGGAAGGGCGCGAACCCCGGCGGCCTGACAGCGCTCCGTCAGCTCGTATTTCTCGAGGGTCATGCTCCACGCCTCGATCTTGTCGTCCAATTCCTGCTGGTGCCGCAGGCGTCCGGTGACCGTGGCATACTCCGGCGAGGCGGCCCAGGACGGAGCGCCCATAACCTCGACCAGGTGCTGCCATTCCTCGTCGGAGCGGCAGACGATCACGCACCAGTCGTTATATTCGCCAGGATGGGTGCGGTAGGCATTATGCGGCGCCACGGTTGCCCCGCGGTAGTTATTGACCAGGGGCGTGCCGGGCCAGTGCGCCCGGTTGCCGGGAGGATAGCCGGCGCGTTGCGACCCGCGCCCGTTCGCCGCAAAGTCCAGCAATGCCGGACCGTTAAGGGGGACGCTCGCCACCATCTGGGACAGGTCGATATGCTGGCCTTGTCCGGTCATATTGCGGTGGTAGAGGCCGGTTAGGGCGCACATCGCCCCGTACATGCCGCCGGTATCGTCCATATACGACCAGCCCCAACCGGCCGGCGGCTTGTTGGGCAATCCGGAAATGTGGGTCAGCCCAGCCACCGCCTGGGCGACCGGACCAAATGTCGTGTAATGATGATGCCGACCGGTATGGCCGTAACCCGACATCGACACATAGACGATGTCTGGCTTGATCTTGCGCAGCTCGTTATAGCCCAGGCCCCAGTTCTGCAGCACCCGGGAGCTGAAATTCTCGATCACGATGTCGGAAATGGCGATCAGCCGTTTCACTATTTCCAGGCCTTTGGCGCTTCGGACGTTCAGACTGAGGCTTTTCTTATTGACGTTCGTGTCATTAAAGTTTCCCGAGGTGTTGAGATTGACCTCGAGATTCTGTGGCGTGGTGGTGCTCGGCAGCCTGCCGCGCTCATTCTCCGGCCACTCGATCTTTATGATTTCGGCCCCAAAGGCCCCTAGCCAGCGCGTCGCCCAGGGTCCGGCGCGCACCCAGCTGAAGTCCACAACGCGAACGTTTTCAAGGGCTCGCGGTCGAGGCATGGCGTCTTACTCCTGCTGGGGCCAGGGCCGGGAAAATGGCGGCCGTCCTCCGAGCTTGATGCATCGGCGATGATGCCCCGATCTACACGACCTCGCAGGCGAACTTAATGGGGGCCGAGATTGAAGCCGGCGAGGCCTTCGGCGGCGATCTGGTCGGGCAATTCGGTCTCCCAGCGCAGATAAGCCTGCATCGCGTCGCGATTGCCGGTGTGGCGATCGTGGTTCCAGAACAAATAATCGATGCGCTCCGCGTCGGGAGGATCGCCGGGGGAGGCCACGACGGGAAGTCCGGCGCTGGACCACGCTGGAGTGCCGCCGGAAGCGAGCATGATCCGCGCTGCGCCCAGTTCGGCGAGGTCGACGGCTGCAAGCCGCGCCGCCGCTTCGTCGCCGGAGAATATGACGATGCCGGTCGCCTTCAGGGTCGCCGTGGGGAGCCGACCGAGCCGCGGGCGGATGCTCCAGGCAGCTGCTTGCGGATGCGCCTGCCGATAGGCCGCACTCGGTTCGAGGCAGATGCCAGCTGCACCCTCGGTGAGAAGCCGTGCCACCTCTGCGGGTTCGATCGCCGGCACGGACGGGGACGATGAAACATCCGGCACGGCCGATCCAGTCTCAAGCGCCACGCCATCCAGCGCACGGTTGAGCACCTGCACGTCCCAGCCCAGCTGCTTCAGCCAATGCGCGGTCATGATCGCGCGCGTCCCGTCATCATCGACGAGGACGAGCCGCGCGCCGCGGGTCCCGACCCATCGATCGATCGCCTGGACCAATTGGCCGCCCGGCGCCGAAACTGAGCCGGGCAAGTGGCCGGCGGCGAATTCCTCGGGTGTGCGCACGTCGAGAACATGGGTCGTGCGGCGGTTGGCCTCGGCTTGCCATTGGGAAAGGGTGGCGTGATCGATACGGCGAATGCCAAAGCGGGCCTCCACCGCTGCCGTCCGTCGGCGCGCCGCCGCTGCAGCACCCGCGCTGACCGGACGCAGTCCGTCACCAAGTCCGTTCGCGAGGTCGTACCCGGCGAGACGCCAGCCTTGCGTGCCGCCAGCGAGCGACATCACCTGGTTCGGGACCCCGGCGTTGATCAGGGATTGCGCGCCGATGATGCCGCGGGTGCGCCCGGCGCAGGACACCACAACCAAGGTTTCAGGCGACGGGACGGCGTCGGCAAAGCGGTGGACAAGCTCCGCGCCGGGGCATGGGACCGCTCCCGGTACATGAAACCGCGCATATTCGTCGAGTGGGCGGCTATCGAGGATGGTCACCCTCTGCCCCGAGCGCCGCAGTCGGTCGAGTTCTTCGGCCGAGATCGCCGGCGTCGCGCATTCGTGCTCAATGATTTCGGCAAAGGCCTTGCTGGGGACGTTGCTGCTCGGGAACAAGCGATAGCCGGCAGCTGCCCATGTCGCGGCGCCACCCGCCAGCAGACGGATGTCGCTATAGCCGAGGCCGGCGAGGCGGCGCGCCGCCTTTTCCGAGACGCCGTCGCCGTCGTCAACGAGGACGATCCGGCAGGAAAGCCGCGGCACCGAGCGACCGATGTCGGTTTCGAGCCGGCTGTAGGGCAGGTTGACCGCAAGCAGCGGATGGCCTTCGCCATGCTGCCCCTCCTCGCGGACATCGACAAATGCGATCTCGCCGCCGTCGGCCAGCCACTCCCTGACTTTCGCGACATCGACAGATTGCGGGGTTGCGGTCATGGCGTGCTCCCCATGCGGGTTTCTTCGACGAATTGCTCGGTCGCGGCGTCGATGGCGCGTCCGCGGCGGCCGCGCGGAGGATGGACATAAAGCGAGGCCGGAGATGGCGCCCGTTCGGGTATGCGCGGCGGCGGCAACGGGATCTCGTAGGATACCGGCGCCATGTGGTCGGCGAGCAGCAATTCCGGCCGGTAGACCTTGTTCAATTGGAACAGGCTGCGGACGAAATTGGTCTGGCCGCGCAGCAACAGCCCGGCGACGATGCCGCCAGCGTCCCACAGCTGATGCCAGTCGAGGTGCTTGCGCATGATCGCGCGCTGCGTCGTCACCAGCTCCTGGTAGAACTCGTCGAGCGGCAGTTTTGTCGGCAACACCGCGTGCTGGATGTCGAACAGGCGGTAATCGCGGGTTTCCAGCCGGCGCCCATCGGTGAGCCAGCTTTCGGTGCCGGGATAGGGGGTATTGACGCTGATATTGATCACGTCGGGCATCTCCAGGCACCAGTCGCGCACGATGCGAAAGCGCTCATGGTCCCAATCGGGATCGGCAATCAAATTGACCGCGACGTTGATGCCGAGCGAGCGAGCGAATTCGACCGCCTCGAAATTTCGATCGAGCGTCACCCGCTTGCGGTATTTTTTCAGCCCCTCCTCGTCGATCGCCTCAAGGCCGAGAAACATCGTGACTAACCCGAGCCGCCGCCACAGCCGGAACGCCTCCTTGTTACGCAGCAGAACATCGCCGCGGGTTTCGAGGTAATACTTCTTGTTGATGCCGGCGCGGGCGATCGCCTCGCCGACCTCGATGCCGTGGCGCTCGTGGATAAAGGCCACGTCGTCGACGATAAAAATGCCGGGTTCGCGGATCGAGCGTAGATCCTCGACCACGCGCTCGGTGCTGATCAGCCGATAGCTGCGGCCATAAAAGGTCCAGGCGCTGCAGAACGAGCAGTCCCACGGGCAGCCGCGCGAGAACTCGATCGAAGCGCAAGGGTCCAAGGTGCCGATGAAATATCTGCGACGATGACGCAAGAGGTCGCGGGCCGGGGTTAGATCGTCAAGCGAGTGGACAAAGCCCGGCGGCGGCCCTTCGCCGGCGGCAGTCACGGCGCCGGGAACCGTGACCGGGTCGTGGCCGGCCTCGATCGCAACGAGCAGAAGCGGCATCGCCGCCTCGCCCTCGCCCTTGAGCACGCAATCGATTGCGCCGTCGCCATGCGCGATGATCGCGCCCGCGGTGAAGGACGCGCTATGACCGCCAACGCAGATAAAGATACCGGGGAAGCGCGCTTTCGTCGCCTTGGCGAGATCGACGATCTCGGGGACATTGGCTAGGTAGTTGCACGAAAACGCGACGATATCCGGCCGCCACCGCTCGATGGTTCGGAAATACGCCCGGTGGTCTTCGACTTGAAGGTCGATCAGCCGGACCTGGTGGCCGTTGTGCCGCGCCGCCGCGGCGACGAGTTCAAGCCCGAGCGGCTCAAGCCGCAAAAAGACTTTCGTATAGAGCAGAGGCCCCGGATGGACCCCGAGAAACCGCATCGGACATTCCCTCTCGACGATCGCCGCGCTGCATCATAGACGTTCGGCGCACCTCCGGGGCAAGCCGATCGGCGACGGCGCAGCCGGGGATTGGCCGACGACGTTTCAGGACACGCTGCCGATCCGGGTTTCCTCGACGAAATTCTCGGTTGCTGCGTCGATCGCGCGCCCTTTGCGGCCGCGCGGCGGGTGGATGTAGAGCGAGGGCCCGCGAGGCTCGCGCAAAGTGGGCAGCGGGATCTCATAGGCGACCGGCGCGGCGTGATCGGCGAGCATCAGCTCCGGCCGATAGACCTTATCCAGCAGATAGAGGCTCTTCAGGAAATTGGGGTGGCCGCGCAGCAATTGTCGTGCGACGATCCCGGCCGCGGCATAGGCCTGTCGCCAGCCGGCGAATTTGCGGTAGAACGCCCGCTGTGTCGTTACCAGCTCTTCGTAGAATTCGGCGAGGGGCAGCCGTGTTGGCATCACGGCATGCGCGATGTCGTAAAGCCGATAGTCGCGGCTGGTCAGCACGCGCTCCTCGGTGAGCCAGCTTTCCGTGCCCGGATAGGGGGTGTTGACGCTCAGGTTAACGACCTCGGGGATTTCGAGACCCCATTCGCGCACGATGCGAAAGCGCTCGTGGTCCCAGTCGGGATCGGCGATCAGATTGATTGCCACAATAAGGCCGAGCGAGCGGGCGAATTCCAGCGCCTCGAAACTGCGGCCGAGCGACACGCGCTTGCGGTATTTAGTGAGACCTTCCTCGTCGATCGCCTCCAGGCCGATAAAGATGTACTGGAGGCCGAGGGTCTTCCAAAAGCGGAAGACTTCCTTGTTGCGGAGCAATACGTCGGCTCGGGTTTCGAGGTAGTAGCGCTTTTTGACGCGGGCGCGGGCGACCGCCTCGCCGAGCTCCATCGCATGGTGCTCGTGGACAAAGGCGACGTCGTCGACAACGAAGATCCCGGGTTCGCGGATGCGGCGCAGATCCTCGACGACCCGCTCCGGGCTAACCAGTCGATAGCTGCGCCCGTAAAAGGTCCAGGCGCTGCAGAACGAGCAATCCCACGGGCAGCCGCGGGAAAATTCGACCGAGGCGCAAGGATCGAGGATGCCGACAAAATACTTGCGCCGATGGCGCAACAGATCGCGCGCCGGCATGACCTCGTCGAGCGAATGGACGAAGCCCGGCGGCGGCCCTTCGCCGTCGGCGGTGACCGCACCGGGGACGGTGGACGGGTTGCGCCCGACCTCGATAGCCGCCAGCAACAGCGGCATCGACGCTTCGCCCTCACCCTTGAGCACGCAGTCGACGGCGCCCGCGCCGTGCTCGATCAGCGCGTTCGCGATAAAGGATGCGCTGTGCCCGCCAACGCAGATGAAGATGCCGGGGAAGCGCGCCTTGGTTGCTTTAGCGAGATCGACGATTTCGGGGACGTTGGCCAGGTAGTTGCAGCCAAAGGCGACGACGTCCGGCTGCCAGCGCTCGATCGTGCGGAAATAGGTGCGCTGGTCTTCGACTTGGAGGTCGAGCAGCCGAACCGCGTAGCCGGCCTGCCGCGCCGCCGCGGCGACCAGTTCGAGGCCGATCGGTTCGAGCCGCAGAAAAATTTGCGAATAGGTCAAAGGACCAGGATGGACGCAGAACAGCCGCATCGGGATCCCCCTCCACTTGCCGGGCGCGCATAGGGCACATCGACCAGGCCGGCGCACCTCGAAGCCTACTGTGAGGCCGAACTCCCAGCCGTTCTACGGGTTCCACGAAATATGATAAATCGATGCTGATGTCAGCCGGCAACGTCGCTGACTCTCCGCAGAAGACCCGGAGGAAGGCGGGGAGCGCGCGCGGGCCGGGGCCCGCGCTGTTCTCCGTGCGGTTATGGTCAGGATTGCGTTTACGCGCTCGGGCGCGGCGAGGTTTCGCGCGGGGTGACCGCGATATCGAGCTTCTGCAAGAGGCGCAGTACCGTGATTGGCATCGGTTTGCCGACCCGCTCCTCGGTCATTAGCCGGTGC
This sequence comes from uncultured Alphaproteobacteria bacterium, assembly GCA_963774345.1. GTDB lineage: Bacteria > Pseudomonadota > Alphaproteobacteria > ATCC43930 > CGMCC-115725 > AP-15. Next base: position 248,278 of record CAVZFB010000027.1, read on the forward strand.
AGTTCGTCGATGTCGGCGACCGGGATGCCGTCGGCAGCGACGATGATGTCGCCGCTCAAAAGCCCTGCAGCGCGCGCGGCGCCGTCGGGGGCAGTCGATTGGACGCGAACCCCGGTCTCGCGGGTAAGCTCATGAAAGCGCACGATCCGGCGCGACAACGGTACGTTCTGCCCGGCGACGCCGATGTAGCAGCGTCGCACCCTGCCGTCGCGAATGAGCCGTGCGGCGACGAACTCGACCGTGGCGGCCGAGATCGAAAAGCAGATACCCTGCGCCATGCCGATGATCGCCGTGTTGATGCCGACGACCTCGCCTGAGGCGGTAACCAATGGCCCGCCGGAATTCCCCGGGTTCAGCGCCGCGTCGGTCTGGATCACGCTGTCGATCAGCCGGCCCGAGCGGGTGCGCAGCGAGCGGCCCAGCGCGCTGACGACGCCGGCCGTCACCGTGCACTGAAAGCCGAACGGGTTGCCGATCGCGACGACCAGCTGGCCGACGCGCAGCCGGCGCGAATCGCCGAGCCGGGCAAAGGCCGGCGCCTCGCCGTCGAGCCTGAGCACGGCGAGATCGGTGTCGGGGTCGTCGCCGACCAAAGTGGCTGCGAGGCTGCGCCCGTCGGGAAAGGCGGCCTCGATCTTGCGCGCGCCCGACACGACGTGGCTGTTGGTCAGCACGTAAGCGTCGGGGGTGAAAACGACGCCCGAGCCGGCGCCGCCGGCGCCATCCTTAAGCCCGCTAACCTGCAGATGAAGGACCGCCGGGCCAACCTTGTCGACGGCGCCGGTGACGGCGCGCGAATAGGCATCAAGCAAGGCGAAATCGCCGGCGGCGCCGGATGTTACTGATTGGACCTCGCTGGCGAGATCGTTGTCAGTTGGGGTGTTGATCTCCGATAGAAACGACATGTTCGTGGTTCCCTGTGGATAAGAATAAAGTGGGAACATTGGCAGGGTTTGATAAGATGGCGCCTCCGGCGACCATTTGAAGTGGGTGACCCCATGGCAGGCAGCGTCAACAAAGTGATCCTGATCGGCAATCTCGGCCGCGACCCCGAGCTGCGCTCGACCCAGGACGGCACGCGGATCGCTAACCTGGCGGTCGCCACCTCGGAAAGCTGGCGTGACCGGGTGTCGGGCGAGCGCAAGGAGCGCACCGAATGGCACCGGGTCGTGATCTTCAACGAGCGGCTGGCCGAGGTCGCCGAGAAATACCTGAAGAAGGGTTCGAAGGTTTATGTCGAGGGCGCCTTGCAGACCCGCAAATGGACCGACCAGGGCGGCCAGGAGCGCTATTCGACCGAGGTCGTGTTGCAGCGCTTTCGCGGCGAGCTGACGATGCTCGACGGCGCCCGCGGCGGCGCCTCCGGCGGCCCGCCGATCGAAGGCGGCTACGACGAAGGTTACGGCGACGAGATGCCGGCGTCTCGCCCGGCGACCCCAGCTCGCGGCCGCACCCCGGTCAACGATCTCGACGACGACATCCCGTTTTGAAACCGATGACGCGCACCACCGATGCGAGTGGATCGTCAGACGCGGGTCCAAACGGTGGGGCGAACGTGAACGACCGCGTGCCGAACGTAACGGATTCCGCTCCCGAGGCGTCTGTATCGGGTGAGCCAGCTGCAGCGAATGGTATACCCTCGATCATCGCATTGTCTCTGGGGGGTGAGAAGCTCCTTAACGCTGTCGAAGCGTTGGTTGCCGATATTAACAGTATAATCTTCGCACTCGACGTAATGGAGAAGAGTTTAGAACCGCGTCTTACAGAATCCTTCGAGTCGTTGATCGAATTTTTCAAAAAATATGGACCTGAATTACAACTCAAACATACAGAGACAAACTCATTTCGGATAGAGATGTCGCGCACCCATACAGCTGAGTTGCAAGATATTTTTAGGAAGAGAGCCACCGTAGAAACCGGAAACACTACTCTGATGTCGGCCTTGCTTCTTTCTTTAGTAAGTCATTGGGACAAATTCATCAGCCAGGTTCTTGCCGCGATATTTGAAATCAATCCAGGTATTTTAGACAACTCAAGCAAATCGATGACGGTGTCAGACATTATGCAATATGATTCTCTCCAGGAAGCACGACAACACATCATAGATTCAGAGATTGAAAGTGTTGTCAGAGAAAATCACGTTTGCCATTTTACGTACATCGAAAAACGATTGGGAATGAGGTTGATGCCATCGCAAGACACGTGGCACACGTTTCTGGAACTCATGGAGCGCCGGAACCTTCTAGCACACACCGGTGGAATGATTTCTCGCTCATATTTAAAAAATTGCAGTAGCTATGGAATTACGCTTTCAGGCGAGAATAAACCGGGAGAAAGAGTAAGAGTTCGATAAGTTGTACCTTGATACCGCATGCGATTGTCTCACGGAAATAGGTATAGAGTTGATGCATGCGATCTGCAGAAAAAATCTGCCAAAGGAGCAAGGTATCTCGGAGCAAGCCTACCATAGGTCTAGCTATGGGCTCATCGAGGAAGGTAGGTGCGCAGTAGCGATAAAGCTACTCGAATTTTCTCTAGTACCTCCGATGAAGTACGGAACGCGTGCCGCAAAAATGGTCGATACGATAAATCTTGCTCAAGCGTATAAGTGGAACTGCAACCAGGCAAAGACGCTGGAGGTGCTCGCTAGCGAAGACTGGTCCGGCGTAAGCGACGAATTCTCACTCGCAGTTGCAGTGTTGAAAGATAAATTTGACGAGGCAACAAGCGTAATGATGAAGATGGGGTCGAACGGAAAGATAGATCGTGGAGATTTTACGCGTGGCCGCTTTTTCGAGAGTTCAGAAAATCTAACCAGTTCGCGGAAACGTACGGAAAGATATACGGAGATCTTACAGAGATCACTACCCCGTCTGAAGCGCAATTCGAAACCGAACTGACAGTGACTGCAGCAGCATCCGAGGCGCAAATTAAACTAACCGCTACCCCACGCGGTGTTCGAGCAACCCCATGAAAATAGTAAGGGTTTGATGACAAATGTGTCGGGGCCGCCGTTTCGGGCGGATCATGTCGGGAGTTTGCTGCGGCCGCCGGAGCTGCTGGAGGCCCGGGCCGAGCATCAGGCGGGGCAGATCTCGGCCGAGGATTTGCGGCGGGTCGAGGATGCGACGGTTCGCGATGTCGTGCAGATGCAGCACGAGGTCGAGCTCGCCGGCGTCACCGATGGCGAGTTTCGGCGCGGCTCGTGGCATATGGATTTTCTCTATCGGATCGGCGGGGTCGCGAAGACCGACCAGTTGCTGCGCATCCAGTTCCGCAATGAGGCCGGCCCGGTCGAGGCAGCGTTGGGAGCGTTTCGGATCAGCGGCAAGCTGACGCTCGACAGCACGATCTTCGCCGAGGATTTCGCCCACCTGAAATCGGTCGCCCCGGTCGGGACGGTGCCGAAACTGACGATCCCGTCGCCATCGATGCTGCATTACCGCGGCGGCCGGGCGGTGATCGATCGGGCCGCCTATCCCGAGATGGATGCCTTCTGGCACGACCTCGCCGAAGTTTACAAAAAGGAGATCGCTGGCCTCGCCGGGCTCGGCTGCACCTATCTGCAGCTCGACGACACCAGCCTCGCCTATTTGAACGACCCGACGCAGCGCGCCTACGTGACGGGCATTGGAGGCGATGGCGACAAGCAACATCTGATCAATATCCGCCTGATCAATCAGGCCCTCGCCGACAAGCCGGAAGGCATGACCGTTTGCACTCATATGTGCCGCGGCAACTTCCGCTCGTCCTGGGTGGCCGAGGGCGGCTACGACCATGTCGCCGAGGCCTTGTTCGGCGAACTCGCGGTCGACGGCTTCTTTCTCGAATACGACGACGCGCGCTCGGGCGGGTTCGAGCCATTGCGCTTCGTGCCCAGGGGCAACAAGCGGGTCGTGCTGGGCCTCGTCACCAGCAAACGCGTCGCGCTCGAAAGCAAGGACGAATTGAAGCGCCGCATCGACGAGGCGGCGAAATATGTGCCGTTGGAGCAGCTGTGCCTCAGCCCGCAATGCGGTTTCTCGTCGACGGTTGACGGTAACGCGCTGACCCAGAGCCGAGCAATTCGCCAAATTGCGCCTCGTCGTCGAAACCGCCCGCGAGGTTTGGGGCTAAGCGCACGCGGCCCGATCTGAGGAACCGTCCCGCGCCGTTTCGTGCTTTGACAAACGGGGAATGCCCGCCTAGCTCCTTTGTCCATGGAACGGGCGCAGCCGCAGAGGTCCCGGCGCCCAGGTGCAGCGCCCCGCGCGGATCGTCGCCTATATGCGGCGATCCTGGCGCTGGGCATCTTGCTGTTCTGGCTGTGCGGGCAGCCATCCTACGCTGATGCCGGTCTGGGGACCGTGGGATTTCTCGCCGCTCGAGTATCTGGCGACGGCCTTGGTAGTGCTGTGGTTCTGTCGCGGGCTCGCCTTGGCGCCGGCGGAGCGGCCCGCGCTCTGGCGCGTGCAGTCTTTCTGCTAGGTGTCGGCGTAATCTATGCGGTGCTGCAGACGCGGTTTGAGTACTGGTCGCAGCACATGTTCTTTCTGAACCGCATCCAGCACGTCGCGATGCACCATCTAGGGCCGTTCCTGGTGGCGCTCGGCGCCGCCGGCGGGACAATCAAGCGCGGCATGCCCCTGCGGTTGCGCCTAGCGATCGAAAGCCCGGCCGTCGCCGGCATCGTTCGCGTGCTTGCAGCAGCCGTTGGTGGCGGCATTCCTGTTTGTCGGGCTGTTCTTTTTCTGGCTGATCCCGGCGGTACATTTCCGGGCAATGATAGATGTGCGGCTCTATGCGGTGATGAACTGGAGCATGGTGCTCGACGGCATCCTGTTCTGGTGGCTGGTGCTTGACCCGCGGCCAAGGCCTCCGGCGAGGGTTTCTTACGGTGTCCGTGTGGCATTGGCGCTGGGCGTCATGTTTCCGCAGATCGTGCTGGGCGCCGCGATCACCTTTTCGCAGACGCGACCTCTATCCCTATTACGATTTGTGCGGCCGGCTGTTCCCGTCGATCAGTGCGCTCAACGATCAGCATATCGGCGGCATCGTGATCTGGATCCCGCCGGCGATGATGAGTGCGATGGCCGTGCTGCTGGTGATCAACGCGCTGAGGCTGCATGAGGAAGCCACAAGTGAGGATGACGCTGATGGCGCTGCGCTCGCGGCGCTCGCAAAAAGCTGGACCGGGCGCTAGACCGATGCGCGGGAAGATGCTGCTGCTGGGCGTGCTATGCGGGGCGTTTGTATGCCGGTGGGACGGTGTGGGCGGGCGAGACGGCGCTGGCGTTGAGCGGTCCGTGGTTCCGCCTCGTGATGTCGTCACTGCCGGCCGCGGGATATTTCACCCTGTCGAATTCCGGGGCCACCGAGCAGACCCTGATCGGCGCCACCTCGCCCGCCTGCGGCATGCTGATGCTGCATCGGAGTGTCGATCAGGGCGGCCAGGAGCGGATGGTGGAGGTTGCGAGCGTCGCGGTCCCGGCGCATGGCAAGGTAAGTTTTATGCCCGGCGGCTATCACCTGATGTGCATGTCGCCCGCGGGGGCGATGCGGCCCGGGCGATCGGTGACGGCCAAGTTTATCGCCACGGCGGCTTCGCTGACGCGAGCGGTGCGTCGCCCAGTGAGCGCAGCGGCGCGTCCTGTCCGTCGGTGCGGTTGCCGTACCTCCGCGACGCCAGCGCGACGAGCCGCTGTGCAGCGCCAAATTCAAATTAAACCGGCGTAACATTGCAAGGCTGGTGCGCCACTGTTGCGACCGACAACGCGGACGGGTAGACCAAACGCTGCAACGAAGCCGGCGGATTTGAGATTCGCCGCCGGGGCAGCCGGGAGGATCGGAATGCTGCATTGGCTATGGGTCATCATCATCGGGTTCCTGGCGGGGGCGATCGCCAAGATTTTCATCCACGGGCCGGGCGGGTTCATCGTCACGACCTTGCTCGGCATCGTCGGGGCGATCTTCGCTTCCTGGCTCGGTCAGCGCATCGGCTGGTACGCGCCAGGCCATAATGCCGGGTTTATCGGCGCGATCGTCGGGGCGGTGCTGATCCTGGCGATCTACCGTGCGATTGTCGGAACGGGCTGACATGCGGCTGGCGCGCGTCAGCTACGTGTTCACTGCTGCGAAACGCTGCTCCAAGCGTTTGTTTGCAGGGCGCAATGCGGTAATCTGGCGGCGGCTACCCATATAAGTAACTCGCGGCGGTGCCCGAGCGGTTCTGCCGCGATTTTAATCTGAGCCCCCACCATCCGATCGAGCAGCCTTGGCCGTCTCATCCTCCGCCGCACCGCCCTCCGCCCCCGACATCACCAGCGTCACGATTGAGGACGAGATGAGGCGCTCGTACCTCGATTACGCGATGAGCGTGATCGTGGCGCGCGCACTCCCCGATGTCCGTGACGGGCTCAAGCCCGTGCATCGCCGCATCCTCTATTCGATGAAGGTCAACGGCAACGAGTGGAACCGCGGCTACCGCAAATCGGCGCGCATCGTCGGCGACGTGATCGGCAAATACCATCCGCATGGCGAGCTGGCGATCTATGACGCGATGGTGCGGATGGCGCAAGATTTCGCGATGCGCCTGCCATTGATCGACGGTCAGGGCAATTTCGGCTCGATGGACGGCGATTCGCCGGCGGCCTATCGCTATACCGAAGCCCGTCTGGCCCGCGTTTCTGATTCACTGCTCGACGATCTCGATAACGAGACCGTCGATTTTCAGCCGAATTACGATGAGACCGAGCACGAGCCCAGGGTGTTGCCGGCGGGCTTTCCGAACCTCTTGGTCAACGGCGCCCAAGGCATTGCGGTCGGGATGGCGACCAACATCCCGCCGCACAATCTGGGCGAGGTCATCGACGCCTGCTGCGCTTATCTCGACAACGGTGCGATCACCGTTGAAGAGCTGATGGAATATGTCCCGGCGCCGGATTTTCCGACCGGCGGGATCATCATGGGCCGGGCCGGCACGCACTCAGCCTACAAGACCGGGCGCGGTGCCGTGATCCTGCGGGCGAAGAACCATGTCGAGGAAATCCGCAAGGATCGCGATGCGCTCGTCTTCACCGAGATGCCTTATCAGGTCAACAAGGCGAAGTTGATCGAGCGCATCGCCGAGTGCGTGCGCGAAAAGCTGATCGACGGGATTGCCGAACTGCGCGACGAGAGCGACCGCGATGGGGTGCGGGTCGTCGTCGAATTGAAGCGCGATGCCGAGCCCGACATCGTCCTCAATCAGCTCCACCGCCACACTGCGCTGCAGACCAGCTTTGGCGTCAACATGCTGGCTTTGAACGGTGGCCGGCCAGAGCTGTTGACCCTGCGCGATGTGATTGCCGCCTTTATCGCCTTTCGAGAAGAGGTGATCACAAGGCGGACCAGCCATTTGCTGGGCAAGGCGCGCGAGCGCGCGCACACCCTGCTCGGCCTATTGATCGCGGTCGCCAATCTCGATGAGATCATCGCGTTGATCCGCGCCGCTCCCGATCCAGCGACAGCGCGCGAGGGTCTCACCGGCCGGGCTTGGCCGGCCGCCGATGTGGCGCCCTTGGTCGCACTGGTTGGCGAGCCTGGCCGCGAGGTTGCCGCGGATGGCACCTATCAGCTTTCGGACGAGCAGGCGCGGGCGATTCTTGACCTACGGCTGCAGCGGCTAACCGGGCTCGAACGCGACAAGATTGCGGAGGAATTGCGCGGACTGATCGCCGAGATCGGCGGCTATCTCGAAATCCTGGGCTCACGGGCGCGGCTGATCGAGGTTTTGCGCAGCGAGCTGATCGCAATCCGCGAACGATTTGCGACCCCGCGGCGGACCCAGATCGAGGATGTAGAGTTCGAGGCCGATATCGAGGCGCTGATCCAGCGCGAGGCGATGGTCGTGACGGTTAGCCACGCCGGCTATATCAAGCGGGTGCCGCTATCGACCTACCGAGCCCAACGCCGCGGCGGCCGCGGCCGCGCCGGCATGGCGATCCGCGATGAGGATTTCCTCAACGAGGTCTTTGTCGCGTCGACCCTCGCGCCGGTGCTGTTCTTCACTTCCTCAGGCCGGGTCTACAAGCTCAAGGTCTATCGACTTCCCCTCGGCACGCCGCAGGCGCGCGGCCGGCCGATGGTCAACCTGCTGCCCAATCTGATCCCCGGCGAGACGATCTCGACGGTGATGCCGTTGCCCGAAGACGAGGAAGGCTGGGCGGATCTTACCGTCATGTTTGCGACCGTGAACGGCTATGTCCGCCGCAATGCCTTGAGTGATTTCGGGGATGTCCGCGCCAACGGCAAGATCGCGATGAAGTTCGAGGGTGAAGACGCCGACGACCGGCTGATTGCCGTCGCCACTTGCACCGATGCGAACGATGTGCTGCTCGCCACGCGCAACGGTAAGGCAATCCGCTTTCCGGCCGGGGATGTCCGGGTGTTTTCCGGGCGCAGCTCGGTCGGGGTGCGCGGCATCCGCCTGCTCGGCGACGATATGGTCATTTCGATGTCGATCCTGCGCCATGAGGAGATCGCTCCCGATGTGCGCAACGCCTATCTAAGCCTCGCCGCGCGGCGCAGGCGGCCGACCGACGAAGACAGCGAGGCGGTTCCCGAGTTCCCACCCGAGCCTGAGGAGGCCGAAGCAGAGCCGGCCGAGGAAGAGGGCGCAATCACCGAGGAGACTTACGCCGATCTCGCGCAGCGCGAGGAATGTGTCCTGAGCGTGACCGAGAAGGGGTTTGGGGTCAGGACTTCAGCCTATGATTATCGCATCACCGGGCGTGGCGGCCAGGGGATCGACAACATGGATCTGCGGCGCCGCGACGGCGACGCCGTCGTCGCCGTGTTTCAGGTCGGCAGCAACGACCAGATCATGCTGGTGACCGATGGCGGGATGGTGATCCGCTGCCCGGTCCACGACATCCGCATAGCCCGGCGGCGCAGCCAGGGCGTGGTGATCTTCAAGGTTGGCGAGGGCGAGCGCGTTGTCTCGGTAGCGCGTCTGCCGGAGGTCGCCGACGAGAACGGCGACGGTGCGGCCGAGGATTCGGCTGACGACCCAACTACCAACGATCAACAAACCAATGACGGTCGGCAGACCGATATGGGGGACCCATGATCCAGCCGCGCGTCGGGATCTATCCCGGCACCTTCGACCCGATCACCAACGGCCATTCGGACATCATCCGACGGGCGATCAAGGTCGTCGACCGGTTGGTCATCGGCGTCGCCCGGAACGACGGCAAGGGGCCGCTATTCCCTACCGACAAACGGGTCGAGATCGTGCGCGACGAAGTGACCCATCTCGAGAACGGCGATGCTGAGCGCATCGAGGTCCGCGCCTTCGACACCCTGTTGATGCATTTTGCCCAGTCCGTCGGCGCCGGCGTGATCATCCGCGGGCTGCGCGCCGTGTCCGATTTTGAGTACGAGTTTCAGATGGCAGGCATGAACGCCCGGCTCAACCCACAGATCGAGACCGTCTTTCTGATGGCCTCGGACCGCTTTCAGTTTATTTCGTCACGCTTTGTCAAGGAGATCGGCGCCTTAGGCGGAGACGTCTCGCATTTTGTCAGCCCGCGCGTCGCTTTGCGTCTCGCCGAGCATTTCGCCAATAGCCGCAGTAAACCCCGCCGCGCGGTGGCGGGCTAACCCACGGTAAAGATCCGTTGGCCGCAACAGTGTCGGCTTCTGCGCAGTCTGGAAGCGAGAACGGATGATCGCCCGCACTCGGCGCGGGTAAGACGCCAACCGTCTCGACACCAGCAGCGCTGAGATCAATAAACAACAACGGTGCGGATCGATTCGCCCGCATGCATCAAGTCGAAGCCGCTGTTGATGTTGTTGAGGGACAGCTGGTGGGTGATCAGATCGTCGATGTTGATCTTGCCGTCCATGTACCAGTCGACAATCTTCGGCACGTCGGTCCGTCCCTTGGCGCCGCCGAAGGCGGTTCCTTTCCATACCCGGCCTGTGACCAATTGAAACGGCCGGGTTGAGATCTCCTGGCCGGCGCCGGCGACGCCGATGATGACGCTGACGCCCCAGCCGCGGTGGGCGCATTCGAGCGCCTGGCGCATGGTCTGGACGTTGCCGATGCATTCGAAGCTGAAATCGGCCCCACCCTTGGTCAGGTTCACCAAGTAGGGGACCAGGTCGCCCTCGACTTCCTTCGGGTTGACAAAATGGGTCATCCCGAATTTCTCGGCGAGAGCTCGGCGTTTGGGATTGAGGTCGACGCCGACGATCATGTCGGCGCCGACCATCCGGCAGCCCTGGACGACGTTCAACCCGATCCCGCCGAGGCCAAAGATGACGACATTGGCTCCAGGGTGGACCTTGGCCGTGTTGATCACCGCACCGACCCCGGTGGTGACGCCGCAGCCGATGTAGCAGACCTTGTCGAACGGCGCGTCCTCGCGGATCTTCGCCACCGCGATCTCAGGTAGGACCGTATAATTCGAGAAGGTCGAGGTGCCCATATAGTGATAAAGCTTCTCCTTCCCCAGCGAGAAGCGGCTGGTGCCGTCGGGCATCACCCCTTGACCCTGGGTCGCGCGGATCGCTACGCAGAGATTGGTCTTGCCAGACAGGCAATACTCGCATTGGCGGCATTCGGGGGTATAGAGCGGGATCACATGATCGCCTTTGGCCAAGCTGGTCACCCCCCGGCCGATATCGACGACGATGCCGGCGCCTTCGTGGCCAAGGATCGCCGGAAATAGCCCCTCAGGGTCGGCTCCCGACAAGGTGAACTCGTCGGTATGGCAGATGCCGGTCGCCTTGATCTCGACCAGCACCTCCCGGTCCTTGGGGCCGTCGAGTTGGACCGTCTCGATCGCGAGCGGCTCTCCAGCCTTGTGAGCAACAGCAGCGCGAGTCTCCACGAGCGCCTCCTTCAATTGATACGATCGACAACATCAGGCAGATCTCGACCGCCTGCGCCAGTTGATGGGTGTTGGAGCCCACAGGTTTCTAGCGGCGATCGTCGCATTACGTTACACAAACGACAAGGCTCTGCCGACGCGCGATGTCGCCGGGTTGGTGCGCGAACTCTCAGAGCAGGCCGGAAGGGGTTAGGTTGTTGAGGCCTAACCCCTTCTCTCTCGATTGGCTCCCCGGGCCGGACTCGAACCAGCGACAAGGCGGTTAACAGCCGCCTGCTCTACCAACTGAGCTACCGGGGATCAAAGCACCCGGCGGAACCGAGCGCGATCTCTCCCTGGAGGCCGGAAGCGGAATCGAACCGCTGTACGAGGATTTGCAGTCCTCTGCATAACCACTCTGCCATCCGGCCGGGACCCCGTCATATAGGCGCGCAATGTAGCGAGGGTCAAGGAACAGGCGCAACGCTGCCCATAACCGTGTAGGCAGTGTTGTCGTGCGCCGCAGTCCCCCATATACTCAGGGGTTTAACGAACAGTTGCGGAGCCAGTTATGGCGCGTGTTACCGTGGAAGATTGCGTAATCAAGGTGCCCAACCGGTTCGAGCTGGTCTTGCTCGCGGCGCAGCGCGCGCGCGAAATTACCTCCGGAGTCCCACTGTCGATCGACCGCGACGACGACAAAAACCCGGTAGTCGCCTTGCGCGAGATCGCCGATGAGACGATCAGCCTGCCGCATCTGAAGGAAGCGGTGGTTCGCGGCATGCAGAAACAAATCGAGACGGACGAGCCAGAAGAGACCCACGAACTCGAGGTCGATCCGAGCTTATTCGAGGTTGCCGCGCCGATCGGAGCGCTGCTCGACGAGGAAGGATATAGCGGCCAAGCGGGTCGCTTCGAGGATGCGGACGTCGAAGACGAGATCGACGCGGAGGAGGCCGAGGCGGACGAGGATCAGGCGCTCGCCCAGGATTTCACCGAAGATGAAGATGCGCTCGATGATGTGCTGGCGGAAGGAGTGATCGCCAACGAAGAGGAGAGCGAGGAACTCGCCGATACCCCTACTGACGATCTAGCGGGTGACGATCCGCCCAGTGACGGCGACGAGGAATTCTGACCGCGGGCGGCGGGCCACGTCCGGCCTGCGAGGCTGCAGATGAGCCGGGCGGTTCTGTGAGACCGCTGAGCCCGGAGGACGAGGACATGGACGAGACGGCGAGGTGCTCGTCATGATGCGGCAATTCGAGCTGGTCGAACTCGTCCGATCCTACGATCCGAACGCGGACGAAGCCGCGCTCAACCGCGCCTATGTGTATTCGATGAAGGCGCATGGCGCACAGCTGCGCGCTTCCGGCGACCCCTATTTTTCTCATCCGGTCGAGGTGGCCGGCATCCTCGCCCAGATGAAACTCGACAGCGCCTCGATCGTCACGGGGCTATTGCATGATACGGTTGAGGACACGGTCGCGACCCTCGACGACATCGAACGCGTGTTTGGTCCGGAGACCGCCCGGCTGGTCGACGGCGTGACCAAGCTGTCGCGGATCGAGCTGCAATCCGATCAGACCAAACAGGCCGAGAATTTCCGCAAGCTGGTGCTGGCGATGTCCGAGGACATTCGCGTCCTTCTGGTCAAGCTGGCCGATCGTCTGCACAACATGCAGACTCTGCATTTCATCCAGAGTGACGAAAAGCGCCGGCGGATCGCGCGCGAGACGATGGACATTTACGCGCCATTGGCCGAGCGGCTCGGCATGCACCGGATGAAGGACCAGCTCGAGGATCTCGCTTTTGCCGAGCTCTATCCCGACGCCCGCGCGAGCATCTTGGCGCGCCTCGATTTTCTGCGCGACATAGGTGCCGCCGTGGTGCCGCGGATCGAGGCCGAGCTGCAGCGCAAGCTCGCGGAAGGCGGTCTTGCCGGGACGGTAATCACCGGCCGCGAGAAGTCGCCCTATTCGATCTGGCGCAAGATGCAGAGCAAGAACGTCGCGTTCGAGCAGCTCTCGGATGTCATGGCGTTCCGGGTGCTGGTCGACGGCATCGCCGATTGCTACCACGCTCTCGGCATTATCCACTCGGCCTATCACGTGGTTCCGGGCCGCTTCAAGGACTACATCTCAACCCCGAAACTCAACAATTACCGATCGCTGCACACCGCCGTGATCGGCCCCGAGCAGCAGCGGATCGAGGCACAGATCCGCACCCGCGAGATGCACGAGGTCGCCGAGCTCGGCGTAGCCGCGCACTGGACCTACAAGCAGGGCGCCGGTACGACCGAAGGACCGCAATACCGTTGGCTGCGCGAGCTGCTCGACATCCTCGATCACGCTTCGGGCCCCGAGGAATTTCTCGAGCACACCAAGCTCGAAATGTTTCAGGATCAGGTCTTCGCCTTCACCCCGAAGGGCGATCTGATCGCCTTGCCGCGCGGCGCCACAGCTGTCGACTTCGCCTATGCGGTTCATTCGGAGATCGGCGACACCTGCGTCGGCGCCAGGATCAACGGAAGGCTGGTGCCGCTGCGCACCCAGCTCGGCAATGGCGATCAGGTCGAGATCGTCACTTCCAAGGCGCAGCACCCGTCGCCGACCTGGGAGCGGTTCGTCGTTACGGGCAAGGCGCGCGCGCGCATCCGCCGCTTTGTCCGCACCCAGCAGCGCGCCCAATATCTCGATCTCGGCAAGGCAATCGTGCAAAAAGCCTTCCGCCAGGAAGGCCACGAGTTCTCCGAACGGCCGCTCGAAGGTGTGCTGAAGACCTTCAACTGCCCGGCCGTCGAGGATCTCTATGTGGCGGTCGGCCAGGGGCTGGCCACCGGGCGTGCGGTGATCAATGCCGCTTTTCCGCAGCAACAAGACGCCAAGGCCAAGGTCGTTTCCCTGGCGCGCGCCCGGCGCAAGGTTGGATACAACGACACCGCGGTGGCGATCCGCGGCCTGATCCCTGGCATGGCACTGCATTTCGCCGGTTGCTGCCATCCGCTGCCAGGCGATCGGATCGTCGGCATCGTGACCACCGGCAAGGGGGTGACGATCCACACCATCGATTGCGACACCCTGGAGAACTTTGCCGAGACACCGGAACGCTGGCTCGATGTCGCCTGGAGCAGCAGCGAGGCCGATGCGATCCATGTCGGCCGGCTCAACGTGATGATCGCCAACGAGCCCGGCAATCTCGGCAGCCTTACGACGGTGATCGGAAAGCAGGGCGGAAACATCAGCAATTTGAAGATTACCAACCGCTCGTCCGACTTTTTCGAGATCATGCTCGATATCGAAGTCGCCGACGTGAAGCATTTGACGACGATCGTCGCCGCGTTGCGCGCCAACCCGGTTATCAACTCGGTCGAGCGGGCGCGCGGCTGACGGTGGCGCTCCGCGATCAAGACCAACAGCCCGGCGGACGATCTGGGCGAAGAGAGCCCGATTTGATGATTCTCGGTCTCGGCAGCGACCTGATCGACATCCGCCGGATCGAGCGCACGATCGCAGCGCTTCGGCGACCGCTTTCTCGACCGGGTGTTCACCGAAGAGGAACGCGCCAAATGCGATCCGCGCGCCAGCCGCGCGGCAAGTTATGCGCGAAGATTTGCCGCCAAGGAGGCCTGCGCCAAGGCGCTCGGCACCGGCTTTCGCCGCGGTGTGTTCTGGCGCGATCTGGGGGTGGTAAACTTGGCCTCGGGCCGGCCGACGATGTGGCTGACCGGCGGGGCACGGCGCCGGCTCGGCGAGATCACGCCGGAGGGGATGGTGGCGCGGCTCGACCTCACCCTGACCGACGAGCCGCCGCTCGCCCAGGCAGTGGTGATCATCACCGCGATCCCGGCCTCGGGCGGCTGATTGCGAAAAATATTCGCTGCGCCGCCTCTGCTGCGGCAGCGCGCTTGACTTACGGCAGCACGCTAGGCTTGATCCAGCGCCATCTAAGCCCGCCAAGGCACATCATGAAAACCAATACCGCACACAAGGTAATAGCAAAGAGGAAATCGTCGGGCGGCGTCGTCGATACGATAAAGACTATCGTCTACGCCGTTCTTATCGCCTTGGTGGTCCGGACGGTCGCGTATGAGCCGTTTAACATCCCGTCGGGCTCGATGATTCCGACTCTATTGGTCGGAGATTATTTGTTTGTGTCGAAATTCTCATACGGCTATAGCCGGTTTTCGCTGCCATTCGGGTTGCCGCTGTTTTCCGGGCGGATCTTCTCTCATCCCCCCGAACGCGGCGACGTCGTGGTTTTCAAAGCTGCCGACAAACAATTCGACCGACTACATCAAACGGGTCATCGGCCTTCCCGGCGACACCATCCAGATGAAGAACGGCATACTTTACATCAATGACAAGGCCGTGCCGCGCAAGCCGATCGAGGATTATCTCAACCAGGAAAGCGACGGTGCGGTCATCCCGATGAAACAGTTTATCGAAACCTTGCCGAATGGACGACAACACAGGATTATCAAGAAAGGTAATAGCGACCAACTCGATAATACACAGGTATACCGTGTTCCGCCGGACAAGTATTTTATGATGGGAGACAACCGCGACAACTCCGCCGACAGCCGTGTGCCTTTGGATGTGTCAAGGGCAGCCCGACTGCGAAGTCCACTACTATGTGCCGGCGGAAAATCTGATCGGCAAGGCGCGATTCATATTTTTCTCGACCGACGGATCGACACGTTGGTGGGAACTCTGGAAATGGCCGTTCGCGATCCGATACGGTCGGCTGTTCGAGGGCGTCGATTAGCGATGCCGCACGAGGATAGCGGCGAGGTCGGATCGTACCAGGATCCCGCCGCTTTCATCCGACATGCGGATGTGTCCAACAATCTCTCCGAGGTGCTCGGGCACGAGTTTGCCCGCCCGGAGCTTCTGGCGGAGGCTCTGACCCACCCGAGCGCGCTCGTTCGAGAGCGGCGGCGCAGCCGGCGCGCGACACCAGCAAGCCGCGGGTACGACCGCCTCGAGTTTCTCGGTGACCGGGTGTTAGGCCTAGTCGTCGCCGATCTCCTTTGGCGGCGTTTCGAGAGCGAGCCCGAGGGTCTCGCTGACCCGCCGGCATACCCATCTGGTGCGCCGCGAAACCCTGGCGCGGGTCGCCGAGCGGATCGGGCTCGGGCGCCATCTGGTCTTTTCGCAGGCCGAGTTCTCCGCTGGCGCCGCCGCCAATCCCGGGATCCTCGCTGACGCGTGCGAGGCGGTTATCGCCGCAATATATCTCGACGGCGGACTCGCCGCAGCGGAGAGCTTTGTCCTGCGCTGGTGGGAACCGTTGATCGCCGAAATGGAAGGCCCGCCGCGCGATCCGAAGACCGCATTGCAGGAATGGGCGCAGGCGCGCGGCAAGGGCCTGCCGCTCTATGAGCTGGTGGCGACCAGCGGCCCGGATCACGCGCCGCGCTTCACCGTGGCGGCAACTGTGGCCGGGAGCGGCAGCGCCACCGCGACTGCCTCGTCTAAACGCACGGCCGAAGCCGGGGCGGCGGCGGCGCTGCTCGAACTGGTAGCGCCACAGACACTTAAGGGCACCTAGGAAGGAGGCGGTGATGGCCGCAGGGATCGACGAAGGACTGGCGGCATTCGACGTGCCACGGGCCGCGGTCGAGCCGCTGCTGCGTTCGTTGCGCATGGTCAACACCGCGGCCGATGCGCTCTTTTACGATGTCGGCGTGCTGTGGCAGCAGCTGTTTGCACGCGGGATCAGGGTCAGCACCGCGATTGACCCGGCGGCCGCGGGGCGCGGGCAGACCGCCGCGCTCCGGACGATGCCCGCAGATGTCGTCAACCTCAGCGCCCTGACCGATCCCGAGGGCGTGATTTTGGTGGTCGACGCTCAACACGCGCCGTTCATCGAGCGCTACGCCGATGTCCGCGATTTCCTGAAGAGCTGGGCTCCAATTCGCTGGCTCCGAGGTGGGCGGTTCGGGTGCGCCCTTGACGTTCGCGGTGAAGACGGTTTCGGTTACCGGGGTCGGCAGTTCGGCGCTCGGCTCGGCCGCCTTCGCCTGGAACGTGTCGGAAGCGCTCGGCGAGCCGGTGGCGGCGATCGTGCCAGGCTATGGGCTGGCCGACATCATCCCGCAGGCGCTGAGCGGCTTCTTCGGCTACGGCTTGGCTGATTACCTCCGCGAACTCGGCGAACAGGCTCTGGCGCTGATGGCGCCGCAGATGGCAGTAATCGGGCGCCGTCTTTCGCGATCGATCCCGGAGCGCACGTCGCCGATCGACAGCGAGGGCTCGGCGTTTCGCCGCGGCAGCCCCGAATCCGACATCTTGCACGCGATTCTTGAGCACGCGCCGCAGATCACCCGCCTTTATGGCCACAGCAAGGGTTCGCTATGCATCGGCAATGCGATTGCCGGTCTTCACCCGGATCGGGCGAAAGCGCTTGAGGTCACCACCTTTTCGGCCGTTATCCAGGAGGAATCTCCCGCCCGGTTCGCACAGATCCTTGGCCGCATCGACCCGCTCGGCCAGCTCAATTCCTGGGGTAATTTGCCGGAGCGCTGGATCGAGGCGTGGCACAGCACCAACACGATGCTGCCGTTGACGGTCCCGGTATCAAAGCTGACAGCGGAAGGACTGCAATCGGCCCCGCACCCAGTGCCGGGCTAGTGAGCATGACCCGCATGGCTGATCGGCGCGGCTGGAAATTGCGCGACCCGGGCAGCGGCGGCGGCGAGTGCCGCGGTATCCGGCGGCGCGTCGGGGATGCTGCGTGTCCAGCGGGCGCGAAGATCGCCCGCCCGGTCGAGCAGCAGATCGGTCTCGCCGCCGTCGTCGCCGGCGCGGAACAGTGCCAGAGTGGTCGCGACACCGGCCGAGACACCGACGAGCGGCGCGGAGGCTTCCGTTTCGAGAGGCATCGAGGCGGGAGCGAGATCGACCGCCAGGATTCTTAGGCTGGCCGCGATTTGCTTTTGCTCCACTGCGAGCTGCGCCAAACGTGCCGCGGGCGGGGGGCCGCTAAACAGCGCGAGCAGGGCCGGCCCGGTTTCCAGAATGCCGCTCAAGGTCAGCTGCTGGCCGTCCGCTTCGAAGGCGAAATCGGGGATCGTGGAAGTGGCGGCGGTCGAGACCTGCGGCCCGACCTGACGAGCCAGGGCGCCGGCGGCACGGGCGCGGATGAAGTTGATCACGTCCCACCGGTCGGCTGGGCTCATGATCCCTGCGAAGCCGGGCATGACACCGTTGCCGCGGCCGTTGCTGACCCACCAGAAGAGATCGCCGGGAGTATGCGCGAACAAATGCGGCGCAGTTAGATCTGCCGGGCGCACGGTCAAACCGGCTGCAGCGGGACCCGCACCCTTGCCGTCCACTCCATGGCAGAGGGCGCAGTTTTCGGCATACAGACGCGTGCCGTGCTCAACCGAGGCGCTCGCGTACGGCGCGGCCGGGGCGTAGAAGCTCGTCGGATAGGCGGGCTCGATCGCCGGTCGCGCTACCAGCGCGCCTAGCGCGACGCAAGTCGCGAGCCCGCTCCACGCCGCCATCATCGCTCGATAGCGCCCGGCGGCGGCCGTGGCCACGCCGGTGATCGACCAAGATGGCCGCGAGCGCTGTCAGGATCGCCAACAGCCATCTGTGGCCGGCCGGCCAGCGCGCCAAGCTCGAGCCGAAACGGCAATGGCCAGCCAGGTTCGGTGTGGAGCCCCGGCGGCAGGATGCCGAGGATTGCGACGATGCCTAGAACAAAAAGGCCGAGACCGGCCTCGATCAGCGCGTTGCGCCGCAGATGGACGAGTGCGCCCTCGATCAGCGGCCGACGTCCGACCGATGCCCCAGCCAGACGCGGCGTCATGCGCAGCAAATTGACCGCGGCAATCGTAACCATCGTCACAAAAATGGCGATCTTCGCGAGCGAGCAGGCGACCGTATCCGGTACCGATCAAAGCCGGAACGGTGCCGGCGAGAAACCAGGTGTTGACGAGCCCGGCCGGTAAACAGAATCACGACGCTGATCGCCGCCAGGACCGAAAATCGCACCACCGCCCGCCGGGCTACTGCCGCCGCGCAGGCGTCGTCACTGCGGCGGATTTCGGCCAACAGCAGTGCGAGTGGAATTAGCGAGCCGACCCAGGCGCCCGCGGCGACGAGATGAAGCATATCGGCGACGAGATGCAGCTCGCCGGGCCGGCCAGGCGTCGCCCCGCCGTGACCAGCCCAAGCGAGGGATGCGAGCATTGCGGCGGCAAACGTAAGCCCACTCCAGCGCCACAACCACCGGCGCCAGCCCTCCGGAATCAGCAGCAAAACCGCCAAAAGCACGGCAAGAACAAATCGTAAGACCCAGATTTGCCCGAACCGGGTGCGGGTCATCACCGTCGCCACCGGCCCTCGCGCCAGGCTGGCGGCGATCGGCTGACCGCTCATTTGCGCTGAGAGAAATAGCAGCCAGGCGCCGCCCGAAAGCAGCGCCAGCGCGAGGCTTGCCCACGCGAGCACCAAGAGCTGACGGTGCAGCCTCGGCGACGCCTCCGAGCCGGCGATAAAGCAGAGGAAGGCGAAGACCCCCGCCAGCGATATCGTCGAGGCGTAGTGAACGGCACGCGCCGCGATCAGGAAGCTTTCCATCGCCTCGTTCGCTCCCCATTGCCTTGCGCTAGCAACCCAAGGCGCTCATCCGCCACCGACCGTGAAGATGAAGTGCCCCGTGGTCGTATGGGTGTCGACGGAGAGGGCGTGCCAGGCGACGGTGTAGGTGCCTGGCGGCAGCTTCTTCAGCGGCACCCGCAGTTCGGTCGGATCTTTCGCATCTACCTGAGCCGGACCCGTATCGACGGGGTTGCCGGCTTGGTCGGTCACCGTCGCCGTGGTGAAGGCCGGTTCCAGCTGCTGCGTAAACCACATCGTCACGGTGGCCGGGGCCGTCGGCACTGAACTGCCGACCGCCGGGCTGGCATGGTCGAGAAAGGCGTGGGCATGCACGGTGACAGCCCCGCGGGTGACAGCGACGGCAAGGACCGCGGCTGCCACAATCATCCGCCGGTTCACCATTGGGAGATCGGCCTTCCAATGCTGTTGGGGAACAGATCGTCGAGATAGAAATGCAGCTGCACGACGCCGCCTATCCCGTGCCCCGACAGACTGTTGGTCGGAATGATCATCTCCGCGCCGACCTGGAAATATTGCCCTGCCCAGATGACCCCGGGCTGCACCGTCCCGGTGGTCATGCCGGTCTGGCCGCGATTGAGCGGCGTGGTCAGCGCGAACTCGATCAGCGGGATCAGGCGGTTGAACGGCGGTCCCAGCCCGATGTCTTTGACCTGGCTCTGCAGATACGGAATGCTGTATTCGATCGCGAAGCCGTAGTTGAAATTGTTCGGGTTGGGCACGCCGTTGCTTTCGCGTCTCGGTCGGAAAGTCGAAGCTCAGATTGCCGGTCAGGGCGAACGGGCGCAGCCAGCCCACTGAATTGGGCAGATCGCCAAAACCTTTGCCGAAGTCGAAGGTCGGCGAGATTGTGGTGAAGGCGGGCGCGCCCACGGCCTGGACTCGTCCGGTATTTCCCCAGTTCACATCGAGCCCGGCGAGAGCCATGGCCTCATGCGGCCCGTTGATAAACAGCTGGTATTGCGTTCCGGTGTCGAGGCCGCCGAATCCGGTTGCCGTGGGAGCGCCGGAATCCTCGATGTGCTGCCACTCGGTACCGATCGTGAAATCCCATTTGGGGGTGATGAGCATCGACAGATCGGTACCGACGTCGAGCTCGCGCGAGCCGTCGCTCTGGGTCGGGTTGAGGGTGACGGTCGGCAAGGACATCTCGTCGGCGACGAATGGGTCGTCGGTCAGGATCGTGGCCGGAAAAAAGCGGTCGCCGGCAAAACCGTGCGCCATCGCCTCGGCACGCGGCAGCAGCGCCGCTACGGTCGCGGCGACAAGGCCGCGGCAAAATAGGCGGTTCATGATCGTGCTCCCAAAGAATCGCGGAGTACCGGATCGCCGCGATGCGGTTCCGGCGAGTTCGGCTATGTGGTCGGGTCAGCCGATGCGATCGGGGGAGCGCGGGAGCGGTAGGCGGTTACAGGCGCGCCGAGCGGTTCGCTGGCGATCGCTGTGAGCAGGATCGGAGTCTCGACGCGGATCGGAACCGACAGCGGGGCGGTGGCGGCCGGGGCGAAGCCGGCGAGGGTGCCGAGAGAACTGCAGACCGCGCAATCCGGATGATGGTGTTCACCGCGACCGCCGGTCTTGCCGCTTGATGGGGCGTCTTCGTCGTTATGCCCGGTTACCAGCGTCAGCAACCGCCAGGTGAAATCATGCTCGGCGGGGCTCGAACCTTCCCGGTGTGTTGTGGTTTCTAAGGTGTGGGCGAGGTCGAAGGCGAGATGAATAGGGACGAGCGCGTCGAGGCTCAGCGCGATCACGCCGAGCCAGGCAGCGATGGCCCCGAGCTTCAGCCGATTTGGCTGCATGGCAACCCGTCCCCCGACAGGCGCACGCATCCGCGGGCGCCTGCGACCGAGATTAAGGAGCGGCCGATAACTTGTCTATGCCGTGCCGCTTGTTGCTTACCGGCGGCGAGATACCGTAACGTGGCCAGGATCGGCGAACGCCGAGCGAGGCGCAGGGAGACCTGTGGTGAGGTCCCGGGACATCGAGCGTGCGCTGGCGCGGGCGCAACAAATCTGCACGAGCCGGGGGGTGCGATTGACCCCGGTGCGCCGGAGAGTGCTGCAACTGATCCTGGCCGCCGACCAGCCGATCGGCGCCTATGCGCTGCTCGCCGAGCTGCAACGCGAGCGCGGCAAGCTCGGTCCGCCGACGGTGTATCGCGCCCTCGACTTCCTGCTCGCAGCCAAGCTAATCCACAAGATCGAGAGCGTCAGCGCCTTTATCGCCTGCGGCGATGTCGAGCATCCGCACGAAAGCCAGTTCATGATCTGCGATGACTGCGGCGCGACCGAGGAGATCCGGGACGAGGAGATCGTCGCGACCCTGCACCGGCTCGGCGAATGTCGGGGCTTCGCCGTCGCCCGGCAAGTGATCGAGGCGCGCGGCCTCTGCCCCGCCTGCCGCGCCGCGCACCGTTGACTGCCCGGGACGGGCGCCCGCGGTCTCAGCCGATCCGCTCCGGCGCTGCCGTCCACCGTCAGCGCGAGGCCGGCGATGGAATCCGCAGCGGACGCGCCTCAAACCCCATGTTCGCCGGGAGCCTCCTGCTCCGCGGTTTGCTGCTCCTGCAGCAAATCAGCAACGACGTAGCGAACTTTTCCGGCACGATTTCGGCTAGAGCCGATCCCGCCACCCCCACAAAATTGCCGTTCCGTGACGATTTACGCGAACCGGCACCTTCTACTCCTTATCCCGATTATGCAGGGTAGTTCTTTATCCGGATTATGCTGAAATGTCAAGATAACTTGTGGTTATCACAATAAACTATGTGGCTTCGGCAACATACGATTACCGTCAGCCGTGCACCTATCCCTGCGCCCTGGTTCGCTGCCGCCGCCGCTTGGCCTTCAGCTTAGCCTTGTGCCGGGCCGCGCGCTCACGGGTTCGTGGTTGCCGAACTATTGCTCTCTTCATGGCGCCTTCGTGTCCTCGCTTATGCATTTACGACCCCGCCGCGGACGTTAGGCCTGGATTAGACTCAACCGCCCTTCGCGATCTCAAAAAACTGGGGCGAGTGATCGGATTTGAACCGACGACATCCAGATCCACAATCTGGCGCTCTAACCAACTGAGCTACACCCGCCGCGGGGGTGGAGGTAGAGGTTCGTGCCCATAGCGTCAAGCGGGGTAGGGCGGGCTTCCCGGCGCCAGCCGGGAAGCCCACATTTGGGCGATGATAATATCCTCCGAGGGCTGGCGGCGGCGTGCGCTGTTGACGGCGCAGCAGATGGGCGAGGCGGACCGCGCGACGATCGCCAGCGGAGTCTCCGGCATCGCGTTGATGGAGAAGGCAGGAGAGGCGGTCGCCGACGCAGTCTCGCGGCGCTGGCCGCCGCGACAGGTCGTGGTGCTGTGCGGGCCCGGCAACAATGGCGGCGACGGCTTTGTCGCCGCTCGGATTCTGGCCGGGCGCGGCTGGAAGGTGCGGGTGGCGCTGCTGGGCGATAGGGCCGCACTGCGCGGCGACGCCGCGGAAGCGGCGGCCCGGTGGCCTGGTAAAGTCGAACGGCTGGCTCCCGAGGCGCTCGACGATGCCGTCTTGGCGATCGATGCGATCTTCGGCGCGGGGCTAGCCCGTTCGATCGAGGGTGTGGCGAAGGACGTCATCACGGGCCTGAGTGCGCGCGGGCTACCGGTTGTGGCGGTCGACGTCCCGAGCGGCATCGACGGCGTCAGCGGGGAGATCCGCGGGGCCGCGTCGCGGGCGGCGGTGACGGTCACATTTTTCCGCAAAAAGCCGGGCCATCTGCTGCTGCCGGGGCGCATCTGGTGCGGCGAGACGGTGCTGGCACAGATCGGCATTCCCGACGCGGTGCTCGATCATATCGCGCCCGACACCGCCGAGAACGACCCCGGCTGGTGGCTCGCGGAGCTTCCTCACCCCGGCCCTGACAGCCACAAATATACCCGCGGCCACGCGCTGGTGGCCGGCGGGTCGGTGATGACGGGGGCGGCGCGCCTGGCATCCCGCAGCGCGGCTCGGCTCGGCGCCGGGCTCGTCACCGTCGCCGCTCCAGAAGCCGCATTCCCGATCTACGCTGCGGCGCTGACCGGGATCATCGTCCATCCTGTCGCCGGGCTCGACGATTTTAGGGCGTTGCTCGCGGACAAGAGACGAAACGCCGCGTTGATCGGCCCGGGCGCAGGAGTCGGCGCCGAGACCCGCGACAAGGTCTTGGCGATCCTCGAGGCCGGCAAGCGGGCGGTGCTCGATGCTGATGCGCTGACCTCGTTCGCCGCCGACCCGCAGGCCTTATTAGCGACGATCCGTTCGCCGGTGGTGATGACGCCGCATGACGGCGAATTTGCACGCCTGTTCGACACGAGCGGAAGCAAGCTCGAGCGGGCGCGGCGCGCGGCGCGGCAGAGCGGCGCGGTCGTCGTGCTGAAAGGCGCCGACACGGTGATCGCCGCGCCCGACGGTCGGGCTGCGATCAACGCCAACGCGCCCCCCGAGCTGGCGACGGCGGGCAGCGGTGATGTTCTCGCCGGAATGGTGCTTGGGCTCCTGGCGCAAGGCGTGGAGCCGTTCGCCGCGGCCGCGGCGGCGGTGTGGTTGCACGGCGACGCCGCCGACCGAATCGGTGCAGGGCTTGTCGCCGAAGACCTCGTCGAGGGACTGGCGCCGGCGTTGCGCGGTGTGGCGCACGAGCGCACGGCCGGTGCGCTTCGGTGTTGACGGCCGCTGATTCGGCGCGTCTCTGTCTGGCTCCGCCACAGTCGCTATAGCCTCCATGAACGATCGCGCTCCGGCCGGTTTCTTCGAGGGCGTCTTCGACCGGACCTTGACTAATCTGCGCAGCGCGTGGCGCGACATCGCCCTGTCGGCGCGCGGCGTGTTGAGCCGCACGCCGCGGCCCGAGCTTTCCGGCGACGATATTCGCCGGTTGCACGAACAGATGCTCAGCTGCCTCGATGGGCGTGGCGGCGAGGTTACGGCACGGGCGCGGGCAGCCGACCTAGGCCGGACTTATCTATCGCTGGATGCGAATGGGCGCGAGCGGTTTCTCCGTCTGCTCGCCGGGGAATTCGACGTCGATCGCGGAGAAATCGACCGCTGCTGCGCGGTATTGGCCAAGGCCGGCGGCCCGTTCGAGCGCGCCGCCGCCGAGCGCGATCTGCGCAATGCGCTGGAACCGCCGCGCATCACTCTGCTGCGCCAATTCAACGCACTGCCCGAGGGGGTCAAGTTCCTGGTCGACCGCCGCGCCGAGCTGCTGGATCTAGGGCAGCACGATCCCATTCTCCACGGGCTGGAAGAAGATCTGAAGCGGTTGCTCGCCAATTGGTTCGACATCGGCTTTCTCGAATTGAAGCGGATCGGCTGGGAAGCTCCGGCGGCATTGCTCGAAAAGCTGATGGCGTACGAGGCGGTTCACGAGATCCGCAGCTGGACCGACCTAAAGAACCGGCTCGAGGCCGACCGCCGCTGCTTCGCCTTTTTTCACCCTCGTATGCCCGACGAGCCGCTGATATTTGTCGAGGTGGCGCTGGTCGCGGGCATGGCGGGCGATGTCAACTCGTTGCTCGACGAGGCCGCCCCGATCGGGGATCCGCAGGCTGCCGACACCGCGATCTTCTATTCGATCTCGAACTGTCAGCACGGTCTCGCCGGGATCAGCTTTGGCGATTTTCTGATCAAGCGCGTAGTGGACGCCTTGGCGAGAGACCTGCCCCGCCTGAAGGTGTTCGCAACCTTGTCGCCAGTGCCGGGGTTCCGCGCTTGGCTCGATCGGCAGCAACAGGCCACCCCAGGCGGCTTATTGCTGCCGCCCGAGCGCAGTGTGATCGAAGGCCTCGGCGAAGGGGTCGTCGAACGAGATGTTCCAACGTTGCTGGACAGCCCGGATTGGCATGCCGAGCCGCAGCTTGCCGGGGCGTTGCGTGACCCGCTGCTGCGCCTTTGCGCACGCTATCTGCTACGCGAGCGCACCGTGGCCGGCAGGGCGCTCGACCCGGTGGCTCATTTTCACCTCAGTAACGGGGCCCGGATCGAGCGCCTGAATTGGCTGGGCGACGTCTCGGCGAAGGGCCTGCAACAATCCGCTGGAATTATGGTCAACTACGTATACCGGCTCGGTGATATCGAGGCCAACCACGAGGCCTATCGCGGCGAGGGGCGGGTCGCCGCGTCGTCGGCGTTGCGCGGTCTCGCGCGGGCCGGCTGATCCCTCTCGCTGCGGGACCCGGTGGTGCGGATGCTTGGAGTACCTTGATCGGAGGCTATTGTCCGACCAAGTCAGTGGGTCACTCGATGCTGCAGCGCATGCGGCCTGTCTAGGTAACCGGGGACGTCTATGTTAGGAATCCGCCTCAGCCGGGCCGGATTGGCCGCTCCGGTCGATTGCTGCGGCGGGCGTGGCGGAACTGGCAGACGCACTGGATTTAGGTTCCAGCGATGGAAATCGTGGGGGTTCAAATCCCCCCGCCCGCACCAGGGTGCGCGAAGATCATTATCGAGAGGCTGTTGCCGATGAAGGGCTTGTTGTCGATCGCACGAAGCCGCCTATGGGCGGCTCGCGAGGCGGGATGCCGGATCCAGTGGCGGGCCTCGCCCGGCGATAACGGCAGGACTGCGGGCCTCGTCTCATGCAGGTGACCGAAACCAGCGCCGAAGGGCTCAAGCGTGAGTTCCGGATTGTGGTTCCCGCGGACGAACTCGAGGACAAAGTCGTCAGCCGCCTCGACGAGCTCGGGCGCACCATCCGTCTGCCGGGCTTCCGCCCCGGCAAGGTCCCGATGCAGATTCTGCGCCGTCGTTATGGCCCCTCAGTTCTTGGCGAGGTGGTGGAGAGCACGGTCCAAGGCAGCTCGGAGGACACGATCCGCGAGCACAATTTGCGGCCGGCGCTGCCGCCCAAGGTCGACATCGTGTCGTTCAGCGAGGGCGCCGACCTCGAATACAAGATGCTGGTCGAGATCCTCCCCGAAATTCCGGAGCCGAACTTTGCCGATCTGGGCATCGAGCGGCTGATCGTCGAGGTGCCCGAAGAGAGCGTCGACGCCGCGATCGCGCGGATCGCCGACCAGCAGCGCAAATCCGAGCCGGTCGAGCGGCCGGCCCAAAGCGGCGATATCATCGTCGTCGATGTCCAGGGGCGGGTAGGCGACCGTGAAATTCCAGGCGCCAGCGGCAAGGACCGCCAGATTATGCTCGGTTCCGGCAGCTTCATCCCCGGTTTCGAAGAACAGCTGATCGGGGCGGCGGCCGGCGAGCATCGCACGGTTCACGTGACGTTTCCCGAGGATTATGCGGCCAGCGAGCTTGCCGGCCAGGAGGCCGAGTTCACGGTTGAAGTGAAGGAGGTGCGCGAGCGCGCGCCGGTCGCAATCGACGACGAGCTCGGCAAAGCGGTTGGGCTCGAAAGCCTCGCCGAGTTGCGCCAGGAGGTGCAGCAGCAGATGGAGCGTGATTACGCAGTGGCCTCGCGTCTGCGTCTGAAACGGGCATTGCTCGACAAGCTCGCAGAGCGATACGATTTTGCAGTCCCGCCCGGCATGGTAGAACTCGAGTTCAATAATATCTGGGCGCAGCACCAAGCCGAGCAGGAGCGCCAAGGCGGGCGCGACGGGGAAACTGAGGCCGGGGCCGCGCCGGTCAGCGGCGGGGCGACGACGGGAGCCGCCGAGGCGCCGGCAACAGCCGCTCCGAGTTCGGAGGGCGAGCCCGCGGCCGGTGCAGAAGCGGCGCCCGACGCCGAGGCCGAAGTTGTCGCCGAGGGCAGCGAGGAGAGCCTCAGGAGCGAATACAGCAAGATTGCCGAGCGCCGGGTGCGGCTTGGCCTGTTGCTCGCCGAGGTCGGTCGCAGCAACAATATCACCGTGACCCAGGAGGAGATCAATCAGGCGATCACCCGCGAGGTCCGCCGGCATCCCGGCTACGAGCGCCAGGCTCTGGAGTTCTACCGCCAGAACCCGGAGGCCGTGGCCAATTTGCGCGCCCCGATCTTCGAGGATAAAGTCGTCGACTTTATCGTCGAGCTGGGCAAGGTCGACGAACGTCGGGTGACCCCGCAGGAGTTGCTGGCGCTGCCGGATCCCGACGCTGAGACGGCTGTCTCTGCCGGCTCGCCGGCCGGCGCATCGCCGGAGAGCGCGGACCCAAGCTGATCAACCCTATGCGCCGCCGGTGCGGCGTTGCCGAGGAGACCGCAAATGTCGGACTATTTCGAACAACACATGAATAACCTGGTGCCGATGGTCGTCGAGCAGACCAACCGCGGCGAGCGCGCCTACGACATCTATTCGCGCTTGCTCAAGGAGCGCATCATTTTCCTCGTCGGGCCGATCCACGACGCCGTATCCAGTCTGATCTGCGCCCAACTATTGTTCTTGGAGGCGGAAAACCCGAACAAGGACATCAATTTCTACATCAACTCGCCGGGTGGGGTGGTCACCTCCAGCTTGGCGATCTACGACACCATGCAGTACATCCGCGCGCCGGTTGCCACGGTGTGCATCGGTCAGGCCGCGTCGGCGGGTTCGCTGCTGCTGGCCGCCGGCGCCCCCGGTAAGCGCTTTTCGCTACCGAACTCACGGATCATGATCCATCAGCCCTCGGGCGGGGTCCAGGGCCAGGCGACCGATATCGAGATTCAGGCGCGCGAAATCCTGGCGCTGCGCGCGCGGCTCAACGAGATCTACGTCAAGCATACCGGCCAGCCGCTCGAAGCGATCCAGACCGCCCTCGAGCGCGACAAATTCCTGTCTCCACTCGAAGCCAGGGAGTTTGGCCTGATCGACGAAGTCGTCGAAAACCGTCCCGGCCGGGACGAGTTGGAAAAAGGGTTCAAATAACACAGGGCCCGCGCCAGCCAGGGCAACGCGCAACCGGACGATCATGATTAAGTAGTTGTTGATCAGCGGCGAGCACATATACTCGGTCCAGGAATGGGCGTCGCGGGGGCGTCCGGACCGCGAGGCACGAGCGGTCTGCACCGTGCAGCCCGGTCGCCAAGCTGGGGAAGAAGAGGCTGGAGAGGCCGGTTCCGGCCGATGACGGAGTGGCGATGACCAAATCCAGCGGCAGCGACTCGAAGAACACGCTTTACTGCTCCTTTTGCGGCAAGAGCCAGCACGAGGTCAGGAAGCTGATCGCCGGACCGACCGTGTTCATCTGCGACGAATGCGTCGAGCTGTGCATGGACATCATCCGCGAGGAGCACAAGACGACGCTCGTCAAGTCGCGCGACGGAGTGCCCGGACCGCGCGACATTTGCAAGGTTCTCGATGATTATGTGATCGGCCAGGACCACGCCAAACGAGTGCTGTCGGTCGCCGTGCACAATCATTACAAGCGGCTCGCGCACGGCGCCAAGGCCAATGATGTGGAGTTGGCGAAATCGAACATCCTGCTGGTCGGGCCGACCGGTTCGGGCAAGACCTTGCTTGCCCAGACCCTGGCGCGGATCATCGACGTGCCATTCACGATGGCCGACGCCACAACTCTGACCGAAGCCGGTTATGTCGGCGAGGACGTCGAAAACATCATCCTGAAGCTGCTGCAGGCTGCCGATTACAACGTCGAGCGCGCGCAGCGCGGGATTGTCTACATCGACGAGGTCGATAAGATCTCGCGCAAATCCGACAATCCCTCGATCACTCGCGACGTCTCTGGCGAGGGGGTGCAGCAGGCGCTGCTCAAGATCATGGAAGGAACGATCGCCTCGGTGCCACCGCAGGGTGGGCGCAAGCATCCGCAGCAGGAATTCCTTCAGGTCGACACCACCAACATCCTGTTTGTGTGCGGCGGGGCATTTTCCGGGCTGGAGAAGCTGATCGCGCAGCGGCGCCAGGGCACCTCGATCGGGTTTGGCGCCGAAGTGCGGGGTCCGGACGAACGTAAAACCGGCGAAATCCTCCGAGACCTGGAGCCCGAGGACCTGCTGAAATTCGGCCTGATTCCCGAATTCGTCGGCAGACTGCCGGTGGTGGCGACCTTGGACGATCTCGACGAGGGGACGCTAGTCGACATTCTGACAAAGCCGAAGAACGCGCTGGTCAAGCAATATCAGCGGCTATTCGAGATGGAGGACGTGAGGCTCGAGCTCAACGAAGAAGCGCTGAAGGCGATCGCCCGCAAGGCGATCCTGCGCAAGACCGGGGCCCGCGGCCTACGCTCGATCATGGAATCGATTCTGCTCGAATCGATGTTCGACCTGCCCAGTCTCGTTGGTGTCAGCGAGATCGTCATCAATCGCGAGGTCGTCGAGGGGCGGACCAAGCCGCTCCACATCTACTCCGATCGGCGCGGTGATGTCGGCACCGGCGACTGATCTATGCAGGGGTGCGGCCGGCTGCGACGGCAGCCGACTTGACTGCCGGCGAAACCGGGCCAACCTAAAGATGGCATGCCTGTTCTCCGCCGCCCGGCTCGTCCCGGGACGGCGCCATCAAAAAGAGGGCTTATGTTAGAACTCGTGCGCGGCGCGCTTTATCCCGTCCTGCCCCTCCGCGACATCGTCGTCTTCCCGCACATGATCGTGCCGCTGTTTGTCGGGCGCGAAAAATCGGTGCGGGCGCTCGAGGATGTGATGAAGGATGACAAGCAGATCCTGCTCGTCACCCAGAAGAACGCGGCGCAGGACGATCCCGAAACCGCCGACATCTATACGGTCGGCACCGTCGGCACGGTCCTTCAGTTGTTGAAGCTGCCGGACGGCACGGTAAAGGTGCTGGTCGAGGGGGCTCGGCGCGCCCGGATATCGCGCTTTGCCGAGAACGAGGCATTTTTCCAGGCTTATGCCGATCCGATCGTCGAGAAGGCGGGCGAGCCGCAGGAGACGGCGGCGCTGGCGCGCACCGTGGTGTCGCAGTTCGAGCAGTACATCAAGCTCAATAAGAAGATCCCGCCTGAGGTGCTGGTCTCGATCAACCAGATCGACGACTCGGCCAAGCTTGCCGACACCGTCGCCTCCCATCTGAGCTTGAAGATTCCGGAGAAGCAGGAACTGCTCGAAACCGAAGCGGTTTCTGAGCGGCTCGAAAAGGTATTCGGCTATATGGAGGGCGAGATCGGCGTCCTCCAGGTCGAAAAACGGATCCGTAATCGCGTCAAGCGCCAAATGGAGAAGACGCAGCGCGAATACTACCTAAACGAGCAGATGAAGGCGATCCAGAAGGAGCTCGGCGAGGGTGAGGATGGCCGCGACGAGATGGCCGAGCTCGAAGAGAGGATCAACAAGACGGCCTTCTCCAAGGAGGCCCGCGACAAGGCGGCAGCCGAACTCAAGAAGCTCAAGAGCATGAGCCCGATGTCGGCTGAGGCGACCGTGGTGCGCAACTATCTCGACTGGCTGTTGTCGGTGCCGTGGCACAGCCGCACCAAGATCAAGCGCGACATCAAGGCCGCCGAAAAGGTGCTCAACGCCGACCATTTCGGGCTGGAAAAGGTCAAAGAGCGCATCCTCGAATATCTCGCCGTCCAGCAGCGCATCAAGAAGATGAAGGGCCCGATCCTGTGCCTAGTCGGCGCACCCGGTGTCGGCAAAACCTCGCTCGGCAAGTCGGTCGCGCGCGCCACCGGACGCAACTTCGTGCGCATGTCGCTGGGCGGAGTGCGTGACGAAGCCGAGATTCGCGGCCACCGGCGGACCTATATCGGCTCGATGCCGGGCAAGATCCTGCAAGGGATGAAGAAGGCCAAGTCGTCGAACCCGCTCTTCCTGCTCGACGAGGTCGACAAGCTCGGCGCGGATTGGCGCGGCGACCCTTCCTCGGCTTTGCTCGAAGTGCTCGATCCGGAGCAGAACGGAGCGTTCAACGATCACTATCTCGAAGTCGACTACGACCTGTCGGACGTCATGTTCGTCACGACCGCAAACACCTTGCGCATCCCGCAGCCGCTTATGGACCGGATGGAGATCATCCGAATCCCCGGCTATACCGAGGATGAGAAGGTCGAGATTGCTCGCCGCCACCTGATCCCCAAGCAGATGACCGCACACGGCATCCGCAAGACCGAGTGGAGCATCAGCGAAGACGCGATCCGGGATCTCATTCGCCACTTCACTCGCGAAGCCGGAGTACGCAATCTCGAGCGCGAGATCGCCAATCTCACCCGAAAGGCGATCAAAGACATTCTGATGAAGAAGACCGAGCGGGTCGCCGTGACGCGCCGTAACCTGGAGAAATACGCCGGGGTGCGTCGGTTCCGGTTCGGCGAGGTCGAGGGCGAGGATCTGGTTGGGATCACGACGGGGCTCGCCTGGACCGAAGTGGGCGGCGAGTTGTTGACGATCGAGGCGGTGACCTTGCCTGGCAAGGGTCGGGTTACGGCAACGGGCAAGCTGGGCGACGTAATGAAGGAATTGGTTCAAGCGGCCGAAAGCTTCGTCAAGTCGCGCAGCCACGCCTTTGGCATCAGGCCCTCGGTGTTCGAAAAGCGCGACATCCACGTGCATGTGCCGGAGGGTGCGACGCCCAAGGACGGCCCATCAGCCGGCGTCGCGATGGTGACCTCGATCGTCTCGGTGCTGACCGGTATTCCGGTGAAGAGCGACATCGCAATGACCGGCGAGATCACTCTGCGCGGCCGGGTGCTTCCGATCGGCGGCCTCAAGGAGAAGTTGCTGGCGGCGCTGCGCGGTGGGCTAAAGACCGTGTTGATCCCGCAAGACAACGAGAAGGATCTCGCCGAGATACCAGATAACGTTAAGCGCGGATTGAAGATCATCCCGGTTAGGACGGTGGATGAGTTGCTCGGCAACGCGCTTGCGGCGCCGCTGACGCCGGTGGCTTGGTCCGAAGACGGGGAGCCACCTCCGGTAATTCCCGGATCGGGCGAGGAGCGCTCCGGGCTTGTAACTCATTGATTGAATCGTTCGACCGCGCTCCAGCATGCGCCGGACTGCATTCACGATACCGCGAATGTGGTGTAATGCGTACGAAACGCTTCGATTTTTGCTTCTTGAGAGCGGTTGACCGATGACCGGCTGCGTTCTAAACTCCTCGGCGAATAATCCAGGGATCTCGCACACTCGCGCAGGGGGGTAGCCCGTGAACAGGAATGAGCTTGTCGACACCGTCGCCAGCAAGTCGGAATTGAGAAAGTCGGAGGCGAGTCGGGCTGTCGACGCTGTGTTCGACGCGATCGTCGAGGCCTTGAAAGGGGGCGATGAAGTTCGCCTCGTCGGGTTCGGTACGTTTACTGTCGCGGCGAGGGCGGCTTCTGAAGGGCGCAATCCGCGGACCGGAGAGAAGATCAAGATTGCCGCGTCGAAGCAGCCCAAGTTCAAGCCAGGCAAGGGATTGCGCGACTCGTTGAATTGACGCTGGGGTATTGGTGTCGTGAACCCGCCCCAAGCCGGGCGCGAGGTCGCGCGGAAGGGCGATTAGCTCAGTTGGTAGAGCACCTCGTTTACACCGAGGGGGTCGGGGGTTCGAGTCCCTCATCGCCCACCAAAGGACGTGAGCGGGATCCGCGCGATGGTTTTGGCCGGCGGAGCCATGCGAATGAGCGGATCGGTATCCGCCGCTGTTGCCGATAGCGAATCGGTTTCCACAGATCGGGTGCTCCCGGCTTGACACTTTGGAGCGGGGGGAATAAGGGTGCCCGTCCCGGTCGTGGGCCGAGGGGGGCGTAGCTCAGTTGGTTAGAGCGCCGGCCTGTCACGCCGGAGGTCGCGGGTTCGAGCCCCGTCGCTCCCGCCAGTGACCTGGGATCGCTCCAGGTTATGGCGCTGCACAATGTGACGTCGTGCCCCGGTTTCGCGGCGAGACGATCCGGCCTATATCAATAGTCGGTTCGGACCTTCGGGCTGTGCCCTCTGCACGTTGGAGCACGGCGGTAATCCCGGCCGGAGTTCGTCGATGAATATCTTGCTGCGCGAATACTTTCCGATC
The DNA here is from genome assembly GCA_963774345.1 of uncultured Alphaproteobacteria bacterium. GTDB lineage: Bacteria > Pseudomonadota > Alphaproteobacteria > ATCC43930 > CGMCC-115725 > AP-15. Next base: position 281,588 of record CAVZFB010000027.1, read on the forward strand.
CTGGTCTTTCTTGTGATTGCCGGTGCGGTCGCGGTGGCGATGGTCGCGGGTTCGCTCGTGCTCGCACGGCAGCGGCCGGACAGCGAAAAGCTGTCGCCCTACGAGTGCGGCTTCGAGCCGTTCGAGGATGCGCGGATCCGCTTCGACGTGCGCTATTACCTCGTCGCGATCCTGTTCATCATCTTCGATCTGGAAGTCGCCTTCCTGTTTCCGTGGGCGGTATCGCTCGGCGATATCGGGATGTTCGGTTTCTGGTCGATGGTGGTCTTCCTCGGTGTACTGACCGTCGGCTTTATCTATGAGTGGCGCAAAGGAGCCTTGGAATGGGAGTGATCGACAGGCCGATCGGCCTCGTCCCCGCCGCGTCGGCTCCTCCGGGCGAGGCCCAAGCCCTGCTGCTGCAGGCGGCGACCGAGGAAGTCCAGGACAAGGGCTTTATCGTCGCGACGCTCGATAACGTGGTCAATTGGGCGCGCAGCGGTTCGCTGTGGCCGATGACCTTCGGGTTGGCTTGCTGCGCTGTCGAGATGATGCATACCGGCGCCAGCCGCTATGACCTCGACCGCTTCGGCGTGGTCTTTCGCGCCAGCCCGCGCCAGGCCGACGTGATGATCGTCGCCGGCACCTTGTGCAACAAGATGGCGCCGGCGTTGCGCAAGGTCTATGACCAGATGGCCGAGCCGCGCTGGGTGATCTCGATGGGCTCGTGCGCCAATGGCGGCGGCTACTACCATTATTCCTATTCGGTGGTGCGCGGCTGCGACCGGATCGTGCCGGTCGACGTTTATGTGCCGGGCTGCCCGCCGACCGCCGAGGCGCTGCTCTACGGCGTCCTGCTGCTGCAGAAAAAGATCAGACGCACCCGCAACTTCACCCGCTAGCGCCGCCGATGGAAGAGCCACTTAAGGCCCTCGCCGAGCACGTCGCGGCGGCGTTGCCCGAAGCGGTGACCGGTAGCGAGATCTCCCATGGCGAGTTGTGCGTGCGGGTCGAACGCGCGGCTTTGCCGCAGGTGCTCGGCTTTCTGCGCGACGATCCCAAATGCCGGTTTACCGTGCTCTGCGACATTTGCGGCGTCGATTTTCCCGACCGCGCGCTGCGCTTCGAGGTCGTCTACAATCTGTTGAGCATGAGCCTCAATCAGCGCATCCGGCTCAAGGTCGAGACCGACGAGAACGCGCCGGTGCCATCGGCAACCGGGTTCTACAGCAGCGCCGGCTGGTGGGAGCGCGAGGCCTGGGACCTGTTCGGGATCTATTTCACCGACAACCCCGATCTGCGCCGCATCCTGACCGATTACGGGTTCGAGGGCCATCCGCTGCGCAAGGACTTTCCGCTGACCGGCTATGTCGAGCTGCGCTATGACGAGGAGCAGAAGCGCGTCGTCTACGAGCCGGTCCGCTTGCAGCAGGAGTTTCGCAGCTTTGATTTTCTGTCGCCATGGGAGGGCATGGATAAAATCCTGCCGGGCGACGAAAAAGCCGGCGAGGGCAGGCCGCCGGCCGGGGGAGCGCCGTGAGCGAACAGCGCCCGGCCGACCGAAAGCGAGCTCGAGGGCCCGCCGCGAATCAAGAACTTCATGATGAATTTCGGACCGCAGCACCCGGCGGCGCACGGCGTCATGCGGCTCGTCCTGGAGATGGACGGCGAGATCGTCGAGCGCGCCGACCCGCATATCGGCCTGTTGCATCGCGGCACCGAAAAGCTGATCGAATACAAGACCTATTTGCAGGCGATTCCTTATTTCGACCGGCTCGACTACGTGTCGCCGATGTGCCAGGAGCATGCCTTCGCGCTCGCCGTCGAGAAGCTGATGGGGATCAGCCCGCCGCCGCGCGCCCAGTACATCCGCGTGCTGTTCGCCGAGATCACGCGCATCCTCAACCATCTGCTGTGCATCTGCGCATTCGGGCTCGATATCGGCGCGATCACGCCGTTTCTCTGGGGGTTCGAGGAACGCGAGCGGCTGATGGAGTTCTACGAGCGGGCTTCGGGCGCCCGCCTTCACGCCAATTATTTCCGCCCCGGCGGCGTTCATCTCGACCTGCCGGCCGGGTCTGGTCGACGACATCCTCGCCTTTTGCGACACCTTCCCGAAGACGATCGACGACATCGAGCGGATGCTGACCGAAAATCGCATCTTCAAGCAGCGCACCGTCGATATCGGCGTGGTCAACCGCCGAGCAGGCCGCAGATTGGGGCTTCTCCGGGCCGATGCTGCGCGGCTCGGGGGTCGCCTGGGATTTGCGCCGCGCGCAGCCCTACGACGCCTACGACAAGATGGATTTCGACGTCCCGATCGGCCGGAATGGCGATTCTTATGATCGCTACCTGGTGCGGGTCGAGGAAATGCGGCAGTCGGTGCGCATCATCCAGCAGGCGCTGGCGCAGATGCCGCCCGGGCCGGTCAAGGTCAACGACCGCAAGGTGGCGCCGCCGCCGCGGGCCGAGATGAAGAACTCGATGGAAGCGTTGATCCATCACTTCAAGCTTTACACCGAGGGCTACCACGTGCCGGCCGGCGAGACCTATACCGCGGTCGAGGCGCCAAAGGGCGAGTTCGGCGTCTATCTCGTCGCCGACGGCACCAACCGCCCCTATCGCTGCAAGATCCGGGCGCCGGGCTTCGCCTTTCTGCAGGCGACCGATTTCATGTGCCGCGGCCACATGCTGGCCGACATCGTCGCGATCATCGGCTCGATGGATATCGTGTTCGGCGAGATCGATCGATGAACAGCTCGGCCGCCACGCCGCCCTTCGAGCAGCCGGAGAGCTTCGACTTCACGCCGGAAAATCTGCGAGTGGCCGAGGCCTATATCGCCAAATACCCGCTCGGGCGGCAGGCGAGCGCGGTGCTTGCCGTTGCTCGATCTGGCGCAGCGCCAGTGCGGCGGCTGGCTGCCGCGCGCGGCGATGGACCAGGTCGCACAGATTTTGGAGATGGCGCCGATCCGGGTTTACGAGGTCGCGAGCTTCTACACGATGTTCAATCTGCGGCCGGTCGGGCGCTATCTGTTGCAGGCCTGCACGACGACGCCGTGCTGGCTGCGCGGCTCGGACGACGTCGTCGCGGCCTGCGAGCAAAAGCTCGGCATCGAGATCGGCGGCAGTACGCACGGACGGCCTGTTCACTCTGGTCGAGGTCGAGTGCCTCGGCGCCTGCGTCAATGCGCCGATCCTGCAGGTCAATGACGATTTCTACGAGGATCTCGACGGGCCGACGACCGAGGCTCTGCTCGACGCGCTGCGCGCCGGCAACCCGCCGCCGCCCGGTTCGGTGATCGGCCGGCGCGGCTCGAGCCCGTCACCGGCCGCACGACCCTGACCGAGCCGACCCGCGATGCCGGCGCCGGTTCCGAGAGGACATGAATGCTCGCCGACAAGGACCGCATCTTCACCAACCTCTACGGCCAGGACGATTGGCGGCTCGCCGGGGCGCGGCGGCGCGGCGATTGGGACGGCACCAAGGAGCTGATCCTCAAGGGCCGCGACTGGATCGTCGAGGAGATCAAGGACTCGGGGTTGCGCGGGCGCGGCGGCGCCGGCTTTCCGACCGGCCTCAAATGGTCGTTCATGCCGAAGAAGAGCGACCGGCCGGCCTATCTCGTCGTCAATGCCGACGAGAGCGAGCCCGGCACCTGCAAGGACCGCGACATCCTGCGCAACGACCCGCACAAGCTGGTCGAGGGCTGCCTGCTGGCCTCGGTCGGGATGGGCGTGCACCACTGCTACATCTACATCCGCGGCGAGTTCTACAACGAGGCGCAACGGCTGCAGGCGGCGATCGACGAGGCCTATGGCGGCGGGGCTGATCGGCAAGAATGCCTGCGGCTCGGGCTATCGATTTCGAGCTCTATCTGCACCGCGGCGCCGGCGCCTATATCTGCGGCGAGGAGACCGGGCTGCTCGAAAGCCTCGAAGGGCGCAAGGGCCAGCCGCGGCTGAAGCCGCCGTTTCCGGCCGCGGTCGGGCTCTATGGCTGCCCGACCACGGTCAACAATGTCGAGACGATCGCGGTCGCGCCGGCGATCTTGCGGCGCGGCGCCACCTGGTTCGCCGGGCATCGGCCGGCCGAAGAACAGCGGCACCAAGATCTTTTGCATCTCGGGCCACGTGAACACGCCGTGCAATGTCGAGGAGGCGATGAGCATCCCGCTCAAGGAGCTGATCGAGCGCCATGCCGGCGGGGTGCGCGGCGGCTGGGACAATCTTCTCGCCGATCATCCCCGGCGGCTCTTCGGTGCCGGTCCTGCCGAAATCGATCTGCGACACGGTGTTGATGGATTTCGACAGTCTGCAAGCAGGTCAAAAGCGGGCTCGGCACCGCTGCGGTCATCGTCATGGACAAATCGACCGACATCGTCAAAGCGATCGCCCGGTTGTCGAAATTCTACAAGCACGAAAGCTGCGGCCAGTGCACGCCGTGCCGCGAAGGTCTCGGCTGGGTGTGGCGGGTCATGGAGCGGATGGTCGAGGGCAACGCCTCGGTGGCGGAGATCGACATGCTGCTCGACGTATCGTACGAGATCGAGGGCCACACGATCTGCGCGCTGGCGGATGGCGCGGCGTGGCCGGTGCAGGGGCTGATCCGCCATTTCCGCCCGGAAATGGAGCGGCGCATCGCCGAATACCGCGACGCGGCCGTGCGGCAGAGGCAGGCGGCCTGAGATGCCGAAGCTGACGATCGACGGCGGCGAGATCGAGGTCCCGGCGGGCACGACGATCCTGCAGGCCTGCGAGCTGGCCGGGATCGAGGTCCCGCATTTCTGCTTTCACGAGCGCCTGGCGATCGCCGGCAACTGTCGGATGTGCCTGGTCGAGGTGGAGCGGTCGCCAAAGCCGATCGCCTCCTGCGCGATGCCGGTCGGCGACGGCATGGTCGTCCACACCAAGTCGGCGAAGGCGATGAAGGCGCGAAAGGGAGTCATGGAGTTCCTGCTGATCAACCACCCGCTCGACTGCCCGATCTGCGATCAGGGCGGCGAGTGCGATCTGCAGGACCAGGCGATGGCCTACGGCTTCGACCGCGGCCGCTTCGTGGAGAACAAGCGCGCGGTGCGCGACAAGGATTTCGGCCCGCTGGTCGAGACCCACATGACCCGCTGCATCCATTGCACGCGCTGCATCCGCTTTCTGACCGAGATCGCCGGGGTCGAGGAACTGGGCGCCACCGGGCGCGGCGAGGACATGGAGATCGGCACCTATATCGAGCGAGCGCTCGGCTCCGAGCTGTCCGCCAACATCATCGATCTGTGCCCGGTCGGCGCGCTGACCTCGAAGCCCTACGCCTTCATCGCCCGGCCGTGGGAATTGCTCAAGACCGAGTCGATCGATGTGCTCGACGCGGTCGGCAGCAATATCCGGATCGATTCGCGCGACGCGCAGGTCTTGCGCGTGCTGCCGCGGCTCAATGAGGACGATCAACGAGGAGTGGATCTCCGACAAGACCCGCTTCGCGATCGACGGGCTGCGCCGGCGCCGGCTCGACCGCCCCTATATCGGCCGCCGTGGCGCCCGGGCCGAAACCGATTGGCGCGAGGCGCTCGAAATCTGTCGCCGACCGGCTGAAGGCGGTTCCAGGCGAACGGATCGCCGCGATCGCCGGCGATCTGTGCGACGTCGAATCGATGTTTGCGCTGAAGGAGCTGCTTGGCGGGCTTGGCGCGACCAGCCTCGACTGCCGCCAGGACGGGGCCAAGCTCGATCCGCGCTGCCGCGCCGGCTATCTGTTCAACACGACGATCGCCGGCATCGAGCAGGCCGATGCTTGCCTGTTGATCGGCACCAACCCGCGCTGGGAAGCGCCGCTCGTCAATGCACGGCTGCGCAAGCGCTATCTGCACGGCGGCTTTAAGGTCGCCGCGATCGGTCCGGCGCTCGATCTGACCTTTCCGGTCGAGATGCTGGGCGAGGGCGGCGAGACGGTCGGCGGCATTCGCCACCGGCGACGCATCCCTGGGCCGAACGGCTGCGCAGGCGAAGAACCCGATGCTGATCGTCGGCCAGGGGGCGCTGACGCGGCGCGGATGGCGCGCAAGTGCTGGCGACCGCGCGCGCGATCGCCGAACATTGCGGCCTGGTGCGCGACGGCTGGAACGGGTTCAACGTGCTGCATCGCGCCGCGGCGCGGGTCGGCGGCCTCGATCTCGGCTTTGTGCCGCGACCGGGCGGGCGCGATGTCGCCGGCATCCTCGACGGCTGCCGTTCCGGCGCGATCGAGGTGCTCTATCTGCTCGGCGCCGACGAGATCGACGTTAGCGATCTCGGCTCGGCCTTTGTCGTCTATCAGGGACACCACGGCGACCGGGGCGCGACTCGCGCCGACGTGATCCTGCCGGGGCGGCCTATACCGAGAAGGACGGTACCTACGTCAACACCGAGGGACGGGCGCAGCTCGGCCGCCGCGCCGTCTTTCCGCCCGGCGACGCGCGCGAGGACTGGGCGATCATCCGTGCGCTCTCGGCTGCGATCGGCCAGCCGCTGCCGTTCGACAATCTGGGCGAGTTGCGCCGGCACCTGCGCGCCGCCCATCCGTCCATCGCCGGAATCGACCAGGTGACGCCGGCGGCATGGGGCATGTTCGGCGAGACCGGGCCGATCGACCCGCGCCGTTCGCCTATCCGATCGCGGATTTCTACCGCACCGATCCGATCAGCCGGGCCAGCGCGACGATGGCCGAATGCAGCGACGTGTTCTTGGCGCATCACGGCGAATTGCCCGCGCGGACCGGCACACATGGCTGAGCTTTTGGCATGGCTATGCCTGGCCGACGGTGATCACCGTCGGCGAGGTGCTGGCGGTCGTCGTGCCGCTGTCTGATCGCCGTCGCCTATCTGACCTATGCCGAGCGCAAGGTGCTGGCGTTTTCGCAGCTGCGCAAAGGGCCGAACGTCGTCGGCCCGTTCGGGCTGCTGCAGCCCTTCGCCGACGGGCTCAAGCTGCTGCATCAAGGAGACGATCATCCCGAGCGGGGCCAACCGTATCGTGTTCATCGCCGCGCCGATCGTGACCTTTACGTTGAGCCTCGTCGCCTGGGCGGTGATCCCGTTCGATGCCGGGCGTGGTGATCGCCAACATCAATGTCGGCATTCTCTATCTGTTCGCGATCAGCTCGCTCGGGGTCTACGGCATCATCCTCGCCGGTTGGGCGTCGAATTCGCGCTACGCTTTTCTCGGCGCGTTGCGCTCGGCGGCGCAGATGGTGTCGTACGAGGTCGCAATCGGCTTTGTGCTGGTCACCGTGCTGCTTTGCGTCGGCTCGCTGAACCTGAGCGATATCGTCGAGGCGCAGCGGCACATCTGGTTCGCAGTTCCGCTGTTGCCGATGTTCGTGATCTTCTTCATCTCCGGCCTGGCCGAGACCAACCGCGCTCCGTTCGATGTGGTCGAGGGCGAGACCGAGTTGGTCGCCGGCTATTTCGTCGAATATTCGGCGATGGCGTTCGCGCTGTTCTACCTCGGCGAATACGCCAACATGATCCTGATGAGCGCGATGACGAGCGTGCTGTTCCTCGGCGGCTGGCTGGCGCCGTTCGGGGTGCCGCCGTTCACTTGGGTCCCCGGACCAGTCTGGTTCCTGCTCAAGATCGCCTTTGTCCTGTTCTGTTTTCTGTGGGTGCGCGCCACCTTCCCGCGATTCCGTTACGACCAGCTGATGCGGCTCGGCTGGAAGGTGTTTCTGCCGTTCTCGCTGTTCTGGCTGGTGCTGACCGCGGGGGTCTTGACCGCGGCCGGATGGCTACCGGCGCACTGAGCGCCGGAACGAGGCGGAGGAACGATCGATGACATCTCTGGCACGCAGCGCCCGCGGCCTGTTGCTGAGCGAGCTGCTTTCGGGCCTGGCGCTGACCTTGCGCTACATGTTCAAGGGCGCGGTCACGGTCAACTATCCCTATGAAAAGGGACCGCTTAGCTCCCGCTTTCGCGGCGAGCACGCGTTGCGCCGCTATCCCAATGGCGAGGAGCGCTGTATCGCGTGCAAATTGTGCGAGGCGATCTGCCCGGCGCTGGCGATCACGATCGAGGCCGAGCCGCGCGAGGACGGCAGCCGACGCACCACTCGCTATGACATCGATATGACCAAGTGCATCTATTGCGGCTACTGCCAGGAGGCCTGCCCGGTCGATGCGATCGTCGAGGGGCCGAATTTCGAATTCGCCACGGAAACGCGCGAGGAATTGTTCTACGACAAGCAGAAATTGCTCGACAACGGCGACCGGTGGGAGGCCGAAATCGCCAAGAACCTGGCGCTTGACGCCCCCTATCGATGACGCGAATGGGCTCTCTCATAGGCCTGCACGTCCGATGATTTTGCAGGCGATCATGTTCTATCTGTTCGCCGCAGCGGCGGTGGCGGCCGGAGCGATGGTCGTCGTCGCCCGCAATCCGGTTCATTCGGTGCTGTTTCTGATCCTCGCCTTTTTCAACACTGCCGGCCTGTTCGTGCTGATCGGCGCCGAGTTCCTGGCGATGGTCCTCGTCATCGTCTATGTCGGGGCGGTCGCGGTGCTGTTTCTGTTTGTCGTGATGATGCTTGATATTGACTTCGCCGATCTGCGTAGCGGCTTCGTGCGCTACCTGCCGATCGGAGCCTTGGTCGGGTTAGTCCTGCTGGCTGAACTGGTGCTGGTCTCCGTCAGTTGGGCGGTCACCACTACCGGGGCAGTTGCGCCTGCCGTGCTGCCGCCCGGCGGCGTCGCGCTCAGCAATACTCGGGCGCTCGGCGACATTCTCTATACGCGCTATCTGTTCGCATTTCAGGGGGCCGGGTTGATCCTTCTGGTCGCGATGATCGGGGCAATCGTACTGACCCTTCGCCGTCGCACTGATGTACGGCGGCAATCGATCGCGTCCCAGCTCGCCCGCACCCGCGCCCAATCGGTCGAGGTGGTCAAAGTACCGGTCGGCGGCGGCGTGTGATGGCGATTGGCCTCACCCATTACCTGGCGGTCGCTACGATCCTGTTCACGCTTGGGATCTTCGGCATCTTTCTCAATCGCAAGAACGTCATCATCATCCTGATGTCGATCGAGTTGATCCTGCTTGCCGTCAACATTAACTTTGTGGCGTTCTCGGTGTTCCACAACGATCTGGTCGGCCAAGCCTTCGCTATGTTCGTGCTGACTGTCGCCGCGGCCGAGGCGGCGATCGGGCTCGCCATCCTCGTCGTCTATTTCCGCAACCGCGGCACGATCCGGGTCGAAGACATCAACATGATGAAAGGCTAAGGGGTTGGCGGTCGCCATCGTCTTCCTGCCGTTTTTTGCCGCTCTCATTGCCGGCTTTTTCGGTCGGGCGATCGGCGACCGCGGCGCGCAGATCATCACCTGCGGCGCGCTGCTGCTGTCGGCCGTGCTCGGGATCTTCGTCTTCCGAGATATCCTCGCGGCGCCGCAGACCGAGATCATCCCGCTGTTTAGCTGGATCGTCGCGGGCGGGGTCGATGTCAGCTGGTCTATCCGGCTCGACACCTTGAGCGGGGTCATGATCCTCGTCGTCACCATCGTCTCGTCGATGGTCCATGTCTATTCCATCGGCTACATGGCTGAGGACAAGTCGATCCCGCGCTTCATGGCGTATATGAGTCTGTTCACCTTTTTCATGCTGGCGCTGGTCACCGCCGACAACTTCGTTCAGCTGTTTTTCGGTTGGGAGGGCGTCGGCCTGATGTCGTACCTGCTGGTCGGTTTCTGGTACGACCGACCTGCGGCCAATGCTGCGGCGATCAAGGCCTTTCTCGTCAACCGCGTCGGTGATTTCGGCTTTTCGCTCGGTATTTATGCCGTCTTTGTAATCTTTGGCAGCCTAGATTTCGCGGTCGTGTTCGGCAAGGCGCCGAGCGTCGTCGGTACGACGATGGATTTTCTCGGCTGGCGGGTCGATGCGCTCTCGCTCGCCGGCATCCTGCTGTTCATCGGCGCGATGGGCAAATCGGCGCAGATCCCGCTCCACACCTGGCTCCCCGACGCGATGGAAGGTCCAACACCTGTCTCGGCCTTGATCCATGCGGCGACGATGGTGACCGCCGGCGTGTTCATGGTGGCTCGGCTGTCGCCACTCTTCGAATACACGCCGACCGCGATCAGCGTCGTCGGCGTGATCGGCGGCACCACCTGCTTTTTTGCCGCCACCATCGGGATGGCCCAGAACGACATCAAAAAGGTCGTGGCCTATTCGACGTGCAGTCAGCTCGGCTACATGTTCATCGGCTGCGGCGTCTCGGCCTATTCCGCCGGCATCTTTCACCTGTTCACCCACGCCTTCTTCAAGGGCCTTCTGTTCCTGTGCTGCGGCGCGGTGATCCATGCCATGGGCGGCGAGCAGGACATGCGCCGGATGGGCGGGCTGTGGCGCAAGACCCCGGTTACTTATGTGACGATGTGGATCGGCGCGCTGTCGTTGAGCGCCATCGGCATTTGGGGCGTCGGCTTTTCCGGCTATTTCTCGAAAGACACGATCCTCGAAGCGGCCTGGGCCTCGGGGACGGCGGTCGGCCGCTATGGCTGGGTGCTCGGTACTTTGACCGCGTTCATGACCGCCTTCTACATTTCCCGCGTGATGTTCATGACCTTTCACGGCGAGTCGCGCGCCGACGAGGAGACCCAGCATCACGCGCATGATGCTCCGTGGGTGATGCTGATCCCGCTGATCGTGCTGGCGATCGGCGCCACCTTCTTTGGCGGGCTTGGTTACAGCTATTTTGTCGGCGATCAGCACGAAGCCTTCTGGAAAAGCTCGATTTTCGTGCTGCCGCGATTGAACTCGCTCGGCGAACTCGAAAGCGTGCCGGGGGTGGTCCGCTATTTGCCGCTCTTCATGGCGCTCGCCGGTATCGGCATCGCCTACGTCTTTTATGTCGTCGATCCGAGGTTGCCGGTGCGGCTCGCCGCGCAATACCGTGCGATTTATCTGTTCGTGCTCAATAAATGGTATTTCGATGAACTCTATGACCTACTGATCGTCCGTCCGGCGATGGCGATCGGCGACGGATTTTGGAAGTCGGGTGATGGCGCGGTCATCGACGGGCTCGGGCCCAACGGGCTCGCTTCCATGACCCGCGATCTGGCGCGGCAGGCCAGCCGGTTGCAGACTGGTTATGTTTACCATTACGCCTTCGCCATGATGATCGGGCTTGCGGCGTTCGTGACCTGGTATCTGTTGCCGCGTTGAGCGAGGGGCATTACCCGTGAGCCATTGGCCGCTCCTGTCGCTCGTCACGTTTTTGCCGCTGGTCGGCGCCGCATTTATTCTGATGGCACGCGGTGAGGAGGCGGTGGTCGCGCGCAACGCACGCTTCATAGCGTTGTGGACCTCGCTGATTGTCTTGGCCCTGTCCGTCATGCTGTGGATCGAATTCGATCCGAGCACCGCTCAATTCCAATTTGTCGAGCGGGCGAATTGGATCAACCTCGGCGGCTTTACGATCACCTATCACATGGGGATCGACGGCGTCTCGCTGTTCTTCATCCTGCTCTCGACGCTCCTGACATTCCTTTCGATCGTCTCAAGTTGGGAGATTATACAATTTAGAGTCAAGGAATACATGATCGCGTTTCTAGTCATCGAAACGCTGATGGTCGGGATTTTCTGCGCGCTCGACTTTATCGTGTTTTACGTGTTCTTCGAGGGTGTGCTGGTCCCGATGTTTTTTATTATCGGGATTTGGGGAGGAGAAAACCGTATCTATTCCGCATTCAAGTTTTTTCTGTATACGTTCCTGGGTTCGGTATTGATGCTGCTGGCGGTCATCGCGGTCTATCTGCAGACCGGGTCGACCGATATCGAATATGCGCTGAACCACATCAGCTCGTTCTCCCCCGTTCTGCAGAAATGGCTGTGGCTGGCGTTCTTTGCGTCGTTTGCGGTCAAGGTGCCAATGTGGCCGGTGCATACCTGGCTCCCCGATGCCCATGTCGAGGCGCCTACTGCGGGTTCGGTGCTCCTCGCCGGCGTCCTGTTGAAGATGGGCGGCTATGGCTTCTTGCGGTTTTCGCTGCCGCTGTTTCCGCTCGCTTCGTCCTATTTCACGCCGCTGATCTTTACCCTGAGCGCAATAGCGGTGATCTATACCTCGCTGGTCGCGCTGGCCCAGACCGATATGAAAAAGCTGATCGCCTATTCGTCAATCGCCCATATGGGCTTTGTGACGATGGGGATCTTTGCCGTTACCCAGGAGGCGGTGCAGGGCGCGGTCATCCAGATGCTGAGCCACGGGCTGGTCTCCGGCGCTCTTTTCCTTTGTGTCGGGGTGCTCTACGACCGGCTGCACACGCACGAGATCGCACGCTTTGGTGGTTTGGTCGAGCGCATGCCCGCCTACGCCTTTGTCTTCATGGCTTTCACCCTGGCGTCGATCGGTCTGCCTGGCACGAGCGGGTTTGTCGGCGAGTTCCTGATCCTGCTTGGCACGTTCAGGGTCAGCACGCTCGAATGCACTCTGGCGGCGACGGCGCTGTTTCTCGGACCGGCGTACATGCTCTATCTCTATCGCCGGGTGATCTTCGGCACGATTACCCGCGCCGATCTGCGCAATATTCTCGATCTGAGCCCGCGCGAGAAATTCGTGTTCGCGCCGCTGCTGGTGCTGGTGCTGTGGATGGGCATCTATCCGAGCTCATTCCTGCGCCCGATCCAGGCTTCGGTCGACCATATCGTCGCACAGGCGACTGCCGCCACCGACGCGGCAGGCCTGCGCCGCGCGAGCCTGCCCTAGGCCCGTGATGCCGCACTTCGCATTTTCCGATTTGTCGCCGGCCCTGCCGGAAATGCTGCTCGCGGTGGCGGCGATGGCTCTGCTGATCCTCGGAGCCTGGCGCGGCGAGGGCTCGACCCGGCTGGTTTCGCGGCTTGCAGTGACAGCGCTGATCATCGTCCTCGGCGTCGTCCTCTTGGGCGGGGCCGAGCGCCGCGTCGGCTTTTACGGAATGTTCGTCACAGACGCCTTTGCCCTGTTCATGAAATCGCTGGTGGTGGCCGGCTCGGCGGTCACCATCCTGATGGGCATGCACTACAACGAGGATCAGGGGATCGGCCGATTCGAATTCCCGGTTCTGGTGATGCTGGCGACCACCGGCATGATGGTCATGATTTCGGCCAACGACCTGATCACCCTCTATGTTGGCCTCGAATTGCAGAATTTGGCGCTGTACGTCGTCGCCAGCTTTGATCGCGATTCGCCGCGGTCGAGCGAGGCCGGTCTCAAATACTTTGTGCTCGGCGGGCTGTCCTCGGGCATGCTGCTTTATGGCTTGTCACTGGTTTACGGCTTTGCCGGTACTACCGGCTTCGCCGATCTTGCCCGGCTGTTTGCCGGGAGTGCGCCGGTCTCATCCGGGCTGGTCGTCGGTCTCGTCTTCATCATCGCAGGCCTCGCCTTCAAGACCTCGGCGGTGCCGTTCCACATGTGGACGCCCGATGTCTATGAAGGCGCGCCGACTCCGGTCAGCGCGTTTTTCGCGGTCGCCCCCAAACTGGCGGCGCTGGCCCTGTTCATCCGCGTCATGATTGCGCCGTTCGGCTCTATGATCGGCGAATGGCGACAAGTAATCGTGTTTCTGTCGATTGCCTCGATGTTGCTCGGCTCCTTCGCCGCGATTGCCCAGCCCAACATCAAACGGCTGATGGCCTACAGCTCGATCGGCCATGTCGGCTATTCGCTGATCGGGCTCGCCGCCGGCACCGCGGCCGGGATCCGCGGGGTGCTGGTCTATCTGGCGATCTATTTGGTCATGAATCTCGGCGCCTGGGCGGTCATTTTGTGCATGCGCCGGCAGGGGCGAATGCTCGAGCAGATCGCCGATCTTTCCGGGCTGTCGCGTACCAATCCGGCATTGGCGCTAGCCCTGGCGATCTTCATGTTCTCCCTGGCCGGAGTTCCGCCGGCCGCCGGTTTTTTCGCCAAGCTCTACGTTTTCCTCGCGGCGATCGATGCCAAGCTGACAGGCCTCGCCGTAATCGGCGTCGTGACCAGCGTGGTGGGGGCGTTTTATTACCTGCGCATTGTCAAGGTCATGTATTTCGACGAGCCCGTCGCCGCCTTCGATACGCCGATCGCGGGCGAGCTCAAGGGTGTGCTCGTGGTGGCCGCGCTGGTGACGTTGTTCTTCTTCTTGCTGCCGGGGCCGGTCGTCGGCAGCGCCGAGGTGGCGGCGTCCTCGCTGTTTCTCCGGTGACCGGGTTGCAGCCACGGCTACCGGATGGCTATCGGCTGGTTTTGCGCGCGACCGTCGGCAGTACCAATGACGAGGCTACACAGCTCGCCCGCTCCGGCGCCGAGCAAGGCACTCTGGTGTGGGCGTTGGAGCAGACGTCCGGACGCGGGCGGCGCGCTCGCGAATGGGTGTCGCCGCGCGGCAACCTCTATGCCTCGCTGGTCCTGCGGCCGGCGTGCCCACTCGATCGCGCGGCTCAGCTTGGATTTGTCGCAGCTCTGGCGGTCGGCGACGCGTTGGCTGCACTGGTTCCAGAGCTCCGTGACCCCGCATTAAAATGGCCAAACGACGTGCTGGTGGGCGGCCGTAAGATCGCCGGTGTCCTGCTCGAATCGGAGATCGGAGACAACGGGAACCTGGCCTTTCTGATCGTCGGCGTCGGGATCAATCTGGTCTCGGCGCCGACCGATGCCGAGTTTCCGGCCACGTCCATCCTTGGCGAAAATCACCGCCCGCCTGAGCCGGCGGCGACGCTCGCGGCCTTCGCCCGCCATTTCGACGCTTGGGCGCGGTGTTGGCGCGAGGAGGGTTTCGCCCCGGTGCGCGCGGCGTGGCGTAGGCGAGCTCGTCGGACTCGGCGAGCCGATCCAGGTTCGCCTCGAAACCAGCACCTTGCGCGGCCGGTTCGCCGATATAGATCAGCGGGGGGTGCTGCTGCTGGATACCCCCGACGGGCGCCGCCGTATCTCGGTTGGCGACGTGTTCCCGGGCACAAGCTGACGGGTCCGATGCTGCTCGCGGTCAACGCCAACAACACGAACACGGTGTTCGCCGTATGGGATGGCGCGCGCCTGGCCGGGGCATGGCGCGCCGCCACCGACGCGCGCCGTACAGCCGACGAGTATGTGGTGTGGCTCGATCATCTTCTCGCGCTCAAGGATTTATCGCGGCGGGAAATCGACGGCGCGATCATCGCCAGCGTCGTTCCGGAGGCGAATTTCAATTTGCGCCGGCTGTGCCGCGAGTATTGCCGCAGCGAGCCGCTGGTCGTCGGTGAGCCGGGCGTGACGATTGGCGCGCGGTCGCTCGTCGACCGGCCGGAGGAGGTCGGCGCCGACCGACTCGTCAATACCGTGGCGGCGCACGACCGCTACAAAGGCCCGCTGATCGTCGTCGATTTCGGCACCGCCACCACCTTCGACTTGGTGGATGCTGACGGCAATTATCGGGGCGGGGTGATCGCACCCGGCATCAACCTGTCGCTGCGGGCGCTTACCATGGCAGCGGCGCAGCTGCCTAGCGTGCCGATCGCCCGCACTGAAAAGGTGATCGGCACCAGCACCGTCGGGTGCATGCAGTCCGGCATCTTCTGGGGCTATGTCGGGCTGGTCGAAGGGCTCGTCGCCCGCATCAAGCAGGAATTCGGCGCGCCGATGAGCGTCATATCGACCGGCGGCCTTGCGCCGCTGTTCGAGGGCGTCACCGACGCTATCGAGAGAACCGATCCTGATCTGACCTTGTGGGGGTTGCGCCTGATTTACCAACGAAACAACGATAAATGAACGACGTCCCCGACCGACCACCCACGCCCTCCGGCTCCGATGACCCGAACGCCCTTTTGTTTGTGGCACTCGGCGGCGCCAACGAAATCGGGATGAACCTGAGCCTCTATGGCTGCGCCGGCGATTGGCTGATCCTCGACTGCGGCGTCACCTTTGGCGACGATTCCCAGCCGGGGCTGGACGTGGTTATGCCCGATCCCGCGTTCATCGTCGAGCGCCGCGACCGTCTGCTCGGCATCGTCGCGACCCATGCGCATGAGGACCATATCGGCGCCATTCCCTATCTGTGGCCGCAGTTGCGCTGCCCGGTCTGGGCGACGCCGTTCACCGCCTCGTTGCTGCACGCGAAGCTCGTCGAGGTCGGGCTCGCCGACAAGGTCAAAATCAATATCGTGCCGATGTCGGGTCGCTTCACGATCGGCCCGTTCGACCTCGAACTGGTCACCCTGACCCATTCGATCCCAGAGCCCAACGCGGTCGTGTTGCGTACTGCAGCCGGAACCGTCCTGCACACCGGGGACTGGAAGCTCGATCCCGATCCGCTGATCGGTGAGCCTGCCGACGAGGCGGCGCTGCGGCGGCTCGGCGACGAGGGCGTCCTCGCGATGATCTGCAATTCGACCAATGCGTTGCGACCCGGCAGCTCGGGATCCGAAGCCGATCTGCGCCGCTCGCTGACCGAGCTGGTCGGCCGCTATGACGCGCGCGTCGCGGTCGCCTGTTTCGCCTCGAATGTCGCGCGACTGGAAACGATCGCACATGCCGCCGCGGCCCATGGCCGCGAGGTGGCGCTGGTCGGCCGATCGCTGTGGCGGATCGACAAGGCGGCGCGCGAGAACGGGTATCTGGCCGATCTGCCATCGTTTCTGACCGAGGATGAGGCGGCCTATATTCCGCGCGACCGCATCGTGATGATCTGCACCGGAAGCCAGGGCGAGCCGCGCTGCGGCGCTGGCCCGCATCGCCCGCGACGACCATCCGAGCGTCGAGCTCGAACCCGGCGATGTCGTGATCTTTTCGTCACGGATCATTCCCGGGAACGAAAAGTCGATCGGCCGGCTGCAGAATGCGCTGGCCCGGCTCGGGATCGAGATCGTGACCGAGCTCGACCATTTCGTCCATGTTTCGGGCCATCCCGCGCGCGACGAGCTGGTGCGGATGTATCAGATGATCCGCCCGCAGATCGCGATCCCGGTTCACGGCGAGGCTCGCCATCTGATCGCCCACGCGCCATCTTGCCGGGGAATGTCAGGTGCCGCAGCCCCTGATCGTGGAAAACGGCGACATGGTGCGCCTCGTCGCGGCCGGCGCCGCGATTGTCGACGAGGTGCCGGTCGGGCGGCTCGCCAGCGACGGCAAGACCTTGCTGCCGCTCGACGGCTCCGCATTGAAGGACCGCCGCCGCATTGTGTTCAACGGGAGCGCCGTCGCTACCTTGGTGGTCGACCGCCAGGGCCGGCTCGCTGCGCCGCCGGCAATCACCGTGATCGGGCTGGTCGAGCCGGAGGCGGTTGAGGCCGTCCTCCCGTCCCTGCGCACCGCCATCGAGCGCTCGTTCGACGAACTGCCGGCCAGCGCGCGCCGCGACGACGACGCCATCACTGAGGCGGCTAGACGGAGTTTGCGCCGCGTCCTCAACGAGCGCTTTGGCAAGCGCCCGCTGGTCGAAATCCAGGTGATGCGAATTTGATCCGAAAAGTGGTGGAAAATGACGAGGGTTGTCGTCGAGTTTGGGCTGCGGACGTTCGGCCTGCAGGCGGGCTAGAAGGCGCCACTAGCTATGATCGGCCGATTCAATCATGTCGCGATCGTGGTTCCGAACCTCGCCGCCGCGAGCGCCGTCTACCGCCAGTCGCTGGGCGCCCGGGTTTCCGAGCCGCAGGCGCTGCCCGCCCATGGCGTCACGGTCGTCTTTGTCGAACTCCCGAACACCAAGATCGAATTGCTCGAGCCGCTGGGCGAAGCATCGCCGGTTCGTGGATTTCCTCGACCGGAATCCGGCCGGCGGGATGCACCATTTGTGCTACGAGGTCGACGACATCATCGCCGCGCGCGACCGGCTGTGCGCGCGGGGCGCGCGGGTGCTCGGCGACGGCGAGCCGCAGCTCGGCGCCCACGACAAGCCGGTGCTGTTCCTGCACCCGAAGGATTTCTGCGGCACCTTGATCGAGCTCGAACAGGTATGAGCCCGGCTGGGCACGTGGTCTCTTGTCATGACGTGGTTCACCGGCATCATCGTCTACGTCCTGGTCTGGTGGGTGACGTTGTTCGCCGTGCTGCCGTTATGGGTCACCCCGGCCGAGCCGGACGACCCGGGCTATGCCGCCGGCGCGCCGCAACGGCCGCGGCTGGCGCTGAAAGCAGTGGTCACGAGCGTGGTCGCGGCGGTCATCTGGCTCGTGATCTACATTGTCGTCCGCTCACCGTGGTTGAGCTTTCGCGGGTCGTGAGGTGAGCGCCGCCTATTGCCGGATGGCGCCGAGCCACCCGGTGCACGGCCCTTATCACGATAGCGAATACGGCTTTCCAGCAACTGACGAACGCGTGCTGTTCGAGCGGCTGTTGCTTGAAATCAACCAGGCCGGTCTGTCGTGGTTGACGATCCTCAACAAACGCGCGGCGTTCCGTGCCGCCTTCGCCGATTTCGAGGTCGATCGCGTCGCCGCCTTCGGGCCGACGGATATTGACCGCTTGCTCGCCGACCCAGGCATTGTGCGCAATCGGCTCAAGATTGCAGCTGCAATTGATAACGCACAGCGCATCCAGGCGCTGCGCGAATCGCACAGATCGTTCTCCGATTGGCTCGCCGCGCACCACCCGCGCTCGGTCGATGCCTGGACGCAATTGTTTCGCAAGACCTTCCGCTTCACCGGCGGACAGATCGTCGGCGAGTTCTTGCTGAGCCTCGGCTATCTCCCCGGCGCGCATGAACCAGATTGCCCCGTCTTTGTCCGCATCGCCGAGCTGTCGCCGCCTTGGGCGCGCGTCGCTGCGGGATGAAGTCCCGGTGCCGAGGGCGAAAGCCTGTTTGACCACGATGGCGGTTCTTTGCTACCGACAGATCAGCATTTGTTTGGTACGCCGTCCGACGGATCTTGATCGCACACGCGGAGCCCATGAGGGGTTCGGTATGCTCGTGCGCCTGTCGGGTTCGACATCGATAGTTGATCATGAGGTGGCTTGATGTCGCCAAGGCAGAAATATCTGAGGATCCTGGCGGAAATGGCTTCGGCCGGAGCGGTCGGCGTGTCGCTGCTGCTGGGCGCGACAGACCCGGTCGCTGCAAACCAGGACCCGGTAGTCGCGCAGCCCCGGGCCGCACACCAGGCGCGGGTTTCCGAGCGGCTCGCCGCCATTCGCGAAGCCGTCTCCGACGTCGCCGCGCCGAGCATGGTCAAGGACGGACAGCAGTTCGTGTGGTGGGGCAACGGCGGCTGGCGCAATGGCGGTTGGCGCAATGGCGGCTGGCGCAATGGGGGATGGCGCAACGGCGGTTGGCGCAATTTTTGGCGCAACTGGTGAACGGCCCTCTCGAGCAAGGCCCAAATTGACGGTGGTAGGCGTTTGTGGTTATAGAGGTTGCGCGTTCCTCGCGGGGCCAGACCGAGTGCGCATCCCTGAGTTGAGTTGGGCGGGCGAGGATTCGAGCGGGTGATGGGGTGACACGGATGTCGCTGCGGCAAAAATATCTGGAAATCCTGTCAGGGATCGTTCCGGCCGGGGCGGTCGGCGTTTCGCTATTGCTGGGCTCGACGGCGCCCAGTGCGGCGAGCCCGGACCCAACTATCCAGCAGCCTCGGGTATCGGACGAGGCGCGAGTCTCCGAGCGGTTGGCCGCCATCCGCGATGCGGTATCCACGGTGGGCGGAGAGGAAGCCATTAAGTGCGGCGACGGCTATCCCCGCATCGCTTGGTGGGGCAACGGGGGCTGGGGCTGGGGTCGGCCGTGGGGCGGTTGGGGCTGGCCTAATTGGAACAACTGGCGAAATTGGAACAATTGGAATAATTGGTGGCGTAATTTCTAAACCGGTGGCCCCGCACGCGGCGATAGCGAGCGGCGCCATGCCGACGATCGACCTGCTGGTCGTCCAACCGACCCCATTTTGCAATATCGACTGTAAATATTGCTATCTGCCGGATCGGAATTCGAAAGCGGTCGTTGCCCCCCAGACCTTGCGCAATTTGTTTTCTCAGGTTTTCGCGTCGGGCTGGGTTCAAAATTGCCTGTCGGTTGTGTGGCATGCCGGCGAGCCGATGGTGCTGCCTATTGCCTTCTACCGCGACGCGTTCGCCATGATCGAAAGTCTTAGACCGCGGGATCTGTCGGTCGTCCATTCGTTTCAGACCAATGGGACCCTGATCGACGAAGCCTGGTGCGCGTTCTTCGCCGAAGCGAAGGTCAATTTGGGGGTCAGCATCGATGGCCCCCGGCATCTGCACGACCGGAACCGAGTGACCCGATCGGGCCGCGGCACCTTTGACCGGGCGATCGCCGGCATTCGGCTCCTGCGCAGGCGCGAGGTACCGTTCCATGTGATCTCGGTGTTGTCGTCGGCCAGCATGTCCTCGCCGCAGGAGATGTTCGATTTCTATGTCGCGGAAGGAATCGAGCAGGTCTGCTTCAACGTCGAGGAATCCGAGGGCGATCATGTATCGGAATCCTTCAGCGACAGCGGGGCCGAAGCCGCCTATTACCGGTTCCTGAGCGAGTTCTGGCGGCTTGCGGCTGCTGCTCCCGGCAAGATCACTTTTCTGCGCGAAATCGAACAGGCGCTGCAGCAGGTGATCCGGCCCAAGGAAGCCGCCTTTCGCAATCAACTGGTCGAGCCGTTCGCTATCACCAGCATGGATTGGGCCGGCAATGTATCGACATTCTCGCCCGAGCTGCTCGGCCTGAAGAACCCGGCCTATGACGATTTCGTCTTGGGCAACATCAATCGAGACGCGCTAGTCGATCTGCCTCGTCGCCCGGTCTTTGCCCGGATGCTTGCCGATATCATGGCGGGTGTGGCCATGTGTCGCGATACCTGCGAGTATTTTTCGGTATGCGGCGGCGGGGAGCCGGTCAACAAGCTCGCCGAAAATGGTAGCTTTGCCAGCACCGAGACCACCTATTGCCGGCTGACCAAGATGCGGGCGACGGACCTCGTGCTCGATGCGCTCGAGCGGGTCCCGGCGGGCGGCTTCGCCTCCGCGACGATCGCGGGCCGGGCGATGCTGGATGAGGAACTCGGCAAGCCCCAGAGCGCTGACGTGTGCGGATGACCACCGTCTGATTCGGGAGGACAGGATGAGAAAGACATTGCGGTGGCTGGCTGTGCTCGCCACCGGCGCGGTGCTGCTGGGGGGCCTCTCCGGGCTTGCTATTGCCCAAGGGCCTGCACCCGGTTCATCTCCAGCCAATCCGGCACCGGGCTACGGCGGCGGTGCGCCGGACCAGGCATCGAACCCTGCCGCTCCGACTGAAACCGAGCCTGCGACCGAGCTCCCGGTACTCTACGTCACCAGCGTCGAGATTCTGCGCACCCAGATCGAACCCCAGCTCGTCATCGTCCGGGTCACCGGCTTGACCGGTTCGCAGGGCTGGAATTCGCCGGAGCTGGTGCCGACGTTTGCCGGCAAGCCTCTCGACGGCATCCTCGACCTCCAGTTCATCGCGACGATGCCGTTGCAGACCGAGGAGGCAACAGGTTTTGCGCCGATTGGCGCCGTCTTCACGTTCGAGGAGGGCCACGCATTCAAGGGTGTGCGCGTCCGCGCCTCGGAAAACACGATCGAAGTCGATCAGATCCCTGGCAGCAAAGCCGTGAAGATCACTGTCGATGGTTGCAAGGATTGCGTCGGCAAGAAATTCGCCGAGAAGGGCCAGTCCCCGCCGGGGGCGCCGGGAATCGTCCGCGAGGAGGATCTTCCCAAGGTATTGCGCTGGATGATTCCGGGCCGCGGGATCAGGGGCATCACCCACGATCCGAACCGGCTCAACCTTATGCTGGGCGCCGACAACACGATCATCGCCGCTTATTGGGAGTAGAGGGCGGGGAGTGCGGCGCCGTCCGGCATGGCCCTTTCTTGGTTGCCCGGCGGCGGGCCGCCTGCGTTCCGCTGGTGGATGGCTCGGGTTGACCGCGGTCCTCGGCCTCGCAATCGCCGGCAGTGCCGCGGCCAGTGCGGGGAGCCTAATCGCGGGAAATGCGGCGGCGGTTGATCGCGTGGCCTTCGCGGTCGATGGCGTTGAGTCGAGTCACGGCGCCGATGTGAAAATGTGGCGGCCGAACCTCGACGGCCCGCAAGGGCCAATGCAGGTATCGGCTGCCGCTGCAATGGATGTCGGTAACGGCGACCGTTTCGATCCGGGCGAAAACCGAGTGCTGGGCCGCGCATATCTTGCCCGGCTCTACCGCCGCTACGCCAATTGGGTCGATGCCGTCGCCGCCTATAATTGGGGGCCAGGCCATATGGACGCCTGGATCGGCAGTGGGCGGCCGATCGACAAATTTCCGGAAACGGTCGCGCTCTACCGGGTCCGCGTGCTGTTCGGCGGCACGCCTGGCAGCGGGTTCGCGACACTCGGCCACCATATTCAGCCGCGCCGGCCGCTCTCCGACCGCCT
Source organism: uncultured Alphaproteobacteria bacterium (assembly GCA_963774345.1). Lineage (GTDB taxonomy): Bacteria > Pseudomonadota > Alphaproteobacteria > ATCC43930 > CGMCC-115725 > AP-15. The sequence continues at coordinate 303,910 of CAVZFB010000027.1, forward strand.
GCACCCGAGCCGCAACAGCGTCGCCGTCGAGCGGCTTTACACCGCGATCATCCGAGACAGCAGGCCCTGAGCCACCGCCTCATGGGAAGCCCTAGTGATTGGTCGGAGTGAGAGGATTTGAACCTCCGGCCCCTGCCTCCCGAAGGTAGGAATATGTGTTTGCCGAGAGTTGATGCGTCTTGCGGGCCGTCCGAAAACTGAGGATTCATGCTATAAATCAGCTTGCAGATACTTGTTCGAGCTTGCCAGGGTTTGCGTATTCGTGGTACCTAAATGGTACCTAGGAAGAGCGCCTAGGTACCAGGGAGGGCGGCATGGATCGTAAGCGGATCGGACTTCGAGAAGTGCGGGCGCTCGGCTCCGGCGGGGAAGTCTGGGATGGTGCGGTATCCGGCTTCGGGGCGCGCCGCCAGAAGGGCGAATCGGTGTCCTACGTACTGATGTACCGCACGCGGGAGGGCAGGAAGCGGCGAGTCACCATTGGCCGCCACGGATCGCCCTGGACTCCGGAAATGGCGCGCCATGAAGCGCAGCGAATACTCGGCGAAGTGGTGAAGGGTGCGGACCCGGCCGCCGAAAAGCGCAAGGCGCGTGAAGCGATGACAGTCGCCAATCTGTGCGATCAGTACCTCGCCGATGCCGAGGCCGGCCGGCTGCTGACGCGGCGCGGGCAATCGAAAAAAGCCAGCACGCTCGAAATCGACAAGGGCCGGATAGAGCGGCATATAAAGCCGCTGCTCGGCCGCTTGGCGGTTGCCGCGGTCGGCCGCGCCGATGTCGACCGTGCGATGCACGCGATCGCTGACGGCAAGACCGCCGGACGGATCAAAACCGGGCGCTACGGGTTGGCGCGCGTGAAGGGCGGCAAGGGCACCGCTACCCGCGCGATCGGGCTGCTGGGCGGGATCTTCACCTACGCAGTGCGGAAAGGGGTGCGCCCGGACAACCCGGTTCACGGTGTCGTGCGCTATGCCGATGGCCGGCGGGAACGGCGGCTATCCGATGACGAATATGCCGCGTTCGGCGACGCGCTGAGAGAGGCTGAGGCGCAAGGGAAGATTTGGCCAGCAGCAATCGCGATGGTCCGGTTCCTCGCATTGACGGGCTGGCGCAGCGGCGAGGCGCAAGCGTTGCGCTGGTCGGAAATCGATTTTACCCGCCGCACTGCGCGGCTCGCCGACACAAAAACCGGGCTGTCGGTTCGGCCGCTGTCGTATGCGGCGTGCGACGTGCTGCGGACGATGCCGCGCCATTCGGCTGATCGCGTGTTCCCGGCGACGCGCGGCGAGGGCCCGATGGTCGGCTTCAAGAAATTCTGGCCGAAGATCGCCAAACTGCGCGAGCTGCCGGCTGATGTCACGCCGCACGTGCTCCGGCATTCGTTCGCCTCGCTCGCCGCCGACCTGGGCTATTCCGAGCCGACGATCGCCGCGCTCATCGGACACAAGGGGCATTCGATCACGTCGCGATACGTCCACAGCGCCGATGCGGTGTTGCTCGCCGCGGCCGACGCGGTGGCGAATAGGGTGGCCGAGCTGATGGGCGAGGCCAAGCCCGCCGCCGACGTGGTGCCGCTGCGCGCGACGCGGTAGCATCCGAACGCGGCGGATAGGGAACTGCAGCCCGACAAGCTCGGCACCGCACCGGGCTTCTGCCGCGACCACCTCCTTGCGGGAGCGTCAGGCGGAAGCGCGGGCCGATGGCTGCTGGGTACATCTCGCAATGGATCTCGCTATCAGACGCAATCCAGCACGTGCAGCGAGTCGACCACGCCACCTTCGAACAAGCGCGCAAAGCGCTGATGCTACCGCTTCGGGAAGGTGCTATCACGAGCCGATTTCGCGGCCAGGAGGTCGGCGGCGTCTCGGCGCAGATCGAGGGGCTCAGCGGCGCGGTCCCGAATGGGTGGTGGTACCGTGCGACGGTGTCCGGTGACGGCCGCGTAGAATTCGCGGCGGAGCGACATTTTGGACGGCGCCCTCCGCACCGAGAGATCGAGATCTCGCGCAGCGATCTGCTGAAGACCTGGCTGGAACCGGCAGCGCGGCTAGGCCAGGAGCCGACCACAGCCGCGCCGGAACCGCAAACTACTGACGCGTCCCCGCCAGGGACCGAGCCAGGCCACCCAGACGCCAAGCAGACGATGGAGGCGGCGGCCCGCGCATTCATCGCCAGGGCCTATCCCAACGGGATACCTGCGGGCAAAACGAATAAAATAATAGCGGCCGAATACACCAAGGATACCAAGGCGCCGATGAGCGAGCGCACTGTGCGGCGCGCCCGCAAGTAACGACCGCCGGCCCAAAAGTGGCCAGACGCGGCCAAAAGCGGCCAGACGCCGCCTGGCCGCTTGTGGCCGCTCCTGCCGTGCGACCCGCCGCGTCATCACGATCACACTGCCGCCATCGTCTACAAAGCGAGTTGGAGCGATGGCTATCCCCACCGACCCTGAAACGTTACTGACGCGCGCCGCGCTGGCGGAGGCTTTGACTGAGGCGGGCTTTCCCGTTTCTCAGGCGACGCTCGCGACGAAGGCCAGTCGGGGCGGTGGGCCGCCGTTTCGGAAATTCGGGCCACGGCCCCTATATCCGTGGCGCCGTGGCTTGGAGTGGGCGCGATCGAAGCTCGGCCCCGAGGTAGCATCGACTGCCGAACTCGATGCTGCGCGCGGGCGCGGCGAGCGGCCGGCAAGGTAGCCGTGGCGGGACGAAACGGCCCCGGCGCGCTGGAGGGCGCGGCCGAGGCCGGTGGTAACGACGGCAATCGGCGTCTCAATACCACCACCGGCTTCCGAGCACCACCGACGAGTGTGGGAGGCGGGGGATGAGCGCCGTTCGTCGTCTCACCCTGAGGGATGCCAAGCGTCTCAGCATGGCGATACCGGCTTACGCGCCGATCGTCGAGGCGATGAAGGTCGGCGTGAAGCTCTTGTTGATCTGGCACGGCCATCGAATTGCGCCGGCGACGCCGCAGGATATCGGGAGGCCGTGGATCGCGATCGTGGGCGATGACAACGAAATCAGCCATGGCCCAAATGGCTACGATCGGGAGGGCCTGCGTCGCCTCGCGACCCGAGCTCAAGGGCTCGCGGTCTACTCGGGCGCAGCAAGCGTCGAATTTTACGCCCTGTTTGCGACGACGGCGGCGCTCGGCGCCAATGTCCTGGTCATCGAGACACAACTCGCGCATCACGCGGAGTGGTCCGAATTTCTCCGAGAAGCGGCGCCGCAAGCAGCCCATCTCGACATCATGCCGCGCGGAGGGTCGGCATGAACGCGAGCGCCGAGACGATCGCTCGCGCCTTCGGGCTGCACCGCGCCGGCCGCGAGTACACCGGCAAATGCCCGAGCTGCGGCTACAAGACCGGGTTCACCGTCGCGGTCCGCGACGGTGTGCTGCTCTACCATTGTCACGCCGGCGGCTGCTCTCAATCCGATGTACGCGAGGTGTTGCAACGGACAGGGCTCGTGCCGCAAAAGGGCGAGCGAGCGATCAAGCGGAAGCAGCTATCTACTCATCGGAAGAGCCAGGCTCCATTCAGTCGACAATTAGCGCAGCGAGATAAACCAGCCGAGACTACGGATAATCCGTCAAAAGCGCAGGCAGCGTTTGCGATCTGGCGGCGCGCTCGGCCGGCCGAAGGCACGGCTGTCGAAACGTATTTGCGCGTGGCTCGCGGCTATGGCGGTCCGATCCCGCCAATATTGCGATTTGCTGCGGGCAAGCACCCGAGTGACCCCGACCAATACCACCCAATGATGGTGGCCGCGGTGGTGCGTGACGATCGGCTCGTTGCCATCCATAGGACGTTCTTGCGGGCCGACGGCACTGGCAAGGCCGATCTCGATCCCGCCAAAATGACCCTTGGACCCTGCAAAGGTGGCGCGGTGCCTCTTGCCCCGGCGGGGCCGATACTCGCCATTGCCGAAGGGATCGAAACGGCACTGAGTTTCATGCAGGCGACCGGTATCCCGACCTGGTCAGCATTGTCCGCAGGCGGCATCCGCAGTCTGATCCTGCCGCCGTCGGTTCATGAAGTAATTATCGCAGCGGATAATGACCCCACCGGGCTCGCCAACGCATACGCCGCAGCGCGGCGCTGGACGACCTACGGCCGCAAGGTTCGCGTCGTCGTTCCACCAACGGGGCGGGGCGACTTTAGCGACATGGCGCGAGCTGTGTCATGAGCGATGCGGAAATTCGGGCGGCGCTCGACCAAACCCAAGAATTTGCGCCCGGCGACGGCGGCGGCGCGCCGCAGCGCCAGTATCTCGAAATCGGCTCCGATGTCGAAATCGCAGAGCGCGTCGCCACGGATTTCCGCCAGGAGTTCGGCGAAGTAGTATTCGCCGACGGGGAGTTCTGGCGGTATGTCGGCACGCACTGGCAGCCGATCGCGGATGCGATAGCGCGGCGCGCTGTACATTTGTACGATGGTGCACTCTACCAAACCGCGACCGGCGAGCCCGCGACGGTTAAGCTTAGCAAGGGGCGCGTCGACAGCGTTCTTCACGAGATGGGTTCGATGCTCGCGCGCCTCGATTTCTTTGAGGGCGCCCGGGTCGGCATCAATTGCGCGTCCGGCTTCATCGCCTTTGACGCCGCCGGGCAGCCGAGCCTTCTCCCCCTCGACCGCAAGCACCGCTGCCGCCACGTCCTTCCCGGCCGATGGCAAGCGGGGAGCATCGACGCCGAAGATCCGTTGCCGGATTCGCTGCTCGGGCGGCTCCTCGGGGGCGTATTCAAGGGCGACGAAGACGAATTCGACAAGCGCAAGCTCGTCTCGGAAATCGCAGGCTCAGCAGCGCTAGGCTATGCGACCAAGTTACGTCAGCCGAAAGCGATCGTGTTGAAAGGCGAGACAGCCGAGAACGGCAAGAGCCAGATCCTCGACTTGATCCGAGGGTTGTTGCCGGTCTCCGCTGTGGCCTCGGTGCCGGCCGCCAAGATGGGGGATGAACGCTTCATCGTCGGGCTTCGAAGCAAGCTGCTCAATGCCGCCGACGAGCTGTCGGCTTCGGCCGCTATCGCCTCAGACACCTTCAAAGCGGTTGTCACCGGCGAGCCGGTTTCCGGGCGCGACGTCTATCGCAGCATGAGCACATTCCGCCCGGTGGCGCAGCACGTTTACGCAACCAACACCCTTCCAGCATTTGCCGGCGGTATGGACCGCGGGGTGCAGCGCCGAGTGCAGGTCCTCGTATTCAACCGTGTGATCCCGGAAGAGGAGCGTATAGAGCACATCGGGCTCCGGGTCGGGGCGGAAGAACCGGACCTGCTGTTGGCATTGGCTGTTGCTGGTGCGTCACGGCTGATCCGGCAACGCGGCTTCACCGTCCCAGCGTCGAGCAAATCCGCACTGCAGAATTGGTTGTACGGAGCGGACCCGGTACAGGCTTGGGTTCAAGCGAGGGTCGAGAAGTCCGATGCGCCTGTGTCGGGGCAAAAGGTAATTGGGATCAAGAGCGGCTACGCATATTCGCTATTCCGGCAGTGGGCACTCGCCGAGGGGTTCCGGGAGAGCGCTATCCCCGCGGTCAACGGTTTTGTGCAGCGGCTTCAGGCGAACAAGACCGTTCCGGGCATTGCCGTTCGGCACACGAAATCCGGCAATTGGCTCACTGGGCTGAAGATCCTCGCGACCGATAGCGACCCCGCGAGCGACGGAATTGAAGAAGTCAAACCGCTCGACCTCGACACGAGCGGTTGGCGCCAAAGGTGAAGAGCAGGTGAAGCCAAAATGAAGCCGCTACCGGCACCTAAACCACTGAATTTGCTAAAGGGTGAAGAGGTGAAGGCGGATATAGCAGAAACTTTCCATGTGTACGCATGCGCGCACACACATGCGTAAGGTAGGTCAAAGTGCCTTCACCTCTTCACCCACAGCCAAAATCAACAGCGTAGCCACCCCATGACCCTTCACCCTGCCTTCACCTTGCCTTCACCGGCACATCGCGCCGACACGCCACGGACCGCGGTTCGGAGACTGTGTCTGCCGCAAGATTTGGGTGACCGGCTGCGATGAGCGACGCGGTGCGCTGCTCCTGGTGCACGAGCCTGTTCCGGCCGCGGCGCGGTGGCCACGCGCAACGCTTTTGCCGCCCAGCATGCCGGCGGGCATTTCATGCCGCCGTGCGGGCATGGGTGCTCGATGCCATCGCCAGCGGCGCTCTGACCCTCGCCGACATCACGAGTGGCTCTGCCGCAACGCGCGCGTTGCTCTCAAAGGCAGAAGCGATCCTGCCGAGGGTGAGACACCGCCCCATGGTCTTGAGGCTGGAAATCCTGCAGAACGCGGTTGACGATCTCTGCCGCCTGGGCTGGCTCGATGGCGCCGATCGGGTCGACGCTGCCGTCCTCGACGCCGTGGTCGAGCTTGTCGAACGGGCGATTGCCTTGAGGCTACGTCGCTCGTGATAGTCGAGCTAATCTCGCCGCCGTGCGGAAGGCGCTGTACAGGTTCCTTGATGATCATCTGCGGTGACGCGCAACAGCGCCCGAGTGACGCGTCACATTCCTCTATCGGCGTCCCATTTCGGTCGCCTGCGGCATATCAGTGAGGCTTACTCCACGCTGTCGTCGGTCGCCGCGTCCCGATGCCGCCGCGCCGCAGCGCATCCTCGCTCAGGCGGCGACGCACCTTCACCCGCGCCTCGGCACGTTCGTCGAGCCAGGCCGCGACCTGCTCGTCGGTCATGTTGTCGAACTCGTCGACCACCTTGGTTTCGCGTTTATCAACGGTCCAACCGAACAGCTTGGCGATATCCATCAGCGCCGCGCGCTTGTCGCCGAGCTTGAAGCGTATGCCGCCTTTCTCACTGACATGCAGCGCCGTGATCGCCGCGGCTCGCTCTCGCGTCAGGTTGCAAAAGTCGATGCATCGGGTTACCGCCTTGGCCGACCCGCATGTAATCCATCATGTTGGCGAACCCGATGCGACCCAACTCAACCGCAACGCGCTCCATCGTGATGGCGCTGCGCTCGATGGCGAGCTTGGTTGCTTCGGCTCGGATGCGAGCCTTCTTGTCGCGAGCACGCGCCAGCGCCTCTTGGATCTCCGGATGTTTCGCTAAACGCACGCCGGATGCGCGGGCCGCCTCCTTACTTTTTGGTCGATAACCAGCTGAAATATAAGCAGCTTCTGCTGTCTTCCCAGCGAGGATATGGGAGACGAAGGCTACTTGATGGAGGTTCAGCGCCATGACGATAACAATTTTTGCCGTTCGGGAATCAATTTGGCGACCCTCTTCTCACAATTCCAGCCGTCGATGACGCGCCGACTGCCTCCCCGAAGGAGCGGGTGGTCGAACCGGGGCCGAGGGTTTGCCAGTGCCTCATCCTCCAGCAAAAGCCCGCACCGCCCTCGCCCGGTGGATCGAAGAATGCTGCGCTATTGACCCGATTTATTGTCGAGAGCGCGGCAGTTGATCAAATTGGCTTCGACGCTGCCCTCGATCGACAGCTTCTCGCAAGAAGTGATATCGCCCGACAAGGTGATGCCGCGACCGACGCTGAGCTGGCGTATTTCGCCGTCGGGTTTGGGCGGATCAGGCAGCTCGGCGGATGATGACCTGGCCATTGTCGGGCCATATCGCCCTGGCGCTCGCAACCGGTCTCGCCTGCGGTCTGGCGGCGGCTGGTTACCCTACCGTGGTCTCGCCACCCTACGCCGCGATCGTCGGCACGCTCGCCCTCTATCCGGCTATGGTCGCGATGTGGCGGCATCTGCATGGACCCGGGGGAAACGGCCGCTGATGGACGAGCTGGTGCCGATGCCGGCGGCAGCATCGGTCGCGCTGCGTCCGCGCGAAGCGTTTGTGCCGGCGCTGATCGCTGCCGCAGGCGAGCGCGCCGGCAGGCGCTTCCTCGAATTCTTCGCGGCCAATATCCGCAACCCGCACACCCGCCGGGCATACGACCGCGCTGTGGAGGAATTTCTGGCGTGGTGCGCTGACGCCGGCGTGCCGTCGATCGCCGCCGTCCAGCCGGTGCACGTCGCGACCTGGATCGAGGCCGGAACACGCGAGCTCGCCGCGCCGAGCGTCAAGCAACGGCTCGCCGCGATCCGTCACCTGTTCGACTGGCTGGTGACCGGCCAGGTCGTGCCGGTCAACCCGGCCGGCTCGGTGCGCGGGCCCCGGCACGTCGTCACGTCCGGACAAACGCCGGTGCTCGATCCAGTGGAAGCCCGCGCGCTGCTCGATAGCATCGACACCGCGCAGGTCGCCGGCCTGCGCGATCGCGCGCTGATCGGGCTGATGGTCTATTCGTTCGCGCGGATCGGCGCGGCGCTCGGCATGGCGGTCGAGGATGTCTACACCCAGAACCGGCGGCTGTGGGTGCGGCTGCGCGAGAAGGGCGGCAAGCGCCACGCGATGCCGTGCCACCACAACCTCGATGAATACCTCGCCGCCTATCTCGACGGCGCCGGGCTGCGCGACGATCCCAAGGGGCCGCTGTTCCCCACGATCGGGCGCGGCACCGGCAAGCTCACGCGCACGGTGCTGCCGCAGGCGAACGCCTACGCGATGATCCGCCGGCGCGCGGCGGCGGCCGGGATCGCGACGAAGCTCGGCAACCACAGCTTCCGGGCGACGGGCATCACCGCCTATCTCAAGAACGGCGGCACGCTCGAAAAGGCCGCCGCGATGGCGAACCACGCTTCAACCCGCACGACGCAGCTCTACGATCGCCGGCGCGACGAGGTCAGCCTCGATGAGGTCGAGCGGATCGTAATCTGATTATACCAGCGAAGGAGCGCCGTTAAGAGATCATGTCCGCTGAACCCTCCACCCTGGACGCCTCGCGCCAGGTTCTCGTTAATCTGGGCAACCGATACGCGGTCTTCGCGCCCTCACCTGGCTTGCCCCAACCAATTCGATTTAACCCGGAAACGGACTTTGGAGTGCTGCCCAGGGTCGTCGACGAGAACGAGGTTGCGGAGGCCCGCATCGCCGAAACACTGCGCGTCTCAGGCATGACAAGATCGACCGCAGTTGACCCATCAAAAGCTGATATCGAGCTCATTGACGATAAGGGAAATCACATTCTCATCGACATTAAAGTAAGGGAACGCGATCCTAAGAAACGCGATTTCGACCAGGGGCAAGAGCGCTTGAAGGAGGCAGCCGCTCTCGGTCAAACACTGGAAATATGGTACTTCAATATTGAACGACTTAAAATTACTGTGATGCGTGGTCTGGGCCACAATCTGCAATTGGTGGAGTTAACTCCAATAAATGTTTGGGAAAAGACCGATGACGGCATATTCGATAGAGCTCGCGTAGTCGAAGAGGTTGACGATTGGATTAACCGAGTAAGCGCCGTATACGAGGACGTTCGGACATGGCTTGTCGATAGACCTAATTTACGATTTGATTGCAGCCGTACTGTTATCATGTCTGAGGAATTGATGCAGAAATTTGCGGTGGCCGACCGGGAAATTTCTGTGCTCGATGTCGTTGATGGAGATCAAGTCGTTGCCAGCTTCGTACCCCGTGGTCTCTGGCTAATAGGAATGTGGGGACGGATTGATATTATCACTCGTGATCGAACTCGAATACTGGTCGCCTTGCGTAGAGAGGGAACGCTGGAGTGGCGACTTGTTACACCCGAAAGCCGGCAGCGGACAGAACCGTTTGACAAGAATGCCCTGCTAGCGACGATCTCGGCCTAATCATGAGCCGTCTCAGCGAAACGCAGGCCGCTTACGATCGATTGGTCCAACTTCTTGACCAGGAAATTCGCAAACGGAGTGGTCAAACAAAAGATTTGGACCGGTATCGGCAAATTCTTGATGTCGCATTCTATCTATTAGGTTGGGGACAGTTTGAGTACCTTGTTCGCCAGGAGGCCGCGGAGCTTATAGATGGAAAGGCACGGGCACAGACGATAGAGCGACACGCGTGGACGTTTCTGAAGCAGAATTTAAAAAGCATTCCTGTGCGGCGACAGCTTGACATGATTTTCCATACAAACCAGGGTGTCCGCACAGGCCTACAAAAGGACTATTCTGTTCGAAATGATGCGACACACGACTACAAGTTGTTGCCACCAGAAGCTAAGGACGTATCTGCATGGCTCCAGAGCCTAGAAGAATTAGTTGATAACTTTTAATGTTGGCATTTTTGACGGACAGCTATATTGGGAGATCATCGTGATAACCCCGATTGAACTAAACCGCTCTGGCGGTAGGGAGAAAATAACGGAAAGTATTTAGACAAGACGCCCGGCCCTCCTGACAGGATTGGAGCTGTCGAAGCTCCAGCCTGATACAGGAGGCCGTCAATGACCGGGATGAATCCGTTGCGCCGCCGCATGATCGAGGACATGAAGGTGCGCAATCTGTCGCCGGTGACGCAACGCTGTTACGTGCATGCGGTGGCGAAATTCGCCAACACTTCAACCGCTCGCCTGATCGGCTGGGGCTGGCGGAGGTGCGAACCTATCAGATCCACCTCACCTCGACCGGCATCTCGTGGGCCGGCTTCAACGTCGCGGTCTGCGCCCTGCGCTTCTTCTACGGCGTCACGCTCGGGCGCACCGCGATCGTCGAGCGCATCCCCTACGCGCGCAAGCGGCGGCAACTGCCGGTGATCCTGAGCGCCGACGAAGTATCGCGATTTCTCGCGGCGGTGCCGAGCCTGAAGCATCGCACCGCGTTGATGACGGCCTATGCCGCCGGGCTGCGGGTCTCCGAAGTGGTGCGGCTGAAGATCGCCGATATCGACAGCGGCCGCATGCTGATCCGGGTCGAACAGGGCAAGGGCGGCCGGGACCGCTACATCATGCTGTCGCCGCAACTGCTCGTCGTTCTGCGCGCCTATTGGCAGGAAGCTCGGCCGACACATTGGCTGTTTCCCGGCCAAGACGAAAGCCGGCCGCTCGACGCGAGCGTGCTGCAGTGGGCGTGCCGAAACGCTCGGGCGGCGGCGAAGCTCGGGAAGCCGGTGACCGTCCATACCCTGCGCCACAGCTTCGCCACCCATCTGCTCGAAGCCGGCACCGACATCCGCACGATCCAGGTGCTGCTCGGTCATCGCGATCTGTCGACCACGGCCCGCTACACCCAGGTCGCCGCCACCACGATCGGCAACACGACCAGCCCGTTCGACCGGCTCAAGCTGGGGAGCGCCACGCCGGCCTGAACCGCGGCGGTCATGCCCGCATTGGAGGTGGCGGACATCTTCCGCCGCCACGGCGAGGCTTATCGCCAGACCCATGCCGGTCATCTTGGCCGAACCGAGCGCCGCATCATGGGCGCGATCGAGGCGTGCCGCACCGCGGCGCTCGGCGGCCATGTCGAGCGCTGCACCGATTGCGGCCTCATCCGCATCGCCTACAATTCGTGCCGCAACCGCCATTGCCCGAAATGCCAGGGCCCGGCGCGCGCGGCGTGGCTGGCCGAGCGCCAGGCCGAATTGCTGCCGGTGCCGTATTTCCACGTCGTGTTCACGCTGCCGGCGGCGGCCGCCGAAATCGCCTTCCAGAACAAGGGCGCAGTCCCTGCTGCGGCGGGCGGATGGAACAGGTCGGCATTGTCCTGCGAACGGCGGCGGACCTCGTGGCGGAACCTCTCGCGGCCCGGTGCGATGTCGCGTAACACTGTTACGGAAAATTGCGGCGGCGTTGGTTTACGCCGGACAGCCGGGCTTACCTTTTCCAATCGGCCCCGGGAGAGGCTCTTCGCTTAACTTACGAAGCCGACGTTCCACAAATGTGTGATGCGAGTTATTAGCTCCGATTACAAAATCGACTGCGCACCCCACGATTGATCGTTCACGAATCGCGCCAAAGCAGTTCGTGGTTTTCTCATCACTTGCGCCGTTTGTGCCATGCTATTCGTCGCCACGAACACGCAGCGCGGCGATAACGGAAACAGTAACACGACACGAGCGTCTTTCCATCCATGCGTTGCTATTAACGGGCGATCACCCGTTAGGAGCGTGTGAGAGGCCGATGACACATCAATCGTAGACCAATGCATGTTCACAAGAAAATGGCCTAGATTCGCATGGTCGATGAGACGCGGCAAAACCCGCTTATGTGCATTCTCTATAACATGAGGGTAATACTTTTCCTTCCACTCATAGAAGTGTCTGGTTCTCCGGGCTTTCGTGCGGCTGTGTATCTTGAATCCTCACGATGCAGATTAGCGCGTAAGTTCTGGTCAGCAAGGCGCTTCAATTCGCTCAATGAAAATGGACTGCGTACTTGCATCGACATTATCAAGCGAAGCCCAATCCACACGCTGGTCGTTGGTGAGTTGATTTAGACGACCTGCAAGAAGGAGCTTGTGCGCAATCGCGCCGCGCGCATCTGCCGGTGAAAACAATTCTGTTTCGAGCACTTCTTGCTGTTGCGGGGGCACCCCATGAAGGGTGTAAAGATGGGGCTCATAGCCAGTGTTTTTCGGCGCAATCGACGACGCCACTACTACATCCTTAGGTCTATAATATCGCGTGACGGGTCCCTCGACAGTCCACGCTTTGAGATAGAACACCGGCGTAAAGTAATGGCTAATGGGCGCACGCAAGGTCATAGCTTCTGCCTTGTGGCAGGATTATAATAGCGGGTCGCTCTATCTAGCTCCGGGGCTCCTAACTTTAGAAAACAGCGACCAACGGGCTAGTTGACCAGTCCAGCAGACGCGTTGGAACCCCGATGTGCTGAGCGTAGGCAAGCCAATCCCAATCGTTGAATCTTGGATCACTTATTAAGGATATGGCGCGATTCTTGAACTCGTGGAACAATCTTTCTTCCTGTGCGCGTTTATAATGTCCAAAAATCTACTCTCGACCGATGCTCGGGAGCGGATAGTATGCAGGCGAACCAACACCACGGAAAATCCAACTTGTATCTCGCATCCGTTCCATTATGGCATGTAAATGCGTCCAATCTTTCACCGTGACGCGAGTAGCATCTAAGGTGGTTCTGATCTCCGCTTGTGACAGTTGAGACTTTGCTTTTGCCATGTGTGAACACACCGTCGCATCGACATGATCAATATCACAGACGGCCGGGCGGATCACCCACCACGGCGCGCTTCTGGCGGATCAACCCGAAGCGCCTGCACGTCGTTCGATCACGTCGCCGTGAAGTTCGTGAAATCGTACTCTTCCCCACGCCGTAGCTGCGCGCGAGTTCGGCGAGTGTAGCGCCTTCCGCCCGCCGCTTGCGGGCCTCGTCCTGCTGCGCTTCGGTCAATTTCGGTTTCCGGCCCATGCGCTGCCCGCGCTTCTGCGCCCGGCTGCGGCCTTCGGCGGTGCGGGTGCGAATAAGATCGCGCTCCACGTCGGCTAGGCCGCCCAGCACGGCAATCATCAAGCGCCCGGTGCTGGTGCCGGTGTCGGCCCACGGCTCGGCCAGTGACCGGAATTGCGCCTTCGCGTCCACGATCTGCTTGACGATGGCGAACAGGTCGAAGGTGCTGCGGGCGAGGCGGTCAATCCTCGTCACCGTCACCACGTCGCCAGGGGCGAGGTGCTTTAGCATTTTGAGAAGCTCGCGCCGGTCGTTGTGCGCGCCTGTCACCTTCTCGCGGTAAATCTTGCTGCATTCGACGCCGCGCAACTGCTCAAGCTGGCTGTCGAGGGTCTGGCCCACGGTGCTTACGCGGGCGTAGCCGAGGCGGCGGTTTTGCGTTTCGGTCATAAGTTACGGGAAGAGTAAGCCCTTGATCAGGCGGGGGCAAGCAAATTTCCCAAAATTCTTGACTTTTGCACATGATAACGGGACCGGACGGAAGTCGAGTATCGCCCGCTCAGCCCGCCCTTCCACAGCTTCAGACTGAAGCTGTGGCGAGGAACGCCGTCAACGCCTTAACACCGCCCAAACTCCTCAGTTGCGAAAGGCATATGTCTCGTGACAAAGTTGTCCAGATGAGATTGCAATCGATAGGAAACACGCAAGATGCTAGGGGAGGAGGCTGCGGTCGTAGTTGTCGAGGCAGCGCTGGAGCTGGCAGTTAAGGCTGCCAAGTCTCCACTTGATAAAATAATCCATCGTTGGGCCGGCAAGAAGGTTCTGATCGTCGGCCCGCGCGACACTGGGAAGACATCCTTCGCAAACTATTTACGGTTTGGCATACTGGCCGACGAAGAGACTCGGGTGCTGAGTGAGGAGGAGGAGGTCTTCAGCACGTTTTCGGTGGAAACGGCCAAAGGTCAGAGGCTTTCTGCAAGATTCCGCTATGTGAGGGCAATGCCCGGCGAGCTGCACATTGTCAAACATGACTGCGAGATCCTCGCGATTGTCCCACCGCCTGCCAGCGTACATGATAAATGGGCAGCGTAAACGCGGCCCCGGCTGCGGCCCAGTGCGTTCGAGACAAAATGGCTGAGCCGGCCCGACAACCTCGCCGCTCTAGCTGATCTTCCCGGCCTGTGGGGTTGACAAGGTGCATATGCGGCGACAGCCGAGGATCGTCGCGCTCGAGGGCAAAAAAGCAGCGCCTCAAAATCCATTCGGTTGCACTTGGATTACTCCCTCCTTCTGCGCGGTCGACCGGCGATCCATAAGAGAGCGCCGCGGCGCCGCTCCTAGGCACCCTGGGTGAGCCACGCAGCCTCGGCCCACCACGGCGGAGGTCGCATCGAGAGCGTTAACTCCTAATCTCTGAGATACTGACGAAAACAGTGACGGAAGCCGCTGAAGCGCAAAGGTTGAAATGAAGCTGCTGGAACGACCGTTTTCCCGATCTTCGTCGAGCCGGAGCAAATGTCGGTTTCGGGGCACCTTGAGCGGTTCCCGTCACCAAGGCTGAATGCCCGCTTTGCGTTCAGCGAATAGACTTTCGCGAGGCCCCCTCGAAAACGCGCTGCCGATCACGCCAATCCCTCCCGCGAAAGCGGGTTCGTTCTTCGGCGCGCTACCCGCTGTTGCCCAGCGCTCCGGCGAAGGTCCGCAATCCCACCCTAATCGGACCATCAAGCCGACATCGCTCGGTTCCGCTTTACGATCTCGAGGACGGTATTTTTGCTAAGCCCCAATTCGCGGCTGATCAGGCGATAGCTCCTTCCCGCAGCGACAAGTGCAAGCACTTTTAGAGCGAGCCGATCGGATTTCGGCCTCTGCCTTGGCTGGCGGCCAAGGCGCTTGCCGCGATGCGCAGAACGGGTTTCGGGCCGTCGGCGGCTTCCGCTTGGCCCGGTGCTTCGGGGATCTTGATGACGCGCTGCCGAGCGATGGCGCCGAACGGCTCAGGCTGTGCGGGAGTTTGTGATAGCTGGGGGCGGCCGGCCGCGCCTTCCCTATGGTTCAGGCATTGAGCGCGTCGTAGTCCCGGTGAGTGGTACCAGTAGTGGCAATGGCCGCTCGCGGCGTTGCGGATTGGGCGGCTGAGGGTCGGCGGCGGTTGCCGGGAGCGGCGGGATATCGGGCCTGCCGTTCAATCTGATCAGGCTTTCGCGGGCATCGGATATTTCTTGAATGAGGTTGTCGAAAACGTAGAGGCGCAACTGCTCGTCCGCCCCTTGCTCGCTTCGCTGCCAGCGCACGGGGCGGTTGGCGAAAGCCTTGCTGTCTTCCTGCCAGAGTTCTTCAAGGATCGCTACGGCCTCGCCGAGCTTGGCCTCGGCTTTGGCGCGCTGCTTACGGCTCCATGCATCCATAATCGCGGTCCCTTTTGGCTTCCATGGCATCTGGTTTGCCGATAGCGGGCGCGGCTGTCAAAAGTCCAATAAGCGACATTCTGGAAAAATCGGTGCTTAGCGCAGAACGCGTCTTACGGAAAAGTCTTACGGAAAAATCGCGGCGGTGGTGAGTGTGCCGGAGTGTGTCGGAAATTCTTACATCGGTGAATCCTCTCCTCGAAAAACCGCTCGCCCGCGCTGCGCGCCGCCCGATAGGCGAAAGACGATTCCACGTCCGACGGTTTCGCTCGCCGGTGACCGCTTGAAATCGATTTCTGGCTTCAGCGTCGCTATGTGTGTAGGATGGCGGCCGGCAGTTGAGGCCTCGCCCCGTCGTTTGTTCCTCTCTCGACGGGGCCCTTTTTTATCTCTCCGCCCAACCCTCGAAAATCTGTTTCAACGGCCCGGCGCGCAGCCTGGCACCGCTGATCGGCAAGCCGGTCGTGTTGACGAGGTGCGTCAAGATTCGGTGAACAAGCCGCCGCCCGAGCCGTCGCTGGCGTACACGTCGACGCGCGGGGCCCCGATAAGCTCCGGGTTTCTCGGCGGCATAATACGGGCGAACACCCATGTCATGGTCAGTGGTTCGGTGAATGGTACCGGCGATGAGCCGAGCGCTCCAACCGACCAGCCGAGAACCGGGAACTATCGCGAGCCCGGGAGTATGAGTTGCCTTATCGTCTCGCCGCTTCTGGTCAGGCACCGGTGCCGGCGAGGGTGATCTCGACGCGACGGTTCTGTGCTCGCCCCTGCGGCGTGTCGTTTGGGGCTACCGGGTCGGCGGCGCCGAGGCCGCGCGTCTGAACGAGGCTCGGATTGACCCCTTGAGAGATTAAGAAACTGGCAACCGTCTGGGCACGCTTCAGTGACAGCTGTTCATTGCTTGTAATGCCTTGCTGCATCAGCTCGGGGCCGATCGGAACGTTGTCGGTGTATCCGGTCACAATGATCGTCGTCTGCTGGAACGGCGCAAGGATGGGCGCCATCTGGGAGATTGTCTGTGCTGCCGCCGGGGGCATTTGCCAGCCGCCTGATGGGAACAGTAGGTCGCTGTTGACGTCGACTTTGATCGCGTTCTGCAGCCGCGTAATGTGCACCTGCTGCGCTGCGATTTGGCCGGAGAGCCGCTGGTTCAGCTGGTTGTAGTCATTTTCGAGCGCGTCGTATTGCTGCGCGGGCACACAAGCCGACAGCATCAACGCGACGCAGCCGGCGATAGCGACACCGCGGGAAAGATAGACCGTCATCGTTAATTCTCCTGTGCATTGGTGAATTGGCCCACATAACCTGTGATTTCCTGGCCAGCGCGATCTAATCGTCAAGGGAAATCTACGAGGTGGGAATGATCGGCAACGAAGGCTTCGCCGGCGTGCCGGTGCTGCTCGGTACGGATCGCTCCCCGCTCGAAGCAATGGTCCAGATTCCCGGATCGGCCTTGCGCATGCTCGCCAGCGTCTTTCGCGAGGAAGTCGACCGCCGCCCCACCCTGTCGAAAGTGCTGGTTCGCTACGCCCAGGCGCTCCACATTCAGGTCTCGCTGACGGCGGCATGCAATGGCCGGCACACGCTACCGGAACGCCTCGCCCGTTGGTTGCTGACCGCCCGAGACCGCTCGACAAGCGATCGGATGCCGCTCAGCCACGAATTTCTCTCGATGATGCTCGGGGTGCGGCGGTCCGGTGTCACGGTCGCGCTGGGGACGCTGAAGGCGGCCGCGCTCATCCGCAACACTCACGGTCAGGTGACCGTCGTCGACCGCTCGGGCTTAGAAGCAGCGTCCTGCGAGTGCTACCGCACTGTTAGGAATGAATTCGCGCGTCTGCTCTCATAGCTCAGGGTTGCGATCGGTCCTTTTCGCTGTCGGTCGACGACGTGGGCTTCTCTTCGAGTTCATCGGCCCAAAGCTCCAGCTGGCGCCCCGTCTCCTTAAGCCTTTCGGCCTCCTCGGGGGTCGCTGACGATGCGGCGTTCTCGAAAGATCGAGCCGCCCTTCTGCGTAGTGTGCTGGGATCATCCATAATCTGCCAACGTAACGCGAATCGTACGGTTCCGCCCCAAATCCCGGCGCCAGCGCCCGGGCAAGGGTCATGCCTACACTGCGTTGCAGTCTGCAAGATGTTTGCATTGCCCGGAATCGCCCTCAAAAAACGGAGGGTTTTTGAGAGGGTATGTCGAACCGGAAAAGTTACAGGCAAAAGTGGGTTAAACCTCTCTCAAAACACATCCTTGATTTCGGCCTCGCAAAAGGTAAGAGTGCGGTTGAGTGTCGAGAGGGTTCATGAGGATCAAACGGACAAAGGCCGGTCCTCGGCTTTGGCGCGCTGCTTACGGCTCCATGCTTCCAAAATCGCGGTCCCTTTTGGCTTCCAGGGCATCTGGTTTGCCGATAGCGGGCGCGGCTGTCAAAAGTCCAATAAGCCCATATAAATCACCGGCTTGCTGGAGGCCACCAGGAAAACGCCAATGGCCACAGTGGTAAGTCTTTTTCAGATCAACAGGTTGCCGGCAGCTTGACTGCCGATACTTTTAACGCTCGATCGACCGCATCGACATGCCTCGGGAGGCAGGGGCCCACATGCGTCGACGAGGACGACCCGCAAGCTCTATGATCGCCGGCGCGATGGGGTCCGGCTCGATGAGGTCGAGCGGATTGTGATCTGAGAAAAGGAGGGTCGGATGTTTTGCAGCGTTGCACAGCTGCTGCCGCGTTCACTCCTGCATGTGATTGCATTGTGGCCGATCATAATGCTGGGGTGCGTGGTTGCCGGGGCCGGAACGATCACCGCTTACGGAGAGTCAAGCCAAGGAGCCGTCCCCAGCATCAAGGCGGGTACACCCTATGCCCAAGCGCGGAAGCAGATGCTTTCGGCTGGCTTGGCTCCTTATCATGTCCGCACCTATCGTCTCCTGAATGAGCCTTATCGCTGCGAGGGCCGAGAGGACGTCTGTGGTGCCTATCCGGAAGCTGCCGAGTGTGTCGGTACTGGCAATGGCGACTGCGAATTCTTGTTCTCAAAAGGTGGCGGAATAATCGTGATGATTCATACCGTTGGCGAACGCCGTGAAGGTCTCACCGTCCAAGACGTGCGACGTTTGACACGGGCTCAAGTGGAAAAAAGGTATTGATGGGCGAGTTCGGTGCAGAGGTAGCAGGCGAGCGCATCCAATAGTCCTAAAAACAATTCGGATCGTCCTCGTCAGCCGCTATTTTACCGACCTCGCATCTGCTCAAAGCCCGCTTAATCGAGGCCACCGACCGCGGCGTCAGAGATGCCCACAGCAATCCTTGCCCGCCGATGTGGCGGGTAATTCGCGTTTATAGCGGTTCAATCGCAATTTGAACCCTATGGCTCAGGTTCACACCCGATGGTCCCGCGCGAATTGACCTGCGTCCTGCCCGACGGGTCGAGAGCCATGTCCATGTCATAGTAGATTATACTGGGGTCGGAATCATCGGGCGGCAATTGCTGCTTGCGGTACGCGGCTGCGCAGGCCGGCACCGGGGGTGGAGACTGAGCCAACGAACGCGGGATTTTTCCCTCCTGGGCCATCCTTGCCCAACAACTAGCCCCGTCCTTGGGGATTGAGCATGAGCCAAAAAATGCCCGCGTAAAGCGGATATGCAGCGTGCCATCTTTGACCGCCACCGATTGCAAGGGGCAGTCAGTTCCCCCGCCGTAGATCCCGTCACTGTAGAGCACCCGCCCGGTAGCCGCTGACAGGATATAGAATTCCGCCGCACCATTGAAATTCGCAAAGAACAGATATGGCCCTTTCCTGCCGAGCAGCCCAGTGTGCACCGTCTTCGGCGACACCTCCCGGGCGGCATGGGCGGCGCGGGCGGCGTTACAGGCAGGGCGCCGCGAGGCATCGGACACAGAAATGATGGTGGCAGGACGCGGATCATTCGGATCGGGCGAATTGGTACCGGTATCGCGCACCATGAAGTCGCGGTAATAGGTGCATGTAACGTCCTCTCCTGGACCGGCACTTGAACTCGCAGGGACAGTCTGCACAGCTAGCGGGTGATCAAACAGGGCAGCGCAAGGGTCTGCGCTGTGCTCGGCGCGCACGGCAGGCGAACTGAGCACGGCAAGGGCCGCCAGCAGCCACAATGTGCTGAGAGACGCTGTTTTTAAACCGACAGTCTCCCGATCCCAAGGTCGCCGGAGCCGAGAGTGCGTGGGTTGGGTGGCCGCCACGCGGTTTCCTATTTCATTTTTAGCCATGTTGCCTGATACCGTTCTTGACCGGAGCAATCCTTGAACGTGGTCTCAAATTCCTGCGAGTATCCTTGTGCGCTATATTCTTGATGGGGTGGACGGCCCCCGCTCCCCGGCATCGATGTGCCACAACGTGGTCGTCTTTGTGAACGCCACAACGAGGGAAGCCGTCCGCCATGCAGATTACCACCATCGGTTTGGATCTCGCCAAACACTGGTTCCAGGTCCACGGCGTCGACGCCAATGGACACATCATCGTTCGCAAGCGGCTGTGGCGCAGCGCCGTCATCCCCTATTTCCGGTCGCTCGAGCCCTGTCTGGTCGGCATGGAAGCCTGCGCAACAGCGCATCATTGGGCGCGCGAGCTGATCGCGTTGGGGCATACGGTGAAGCTGATGCCGCCGGCCTACGTGAAGGCCTACGTCAAGCGCAACAAGAACGATGCCGCTGATGCAGAAGCGATCTGTGAGGCGGTTGCGCGGCCTTCGATGCGGTTCGTTCCGGTAAAGGACGCCGAACAGCAGTCGGTGTTGATGTTGCATCGGGCGCGCAGTCTCCTGGTCCGGCAACGCACGATGCTGGTCAACGCCTTGCGCGCTCACCTGGCCGAATTCGGCATCATTGCGCCGCAGGGTCTGCGGCATGTCGAGATCCTGACGAAGATAATTGCCCATCAACACGAGCGGCTGCCGGAGCTGGCACGCTCGATCCTGCAGACGATTGTCGACCAGCTGAATGGCACGATGTCCAGGGTCCGGGAAATCGAGGTGCGTCTGGCCGGGTGGCATCGGCACAGCCGGACTAGCCGTTTGTTGGCGACCGTGCCGGGGGTCGGCATCATGGGCGCCAGCGCGATTGCCGCGACGGTGGCCGATCCTTCTCTGTTCCGATCAGGCCGGGAGTTTGCGGCCTGGCTGGGCATGACGCCGCGGCAGAATTCGAGCGGCGGCAAGGAACGCTTGGGCCGGACCAGCAAGCGCGGCGACAAATACATCCGCAGCCTGCTCACCGCCGGCGCGGTTGCGGTGCTGCGTCATGCCCGCAATCGATCAACCCGCGATGGCGAGTGGGTTCGAGCTTTGCTGGCGCGCAAACCGACCAAACTTGCCGCGGTCGCTCTCGCGATCGCCTGCTGGTGGAGATCCTCGCTCTGAAAGGTAGGGCTGAGGGTCAGTCAAGCAACAACCGCAGGCGCTCGCCGCACCGACCCGCTCACGAGATCTCAAGCCTGGAAAAGGCCCGGGTAGCGTCGGCACATATCGTCAACCATCAAAGCGGTAGAACGCTCTTCCGCGGCTATGGCCTCCGTACGTAGCCGGTGGTAGGTCCGCCAGTGCATCCAGCGAGGCTTTTCGGGAAACGGTTCGAGGAGGTTTGGGCTACCGCCCAGGCGCATCCTCATCTTCTGCACTCGGCTGATGGCGCGATCCCGCGGATTCTCCTGCTGGCTCTGATAGGCGAGTCCATAGCATTGACGGCACGCGAATAGGTCGCCGGCTTGGTATAGCTTCGCTATCCGCCGACCACAGCGGCGTCCGTTCGTATAGACCGCGCAAATGAACCATGCACGTTGTCCTCCGAGAGAGCTCGACCGCGAAGCCACCGAGCGCTACGAGCGGCGATTGCGGGCCAGATTGCGTTACGCCCGGCTGCGCCACCAGGCCGCCGTCGAGGACGTCGACTACCGCGCCGCCCGTGGCCTCGACCGCGCATTATTCCAGGCGATGATCGCCGGCCGCTGGATCGACGAGGCGCAGAACCTGATCGTCGAAGGGCCGGCTGGAGTCGGCAAAAGTTGGTTGGCTTGCGCACTCGGCCAAAAGGCCTGCCGCGACAACCGCTCGGTGCTTTATCAGCGCGTGCCGCGGATGTTCAGCGATCTTGCACTCGCTCGCGGCGATGGCCGCTACCCTCGACTGATGCGCGCCCTTGGCGGTGTCAAGCTGCTGATCCTCGACGATTGGGGGCTTGAGCCACTCGGGCCCGAGCAGCGTCACGACATGCTCGAAATCGTCGAGGACCGCTATGGCCGTGGCGCTACGCCGATTACCAGTCAAATCCCGGTCGACCGCTGGCATGACCTGATCGGCGAGCCCACTCTCGCCGACGCCATCCTCGACCGCATCGTCCACAACGCCCATCGCCTGCAGCTCAAGGGCGACAGTTTGCGCAAGCAAACAGCGCTCAAAATAGCAGCCGCTTGACCCGACCCAGTCCGTTATGGAGAGATCACCTCCGACCAGCGGGCGACCCGCCACCCCCGGCCGACTTTAATCGGAACGGCCGGCCGACTTGGATCGGAACAGGGGCCGACTTCAATCGGAATGCCCGGCCGGCATCATCGGAATCCGCACCCAGATCTATCAAAATCTTTTGGCAAGCTGACAAAAATAGCCGAAAAACAGGTTGTTTCGGTTTTCTCCTTCGACCGTGAGGAGAGCCGGAATTGATCTCCGGCCGGCACTCATGCGGGCGTCATGCGGAAGAAGACCGGCTTGGCCGGCACCTTGACAGCCACGCGCATGTTTTCGGGCCCTTTGGGAGGCTTGGCGAATGCTTTCAACCGTCCGAGACGTTTGTGAGGTTCACGATCACGTTTTGCGAGCGGATGGCGCGCCCGAGATCGAGGACCTGATCGAGGCGTTAGCGAGCGTGAGTGCCTCCAAAACGGCCGCCGCAGCCTTTTTCGAGACGAATCACGTCACTAAGGGAATGCATCTGTTGCTGGAACTCGTATTCCGGCGGCTCGCAGGTAAGGGGGAGCAACCGTCCTTCGTCCTCTCTCAGGCGATGGGCGGTGGTAAAACACATACGATGATCGCGTTGGGGCTCCTGGCTAAGGAGCCGCCGCTTCGCCGCCGCATCCTCGCTGAGGAGAAGTTGGCAGACGAATTTTCGGGTGTCGCTCGCGTTGTCGCCATCACCGGACGGCGCAACCCAGCCCATTATCTTTGGGGCGAAATCGCGGTCCAATTGAATAGACCTGAGCTATTCCGTCGGTTCTGGGCAGATGGTCCCCGAGCCCCGGACGAAACAGATTGGGGGGATCTCCTCGGCGACGAGCCAACGATAATCATGTTCGACGAACTCCCGGCCTGGTTTGATTACGCGGTTGTGCAGCAGGTCGGCGGTGGCACTCTAGCCAATGTGGGCCGATACGCGCTCGCCAATTTGGTCGAGGCCGCGCGCAAAAGCAAAAAGCAAAACGTCTGTATCATCGCCTCAAACCTTTCCGGCGGAGTTTATCCCGAGGCAACGCGAGACCTGAGAGAGGAGGTATTCCGCGCTGCTCGGAACATTGAGCCCGTCTCGCTGGAGGGGGGCGATATATTCGAGATCCTCCGCAAGCGGTTGTTCAAGAAATTGCCGGATGCGCAGGTAATTGATGTGGTCGCAGATGCCTATGCAAAGGCTATGGAAGAGGCGGTACGGTCACGTGTCGTGCAGAAGACGCCCGAGCGCTTTGCTGATGAGATTCACGGTTGTTATCCCTTTCACCCGCGATGTGCGGATCTGATCGCCACATTCCGCAACAACGAGCAGTTTCGTCAAACCCGCGGGTTGCTCAGCTTGGCCGGAAGAATTGTGAAAAATGTCTGGGAACGGCCAATAAACGACGTGCATCTGATCGGCGTTCAGCATGCGGATCTCAGTGACGCGACCATCCGAAGCGAACCCTTTCTCGAGCCGATGCGAGAGGCCATCGCCCATGACATCGCCAACCAGGGGCAAGCGACAGCCGAGACCATCAACACAACTCTGAATTCGGATGCCGGTAGCCGGGTAGCAACTGCTTTGCTATTCGCATCGATTGGAGCGGGACCCGACAGTAAGCGTGGCCTTACGCGCTCCGAAATGATCGAATGCTTGATGGCGCCGAACCGGACCGTAACCGAGTTCGGCACGGCTTTTGACGCCCTGCGGGGCATGGATGGCGCGTGGTATCTGCACGGCGATGGAAAGGATGAAGGCGCCTACCGCTTCACCAACCAGGAGAACCTGACGCGCCGTTTACAGACGGAAGCTGATCGTGCTCCCGAGCCGCGCATCCGGAGCGAGACAATCCGGCGCCTGGAGGAGATTTTCGCGCCACGGACTGAGAGCGCCTATCAGAAAGTCCTGGCATTACCGGAGATGAATGCGATCGAGCTGCGGCGCGAACGCACACTCCTCATCGTGGGCCCAGACAGTGCCAACCCGCCCCATGCGGTCGCGACGCTCTTCTCGGGCACCGTGGAAAAGAACAACCTGTTGGTCGTAACCGGAGACGCGACCCGCTTCGCGAGCGTCAACTCCGCGGCCCGCCGCCTCTACGCCGCGCAGAAGGTCCTTAATGATCTCGGCCGCCGGCATCCTCAGGCCGAGGACGTCCAGGACAAGCTTGAGCAGGCCGAATTCGACCTTTTGACCACGATCGAACAGGTCTTCAACAAGATATGGTACCCGGGGCTGTCACCTCGGACGCGGCAGCCCGATCTGCTTGAGCAAAAACTGGACCTTCGAGTCGAGCGCCCGAAGGATGCGCCACCGCGGTTGTTGGGCGAGCCTCAAATCGAAGCTGCGCTTGGCCCCGGCAGGGCAAGCAAGTTGATCCCGGAGCCGGAGAAACAAGCTGAGGCTCTTTTGGGCCGCATTGAAGACCAGCTCTGGCCTGGTGGTGTCAAGAAGGTCAGATGGCACGACATCGAGGAAACTGCCCGCTCAAATGCGCGCTTCGCCTGGCTACCGCCGAAGGGTTTGGACGGGCTGAAGCGCATCGCCTTCCAGCAGGCTCGCTGGCGAGAAACGGCTGATGGCTTCGTCGAGCGTGGCCCTTTCGAGAAGGCACATACGACTGTGTCGATCTCTAGGCTCGGCTATGACAAGGCGACCGGCGAAGCACGCATCGAGGTCAAGGCATTGGACGCCGGCCCTCAACCGATCATTCGCTGGTCCGATAGAGGGCCTGCCGGACAGTCGAGCCCTGAGTTGAAGGATCTCTCCCTTGCGACATCGAAGCTCCGCCTGTGGTTTCTCGCCGAGGACGCGACCGGCGACCATCCGACGGGTGAGAGCGTGCTTTGGCGCAACGAGATCAGCATACTCCACGAGCCCCGCGAGACATCCTCCGGCCGGGTCGTCGAGTTGAAGGCTGAGCCGGCTGGCGCTTTGCGTTGGACGCTGGGCGGCACCAGCCCTCGCGACATGGGGCGACCCTACATTGAGCCGGTGCCCATCCCCCCCGAGGGAGGCTTGCTTCGCGTGTTTGCCGAAGACGGCGATATCTCCACCGAAGAGCCGTTTGAGTTCGTTCCGCTCTATCGCGGCGCCGAGGAGGGGCCACTCACGCTACGAGATGTGGTCGACCGCGGGAAACCCGCCGCGTTGCTGAAGCGCATCGAACGCACCGATACACAGAGCGTCTTCGAGCTGATCAACCAGATCAAATCCACCCGCGCCCGGACCTTGGGGGCGGTGATGACGGTGGGGATAGGCGATGCGAGTGCTATGATTCGCAGGCGATGCGCCGTCTTGTCGGGATCGATCTCGGGCACGAGCCGGTGCCCGACGAAACCACGGTGTGCCGCTTTCGCCATCTGCTCGAAGCCCATGATCTCGGCCGCGGGCTGTTCGACGAGGTGCAGCGTCATCTCGCCGCCAATGGGTTGCAGGTGGCGACCGGCACGATTGTCGATGCCACCATCATCACTGCACCATCCTCGACCAAGAACCGCGCCCGGGCGCGCGATCCCGAGATGCATCAAACCAAGAAGGGCAACCAGTGCTACTTTGGCATGAAGGCGCATGTCGGCGTCGACAGCCGCACCAAGCTCATCCACGCGGTGGCGGCAACCGCGGCCAATGTCGCCGACAGCCGGGTGCTGCCCCAACTGTTGCACGGCCGAGAGACTCGGGTGTGGGGCGACCAGGCCTATCGCGGCCAACGCGCGGTGATCCGGCAACACGCGCCCAAGGCCAGGGACTTCACCAATCGCCGCTATCGCCACCGCGGCGTGCTCGACCAGATCGAGCGGGCGAAAAACCGAACCAAGTCGAAAGTGCGGGCCCGGGTCGAGCATTCATCGCCCGCCGCCATCTGTTGCGCGGTCAACCGGCGTAGTGCGCCGACGCCTCGCCCAAAAGCCTCGCCGACCGCCCGATCCGACCGCAAAACCCCAGCCCCGTGCCATCCCGCCCGCCAGCCCACGTAGATCTCGACGCCTCTATCCCCCTACGGCCCCTTATTCAGACATTCCCTAATTGGCTGACAGGTGACAATTTTGATCGGGCGCCTACAAAGGCGTGTCCGATAACGCACCGTATGGAAATCGCCGGTGGCTCCGGCTATGCCGTCATTTATGCGTGCTAGTCGGGGCGTGGCTTCGGATCATCGGCCGAATATCAGCGCTCTAGGGCCCTTGTGCGGCCATGTCGGTGCTGAGGTAAACATCCTTGATCAGGATGTCGGTGAGTTGGCTCAACTCAGCCTTCCACACTGCGGCTCAGTTCGGATACCGCCTCATCCAAGTCGCTAAAATCGAAAGCAAGATCAAGATCGGAATCCGGCCGCGCCACGCTTCGGCGTAGCTCCCAAACACGTAGAGGGCTTTGATCGTCGGACCTGAAGGCCGTCCGGCTAGCGCCGGTGTCCGGTCGAAACGGGGTGCAGTTCACGAACCGACAAAGGGCATCGGCGGACGGCGACTATAAATTACCTACTAATGGGTTGACTGGCTGACCCGCATTTGAGTACGAAACAGGCGATAATTCGAGAGTGCTCAACCGGCGGGGCGAGGAGTAAGGAATTGGGAACGAAATCCGCGATGCTAGCGATGGCCGCCGCCGCGGCGATAAGTGGCGCCTCCTTCTCCGCTCTCGCGGGGGCGTGCACGACGGCCAACATCAGCACTTATTTATCGGGAGGCGTCAATGCGGGTTGCACGGTGCTCGATAAGACGATCACCGGGGTTTCGGTAACATTCAATTCAACGGACCCGATCAACGTAGGCGCGACCGTTCATCCGGTGACAGTCGCAAACAACCCAGGACTTAATTTCCAATTCACTGAATTATTCAGCAGTTTCGCCCCTCCGCCTCTCACCTCGACGATCTCATTTACCGTCACTGCGCCGTCGGCCAATCCGATGACCGATGCATCGCTCGCGATAAACGGGGCCCTTAACGGTTCTTCGGACTCATCCGTCAACGTGTCCGAAGCGCTTTCGAACGGCAAGTCCCTGTCGGCGATGGTTCCTTCAACGACTCCTCCGGATACTTTTGTCACCGTCTCGTCAAGCACCACCTTCGCGCTGACAAAGAGCCTTACGGTGACCGACACAATACCTCTCGTTAATTCATTTCTCGATCATTTGACAAACCAGTTTTCTGAAACCCCAGCGACGGTTCCGGAGCCTTCAACCTTGGCGCTCTTTGGCATCGGTCTTTCGGCGCTGGGCTTGGTCCGGCGGCGAAAGCGCTCGTAATCGCAGCTTGCAGGCAGCGCGCCGCCGAAGGCGCCGTATGTCGCGCCGGTAACGTCGTCCTGACGGCGGCCGCGGCGCGCATCGGCCAGGTTGGCCGGTGGGTCTGACGATATTAAAAAGCTGACCATTTATCAGTATTGACTTGGTTGGTCACGCATACCTACGCTAAATTAGTTTCGGTACCGATAGAGCGCTCGACCGCCGCGGAGGGGACTAGCAATGAAAACGACATCTGCGGTGCTCGGAATGGCGGCCGCGGCGGCGTTCGCCGGCGCCAGTTTCTCCGCCGTTGCCGCGCCGTGCCCGAGTTCCGCGCACTTGAGCACCTATCTTTCGGGAGGCGCTAATGCGACCTGTACAGTGCTGGACAAAACGATCAGGGGGATGTCGCTGACCAACGTCGCTCCAGCCAACTTTATTGATCCAATGTTCTTTCCTGAAGTTGAACCGCTGACCGTCATCAATAAACCCGGGCTTGCGTTCGCTTCGATGGGCAGTGCAATTGCGACGG
Source organism: uncultured Alphaproteobacteria bacterium (assembly GCA_963774345.1). Lineage (GTDB taxonomy): Bacteria > Pseudomonadota > Alphaproteobacteria > ATCC43930 > CGMCC-115725 > AP-15. Next base: position 331,739 of record CAVZFB010000027.1, read on the forward strand.
GGCCCAATACCTTTACGATTACGTATACGATAACTGCGCCGTCGACCAATCCAATAACGGACGCGTCGTTGATATTCACCGGGTTTCTATTCACGAGCCCTCCGACCTCCTCTTTTCAAGTTTCCGAGATGCTGTCGAACGGCGCGTCCTTGTTCGCCTCAAATTCTTCGACGACCGACAGCGTTACCTTCGCGCCGACAACGAGTCTCACTGTAACGAATTCGGGCGCCGTAACCTTTGGGCTCCTGGATACTCTTACAAATCAGTTTTCGGAGACCCCTGTCCCGGCACCGGAGCCATCATCGTTGGTTCTGCTCGGCGTCGGTCTCTCGGCGCTCGGTTTGCTTCCGCGGCGAAAGCGTTCGTAGTGGTCGCCCCATCGACTGAGCCGGGCGTCGGACTTCCGCGCTATGCTCTGTAAGCGAATCGACTGCTAGACTGAACCTGCGCGCGATCGGCCAACACGACGGTTTAGGTTGTGGCCGATATGCCTCCCTATTAAGCAGCGGCGGTCCCTCGCATGGCACCTCCAAGCAGGCCACAAGGCACTCGGCACAGTGGGGAGGTTTTTCGCGATTTTCAGACGGCGTATGCCCATGACCAGGCGGGACGGCGTGGCCGGGCCGAGGCGCTTTATCGAAAGGTGCTGCAAAAAGCGCCCGATCATGCCGACGCGCTGCATCTGCTCGGGCTGATCGCGCACGAACGCGGGTGGCATCAGCGTGCGATCCAGCTGATCCGGCGTGCGCTCGCGATCGTCCCGGATTTTCCGGTTGCCCACGCCAACCTCGGCAGCGCCTTGAAGGCAACTGGCAAGCGGACGGAAGCAGTCGAGGCCTATCAGCAAGCGATCGCGCTCAAACCCGACTATGCCGTCGCACATTGCAACCTGGCGGCCGTCCAGATCGAGCAGGGGGCATTCGCCGCCGGATTGGCGAGTGCCGACCGCGCGGTCACGCTGGCGCCGGATCTTGTCGCGGCGCACGTCAACCGCGCCAACGCCTTGATCGGACTGCGCCGTTTCGGGGAGGCCGAAGCGTCTCTGCGCAGGGCGCTCGAATTGATGCCGGGTAGAGCGGCGACCCACAGCGAGCTCGGCGCGGTTCTGGGCGAGCTCGGGCGCTTTGATGAGGCGATAGCCAGCCATCAGCGAGCCATCGAATTGCAGCCGAGCAACTCGCTGTTGCATCATGATTTGGGGAGAACTCAGTTCCAGGCGCAGGAATTGGAGGCGAGCGAAGCGAGCTTTCGCCGGGCTTTGTCGCTCGATCGCGACCTTGCCCCTGCCTGGCATTGGCTCGGTAACACGCAGCTAGTCAGCGGCGGCATCGAGGACGGGCTTGCCTGCTTTCGGCGCGCGGTCGCGATCGACCCCGATCTCGCCGACGCGCATGAGGCGTTGGCCTATAGCGGACAGCGTGCCGGCGAGGCCCACCTTCAGCACCTTAGCGCTTTCGCCGCCGAATCTGACCGTCCGATGGCGCCACGCATCGCGGCCGGGTTTGCCGTGGGCGGGTTTCTGGACAATGCCGGACGGCAGGACGAAGCCTTCTCTCACTTCGAGGCGGCGAACGCCCTGCAACGGCAGCTGCTAGCGGAAGCCGGCGAGCGTTTCGATCCGGACGCTCTGGCCTGCGAAATCAGCGGCGTGATCCGACGCTGCACTCCCGCATTGTTCTCGGCTGCCGCGGGCTGGGGCAACGGATCTGGGCTGCCAGTCTTCATCGTCGGCATGCCGCGCTCGGGGACGAGCCTGGTCGAGCAAATTGCCGCCACCCATTCACAAATCTTTGGCGGCGGAGAGCGCAAGGACATCTTCCGCATCGCCGAGGCAGTGTTCGGACAAAACCGCGACCGGCCCATCGAAGAATGGGACATGGAGGTCGCGCGGCAGCTCGCTGACCGACACATCGCTCATTTGCAACGGCTGGCTGGCCGGGCGTTACGGGTGACCGACAAGATGCCCGATAATATTCTCCATCTCGGGATCATCGCGGTACTGTTCCCGGCGGCCCGTATTATTTTCTGCCGACGCGATATGCGCGACAACTGCCTGTCCTGCTTTTTCCAGAGGTTCGGCGAGGGAACCGCTTTCGCTTACGATCTGGCTGATTGCGCGCGGCGATGTCTCCAAATCGAGCGGCTGGCCGAGCACTGGCGACGGGTATTGCCGCTGTCGATGCTGACGGTCGATTACGAGGCGCTGGTCGCCGAACCTGAGGGCGAGAGCCGGCGCCTGATCGAATTCCTCGGCCTCGACTGGGAGCCCGGCTGCCTCGAGTTCCATCGCACCCGCCGGCCGGTTTTCTCGGCCAGTCTCTGGCAAGTGCGGCAGCCGGTCTTTAACCACTCGGTCGGGCGCTGGCGCCATTACGTCCGGCATCTGCAACCGCTCTTTGACGTCTTGGCCCCGGGCGGGAGTGCCACCGGGCGCGCAGTGCCGCAAAGCTGAAGCGGGTTTGCCATGTCAATAAGGACATCCGGCAGCAAGCGCATGGGCCAAGCAGCGATCGACACACCGGAAGATCTGCCGTCGCGAACCGTCGAAAGCCGCCGGCAGGCCGCCGGCCTGTCGCGGACACTTCGCGCCGCACTCGCGCACCATCAGGCCGGGCGGCTCGACCGGGCGGAGGCGCTGTACCGCAAAGTGCTCGCCGCGGACCCGGACCATACCGACGCGATGCATCTACTCGGGGTGCTCGCTTATCAATGCGGGAAGCTGACGCCAGCCCTGCGGCTGATCGAGCGGGCGCTGCCGGCATTGGCCGAGCTGCCGGATGCGCATCTGAACTATGGCAACGCGTTGCGCGACGCCGGCCGGTCCGCCGAAGCGATCGCCAGCTACCGCCGAGCAATTGCGCTGAAACCCGACCATGGCATGGCCCACAATAACTTGGCACGGGTGCTGATCGACGGGGGCGAACTCGCAGCCGGGCTCGAAAGCGCCCGACGCGCGGTCGCGCTGATCCCGGACTTTTGCGGCGCGCACGCCAATTGCGCCGGCGCGCTCCTAGGCCTCGAACGCTTTGCCGAGGCGGAAGCGGCGCTGCGCCGCGCCCTGACCATTCAGCCGCAGCTGGCGGGCCTGCATCTTGATCTCGGCTGCGCGCTGCAGGCGCAAAAGCGACTCGATGAAGCGGCTGCCGCCTACCAACGAGCGGTGGACCTTCAGCCCGATTTCGCCGAAGCCCACAATAATATCGCTAACGTGCTGAAGGATTTGGGCAGGCCGGATGATGCGGTCGCTTGTTATGAGGTCGCGCTGAAGCTGGCGCCCGACAATGCGGTCATCCACACCAATCTCGGCAACGCGCTGCGCGACCAGCGCCGGCTCGATGACGCGGTGTCGAGCTATCGGCGGGCGCTCGCTCTGAAGCCGGATTATGCCGCTGCGCATTACAATCTCGGCGGTGTCTTCGCCGATCGGGGAGAGTTGGAAGAGGCCGTTGCCATGCTCGGTCGCGCCGCATTGCAGCTCGAATACGCGGCCGTCGAGTGGTTGTACGCGCGCAAGCGGATGTGCGACTGGGCCGGCTATCGCGAAGACGAGGCAAAGGCTCGAAAAGCAGTCGGAAAGCAAGCTTTCGCGCTCCTGGCGCTGCAGTCCACCCCCGCCGAACAGCTCGACTGCGCGCGGCGGACGGCTACGGCACTGGCGGTGCCCATATCGCTCATGATGCCGCACATGGCGGGGAGATCCGAGCGGCGGGTTCGCATCGGCTACGTGTCGGCGAATTTCAGACCGCATGCGGGCGCATCTCTAATCGCCGGTCTGATCGAGCAGCACGATCGCCAGGATTTTGAAATTTTCGGCTATTCCGCGAGCCCGGATGACGGCGGTGCTATCCGCGAGCGGCTCGCCTCCGCATTCGACCGTTTTGTCGATATCTCAACAACCACGGACCAGGACGCGGCGCGGCTCGTCCACGCCAACGGGATCGACATCCTGGTCGATCTCAATGGCTACACGCAACGCGCGCGCACGGCGGTCTTTGCCTATCGTCCCGCGCCGATCCAGGTCAACTATCTCGGCTTCCCGGCGACGACCGGCGCCGACTTCGTCGACTACATCATCGTCGATCCGTTTGTCGTGCCGATGGATCAGCAGCCATTCTTCACGGAGCAGCTGGTACAGCTGCCCGACTGCTACCAATGCAATGACGACAAGAGAGCTATTTCCGATCACATCCCGTCGCGGGCGGAATGCGGCCTGCCCGACGACGGTTTCGTCTTCTGCTGCTTCAACAACGCCTACAAGATCACCCCCGATCTTTTCGACATCTGGATGCGACTCCTCGGAGCGGTTCCGGGCAGCGTGCTCTGGCTGCTCGACGACAACCTTTGGCAAAAGCGGAATCTGGCGCGCGAGGCGGCGGCCCGCGGAATTGCGCCCGAACGGATTGTGTTCGCCCCGAAATTGCCGGCACCCGATCACCTCGCCCGCCACCGCCTCGCCGACCTGTTTCTCGACACGCTTCCTTACAATGCGCACACGACCGCCAGCGACGCGTTGTGGGCCGGATTGCCGCTCGTTACTTGCAGCGGCGACACCTTTGCCAGCCGGGTGGCGGGAAGCCTGTTGCGGGCGATAGGTCTTCCGGAACTCGTCACCCGCTCGCTCACAGAATACGAGGCGATGGCGCTGCGCCTGGCTTGCGACGGCGATCGACTGGCGGCGCTGCGCGCGAGGCTGGCGCGCAATAAATGGACCCATCCGCTGTTCGACACCGGACGCTTTGCTCGCAATATTGAGGCTGCCTACTGGCAGATGTGGGAAGCCTGGAGATCAGGCCGGCCGCCAGCGGCGTTTTCGGTTTCGCCGGCGACAGACATGTTTTGAGCCAAAACCGCCGTAGACGGTCAGCCCGAAGCCATCGCTGATTGGTGCGGTCGTTTGCCGAACAGCATTTTGTCGGCAAGGGGCTGGCGAGTACGCCGTACAGACCGATCCGGGGTGAGCGCCCTACCGCGCCACTGCGACGCCGGGGCGCGACCACCATGCGTCGAGACTCCAGGCACGGGCGCCGAATGCCGCGACGTAAAGAAAACCGCCCGTCATCGCCATGTTTTTCGGGGAAATTGGGCTCCTGATTACGGCGCGAGGGGAACCCCTCGCACCGGCGGGCAGTTCGGAGTGGCAAAGACGAATTCCGACAAGGCGACCGATGAGACGTCAGAAACCGTATCAATTGGATTGAAAAGCGGCTTGTGAGACGGTATCAGGACAAGGTCTAGTAGCTAACGAGACACCCTGCCCCCCGATGTCGATTTACGGCTATGCCCGGGTCTCGACCCTCGATCAGGACTTTTCGATCCAGCACGCCGAACTCAAGGCGGCGGGCTGCGATGTGATCCGCGAGCGGCACGGCTCGCGACGGCCGCACCGAACTCGAGGCATTGCTCGAGTTCCTGCGCGCCGGTGACACGCTTGTTGTCCACCCGCATTGATCGTCTGGCCCGATCGCTAAAGGATCTGCTGGATATTGTGCATGAACTGAAGGCCAGTGTGAACTGCACCCCGTTTCGACCGGACACGGGCGCTAGCCGGAGGGCCTAGGGATAATCCTAGGCATACGCCTATGTCCGACACGTTCTCGAAAGTCGAAGTGATCACCGGCGTCGCTCGGCGGCGGCGTTTCTCGACCGATCTGAAGCTGGCCGTGGTTGCCGAGACGATGCAGCCCGGCATGTCGATCAGCTATGTTGCTCGCCGTCACGGGCTCTCGCCCAGCCTGGTATTCCGCTGGAGGCAGCTGATGAGCGAAGGCGGCAAGGAGGCGGTCCGCGCCGATGATGACGTCGTGGCGGCTTCCGAGGTCCGCCGTCTCGAAGAGCGGGTGCGCGAGCTGGAGCGGCTGCTCGGCCGCAAGACGATGGAGGTCGAGATCCTCAAGGAGGCGCTCGACCTGGCGCGGGCAAAAAAACCGATCTTGCTGTCGCACTCGCCGCTTCCGGGAGATACCCGGTGAAGACGATCAGCGCAGACGCTGGGCGTCGCGCGCTCGAATGTCGATCGAACGCCGGGACGGCAATAGACCGCGGCGTGGACCGCAAGAACGTCCTGGCGATGTTGAGCTCGCTGGCGAAATCCGCCGCTCTCGTCGACGAGCGACCGACCTACGGGTACCGGCGGATCGCCGCGCTACTAAAGCGCGAGCGGCGATCCGACGGTTTGGCCCCGGTCAACGCCAAGCGCGTCTACCGGCTGATGAAGAAGCATGGCCTCTTGCTCGAACGCCATACCGGACGCCGGCGACCGCGCGAGCATGACGGCCAGGTGGCGACGATCCGCTCGAATTGCCGCTGGTGCTCGGATGCGCTGGAGTTCACCTGCTGGAACGGCGAGGTCGTGCGCGTCGCCTTCGCCCTCGATTGCCACGACCGCGAAGTGATCAGCTGGGTGGCGACAACCGCCGGCATCTCCGGCGAGATGATCCGCGACATGATGGTTCGCTGCGTCGAGCAACGCTTCGGCACGATCCGCGCGCCGCACCCGGTGCAGTGGCTTATCCGATAACGGCTCGATCTTCGCCGCCCACAGGACCATCGAGATCGCCCTGGCGCTCAACCTCGTGCCGTGCTTCACCCCGGTCGAAAGCCCGGAAAGCAACGGCATGGCCGAGGCCTTCGTGAAGACCTTCAAGCGCGACTACGTCCGGGTCAGCCCGATCCCGGACGCCGCTGCCGCCCTTGCTCTCGTCGATCGCTGGATGGAGGACTACAACACCGTTCACCCGCATTCCCGATTGGGCTATCGCTCACCCCGCGAATACATCCTTTCCCAACCCGTCGCGTGTCCGGTTTAACGGGGTCAACTCCACAGTGGTGTCGCGCTGAAGGCGACCGAGCAGCCGGTCGACACCGGCACCGCCGCCGGCAAAGCGTTTCTCGATATGCTTGGCGTGTTCGCCGAATTCGAGACCAATCTGCGGCGCGAGCGGCAATTGGAGGGGATCAGTGCCGCCAAGGCACGTGGCGTTTACCACGGCCGCAAGCCGGCGATCGCGCGCCGGCTCGGTATCGGGAGGGCCAGTGTCTATCGCCTGCTTGGCAAGCCGGCGACTGCCGCCAGGGCAAGCGGGGGTGGCGATGCCGATCAGGCCTGAAATGCGGGGGTTTTATCCGAGCGATTGGCCGCAGATCAGTCAACGGGTGCGGTTCGAGCGTGCCGCCGGCATTTGCCAAGGATGTGGCCGGCCGCATGGCATGACGGTTCGCTGTTTGCCCGACGGGCGTTGGTTCGACGCCACACTTCGCACCTGGCGCAATGGCCGCGGTCGACCGGCGCGCTGGCCTGATCTGGTCGAAACGGCACAAATCCGCCACACCCGCGTCGTGCTGGCAGCGGCGCACCTCGATCACAATCCGGGCAATAACCGGCACTATAACCTCAGGAGCCTATGCCAGCGTTGCCACATGATCCACGACCGCCCGCACCATCTGGCACAACGGCGGATCACCTATTTGCTGCGCCGCGCGCTTGGCGATCTGTTCCTCGGGCCGTACTCGGCGTGGTTGGTGCAGAAGCCGGCGCGCTTTCTGGGACGGCCAACCCGCCTGCCGGGCGCCATCCGCTCTTCCGGGATCGCGTGACTCGATGATCGCGGCCGCTCGGGCGATCAGCATGGTCGCGGCGGCGGCCAGGGCCGGTCGCGCTGGGGCTCAAGCGCACGTGTCGTGGAACGGATGTTATGGTTCACGCGCAGTAGCGCGGTTGAAGGGCGCCGGATGGTGAGCCAGATGATGCCCCCTGTCGTAAGGGCGATGGACAACGTAGTAGATAGCAATCTTCTGCAAACCGGCGCACTTAGAAAGTATTTAAACGCCTCGACGGAGAACCGTGTTGTTGTCGCTCCTTTCGTGGCAATGGAGGCATATAAGGGAGATACACTCAAATCAATTTATAGCTCTATGCGCATCCTCTGCGGATACCCCCGACAGGTGGTAATATTGAAAGGCGCATCCGTTGTTTGCGGGCTACAGGGCACCGCCGAGGATTCCCCGATTATTGTCGGCACCTGCGTTCCTCAGAACGTGGAGATACGACAATTCAGAAGCAACTGTTGGCCCATGGACGCGCGGCGACGGAGCAAATGGAGCGGATGCTCGTCGGCGCAACCGATATTCAGACCGCCATCGAAGGCTTTGCCAAAGAGTACACGGGCTCGGAGCTGAAAATCCTTAGGAAAGGAGAGGATGTCACTGGCCCTATGATGGACAAGCTCGTTAAAACAGTTATGCAGTTGTCCGCCGTGCTGTTTGCGACACACCCTCATGTCACGGGGCCGGTTATGGACCTATGTGCGCGACGACCGGCCGTTTGACTTTGCAACTGAGCGAGAACTGGCTTAAAGGACTCTAACTTGCTTTCTGTAGAGCGTAGGGGAGCTTGTCGGGCAAATGTCCCCGATCCCCCGATTAACGGGAATTGAATCAATACCGCTGCGGGGAATTCCGTACACTTCAGGAGTACCACGACATTGACCCCGGCGGGGCCGCGTGCTGGGTTTTCATTCGGTGATATGTCAGTTGTTCTCTTGCGTCCAGATGAACTCACCGACGTAAGGATGCAGGTCCTTGCGCACCGCCGTGCGGTCATCGATCATCGGATAGATCAGATGCTGAAAGGCGAATTTTGGTCCCTGCCGGTCGCGGGCGTAGAGTGCGGCGGCCGCCGCGAAACCGCCGCCTCCGCTTTCGCCCTTGATGCCGATGCGGGCTGGATCCAGCCCGAGTTGGTCTGCATTCGCGTGCAGCCAAGCGAACACCGAGTAGATGTCCTCCAGCGGCGCCGGATGCGGCGCTTCCGCGCGAGGCGTTAATCCACGGAATAGATCGCGCATTTCAGCTCTGACGCGAAGAGCCTGTTCTCCACATCCTTCATTTCCGGCGCGCCCATCACGAAGCCCCCGCCATGGATGTGTAAGATGACGGGCAGCGGGCCGTCGGAGGCGACCGGGCGATAGGTCAGAACGCGGATCGGCTTTGCGCCAAACGCACTCTCGACATGGATCTCGCCGGCGGCGATATCGGGCAGGTTCGGTTTCGGAACGGCGGCTATCAGCTCGAGTGCATCGGCGCGGCGCCGCGTCAAAGATTCGGCGGTCAGCGGCGACAGCGGCCATTGCGCGAGCGCATCGCGCAATTCGGGGTCGACAAGGTCGATCGTGTTCATAGATGGCAGCCGCATCGTTCGTGGCCCAGTCGTAACCTCCGTGCCAAAGGATCACGATAGAGCCTTCGAGGCAGGCTGTACTTCCGCGCGCTTCAAATTAGAGTAAGGCTACGAACGTTAAGTGCATTCGGCTGCCGGGCCGGGGCGGCGGCAACGCGGCCAGCGCCGGATGACAAGAGCAAAACGCTCCGCAATGCTAAGCCGCTTCGTCGCTTAGAAGAGACCGCGCCATGTCGATCGTTCAGCCTTTCCCAGCCGGTGGGTACCGCTTCATCAGTCACCAGTTCCAATATTCTGGCGGGGTTGCTGCCGAGCCCGGCTTCCGCATCGAGCGGGCGCGCTTTATGAGGCCCGTCCCGCTGACCGAAGGTTTCGATGCGATCGAAGGCTACCTCGGCGGCATCGGCCGCCCGCCGGCCGCGTTGTGCGCCTGCGAGCTGCGCTCACCGGCGCAATTTACCGACATCGGTTTCGTCGCGTTCAATCGACACTATGTCGAGCGGCTGGCCGCCTGGGGGATCTTCCGCAACGACGTCAACCCTGTTGCCCGCTCGAATGTCTGCCCGGAAATCGACCCGCCCGCCACCCCATCTTTTCACGCCTTCAGCTACACGGTGCCGGACGCAAACAGCACGGCGCGCAGCTTCGTCGCCGCCGGAAGCGGCGAAGCGCGCGATGGCGGCCCCAGCTATCAAGAGCGCATCATTCGGCGCGGTGACCAGTCGCCTGAGGCGATGCGCGAGAAAGCACGTTTCGTGCTCAGGGCGATGGAGCAGCGGATGACGGCACTCGGCTTTGGCTGGGCGGAGGTGACTGCGACCCAGGTCTATACGATCTTCGACATCCATCCGCTCCTGCCCGACGAGATCGTCCGCCGCGGGGCGAGCCCGGGTGGCTTGACCTGGCATTTCGCGCGCCCGCCGGTGCAGGGTCTCGATTTCGAGGTGGATGTGCGCGCCGTCGGCCATGAAAGAGTGATCTGACGCGCTGCACCATCCACGCAAGGTGAACGCTCAGGGTGGCCGCTGCGATGTCGTGCGTCAGGCGTTCGATATTGAGATCGCTCGACGATAAATTCGCAAAGGTGTTTCCGTGCACTCAATCCTTTGGAATTCGCGTCACCCAATCGGCCACAGGGTCGCCACTGCTCATGTCGGCCTAAACCAGCCCGTCGCTCACGCGCACGCCGGGCTTCATGTAATCGGAGCATTACGCCCCGGCGCGCGCTCACCCGATTTTCCCACCACAACCGTGGACGCTAACGAGGTTTTCCGTCTGGCCCATCACCATCAGCCGAATTTCGCGTTCGTTCGCCAATCGAGCGCGCCCATTCGATGTAAGCCCGCATTCCCCAGATGAAAACGCTATTTCGAGCGCGCCCACGGTGACTTCGACCCCCCTTCGTCTCGCGGGGACGGCGATTTGCCGTTGATCAAAGGTTTCAAAGGCGCGACCTTTCCTCGAAATCGCGGGGTATCCGGCGGATGCCGGTTCAAAGTAGTCGATGGCGATCAAAACTACCGGCCACGGAGCAAAACGATAGAATGGACGGAGCGTTCGAGCCGCGGGTGGAGGATCACCCGCTTCTGATCGGTGCCGGGAATTTCCAGGATGACGAGGCGATCGCCGGCGCGGCCTGGGGTGTGTTTGTGCGCTCACCGCACGCGTTCGCCGACATTCGCGGCATCGACATTGCGTCCGCCCAGGCAGCGCCGGGCGTACTCGCGGTGCTGACCGCCGCCTCTCTCGACGCGGCCGGCATCGGCTCGGTGTCGGTTCCGGTCCCGGTCCCGGGCAGCCCCGGCATGGTGTCGCCGCTCCGGCCCTCGCTCGTCCGTGACTGCGTGCGCCATGTCGGCGATCCCGTCGCGCTCGTCGTCGCCGGGAGCGAGGCCGAGGCACTCGATGCGGCGGAGCTGGTCGAGATCGATTACGCCGCGCGCGACGCCGTCACCGACGTCGTCCACGCCGCCGTGCCCGAAGCGCCGCAAATTTGGCCTGAGGCGCCGGGCAATATCGCGGTCGACTGGCACCCTTATGGCGCGAAACCCGAGGACCGCGCCGAGCTCGACCGCATCTTTGCCGGCACGGCCCACATCGCAAGTGTCCGGCTCGTCAATCAGCGCATCGTCATGGCGCCGATGGAGCCACGCACCGGCGTCGCCGTCTACGAACCCGAAACCGACCGCTACGTGCTTCACGTCGCCTCGCAGAGCGCCTTCGCGATGCGCCAGGCCGTTGCCCGCACGATGGGTGTGCCGGTCGACAAGCTGCGCGTGGTGTCGCGCGACGTCGGGGGTGCCTTCGGCATGCGTACCTCGGGCTATCCCGAATACCCGGCAATGCTGCTCGCGGCGAAGATGTTGGGCCGCCCCGTGCGTTGGCGTTCGACCCGACAGGAGGCGTTCCTCACCGACAACCAGGCGCGCGACACCATCATCGAGGGCCGCCTCGCGATGGACGCCGACGGCAAATTCCTCGCCCTCGACATCGACAGTATCGCGGCGCTCGGCGCCTACCACACCTCGCACGGCGCTTTTATCGCGACGGTGAATTTCGCCCGCTGCCTGCCGTGCATGTACGACATCCCGGCGGTTGGTCTTCGCATCAAGTGCGTTTTCACCAACACGGTGCCGACCGGACCCTACCGCGGCGCGGGGCGCCCCGAGGCGAATTACTGCCTTGAGCGGCTGGTCGACGAGGCGGCGCGCATCACCGGCATCGATCGCATCGAGCTCCGCCGCCGCAACCTCATCTCAGCCGCGCGCATGCCCTACAAGACTGCGGTCGGAACCACTTATGACAGCGGCGATTTCGCGGCCGTCTTCGACGAGGCGCTCGCCAGCGCCGATGTCGCGGGTTTCGCGGCGCGTCGGGCGACGTCGGAAACGGCGGGCAAATGGCGCGGCCTCGGCATCTCGTGCTTCCTCGAGATTGCCGGGGGCCAGCCGGGCGAGGGCGCCGCCGTCGCCTTTCCCGGCTCCAGCAAGCTTCTGCTGGCGATCGGCGTGCAGGCGAGCGGGCAGGGGCACCGCACGGTCTATCGCCGCCTCGGTGGCCGATTACCTCGGCATCCCGGCCGAGATCATTGAGGTCGCGCATGGCGACAGTGACGACGAGGTGCCGAGCGCCGCTGCAGTCGCCTCGCGCTCGACGATGTCGGTCGGCGGCGCGATCGCCACGGCGCTCGACGCCGTGATCGAAAATGGGAAGCGCCTTGCTGCGCATCTCCTCGAAGCTGCGGAAGCCGACATCCAATATCGCGGCGGTGCATTCGAGATTGCCGGCACCGACCGCAACATCACGCTCTTCGAGCTGGCGCAGCGCGCCAAGCAGCTCGGCGACAGCCTCGATGCGAAAAGCTCGTTTGACGCCGCGCCGTCTTTCCCCAACGGCGTCCAGGTCGCCGAGGTCGAGATCGACCCCGCCACCGGGCGCACGACGCTTGCCGCCTATACCTGTGTCGATGATTGCGGCCGGGTGCTGCAGCCGGTGCTGGTTGAGGGGCAGGTGCAGGGCGGGGTCGCGCAAGGCGTCGGCCAGGCGCTGCTGGAATGGGGTCACTACGACGATGCGAGCGGCCAGCTCGTCGCTGGCTCGTTCATGGACTACGCGATGCCGCGCGCCGACGATCTGCCCGATATCGTCAGTCTGCTGCACCCGGTGCGCTGCACGACCAACCCGCTCGGCGTCAAGGGCGTCGGCGAGGCTGGTACGACGGCCTCGCTTGCCGCTGTGATGAACGCGGTCGCTGATGCCGGCGCCAATATCGACATGCCCGCCACCCCCGAGCGCGTGTGGCGGGCGCTGAGTGCAAATGCCGGAAGAACCTAAGTTCCGTCATTCTGGGGCAGCCCAAAGGGCTGAACCCGGCTATATCGAACCGGGCAGCATGCCGCTATTAAGAAAGAAAAATTTGCGGAGCACCGCAATGTCCAACTTCCCCGAGCCAAGCCTATACCTGCTTATCGGACCTCGGCTCGGCGCCAGGTTTGTCGCGATACAGCGCGGCGGGGCCAGTCAACGGCCGACGGTGGCCCTGTCGGGTATGCAAACGCGCGATTTGCGATTGCTCAAAACGCTCCAGACAGCAACCGTGGCGTCGACGCCGCTGGCAATCTGGTGAATGTCGGATAAGACGACCGCGTTCGGGGAAGGTCCCATTCAATGGAATTAGGTATCTATCACGAGTTTCCGGTGCTGCCGGGCCACAGCCAGGCCGAATGCTTCGCCGCGGGGTTCGACATCGTCGACGCCAGCGAGGAATACGGCCTCGACGTGATGTGGCTCGCGGAACTGCATTTCGACAAACGGCGCGCCCTCGCCGCCAGCCCGCTGGTCCTTGGTACCGCGATCGCAGCCCGCACCGAAAGGATCAGGATCGGAACCAGCGTGCAAGTGCTTCCGCTGGCGAACCCGCTTCGCATCGCCGAGGAAGCCGCGACCTTGGACCACGTCTCCAAGGGCCGACTGATCTTCGGCGTCGGGCGCAGCGGCGTCGTGAAGACCTATGAGGCGCTGAACATCGCCTATTCCGAAAGCAAGGACCGCGAGATTGAGTGTCTCGAGATCATCCAGCGCGCCTGGCAGGAAGACAATTTCTCCTACAAGGGCAAGTTTTACGACATCCAAGACGTCACGGTCGTGCCGCAGCCGGTGCAACAACCGACGCCCGAAATCCGCATCGCGGCGGTGAGCGTCGAAACATTCCCCGCGGCCGGCAAAGCGGGCCAAGGCCTGTTCCTGTCGGTGCGGCACGAAGATGCGCGGCTGTTCAAGCAGCACATCGACGTCTACCGCAAAGCCTGGACCGACGCGGGACATCCCGGGGAGGCACCCGTTTATCTCCGTTGCCCCGGTTTCGTCGCCAAAACCGATGCGGCGGCCCAGGAAGCCTACGGGCCGACGCTGATGCGGCATTTCCAGAACCAAAGCCGCCTGCTCGCCAACTCCTCTCGTCGGCAAAACAGCCCGCCAGACCACCCGCGCTGGAAAACCTCGCAGCGCCTCACTGAAATCACGCTCGAGGAAACATTGCGCGGTTCGGTGTTCATTGGCTCACCCGATACGGTGGTGGGCAAGTTGAAAGACCTGCAACGCGACATCGGGCTGTCGGGCGTGCAGTTGGAAACCAATTGCGCGGGCCTGGCAGATCACGGGGCGGAACGGGAGGCGATCCGACTACTGGCGCGGGAGGTCAAGTCGGCATTCCGTTGAATGCGGCTTCGAGCCTCCGCGGCGACGGTCGTGAATGGGCGGATTGGGGCATGAAGGGCGGTTCGCGCCGCCGAGCCTGAGCGCCGGCTATGAGATCAGAAAGGAGACATCGCCGGGACGCACGGGAATGAGCGAGACGCGCCGGAAGCTGTCATTCGACATTGGAACCGCCGTGATACGAACCGCGGTCGCCGCAAAATCGCTCGGCGATTAGGCAATCGCCAGAGTACTTCGGCGTCGACGCCTTCCGAGCCGCAACGCGGCCCCGATGGCGTTGCGCGAGAAGAACGTATTGCGTCAGGCCGAAACGGGCAGCGACCAACGCAGTCCGATCGTCGCCGCCCAGGGGACAACCCATCATCGACGACATCGGCGCGACATAGACGCCGAACAGGTTGATTTCGGTGAACCTCACCGGAACCCTCCCGCGTCGAAATAGACCGCATGTTGGCCAAGCGCCTCCGACATCGCAACGATGCTGCTGCGCGCCCGAAGAGCGGCGGCGCCTGGACGCGTGGCGAGCGTCTTGTCGAGCGCGGCAAGGCGTGAGACTGCGGCTGCGCTGTCGCCCCACACTATGGATTCGAGCGCCGCATCGAGCTCGGATTGTAGATTCAGCCGCTGCGTAATGCGGCGAAGCTGGATGATTTTGGTACCTACCGACAGGGCTGCCAAAAGCTGCGAACGCTGCAGTGGTTCGGCACGATCCGGCAATGCTGAGAGCCGGCTGTACATATGGCCTTCCCAGTCCGCGGGCGTTCGCGGGATCGGACCCGTCGCGAGCCGACGCAGATCGCGCAAGGTCAGCGCCAACAACCGACGCGACCGAAATGCCGGCGACAGCGGAGGGATCAACCGAAAAGACAGCGTAGCGGCGGTCAAGCCTGCGACGATAGCGAGCGCGCCATTGTAGAACTGTTCGGCATCGTAGTTCATCTCGTTGGTGGGGGCCAGCAGCGGCACGAAATTCGCGGCCATCGCGGTGAATAATGCCGGATGCCTCGGCTGGGCAATCAGTGCACCGGTAGGCACGAGGTAAAGGCCGATAATAATGCTGAACCCGAAATAGGTGACCACCTGAGGCAACACGGCGAATTTGACCAAGGCCGCAAATGCCACGGCTAAGCCCGTGCCAAGCATGTAAACAATCGCGGCATCGTAAGCGTGGTCCGCTCGCAGCGCCAGCAGGATCACGCCGATTGCAGCCCAGGCGACAGCCGAGGCGCCGTTCGGCCATCCGGTCACGATCCAGAACAGGTCGGCGGCGCCGATCACGACGAAGGCGCGCCCGGCATTGACGAGAGCAGGAAGCCAATCGGGCGCGCGGAGCCGAACGCTGCCGCGCCGGAGCGTTGGCCGCGCAGAATCCGCGACGAGCAGGGCCAGCCCGTTCAGCGCGTGGGAGATGCCCGCCAGCGCTTCGGCCGTTTGGTCCGCGAGCAGCCGCAGCGACGGGCTGGCGGGCGGTAATGCTATCAACCGCCGCACTGCCCGGTCGCAGATCCGGCGCAGGCCGACGGGATCGGCGATCCAGCGTGCCGGGCCCGCCCCGGACCCAGATCCAAAGCCGCCATTCTCCGTCGCGGATCGCAGTTCTTCCGGCACTTGTTTGAGCACGGCGTGCGTGCCCCGCTGAGCCCGGTCGGCCGACAGACTCCTCAGATGGACGGAGACTGCGCGCCAGCTCGACAAAGCCGCGAATAAACCATCGACGGCCGCCTGCAACACCGGTGAGTGATAGCGCAATTGCAATAACTCGCCGAAGGCTTCGTCGATGATCGGCTCGAGCGCAATGACGCGTCGGGCGAGCTCGCGTCGCACCCGCTGCGTGTCGTCGAAATCGGTTTCCGCCATCGCCAACGTGCGGGTGAACCGCCCGGAAATCTCGTATGAGATGCCGGAAAGAAGCGTAGCCAGCCGGCGGCGGGCGCCGCCCAAATCGGTTGCGGCAAGGATGACTCCCGCAGAAACGATGCCGATGCAGATTTCACTGGCGCGGGTGATTGCGAGCATGAAGGAGCTGGCATCCGGCCCACCGGTCGCGCCAAGCTCGTCGCTGGCGATTATCGCGACCGTATAGCCGGCCAGTGCGGCCGCGTAGGCAGCAAAATTTTTCAGGAGTGTCGCGACTAGAGCGCAGCCGGCTCCCCACAGCGCCAAGCCCATCAGAAACGGCCGGCGGTCCTGCGGAAACCATGCCGTGAGCGCTACGACCGCCGCCGCACCCACGACCGTGCCGACCATACGGAACCACCCTTTGCGCAGCGAAACTCCTAAATGCGGTTGAGATACGGTCACTGCCGTGTAACCGGCCCAAAACGCGTTGTCGAGCTCGAGCCAGAATGCGACATAGAGCGCGAGGCACACCGACGCCCATAGCCGGAAGCCAAACAACAGCGGCGGCCCTACGGCTCTCAGCGCAGTCTTTAGCCGTTCAGCATCATAGACTCTCATAAATCTCGGAGAGGTCACCGTCATATCTACCCCGGACGATTCCGGTCGCCAACGCATCCCGCTGGTAATCACACTTCGAGCCTAACCCACGATCAGGGCTGACCAGCATTAAGTGCCCCCAGCAAATCCGCGCGTCGATATTCGAATGCCTCTCATACCTCCAGATCGAAGACCTTGACCGATTTGATCTCGACATTCTTGCGCCCGCAAACCCGCGCTTTTGTGTACTCCCAAGGCCAGTTTCCTACCCAGCTGAGCCTCCATATCGGCTGCCGGAAGGTCCGGAATCGGGCATGAAGACCAGTTGCGCCTGCCAAGCCTGAGCGGCCGTTGTGGGTCGGGCTCGGTAGGCGGGCGTGCCCGGACTAAAAGTCGGAGAGATGCCCTGACCCGTCATTCCGGTAGATTTGCCTCGCCCGCTGATCGGCGGGTGCTGGGGAGGGGCGGTCGGCTCGACGGAGGCGATCATGCAGAACGTTCCCTGGAACAAAGGCCGTCTCACCGGGCAGAAGCGTCCGCTGAAGCCAAAGGACGTTTGGGCGATCCGGGTTCGGCTTCAGTTGGGGCACCGAGCCCGCGACCTCGCTTTGTTTAATCTTGCCATCGATAGCAAGCTCAGAGGCTGCGATCTCGTGCGGTTACAAGTTGACGATGTTTGCGCCGGCGGCCGGGTTCGAGACCGCGCCACGGTGATTCAGAAGAAGACAGGCCGCCCGGTTCAGTTCGAAATCACCGAGCAGACCCGATCCTCGATCCGAGACTGGCTTCCTGAAGTCGACGCGAGGAACGGGCAATACCTCTTCCCGAGCCGGTTCCGCGCGCAGCCCCACCTGTCGACACGCCAATATGCGCGGATCGTCCACACCTGGGTCGAGAGCGCCGGGCTTGAAAGCTCCGCCTACGGCACGCATTCAATGAGGCGGACAAAGGCGGCTCAGATCTACAAGAAGACGGGCAATCTGCGAGCCGTCCAACTGCTCCTCGGGCACACGAAGCTCGAAAGCACGGTGCGGTACCTCGGCATCGAGGTCGATGATGCGCTCAGCATCTCCGAGCAGATCGAGCTGTGAACTGAGTAGAGAGGTCACGGCTCCGCGACAAGCGGGGCCGCGACGCTCCGGGGCGTGGAGTTTGCGCACGTCCACCAACGACCGTTACCGCCGACAAAACGCGCCGTTCATGACCATCGCCCTAAACTACGAGGTCGGGTGGGAAGCAGTCCTTCGCCGTGACGCGCGAGGGTACTTTTTACGGATCGATCAGCTCAAAGCGATCGACATCGACTAGCCCACGGTCGGTGATCTTTAGATGCGGGATGACCGGCAGCGGCAGAAAGGAGAGCTGCAGCAGGGGACCTGCAAGCGGGCAGCCCATCGCGCGAACTGCATCCCTCAGGGTGGCGACCGCGGGGCGGACCATTTCGGCCGACCCGCCGCTCATCAGGCCGGCAATCGGCAAGGGGAGTTCCGCTGTCACCTGTCCGTCGCGGACCGCGACAAAACCGCCGCTGAGCTCGATCACGCGGTTGACCGCAAGCGCCATGTCCTCGTCGCTTGCGCCGAGGGCGCAGAGATTGTGGCTGTCGTGCCCGACGGACGAGGCCAAGGCCCCTCGCTCCAGACCAAAGCCTTTGACAAAGCCGCGGCCGACATTGCCATTGCGCCCGTGCCGCTCCAGCACGCACACCTTCAACAGATCGCGCGCCGGATCGGCATGCCGCTCTCCGCCGCGAAACGGCAGGTCGGCTTGCAGACGCTCGGTCAGGATCTTCCCCGGAATGATGCCGATTACCGGGGTGGATGGGCCGGGCGCGGGAGCCGCGAAGGTTCGTGCGGTCACGGCGGGCAACCGCACCGAATTGCCGGCGGGCGGTGGCGGCAAGACACGATCTTGGAACGCCTGTTCCGTAACCGGTAGGCCGCGCCGCAGCACCATATGCACCGCGCAGGATGTCAGATCGTCGAGCAGCAGGATGTCGGCGAGATAGCCCGGCGCCACGAGGCCGCGATCGCGCAATCCAAAGCCGCGGGCCGCCGACCAGCTCGCGGTGCGATAGACCGCGGCTGCCGGGGCGCCGAGCGCGATCGCCCGGCGCACCAGATGATCTATATGCCCCTCCTCGTGAATGTCCAAGGGGTTGCGGTCGTCGGTGCAGAAGCCGAGAAACGGCGAGGTGAACTCATCGATCAGCGGGGCCAGCGCCGTGAGATCCTGGGAGGCCGTGCCCTCGCGGATCAGCACCTGCATGCCCTTCGAAAGCTTTTCGCGGCCTTCATCGAGACTGGTGGTCTCGTGGCAGTTGCGCACACCGCAGGCAAGATAGGCGTTCAGGGATCGGCCGGACAGCAACGGCGCGTGACCATCGATATGCGCGCCCTGGAACGCCGCCAGCTTGTCGAGGCACTCGGGGTCTTTGTTCAGCACCCCCGGCACGTTCATGAACTCGGCGAGCCCGATCACCTTGGGATGATTGCGGTAGGCCACGAGCTCGGCTGCGCCGAGTCGGGCGCCAGAAGTCTCGAGCGCCGTCGCCGGCACGCAGGAGGAGAGCTGCACGCGCAAATCCATCGCAGTACCGAGCGCACTGTCGAGGAAATAGCGCAGGCCGGCCAAGCCGAGCACGTTGCAGATCTCGTGCGGATCGCAAATCGCCGTGGTCGTGCCACGGGTCAGCACGCAGCGGTCGAACTCGCCGGGGACGACGAGCGTGCTTTCGCAATGTACGTGGCTGTCGATGAAGCCCGGAACCGCGATGCGGCCGCCGGCGTCGATTTCGCGCACTCCGCGGTAGCTGTCGCCGGTGCCGACGATCATCTCACCGCAGATCGCGATATCACCAGAATGAAACACACCGGTTGCAAGATCGAGGATGCGTGCGTTGCGCACGACCAGGTCCGCCGCCATGCGGCCCATTGCCTGATCGATCCGACGTTCCAGGGTCTCCCGCATACCCCCTCCGCTTTTTGGTGACATCCTGGCCACTGCACGCGGCCGAATCCGGCAATCGGCTGCAACTAATCTCATACTTAGCGTCCGGGCGCGGTCTCATAATAGCGCAAGCTGGCATCTTCTCCAGGAGACTTAGCCAGCCATGCTTGTGTGTTGTGAACACGGATCGTTCCGGCGGCGGGAACGAAGGGTCAGCAAACGCGCCGACGCCGATCAGCTGCGGCATGCGCTCCGGCTCCCAAAACACGGTCGATCCGCACTCGGAAAGAGAGTGGAAGATCACGTCCTTTCCTATGAGCGAGTTGCGGGTGAAGGTCTTCTAGGCGCCATCAACAACGTCACCGCGCTACGCTCGAAAAATGCGGCCATGCTGAATGAGCACCCTGTCCGGCGCTGGCAGTCAAGACAATGGCACATCGAAACGCGCAGGTTCTCCTTGGCAACTGAGCCGCAGTTTGCCGCAGGTTCAACTGGCGAAACGTTCGGTCACGCGACATAAACTCCTTACTTGGTGTCGCCGCACGCGGCCCGGCTGGGGGGCAAAGCGTCGGTTTCGATCTCGCGTCGTCCAGCGAGATCGCTCAACGTAAGGGTGGTGCTCATCCCCGCCCCTCCCGTGGCCGCAGCGCGAGCCCGTCAGGCTAGACGCCCTCACAAGCTGGAGAAGTAAGCTCGAATGCCCGAAGCGACGAACAGGGTGAAAGCGCCAATGGTACTACCGATCGTCCTGGTTAATAACCTCGAGCCTGCTACACGAACCCTCCGATACCGATAGACATGGTCAATTCCATCCGCCAAATTCGGGATCGAAGCGCAGCACCGCGCGGCGCGCAAGTCATTCCCGGGGTGACCAAGATGCAGCTCGGTGATCGGGATGAATTATCCGTTCAAATACGGGATTACGACACCTGCTTCGCCGAATTCTTGAAATCGGCGGGCAACGGTCAAAAAATCTTGCAGGCAATTCTGCTGCGTGAGGCGTTCAGCCTGTTTGCGCTCCAGGGTGTAGCAATAAAGCAAGACGCTCCAACAGTGGTACTGGACGTAAGTTGTGGGCCTGGTGATTACAGCGTGGCATGGACATCGCAAATCGCGAGGTTCTTACCAAAGGGTATGGCATTTTATTGTACGGATTATCGCGATGGCATTGCCAGAGAGACGGGCGAAACCTATGCGATGACGGCCGCAAGGAAAATGCAAAGGGCGGCAGAGGATGGAAAACTGAGATTGGCGCAGGCTCCCGTTGCTACCGATGCCGATTTGTTTTCCGGCCGCGATGCGCTCATGCCGCCCGGAAAAACCGCCGACATCGTCCATTGGTCGCACAGCGGATACCATGTGCGCGACGCACTCGGCGCCGCCAGGAATGATCCTCGGGCGATCGAAGTGGGTTTACATAGAGCCGTCGATAAGATGTGGGCAGCGCTTGACCAAATGGGTTTGATGGTTTCGATCCACGAAACGCGAGACAGTTCTGACGGCCTTCAGTCGCAAATAGGCCCTGTCTCTCGGAAATATTGCGGAAGGTTGGACGATGTGCCGGAGCAGATCGCTGCACGCATCTGGCAATTGGGCGGATCTGTCGCCGTCGTGAATTTTGCGAGCCCGCTCAAGTTTCTGGAACTGGGCGATGCAGGCTGGGAGCGACTGAAACGGCCGGCTCAATGGAATCGGCTCGATGAGGTGGAAGCCAGGGCTTTGCGGTTACTGAATTTCATTGCTTTCGATTTCTCCGATCCTGCCAAAGCGGCGCTCGAAATCCTTGCAGAGGATGGTCGGTTAGCGGCCTATGTCGACGAATACAAATCCATTCTCGCGACGAATGGCGGTTACATCGTGGTAAAGTGCGCCTTTCAAATGATCAGTAAATCGCAAGAAGTGGCGAGAAAGCTGGATGACATCGCATATCAGCTCAGTGAAAAGATGCGCGATTTTTCCGCGGAGATGGGCACCGAAATGCGAAGAACATAACGCGCGGTGTACCACCCGACCGGGAAAGGATCCGGTATCTACAAGCGCCAGACGCTCTTCGACCCATGACAGGCGAACGGCTGGTTTCGGGGCGAAACCCGATGTCAGGGGCAGCCGGTGCGAACTGCCGGGTCGGGTGGAGGCCGTGTGAAAACCATCTTGTGGGTCACCTCGGCGCAAGATTGATTCAAGGAATACTACTCCACGCGCATCAAAGATTCACTAAGATTACGTCCTCGATTCTTTTGTTGCGTACTAACCAGGTCTTCCGGCGTTTTCACACCTGGGGTAGTCGGGGCGAGCACTTCCCCCGACATTGGGCTTAGTAGGATCGGCCCAACCATAGAGCCTCGGGAGATGCCGCCATGGAGCAGTACGCCGCGCTGGACGTGTCGCTGAAGGAGATCAGCATCTGCATTATCGACAGCAACGGAGACATTGTCTTCGAAGGCAAAACCGCAGCTGAACCGGCGACCCTGGTTGAGCTGATCAGAAGCAAGGCGCCGCAGGTGATGCAGGTCGGGCTGGAAACGGGCTCTACCTCGCCCTGGTTGTTTCATGCGCTGGCCTCTGCAGGGTTGCCGGTCGTATGCATGGATGCGCGACATGCCCACGCCGCGCTGTCGATGCGGCCTACGAAGTCGGACCGCAGCGATGCCCGAGGTTTGGCCGACATGCTGCGGATGGGCTGGTATCGCGAGGTGCACGCCAAAAGCGTCACCTCGCACGAGCACCGGACGATCCTCGGTGCCCGTCATCAGCTCGTGACGATGCGCAGTGAACTCGACGCTCAGATCCGCGGCATATTGAAGACGTTTGGCCTGATCCTTGGAACGGGCAACAAGGACACACTGATCCAACGCGCCGAGAAACTGGCCGCAGGGCATCCGGTGATGAGCGGCTTGGTCGCCAAACTGGCCGAAGTGCGTCGGCATGTGACTGTCGCAGATCGCTGCTATCGATCGCGACATTCGTCACCTCGTCCACACCGAGCCTACCTTGAAGCGCCTCATGAGCGTGCCAGGTGTCGGCGAGGCAGCTTCATAGTGCTCACTATCAGTCGGGTGAGGTGACTATCCGTTACCGATTTCATCCCCGTTGCGGCGAAACGGTCATTGTTACCGGGCGCAATCGGCATGGCGACGAGGTTGCCCTGATCGTCCGCCAACCGGACGGCACGCTGGCGCACTTACCGATCTGGATGACGGAGGATCGCGCAGCGGCGATGACGGTCACAAAGACTCCGCGTCTCACACTGGAGTGTTTGCGCGAACTGCGCCTCGAGCTCGATGCCTGGCAAAGCTTGCTGCGCGACAATTCCCGTCGCGAAGGAGACGAGCATGCCGCGTCCGCAGCCGAGCCATCGCCAACCCGACCTCTTCGCGCCCAAGGATCCACCGGTGCCGATAGCAGCGTCGGAGCGGACGAAGCTGCTGCGACTGGTGAGCGCGCTTCTGGCGGAGACGCTGGCTGTCATCGCTGAGGCGGAGGCTAACAATGAAGATCACGCCTGACCATCTGGCGCGCGGCGCCTTCATCTATATCCGGCAATCCAGGCAAAGGCACGATGGTGCGCGGCGCGGTGCGCAAGGGGGAGGCTTTGCTCGCTGGCCTGCTGCGCTGCGGCCATTGCGGACGCAGATTGCTTGTCAGCTACAACGGTACGAAGGGCGACATCGGTCGTTATCATTGCGACGCGACCCGGAGCAACCCTGAGGCCGCCCCCTGTATCTCGTTCGGCGCTCTGCGGGTTGACCAGGCGGTGGGAGCCGAGATCGTGCGATTGCTCCAGCCGCTCGGCGTTGAGGCGGCGATCCGTGTGATCACGGACGGCGAGCACCAAGCTGGCGAGAAACAGCGCCAGATCGAACTGGTGCTCGAACAGGCGCGATACGAGGCGGCTAGGGCGCGCCGGCAATATGATGCGGTCGATCCTGACAATCGTCTGGTCGCTGGCGAACTCGAGCGGCGATGGAATGCCGCCCTCGCGGCCGTAGACCAGCTGGAGAAGGAGCTGGAGGCGCTGGTCCGACAGCGCCCGGCGGTTCTGGGTGCCGAGGAGCGTCAGCGTTTGCTGCGAATGGGTGCCGATCTGGAGGCGGCCTGGCATCATCCGGCCGCGACCGCCGTCACCCGCAAGCGTATCATCCGCGCTGTGTTGCGCGAGGTCGTGGCGCATGCAGAGGATGATCAAATCCGGCTGCTGTTACATTGGCAGGGCGGCGATCACACCCACCTCACGGTGCGGAAGAACCGGAGAGGTCGAGACGCGTTGGGCCGTCGAGCCCGAAACGACGGACCTGATCCGAGCATGCGCGCGATTAATGCCCGACAAGGCCATTGCCGGCATGCTCAACCGAACCGGGAAGCGAACCGGCCGGCTGAACGGATGGACGCAGTCGCGTGTACGTGGCTTCCGCAACACGCACTGCATTGCAGTCTACGTCGACGGCGAGTGGGCCGAGCGTGGCGAAATAACGTTGACTGAAGCGGCCAAGATGCTTGATCTGAGCCCCCTGACGGTGCTCCGCTGGATCCGGGCTGGCATCATCCCTGCCGAGCAGTACTGCAAAGGCGCGCCCTGGGTGATCAAGCGACGGGATATCGAGGGTCACGACCTGGTCGAACGCGTCAAGACGTCCCGCAAAGGTCCATCATCATCAACTCCAGATCATCCGACCCTTATCTTTCAATGATGTAGAGAGATGGGCTTTATGACGTGGGACCGGGACCGATCACCGCGCTGGCTTTCCTATCCTCCGTAGATGACCCGAGCCGCTTCAAGCACGCGCGCGACGTCGGCCCGTATCTCGGCCTGACGCCGACACGCTATCAGTCCGGTGAGACGGACAGGCAGGGGCGCATCTCGAAGTGCGGTGACACCTTCACCCGCACCTGCCTCTACGAGGCGGCCCACGTGCTGCTGACCAGGGTTCAGCGGTTCTCGCCGTTGAAAGCCTGGGGCATGCGCTTGGCGAAGCGGATCGGCGCCAGGAAGGCGCGCATCGCGGTCGCTCGCAAGATTGCCGTCATCCTGCATTGCATTTGGACCGACGGTACCGAGTTCTGGTGGACGCGCGAAAAGGCCGCCTGACGCGCGATCCGCCATACCAGCTCCGCTCCGGCGGAGGCGCTGTCCTTGCCGGGACGGCGGGTGCGGACGACCGCGCAGAGGCTGTAGGTCGACTGGGCATATGTCCGGTCAGACCGCTTCACACCTCGCGGCGTCACACCCCTGACACCCATCATGGGGCGGGCAACCGACCCCGGAGAGAACCATGACCCCGGCAAAGACCAGCGTTTCACACCGAACTTGACCCAGGCGCCCCGATTAGAGAACAGCCTCGGTGGAATCCGGCCATTCCCGATTGATGTCGCTATCGGAGCATCTGCGTCGGGAGCAGCCATTCGCACTGGTCCGGTGGTCGACGTATCGATCGGTTGACCTGGATTTTACAGATTGATGTTTATCCGCCTTTGACCGCGCCGCCGCCTGGACGCCCAAGAAACACGAGATGTTGATAGTAGAACTGCATGACCGTGAAAATGAAGGCCGTGCTGATACCGAACAGTAGCATGCCGTCGGCCGCCTCGAGCGCGCCCATCATTCTCCAATGCGGTTGCAGCATGAGCCCCGAAGCGCCTCGTGTGGCCATCGAGTCGACGGAGTAAAGGATTGCGGCTTCAGGCGAGTCGAGAGCTCCAAGCCACACATACGCTGCCGCCCAGAACGCAGCCTCTATCCCATGTAAGACAGCCAGCAGTAGTCCCATCGCAGTGATCGCGCCAATCGCGATCGCGACCACCTGCGGTAAGCCAAAACTCCGGCTCTCCAGCCAAATCCGAATGGCGTGCAGCACGGAGACCATGAACGTCACACCTGCCGCGTGGATTGCTATGGTCAGCGCTATAAGCGACAAACCCCAAGTCCAGTTATCCAACGGATCTATCCTTAAATTAATGCACCGGCAGACGCTGGCGAGACCGAATATTTCTAGCGGAATCCGCCCGCGGAGTTTTTCACAATCGGTCGAAGCGGAGCTGAGGGCCTGGAGGCCAACTCTTGATACACGACCCTACGCGGTTGACCCCGCGTACGAACTCGTTGATTTATCGACCGGCCCGAAGGTTCGAAAAGGGGTCGACTTGATTCTTTCACTCGTAGGCATCCGAACGGCCGGAATCGGGCGCAAACCCCATGTCAGCGGCGGCCGGTGCGAACCACCGGGGTGGGTGGACAGCCGTCCTTCGCCGGCGCCACGGTCAGCGGCAAAGTCGCGCCGAAACCAGCCGTTCGCTGCGGCAGCGGGCAAGGAGTTAGTTCAACCCCTGAACTAAAACACCTTATGTCCTCGACGGCCCTCATTGCGGCCGGCATCACCCGTTGCTTGGTTCACGCTCTAACGTTGCGGGTGTCCCGGCGACGGTCGGCATAGGCTCGCTGACCACGAACATCAGCGAGCATTCGGCCTTATCCAGTAACTCAGCGGCCGTCTGGCCGAAGTCGAGCTGCTCGCCCGGGCGTATACTAACGCCCATGACGACAAGGTTGTGGCGGCCGGACTTGATCTGATGAAGGATCGCGTTCTGCGAGGTGCCAGCGCTTTGCACTGCAGGCTTCACGGCGACCCCGTAAGGTTCACCGAGCCTGACGATTTCGCCGATGACGGCATCTGCGCTCGCCATCGGCGCAATCGCGGCTCCCAGCTCGCTCCGCCAGGACCGCGCGGCGGCCGGACCCTGGGACCGGGCAACGAAATGGAGTGTCGTCACCGATCCGCGTGAGGCCTGCGCCAAGGCGATCGCGAATTCCGCGCCACGGCGGGACGTGGCGGTCCCGGTGACGGGGACGAGGATGCTCCGGCCGGGGCGGAGCGTTTCCAGACGATCGGTGCCGCGGGCGATGGTGACGGCGAACGGCCCCGAGAACGCGACGGCACTGGCGCCGATCTGCTTGTGGAACTGGCCTCCCTCAGAAGCGGGCTCGCGCCCGATCACCAGAAAACCGTAACCCCTTTCCGCTTCCGTTACGATCGCGGCTTCGTCCGGCCTCTCGATGCGTGTAGTGACAGGGGCGACCATGCCGCCCTTCTGCTGGCCTACTTTGTCGCCTTCCGCGATGTTCTCGTTGATGACTGCTCTGGTTCGCGCGGCTTGCCGTTCGCCCTCGTGCGGCTCTTCCAGCGAGGCATAGTCGAAGTGAATGACCGTCGTGGCCATCCGCCGGGCGCCGGCGAGCAGCCCGACCAGCTGCAACGCGAATTGCCCGCTTGGACTCGCGTCTACGGCGACCAGCATCCGCTCGATCTGTGGCGCGACATCCCGTTGCCTCAAGCTCCTCGCGCTTGAGCCGGTCGGCCTCCTCCTCGGTGATATGCAGCCGGCCGAGCGCCCAACGTAACAAAGGGGGCATCGACATCGTCGTCACCACCGCCATCGCGACGATGGTGGTAAAGAGGTCCTGATTGAGCACCCCCATCGACAACCCGATGGTGGCGACGATGACTTCGGTCGAACCGCGTGCGTTCATGCCGCAGCCAAGCGCGATCAACTCGGCCCAGGACATCCCGCCCAGACGGCCACCGAGAAACGCCCCGCTGAACTTGCCCAGGCTTGCAATCACGATCAGACCGATCGTCAGAAGTAACAAATCGGTGTTCGCAAGGACCGCGAGGTTCGTGGTCAATCCGGCAAGCCCGAAAAAAACCGGCATGAAGAGGGCGACGATGAGGCCGCGTACCTGCTCGTCGATGTGTCTGGTGAGGATCGGGGACTGGCCGATCAAGGATCCCGGCGACGAAGGCGCCCAGCACGGTGTGGACGCCGATCGCGTTGGTCGTCAACGCCATCAGTCCAGTGATCACGAGGATGGTCGTGATGACGAGCAGCTCGCTGACGAAACGATCGTTGGCCCAGCGGTTCAGCCGAAAGACGATCTCTCGCCCGACGGTAAAGCTGACCCCGAGGAACAGGGCTGTGCCAGCCAGGCTTGGCCCAGCGACCACAGATCGATGGTCGCGATGTGACGCAAGAGCCGAAGACGACCGACATGATGTCTAGCCCGATCGTATCGTCGATGATCGCGGCGGCGACGATGACCTGCCCGATCGTCCGGCGCAGAAAGCCGACCTCTCGCCCACCATCGCCACGATCTTGACCGGAAGGAGATCGACAGCGCGACGCCGAGGAACGAAGTCGGTGGTTAGCCGCTTGCTTCGTCGGGCAGCATCGGTGTCCGGCAGCTCAGCTCGCCAATCGCGAGACCGCCGCATGAACGGCAAGGCGATGCCGCAGATAGAGATGCTGAACGCCGCGCGCCGCGTGCGCCGCACGACCGACAGATCGGTCTCCATCCGGTCAGCGGCGGCAGGAGCAGACGCGAGCTGCGCCACTGCATCGATCATCGCTTTCTGATCAGCGCTCCGTCGAAATAGCGCCTGCTGGCCGCGGGCCAGAGGGCACCCAGGACCGAGGGCCCAAGCAGATGCCGGCGATCACTGACCGTTCCGCGGCTCGCCGATGCGTTGCATGACCTCGCCCGCCAGCCGGCCGGACCACAGGGCGATTCTTTGACAGAGGAATACAATCTCGGAGGGGCCGCGCGCAGGGCCTTCAGCGGCGTGAGCGGCGAGCAAGGGGACAAGAATGAGGCCTATCCCAAGGATGGCCGGCACCGCCTTCGGTGACCGATTGCCCGCCGTGAGATTTATCATCACGCTCGACCCCGTACACGTTACAGGGTCGCGTGCACGCCGGCCGCGCGCAAGACCCCCAAGTGCCTAAATGGCAAATAAAATTTGGGAAAGCAAAGTTCCCTGGCGGCGTTCGATTCGCATAGCCCAAAAACGCAAGCGAGGTCCGTGATGGAGGCAGCGGAGCTTGAAAGACGCCTTGCACAAAAAAAAAAGTGAGGTCGCCGATGTCGAGGGGTATAGCCGCCTGATGCACCGCGACGAAGAGACGACGATCACGCTGCTTCGGCCCGCCCGTCCGACGAGAGATAATCTCATTCGCGGCCAGTCATTGATGACCGATCCCGCCAATTCGATGACCAGCACTTTCACCTATTTCGGGTCGGCACACATACGAGCAATTCGCGGGCCGATCACGTTGTCCCTCTTACGGATGACGACAGCAAAGCTGTGCCGGAGCAGAGGCGAGGTCATCCAATTCGGCGGTTCCGACCCCTGACCGCCTGCCGCGCATCGCCTTTTGCTCGCGGCGCAATTAGCCGTTGCTCAAACCGGTAATAAGCGGCGAATGATCCGCGGCTCGTGTCCCAATCCACGGAGTACCCTGCTGACGAAGTGCGCGCTCAGCCAAGCTTCCATGCCGACGGTGCGTGGTCGCAGCTTCTCGAACGCATCTTTGAGACCCTATCGCCTGATCTTACTGCGGAAGGCGATGTTCCCATCGACGTCAAACCCGACCAGGTGAAAAACCTCCTTGCCGATGTCGAC
>CAVZFB010000028.1:0-378022 GCA_963774345.1 uncultured Alphaproteobacteria bacterium
CGCGTGACGCCCAGTTCCGTGCACAGGTCGCTGACCTTGGTGTCACGCTTGGCCATTGCTGCCTGCGCCAGGCGGAGCTTGGCCGGCGTCATCGTGTAGGGACGGCCGCCGTTGCGACCACGGGCACGCGCCGAAGAGAGCCCCGCGATCGTTCTCTCGCGGATCAGCTCGCGCTCGAACTCGGCGAGCGCGGCGAAAATCCCGAACACCAGCCGCCCGCTGGCGGTCGTGGTGTCGATATTGGCGCCTTGCCCGGTCAGGACGCGAAAGCAAATCCCGCGTTCCATCAGATCATGGATGGTGTTGACGAGGTGACGGAGGTTACGGCCGAGGCGATCGAGCTTCCAGACGATGAGAGTATCACCCTCGCGCAGTGCCTTGAGGCAGGCCTCCAGACCGGGCCGATCATCTTTCTTGCCAGACGCCTGATCCTCATAGAGATGGGACCGCTCGACGCCGGCCGCGATCAACGCGTCGCGTTGCAGATCGAGCACCTGCGACCCGTCCGCCTTTGATACGCGCATGTAGCCGATCAGCACGGTCCCCTCATGTCACTTATACGCTCGATTTCATGACGACCGCGCTCGTCACATTGAAGGTCGACAAATTAATCATACAACCCGTCACTTAAACTAAGGATGGCAAACGGTCGTGTCAAATGATTACATGACGACCTTTCGAGCCGAACCGCGGGGGCGACCATGCCGGCACGATTGTCGCTGACCAAAGCGCAGCGGGACGCGCTGCTTCTGCTGCCGGACACCGAGGAGGCGTTCGTCCGCCATTACAGCCTCGTTGCCGAGGATATCGAGATCATCAGCGGTTATCGGACGCCGGAGACACGGCTTGCCTTCGCGCTCCAGCTCTGTGTGCTCCGGTATCCCGGTCGCGTTCTGCGGCACGGCGAGATCATGCCGATGCATCTGCTGGCATTCATCGCCGAGCAGGTCGGAGTGTCGCCGGATGCGATCGGCGGATTCGCCCGCCGGCCGCAAACCCGATACGAGCATCTCGCCGCATTGCGAAAGCGCTTCGGCTTCTCGGATCTGGCCGATGCCAGCAAGGCCGAACTGAAGCAGTGGCTGGCTCCGATCGCGCTGAAAACCACGGACGGCCATGCCGTGCTCGTTGCACTCGCAGAGGAGATGCGTCGGCGACGCATCATCATTCCCGGCATCAGCGTCGCCGAGCGGATGGCCGCCGAAGCCATGCACGCTGCCGACAAGACTGCCGTCCGTCTGATCTGCGAAAGAGTTCCGGCAGAGGCCCGCGCGCGTATGGATGCGCTTCTTACCGAGAAGGCGCACCGGCAGCAGAGCGAACTGAGCTGGCTGCGCGAGACAGACACGAAGATCAGCAGGCGCGGCTTCCTCGAGATCATGGACAAGCTGGACAAAGTGCGCGGGATTGGCGTCGGCGGGCTCGAGCTGCCATCCGAGATCGGCGCCCGCGTCCAGCAGATGGTACGTGAAGGGCTACGCTTCACCGCGCAAGCCTTCCAGCAGATGGGCGTCCAACCGCGCACTGCCATCATGACCGCAACCCTGCGGGATATGGAGGCAAGCCTCATCGATGCCGCGCTGACGTTATTCGAGGGATTGATCGGCCGCGCCTACAACAAGGCGAAGAAGCGCGTCGATGAAGCTCTCATCGAGCAGGCAGATGACGCCAAGCAGCGGCTGGCCCGTGTCGCAAATGTGCTCGACGCCATCCTGAAGGCGCACGAGCGCGACGAGAGCATCGAGGCGGCGATAGCCGCCGTCACCACCTGGGAGGCCTTGTCTGCCGACACTCAACTTCTCCGGCGGTCATCCCGAACCGGCATGGTTGATGTGCTCTCGGAGCTCAGGCGGGAGCATTACGTGTTCAAGGCAATCGGGCCTCGGCTTCTCAACGCCGTCACCTTCCAGAGCAGAGCGTCGGCCGCGCCTCTACTTGACGCTCTCGCCATCATCAAAGGGCTTGGCGTCGACACGCGCAAGCCGCTGCCAGACAAAGTGCCAGAGACCATCGTCGAGCGATCCTGGCGACCGCACGTGTTCAGGGATGGTGGCATCGATCGCCAGTATTACGAGCTGGCCGTCTACTTCGCTCTCGGCACGGCCCTGCGCGCCGGCGACGTGTGGGTCACGGGATCGAAGCTGCATCGCTCGATCGAAGCGTACCTGTCGCCGTCGACGAGCACCGCGCTTGTGCCGGCGCGGTTGCCGCCCAGTCCTACTCTGACTGCCGCCGCCTATCTCGACGACCGCACGGCGCTGCTCGACCGGCGACTTTTGGAGATGGCGAGGAAGCTGGCGGCCGGTCAATGCGCCGGTGCGATCCTCGATCGCGATCGGCTGTCGCTGCCGAAGCCGGAGGCCAAAGATGATCGGGCGCATCGAGCGCACTGTCCACAATCTGGCTTGGATCGAGGACAAAGGTTTGCGCGCGGACACGACCGACGTGTTGAACAAAGGCGAAGCCCGGCACACGCTGTCTCGCGCGGTTGCCTTCCATCAGCTTGGCCGGTTTCGCGATCGTAGCCACGAGCGTCAGTCACACCGAGCCGCGGCGCTCAATCTGGTCACGGCATGCATCGGCTTGTTCAATTGCCGCTATCTCGATCGCGCCGTCACCGATCAGCGGCAGAGGGGCACCCTCATCGACGACCAGAGGCTGCGCCGGCTCTCGCCGCTCGGCTGGGATCACATCAACCTGACAGGCGACTACGTCTGGTCGGAGGCCTCCACCTATGACGCCGATAGCCTACGGCCCCTCAACAGCGAGCCCGAGCCGATAGCAGCATAGGAACCACGGCCATCGTTCTTGCTATGTCCGAGATCCCGGGTATTTGTGTCCCAATAATGCACTGATGCCACATCGTCGCCGCCACCGGTCGCCCAAGCGCTCAGCGATTGGATCTGGACGTAAGCTTCCTCCCCGGCGGGAAGGTCGATGTCTGAGGATTGACCAGTATCGGTGCCATAGCTTGCGACGGCGATATGATAATGACCGGGTGGAACATCTCGATAGAAAGCCCCGCCGGCTGGTTGCGCATCGCCGGCCCTGGCACCATTGATCGTTACCGCAGTCAGATTGGGGCTCTCAGAAGGCTGGTAATCCCGGTAGAATCCAGATCCGAGCCTCGCTCGGTGAGATTGACGGGATCGCAACTGAGGAGGTGAGCACCGGCTGGGCACAACCGGCTAGCGCCAGCAACAGCAGCGCTGGAACAGCTGGAGTAGACGCCACGATTGCAATCCAGCGTTGAGCTTCATATGGCGTTCTCGGATCATGTGGCGCGCGAGATAGGGCCGGGGGGCGCAATGCTATTCCGTTCCTGGTCACCTCGCGCGATCAACCCTCCAGCGAGATGTTCGACGACTTAGGATTAGCCCGAGACCAGCAAGAGCGGTCACGAGCAGGAATGAAGGTGGCAGGCTCGGGAGTAGCAACCGGTCCGAATTCGATTTCCGGAATGTTGAACGATCCGATGCTGACGTTGGTGCTCGCGAACGTGACGCTATTGAACGGCGTAGTCGACACTATCCCATCAAATACGAACGAGCTGGTGTCGAACGCTATGCTGTCAGTGCTGACACTGCCCACCGATGCCGTCAGCATAAAAGTTCCGGAATTCTTATTCACGTTGAAAAACACGCCGGCGTCCAATATCGGCGTCGGAAACGTAACGGTGACGTTATTGCCCCCGAAGAAGAAATCTGCGCCGTCACTTTGTTGAGCGCCGAGACTGAGGCCGCTGAAACTGGTGAAGTTATTGGTGATGACACCACCTAGAAGGGTGGCGAGAGTATTTGTCCCGGTCGAAAAGTTATACGTCAAAGTGTTGAACTGGCCGCCATTAGCGATCGCTTGCCCATTGGTGCCGGTCGCGTAGGTTTCGGCGGTTAGCCCGCTTGCCACGGCGTTGAACGCGGTCGAGCTGGTAAAGGTCATGACGCTCGCCGTGGCCGGCAGCGACAGGCCGGAGCCGATCGCCATCGCCGGGATCGTGATCGCAATTGTGGCGAGGAAGCCGCGTTGGCGCGAACGACGGCAGCCCTGTTCATTGGGTTTCTCCCGGCATAAGGATTTGGTTAACGTCGCTGCGATCAGATGCGCCATTTTCTCGGCTTTTATCAGCCTGCGACGTGGGTTCAGCTAGCGTCAAGTGCAAAAGCGATCGGCCCGATCAGGCACGGATCGTTGTACTTGGCGCTGCCGACACGCGGGCTCACCTGCCAGCACGCCATCCCCCACGCTGCGGTCGTCGGAGGTGACTATGCGCTTCGCCATTGCAACCACCCTCGTAGGAGTGCAGCCGATGCAGCACGCCGCCGCGCGAGAAACAAGCCGGACAGCGGGAGGATGAGCAACGCCGCTGTCATCGGCTCCGGGACAGGGGTGACCGCAGCGATCGTGAACGTCCCGTCTTCCTCGAACGGGGTGGTGGTCGGGCTACCCATTTCGAACTCGGCATCAACGCCGTCCGCCGCCGGGTCGCTGTTGCCAACCGTCTGACTGGCGAAGAAAGCGTCGTGGTTGGTGGCGAAGAACCAGAGCTGATTGGTCGCACACGTGGTTGTCCCGGACATCACGGCAAAGCTGCCAGCACTGTTCGACGGCGTGCCGGGGCAGTCGTCACCGCCGTTAAGTCCGGAGTTCGCCGTGCCGGTGAAATCGAGCACTGTCAGGCTGCCGACATGCACGATGAAATTACTGAACGTTTGCGTCGCAGCGTCGTAGGTGAATGAGCCGGTCGGTGTAAGCAACCCTTGCGTCCCATCCTCGTTGGGTGGGTGCGCTATTATGGCCGGTTCTATCCCTCCAGGATTCGTGGGGAACTCCGCACGATTGCCGCTTTCCTCGTGCACTGGGTGTCTGAAAGTAATGTCGTAGGTCAATGGCGCGGCGTTGGTTGAGACGGCGAGGCAGGGAGTAGCGGCGATGGCCGCTAGCGCCGCATTGCGGATGGTAGAGAACATCGTTAGCCCTGCTGGTTGTTCTGCCCATCCTTTCGGATAATTTGCAGTAGCGCAAGCGCGACACGGTTACGCCTGGGGGACTGCGCTGTCGGCGCAAGATAGATGGGGTTACGGGCCGCCAACCGACCGTGGTTGCGGCAGTGGCCGTCCCTCAGAGTGATGAAGTCGAAGACGGGGTCAGGCTTGGCCTGCCCCAAAACATCATCGAGGGGCGACCATGGAGCACTATGCCGGTATCGATGTCTCATCGGAAAGCGCGAGCGTTTGCGTTGTCGACGCGACCGGGCTTCATACGTAGCCGACGCCGTGACCATCGGCAGCTTGCATCAGCGGCACCCTCAGCAGCCCGCCGGCACAACCCTCAACCACGATAGGGTTGACGATGATCTCAACGCGCTATGGCTGAGAGAGCCTCCGCGTCGAACCCAACCTACATTTTGTGCCAGCGAAGACGATCGGCACCCATGCCGACGAAGCCGGCGCTTTGGCAAGACATGAATAGCTCAGCACTACCAAGGTGTCGATGTGAAGCCCTCCCGCATACCCGCTGCCGTCATCTTCGACATGGATGGTCTCCTTTTGACACCGAGGCGCTCTATCAAGCGGCAATCCTGATGGCGGCGACCGAGGGAGGGCACGACATGTCCTCGGGCATTTTTGGCCAGACGATTGGTCGTACCTGGGAGTAAATCCGAGCCATCCTTCTCGACCATTTCGGGGCGGCTTTCCCGGTTGACGAATTCATAAGCGCCTGGGTACGCCATTTCGAAGTGCTGTCGTCGGATCGTCAGTTCCTGAAGCCGGGGGTGATTGAGTTGCTGGACACATTGGACGGCTTGCGGCTCCCTCGGGCTATCGCCACGTCCTCGCCTCACCACAGGGTGAACCATCATCTCACGGCTCATGACTTGGCCGGTCGCTTCCAAACGATTGTCGGTCACGGCGATTACGCGGCAAGCAAGCCCGCTCCCGATCCATTCCTGAAAGCTGCCGAGCTGCTCGGCGTCGAGCCTGCCCTGTGCTGGGCTCTGGAGGATTCGCACAACGGGGTCCGATCCGCGTCTTCAGCCGGGATGACGACGATAATGGTGCCCGACCTTCCTACGGAGGAGATGCGGGGGCTCCGCACCCTCGTCGCCTGCGATCTGCATGAGGTGCGTCGTCTCATCCAGAGCCTCTAAAATGGACCTACCCGATCAACATTGGTTCCCGCAGGTACACGGCGACCCGCCCGAACATGCGCGGGCGAGGATATCGAACCCTAATGGGCTGAAGTTATTGGCTCCAGCCCCTGCACGTGATCGGGTAGCGGAAAGTGGACGCGAGCGACGAAGCTCGCCGTGAGATGCCGTTCCTTCGCAATGTCAGGGAAAGCCACGATCAGTAGATTAAAATCGTATGAGGCGAGTGTCCATCCGGATAGCACAATGACTACGAGGAATATCACATAGCCGATGGACACGCCATCGCAGCTGGAATCGGTCCTCGACTAGCCGGCCGGACCACGCAGCTTCGATCAACGTTCGATATTATTCGGCATCGTTAGCGACAAATAATACCGAATGGAGGCGCGCGCACCGAAGGTCAGAGGCGGCTTGGCGCTGCATCGGCGAAGCGACGACAGCGGCGGAAACAACCAACGAAAAGTGGTGCGAGCCGGAGATCCACCGAACGGCTGGCGAAATCGCGCTGATGTCGCCCGGGCCCGACGCGGCGAAAGCGCAGGCGCATTTCGAGAGAGCCATCGCCATTGCTCGCGCGCAGAAGGCAAAGTCCTGGGAACTGCGCGCGGCGACGAGCCTGGCCCGGCTCCGCCGCGACCAGGGCCACCACGGTGAAGCGCGCAGTCTCCTCGCCCCGGTCTATTATTGGTTTACCGAGGGTTTTTACACACAAGATCTCAAAGACGCGAAGGCGCTGCTCGATTGCATCGAAACAGTTCCCGCGACGTCCGCATAGAGAGCCAGTCGCGGCGACGCCGGCACCGGCGGCCCACCCAAGGCCGCCCGATCCTCATCTATGATGAGCGGGATCGATCTGGCCAATTTGGTCGCCGTCGCAGCGATCGACCAGAATGGGCGTAAAGGAAGTTACCCGACAAGTAGCGGCTCAGGGTCGGATCGTCACCGACCTTCAGTCTCACCGCGCGAAAGGGTCCGCTCAGGGTCAAGGAGGTCCGATTCTTTCACAAGCATGCTTAAGGTCGAATGGTCTGCTGTCGGATCAGGTAGCGGACGCCCCGAACTCGCGCGGCCAATGTCGCAGTTGGGTCAACTCCGGCGGTTCGATCTGCTCCTGCGAACGGCCGGAATCGCATCCCGTCCGTTGTAGGTCGCGAACGTGCGTTGTGGTCAAAGTGCCCGGCAGGGCTGCGACAAGAGTAAACCGGCGACGAATCGTGATACCGAGCGGCCGGCGCAGCGCCGCTCGGCAGTTGGCAATTATCAAGGAATTGTTGACCGCATCGGAGCTTGGCGCTTCGCCGCGTTGGCGCTGAGGTGGCAGGAAACTCGATCTCTAATGGGCTGAAGTCATTGGCTCTAACCCCTGCGCGCTGAATATGTCACAAAGTCCAGATCCAGCCCCCGCAACCACCGATAATAGCGCCCGGGCATGTTGGCGATACCGGCTATCTTCAGCGCCGCGCGCGTCAGGCTTATGACGTTGCTCCACCGTCCTGCCGAGACGCCTGCCATGGCCGGCGAGAGCGCCCCAAGACGCTCTCGCAGATGCGCGGGATGGGCCGGGATCTCTTCGAGCCTTCGTGCCGGCGCGCGACCGGCGGTGCGCAAGGCGAAGTTCGTCTCCTGCTTCTGCCGCGGCGTGAGCGACTCCTCGGCCGCTATCCGGTCCACCACCTCGGCGAGGGCCGGAACCCGGGAACCGGACGTTCGTGAAATCGGGGGGAGGGTCATGTGCTGCCTCGTGATGACACGTTGTGGTTGCAGTACATAATCGTGGAAACTCTAATATGTAAGGAGGCGCGTTTTGTTTCATACAGTATTAATGAGAGTATCTTAAGTCCTTACCTTATCACAGCATTGTCAATTCCTGACAGTGTCAATCAGATGAGTTCGAGAAGCGCGGCGATTGCCTCGGGCGTGACCCGTGTCGAACTCCCGATCTTGCACACCTGCAGCCGGCGGTCGGGGATTAGACGCCAGACTTGGCGCTGGCTCTGTTGCAACAGCTCGGCTACCTCGGGCACGGTCATCAATCGGTGGGGAAGCCAGTCGGGCAGAGACGGCGAAGTCATCGCGCCGGATCCATCATCCGACTCGCGACCGCACTTGCAGCATTACGGAACATCTTACCGGCGGTCTGCCTGGCGAGAAGGCGCGCGAGAGCCACCAGAGGCTCCGCCGCGGCTAGCGAACTTGAACCGCGGCGCGTCAGCGGCTGCCGCGTGCGTTGCGCTTTGTTCGCTTCGATGTTCCAATCGCCGACCGGCATCCGAGGCAACAAATATACAGGAAGTTTCTGCATTATCCTGCCGAACTGGGGATCAAGTTAATTCAACAAAAATTTCTCACGTACTCCACGCGTCTTGGTAGGCTGCGACGTCCGCGACCGCTGCGGGCCCGTCCCCCTCCTCTGTATCATGCGAATGGGACCCCCGGCCGCTCCCCACGCCGGCATAGGTTCCCATCAACTTCTCGACCTGGCTCGAAACCCGCGGGTTGTGCGGCTATGTTGATGGGCCCAGAGAGAGTGGCTTGGAGAGGGAGCAGAGGACATGCCGGAGCAACTCACCGAGCTCAAGGTCCGGGACGTCGCCATCAAGCTACACCGCGCCGGGCGTGGCCCGACCGTGCTGTTCCTGCACGGTGCCGGCGGCGTGCCGCAATGGCTGCCGTTCTTCGATGCGCTGGCCGAGCGCTATGAGGTCTTGGTGCCGGAGCATCCCGGCTTTGGCGGCTCCGACGACCCGCCGTGGATCACCTCGATGTCCGACCTCGCGATGTTCTATCTCGATCTCGTCGAGGAGGCCGGGATCGACCAGATCCATCTGATCGGCAACTCGCTCGGCGGCTGGCTCGCCGCCGAGATCCTGATCCGCGACCGCTCGCGCTTTAGGAGCCTCGTCCAGCTGGCGCCCGCCGGCATCCGCGTCAAGGGCGTGCCGTGCGGCGACAACTTCATCTGGGGCCCGGAGGAGGCGGTGCGCAATCTCTACCACGACCAGTCCTTCGCCGACCGCATCCTGGCACTCAGCCCAAGCGAGGAGCAGATGGACGTGATGCTGAGGAACCGCTTCACGGTGGCGAAGCTCGGCTGGCAGCCGCGCTGGTTCAATCCCGATCTCGAGAAGTGGCTGCACCGCATCAAACTTCCGGCATTGGTTGTCTGGGGTGACGACGACAAGATCATGCCGCCGGCCAATGCTGCGCTATGGCGTGAGCGGCTGCCGGACGCGCGCCTCGTCATGCTGAAGGAGTGTGGCCACCTCCCACATGTCGAGCAGGCCCCGCTTGTCGCACGCCATGTCCGCGAGTTCCTCGAGGGGGTCGCGCCATGAAGCTCGTCTCTTTCCATCTGATGCCGTACCGGCCGCTCGATCTCGCAGAGGCGGCAAAGCACCGCTCGCCCTGGGTGGTCTTACCGAACCGTCTCTACGACCCGGTCAAGGGTGCCGAGGAGTACGCGCGCCATATCGACGCCCTCGTCTATGCCGAGGAGCTCGGCTTTGATGCGATCGGCGTCAATGAGCATCATCAGACCGCCTACGGACTGATGCCGGCGCCCAATCTGATCGCCAGCGCGCTGATCCAGCGCACCAAGACGGGTCAAGATCGCGATCCTCGGCCGCGCTTTGCCATTGGTGAACAACCCGATCTACATCGCCGAAGAGTTCGCGATGCTCGACAATCTGTCGAAGGGCCGCATCATCGCCGGCTTCGTGCGCGGCATCGGCTCGGAATACCATTCCTCTGGTACCAATCCCTACTTCTCGCATCGAGCGCTTCCACGAGGCGCACGACCTGATCATCAAGGCGTGGACGGAGCCAGGTCCCTTCGCCTTCGATGGCGACCATTTCAGCCTGCAATACGTCAATCTGTGGCCCCGGCCTTACCAGAGCCCACACCCACCGGTGTGGATCCCGTCGCAGGGGTCAAGCGAGACGGTCGCCTGGGCCGCCGATCCCCAGCGCAAATATCCGTTCCTGGTGACCTTCTCGTCGGCCGACCTCGTCGCGCGCTACCACAACGCTTATCGCGACCAGGCGCGGCAATACGGCTACGAGGCGGCGGCCGATCAGCTCGGCTGGGCCTGCCCGATCTATGTCGCCGAGACCGATGAGCGCGCGCGCGAGGAGGCGGGGCGGGCGGTCGAGACGTTGTTTCAACGATTTCCTGCGCCAGACCTTCGAGATGCTGATGCCGCCTGGCTACACCTCGATCGGCTCGATGAAGAACTTCATCAGCATGCGCAGGGGGCTGGGCGGCGGCAAGGCCACTGCCGAAGGTCTGATCGAGAGCGGCACCGCGCTGATCGGCAGCCCGAAGACGGTGCTGGCCGGCATCGAGCGGATGCGCGAGCGCACCGGCTTCGGCATCCTGGTGGCGCTGCTCCAGTTCGGCATCCTCTCGGACGAACTGACGCGGCGGAACATGGACATGTTCGCCGCCGAGGTCATGCCGCATCTGAGAGACTAGATCCGTAATCGCAACTTAGAGGTCGGGTGGCCTTAATTCGTATCCCGCTTACCATCGAACCTCAGCCAATTTGAGGAGACGATAGGGCATCGGCGGCGTTGTCGTCGCCGCGATGGCGAGGCGCTCGTGAATTGATTTCAGGACAAAGCGTCGGTTGAAGCGCCAGGCGAAGGCGCCGAGGTAGCGCGGCAGATGCTTGGCGCCGACCACCCGGTGGGTGGCGAGCAGGCTGTTCTTGATATTGGCGAGCATGGTGTTGGCCCAGCGGAAAGCGGGATGGCGCGCGGCGGCGCGATCGGAGCCGGTGACGTGGCGCTCATGGATGATGCCCGGCTGCTCGGCAATGCAGCGAAACCATTGGCCGCCGTCGCTGACGACAGTCGTTCCGGCCGCGACACGGGCGCAGAGACGTTTGGTTTCACCCGCCTGGAAACCGCGCACGACCTGGAGGCGGGTGTGCAGCGGGCGGCCATCCGCGGAGGTCTCCACGGCAATGATAAAGGGCGTATGGCCGCGCCGGCCGCGTCCGGCACCTTCGCCGGTGCGTTCGCCGCCGATATAGGCGTCGTCGATCTCGATCCGCGGCCCGGCGGCGCCAAGCTGGTACCGGCGGTCGCGCTCGATCATCGCCTGCATCAGCTTGTGCTGGACCCGCCACGCGGCATTGGTCGAGACCCCGAGCCGGCGGCCCAGCTCGATGTTGGACAGGCCCTTCTTGCCCTGAGCCAGCAGATGCATGGCGCGAAACCATACCCGCATCGGCAGCTTGGTGCCCTGCAGGACGGTGCCGGCGATCAGCGACGACTGATACCGACAGCACCGGCATTGCAGCAGTTGACGGTCGCGGATCTCGCAATACTCTGCTGCCGCGCACCGCGGACACTTGAAGCCCTCTGGCCAGCGCCAGGCGAACCACGCTTTTCGGCAGGCCTCCTCGTCCGGATAGAGCCGCTCGAAGGTCTCGTCCGAGAGGCCCTTCTGGTGTTGCACGCGATTGCGAGGCATCGATCTCGTCCTGAAAATCTACGTGTTTTCAGGATTATAATACTTCGATCCTCGGCTGAGTGTCGATGGTAAACAGGATTTCGTATTATGTGCGCTGGCTGTCTGGTGGCCGCCGCTGCTAGCCCGCAGCGCTGGCCACACCGTCAAGCCTATGCAGCCGCTCGGAAAACCACGCGGCGAGCGCTTTTGTCGGCTGAGTCTCCCCGAGGCCGGTCTCCGCGTCCAGGCGGCTCGCGGCCTGATGCTGCGCCAGAGCACGGCTCAGCTTTTCCTCAACTTGGGGGAAGTCTCGAGAATCGGCGTGAGATCGTTCTTGGCCAACTCGTAGACTACGACCGGCGTCAGGGCAGCGATCTTGGCAATACTCGGCGATCCGGTCAGCATCCCGATTTCCCCGTAGTGATCGCCGGGCCCGAACCGCTCTAACTCGATCTCACCCTCGATTGCGTCGCATGTCGCCGAGAGCACGCCCCGGCCGATCAGGAACAGCGCATTTAGCACCCGCCCGGGTTTGACCAGGGTTTCGCCCCGATCGTAGACGGCAAGGTTCAGCTTCGGCAGCTGATCAACCGCGA
The DNA here is from genome assembly GCA_963774345.1 of uncultured Alphaproteobacteria bacterium. Classification (GTDB taxonomy): domain Bacteria; phylum Pseudomonadota; class Alphaproteobacteria; order ATCC43930; family CGMCC-115725; genus AP-15. The sequence continues at coordinate 12,206 of CAVZFB010000028.1, forward strand.
GGGAACAGCGCGACCGCCGCGAGGAAATAAAGCAGCACCGAGGGCACGCCGGCCCCAAAACGGGCGATTACACGCAGCATCGGATTGCACTCTTGCCTAGGTTTCATGAGTGAGCAGCGCGCCGCGGCGCTCGAGTTCCTCACCCATCGCCGCGAAGGCGCCGAGATTGCGGGCGGCGGCCTGCACCTGCTCCGGCCCGAGTTCGTCCTCGCGCAGTTCGGCGAGGCATTTCGCGGCTGCTTTTTGCGCAATCCGGCGAAGGAGATCGAGCCACTCCGCCTGCCGACGGGCGGGGAGCTTAGCGATCTGGAGTTCGAAATCGACCGCGGCCGAGGAGTAGGGGCTTTCGCGCATTCGAATCAGGTCGCGGCCGGCGCCGAGGAGGGCCATGCCGGCCTCAAAAATCGCAATATCCTCGTGTCGTTCGTCGCGGAGATAGCCGCGAAGCTGCTCAAGAGCTTCGGTCATCGCCGTCTCGAACTCGGGAAGGTATATGCGCGCCCGCGGTGAGGCGATCCGTGCGAACGCCTTGCGCGCTACGCGAACGAACCGGCGGCACGCCGCTTCCGGCGTTTGCGGCGCCACGATGGCCCACAGCACCAAGGCACCTGCCGCAGCAGCCACAGCGGCGATGGAGGTGTTGATGAGGCCCACCGGGTCGTAAGTCATCTGGTTCTGGAACTCGCCCGCCGAGGCCAACAGCAGCGCTGAGAAGTATCCGATAAGCATGGTCATTTTGTGCGCCATCAACAGCGCGCACAGGAACAGCATCGGCGCGACGGCGATGGCGAACATTTGAAAACCTTGGGCAAGAGGCAGTAATACATCGATGACAATAAACTCAGGTATGGACCCAATAGGGTTGGTCAAGGTTGAAGGTGAACGCGACAAACAGAGCGATCAGCCCCGACGCCGTCGTGTTGGCCGCGAACATCCACGGAATTGAGTTGGCCCCGGGGAACGGCTTCTTCCGGTGGGGTAAAGCGCGGCGTGGGGGCTGTCGTGCTGACGCGCGTATTGCCTGCGTGTGACATCAGGTAGCGGTCCCAGCTGTCGACTTCTCGATCCTGCGGCGCGAAGCGCACCAGCCTGCATGGCGAAAATCTCTGACCGTCCTCAATGGATTGCCAGCTGGGTGATGCAGTGTAGGGTTATGACGCCCTGGCCACATTTCGCGTCAGCAAGTCGACTTTGCGGTTCAGCGCCATGATCAGACCGTCGACGCCTTCGTGCTGAAGGATCGAGTGGAATTCCGAGTGCTGTGTCGCCAGCTGGCTGATCGATCCGTCCATGTACACATCTGAGATTTGCCACGAGCCCGCGTTTTCGCGCATGCGATAATCGAGACTCACAGTCTCACCATTAGATTTGATGATCTTGGTTTTGACGGTGATCTCCGCACCGTACGGTTGCTCGCCGATGACTTGCAATTGCTCGCCGGAGTAGCTGTCGAACCGATCGGCATAAGTCGCAGAAATGTAATGTTCGAACGCGTCAGTCACTTGTTGTTGCTGAGCTGGTGAGAGCGTTGCCCATGAAGGACCGACGGCGAGCCGGGCCATCAACGGAACATCGAACAACCTGCTGACGACGGGTGCCAGTTTCGCATAACGTCCGCTCTGTCCGAGCGTTCGACCGTCTTGCATTATGGTCAGCAATGTGTCGTAGAGGCTGCGCACGCTATCTTGCGGGTTTATTGGAGGCGCCGCCGCGGCCGAGGCGGATATCCCGGTCGCGAGCAAAAGGCATAGGCAAAGGCCAGGGATTTTACCAATCCGAGAAGGTGGGGTAATAAGACTAGTCATTAGTAGGACTCTCACTCCCTTCGCTTTTGGACGTGTGAGGCGGGCCTGAGCGAACCGTCTGGGGTTCGGGTCGCTCGGATCAACAACGACCGAGGCATGGCGTTATCCGTGCCAAACACACCCCGATCAGTGAACTATGCTCGAAGAGATCCCTGCCACGTTTGTCCTAGGCAACCACTTCGACGCTCCGCGAGCGTGTTCAGGAGAACGCGGTGGCGCTACAGCCCCGAAAACATCCGCTAACAGAAGTTTGACGTAACTGTCACTACAGCTCTCTAGACCCAACGCAATGTTGGGATCCTCGGTGTAATACCGGCGCCGCGCGGGATCCCAACCAAAACCCGCAGCTTTTGCCGGACCGCCATCCTGCGGAGGACACTTATAATAGAACTGGTAAGTGACCGGGTCGAACCTGAGTTTCGGCATTAGACCGCTCCTCGATGTTGTAGGGTGTCAACCGGCAAGGGCCTATTGGCCAGTTCCTAAATTACACCGCTTTGCGCAACAGTCGAGTGAGGTAGCGTTAATTTCGGTGAGTTGTGGTGAGAGCGGTCCTCACAGCAGCGCCAGTACCAGTAGACACCACGGCGCGTTTTACGGCCGAGGTAACCCGCGGCGACCATCTCTCTGAGCAGCGGGCAGGGCCGGTATTTCGAATCGCCACACTCGTCGTGAATTGCCTGCATGACCGCCAGCAGCACCTTGAGCCCAATCAAGTCGGCCAGCGCATCGGGTGATTGCAATAGAGGGTCATGCCCTCATCGATTTCCGTCGCGCTGGCATCCCCCTCCGCGAGCACGAGGAAAGCCTCGTTGATCATCGGCAGCAGAATATTGTTGACGACGAAACCGGGCGTTCTTTGACGGTGATCGGCGATTTGAGCCGCGAGCGCAGCGGCGTCGAGGCTGCTTCGGCGTGATCGAGCCTGGGGCCGGCGTGGCTGATCGCTTAGATACCGTCGGGATCCAACGGCTCGGGGTACAGCATTGCAAGCGGGGCCCTCATGGGCTCGCTCCGCGGCGGAAGCGTGCGGATGGCCTTGCCGGATGCGGCTCGCGCGGCATCTACGCCGCTCCCCTGTCGAGGCTAAGGCCGCCCGGGCCGAAGACGATGACGTAAAGGAACCCGCCGGTCATCACCAGGTTTTTGTAGAAGTGGATCATGTTGCCCTGATCTCCGGCCGGCAGATGCACGCCAAAAGCAGTGCCGAGGCAGACAAGGGCAAGCAGGGCAGCGGCCCATCGAGTGTAGAAACCTACAAGCAACGCCAGGCCGCCGAGCAGATGCACCAGTATCGAGATCCAGACCGCGATATTGGGCACGGGTATATGAACACTCGCGAAATATTGCGCCGTGCCGCTCGGATTGTGCAGCTGGGCGGTGCCGTCCCATATGAACAGACTCGACATCAGCAATCGTGCGAGAGGCAGCAGAAAGGCTTTGCCGTTCATTCGGCGGCTCCATTCAGGATCAGTACCGGTAGACACCACGGCGCGTTTTACGGCCGAGGTAACCCGCGGCGACCATCTCTCTGAGCAGCGGGCAGGGCCGGTATTTCGAATCGCCGAACTCGTCGTGAATGGTCTGCATGACCGCCAGCAGCACATCGAGGCCGATCAAGTCGGCCAGCGCCAGCGGACCTATCGGGTGATTGCAACCGAGCGTCATGCCCTCGTCGATTTCCGTCGCGCTGGCATCCCCCTCCGCGAGCACGAAGAAAGCCTCGTTGATCATGGGCAGCAGAATACGGTTGACGAGGAATCCCGGCCCGCTTTTGACGGTGATCGGCGATTTGCCCAGTTGGAGCGCGAGCGCTTCGGCCATATCATGCGTCGCATCGGTGGTCTGCAAGCCGCGAACGATCTCGACCAGAGCCATGACCGGCACCGGGTTGAAGAAGTGCATCCCGACGAAGCGGTCCGGATGCGATATCGCCGCTGCGAGTTTGGTGATCGAAATCGAGGACGTGTTGGACGCGATGATCGTTTCGGCACGCACCAGTGCATCGATCCGTTGGAGGAGATCCGCCTTGACGTCGTAATTCTCGGTTACCGCCTCGATCACGACATCGGCGGGCACCACGTCCTCGAGCGCGGTCGTTCCGCGGATCGATCCTAGTGCAGCCTCCTTATCCGCCTGGGTCATTTTGCCCTTAGCGACCAATTTCTGAAGATTGCCCCTGACCCGGTCGAGGCCTTTCTCGACCGCCGCGTCGCTGACCTCGATCAGGGTCACGCCGAGGCCGGCTACAGCGGCCACTTGAGCGATGCCGCTCCCCATCGCCCCGGCCCCGATCACGGCGATCGCGTGAACTGCCATTTACTCACTCCTTTACTCATCCTTTCGGCTGCTGGTTTCTGCCCGTGCCCGAATCGGTTCGCCTATCCGGCGATGCCGTGCCGGCGTCCACAAGACGCAACGGGAGTCCGGGCGACTTTAACCTGCATTAAACAGGGACGCCGATGTCGAAGATGCCGCGGATCGAAACATCGAATACGCCCACTCGGCGCCAGGCTTCGGTAATTGCTCATTCCCGCATCAGATGGAGGTGCACACCGTGCCCGCGTAATTCCGCCAGATAGCCTCTCACAGTGCCGAAAGCAGTCTCGAATTCCATCCGTACCGGCAGCATCAGATCGCCTGCCGGTGAGGCGGGCATACCAGATCTTCCCTCGTTGATACGTGTCCTCTCCCTGACCCGGATTGTGGCGGATCTCCTCGCGAACTACCTGGCAGAGCCGGGTTGGACCGGCGAAGTTCTGGTAGCTGTCGGCCGAGAGTGCGTCGGATTTAATATCAGTAAAGCGAAGATTGTAGAGAGCACTGCCGTCGAACACCGGAACGACCAGCGCGCAAGTCCCGCGCTGGGCCAGCTGGCGTTCCAGCAGAAAATAGGCCGTCAGTTGGTCGACGGTGCCGCGGATCAGCTCTGTCGGCACCGAGAAGGATCGGCCCGGGGAGAGAGGCATCGACGCGTTGATCACCGCACCGTCGCTGCGATAATCGACGCCGTAAGAACGATCGATGCCGTTGCGGCGCACCTCGGCTCGGTAGGCATCGGGACGGGCCGTGTCTCGGCGAGGCGTCCATGGACCACGGAATGGCTCGTCAGATCGACGAACACTTTCGCCAGCCCGCGGGTGTCGAGATCCATCGCGATCGAATATCGATCTCCCGCTTCCTCGACCGTGGTGCGGTTGGTCAATACGTGAATGCCGGCAAAACCGAAGATCTCAATGCGCGCCTCGATCCTGTCCGCCTCCCCCGCCGGGGCCTCGGAAGCACCAGCAAAAAGGACAGGGACTGCGAGAATCGCCCGCAGGAGCATAAGACGAGCAGAGCTCATCGTCCTAACTCACACAATGGTGTCGTCGAGCTCTTTAAGCTACCCTCACGGAACGGTCGGCGACGTGCGGCTCCATCGGGGCCACGCTCATTAGCGCGCGGAGGGTCTTCCGGCCACGCGAAAGGCGAGATCGTATGGTGCCGATAGGCACTTTGCAGGCCGACGCCGCCTCGTAATAGTCGCTTGTCAAACTGATCATCAGGACCGCCGTACGTTGTTGTTCGGGCAGCGATGCCAGTGCTTTCACCAGGTCACGGATTTCCAAGTGCTCGATCTGGCCGGGGGCGCATGTCAAGGTCAACTCGCATTCGCACCAATCGACGGCGGTGCCCTGACGGGCAACGCGGCGGATCTGATTGATATATTCGTTGTGGAGGATCCTGAAGAGCCAGGCTCTCAAATTCGTTCCCACCTTCCAGAGGTGAAGCCTTCCGAGCGCTCGCGTCAGGCACTCCTGGACGAGGTCATCGGCATCGACCGCATCATGCGTCAAGACTGCGCGCATATCGTCGAAGGTTGGGAAGTACGCATTCGATATCCCGATGCAGCACGGCTTGCGCGGTATCGCGCTCCTCATCGAAGCTAGCGGGTTCTCCAGGTGCTGCCATCGGCACCATCTCGCAGCCTGCCGTTTTCTTGCTACTGCTCATTGCATTCTCCCACGCTTTGGCGACCAAAGACGCCGGCTCAATTCACAGAGGGCAGCTTCGCGCAACCGAACAGTCGACGCTTAATATCGCTCGTACGACCTGCGCTGCTTTAATTTAAGTCAAAGTCCGGAGCGCTTTTGCATGGTCAGGCGCGGCGAACGTTCATGCCGCCAAATTCCGCCGCCGATAATCTACGATTATTGACGATGCGGTGAGTTCAACTCGTCGAGGACCCGCTTTGCGATCCGCAAATCGCCGGTCTCGAATCCTTCTGTAAAGCGGCGATACACCGATGCAACAAGCTCGCGCGCCTCTGCGCCGCGTCCCTGATTGCGCCATAAGCGACCAAGGCTGAATGCGGCCCGCAGTTCGTAAGAAAGCGTACCATCTCGACGGGCCCAGTCGAGCGCTTGCCGGAAACAATTCTCGGCCGCAACCGCAGTCCCAACCGACCCCCCGAGCAACAGAAGCTCGCCCTTATTTCGCCAGACCTCGGGGAGGCTCCAATTTTCTTCGTGGCGCTCCGACAACTCCAACGCCTGATCGATAACCGCCAGACCCTCGGTCACCTGTCCCGCAAGACCGAGGCCTCTTGCGAATAACGCGAGAAAGGCCGGGTAACCCGGCGCCGACCCGCCCTCGCGCAGCTCATCGAGCGCCTCTCGCAGCAGCGGCAAGCCGGCGGCAAAATCGCGCCGCATGATCAGCATAACGCCCTGAAAGCAGTGGCTGCGCGCGATCCACCCGGCAAGCCCAAGTTCTCTGGCGTGATTGAGCAAGACCGCAGTATAGCCCTCGGCTGCCTCTACGTCGCCATTGAGGGTTGCCACCGGGCATGCTGCCTGAGCCAATGCGTGACAAAGCGACAGCGCATGCTCGGTCGCGTCGGCTTCGTCCACGGCGAGCTGCGCTGTGGATGCGGCCTGATCGGGAAATCCCTGAAGCCAGAGAATTCGCGCCAACAGAGACCGCGCCGCGACCCGCTGGTCGATTAGAAAACGGACAGGCTGCGATTGGCGGACGGGGCTGACAGCGCGAGCCAGTCGGCGCTCAAGGTGCTGGCGCGCGCCGGTCTGATCTCCGAGATAATGAAGGATGATCCCAGCCATGCGATCGGCCGCGCCCAGAGCAGCCGGGTCGCCGGTGGTCGCAGCGAGGGCGCTGAACTCATCGGCCATCGCCAAGGATGCCCGATATTCGCCAGCATTCATGTGATGTGCCCATAGCCCGCGGAGCGCCCGCAGTCGGTATTCGAAGTCGTCGAGGCTCTTGGCAATTTCCAGGGTTCTCGTCCAGGCTGCTTGGGTCTCGGGCACGGGGCCGGTGGTATAGTTCAGCGACACACCCAATGCCGCTTGGAGATGCATTTCCTGTCGTGGATCCAGCTCTGCGACTGAAGTGAGGCGAGCGAGGGCGCGTTCGATGTGGCGACGGCACTCGGCCATCATTGACAAATCGATCCACAATGGCACCGAGGCGGCGGTCAGCGCTACGCCAATCGATGCGTCGCCACTGGGTGAAAACGCCCAGTCGAGTGCTGCGCGGAGATTGTCTATGCGAGGGCGATATTCGGCAAGCCACTCGTCCATCGGCCGCGTTTCGGCTTCGGCTTCGGCCCGCTCGAACAGACCCAGGTAGTATTCGGCGTGACGCCCCGCGATCTGTTCGCGCTCGCCGCTCTCACCGAGTTTTTCGAGTGCGTAGGCGCGAACAGTCTCCAAGAGCCGGTAGCGCAGCGCGAGGTCACCGACATCCGCCCACACAAGCGATTTTGTGACCAGATTGGCGAGGCTCTCGACGATCTCCGAGGCGGCGATTTCTGCGCTCGCCGCGATTGAGCTCGCCGCCTGCTCGCTGAACCTGCCGGCGAGGATCGCCACGCGACGCAAGACGACGCGCTCCGGCTCCGGAAGCAGCTGATAGCTCCAGTCGAGGGTTGCCCTCAGTGTCCGGTGGCGCGGCAGAGCCGTGCGCCGGCCCCTGGACAGCAGCTGAAACCTGTCGTCGAGATGTGCGGCAACTCCGCGCACCCCAAAGGTGTCTACGCGCGCGGCCGCCAACTCGATCGCCAGCGCAATTCCATCCAGCTTGCTGCAGATGTCGGCAACGATCGGCGCATCGCTATCGGTGAGTTCGAACTCATCAAGGGTTGCTGCGGCACGCTCGACAAGCAGCTGAACGGCCGGAAAGCTGAGCGCATCGGCGGCGGTGAGCCGGGCCGATGCGGGCGGGCTCGCGAGCGGCGAAAGACGATGCACGTGCTCTCCCTCGATGCGTAGCGGCTCGCGGCTGGTGGCAACGATCTGCACCTCCCGTGCCCCGATGAGGATCGCCACCGCCAGGGTAGCTGCCGCCTCGATGACATGCTCGCAATTATCGAGCACGAGCAGCATCTTCATGGCTCGCAGACTGGCAACCAAGCCGGGAAGCGGATCCTCGGAGCGGATTTGCAGCCCGAGCGCATCAGCCAGCGCATTGGCGACCAGGCCGGGATCGCCCAGCGGCGCCAGATCGAGCAGCCAGACACCATGCTCGTAGTTGGGGATCAATTGCTCGGCGATCGCGAGGGCGACCGAGGTCTTGCCGATCCCTCCAGGCCCGACGATCGTCAGAAGACGCTGTCGCCGAAGTTGATCCGCGAGCCTGTTGACCGTGTCGTCGCGGCCAATCAATCGTGTCAGCAACGCCGGCAGGTTGTGCGCGTTCTCCGTTTGGGGTGGCTCGAGAGCAGCTGTCCCCGCCTCGTCAGCGCGCGCGACCGGCGCTACAAAGGAATAACCGCGCCCCGGGACATTAAGCAAATAGCGGTTTCCGCCGCCCAAGGTCCGGCGCAACGCGCTAATTTGAAATTTGAGATTGCCTTCGTCGACATGGGTGTTGGGCCAGACGCGCGCCATCAGCTCGTCCCTGCCGACGACTTCGCCCCGATGCTCGACCAAGGCGATCAGCATATCGAGTGCGCGGCTACCGAGACGAACCGGTTTGTCGCCCTCAAGCAGTAACCGCTCTGCCGGGAGCAGGCGGTAGGGGCCGAACGAGATGGCACTCTCACCGGAGTGAGGAGCGAAATCGGCCACTTCTAAGTCGGCTTAATTGGCGACATCGATGAGATCGTCCAGCAGTTGCTTCGCTGCCTGCAGATCGGCGGTCCCGAAACCTTCGGTAAAGCGGCCATAGACCCCGGCCAGCAGATCGCGCGCCTCATCGATGCGGTCCCGGTCGCGCAGCAGGCGGGCGAGGCTGGTGGCGGCGCGCAGTTCCCAGGACAGGGCGCCTTGCCCGCGTGCCAAATCGAGCGCCTGCCGAAAGAAATACTCCGCCGGTTGCGTGGTCGCGAGAATGCTCCGCAATAGAAGGAGCTCGCCCTTAAGACGCAGTAACTCGGGCACGAGCCAACCTCCTTGGGACCGGTCGATGCCTCCCTCGACCGTTGCTAGCCCGTCGGCGATCCGCCCGGCCTGGAAGAGGGCTTCTGCCATCTCAGTAAGGCCGGTCAGGTACCAAAGGCCGGAGTTGGGATCGGTGATATCGTCGAGGCCGGCGCGCAGCAGTGGTGAGCCCGTTTCGAGATCGCCGGTCTTGACGAGTACAACTCCTTTGATACGAGAGGCGAAATCACCCCAGGGCCCAAAGCCGTGCTTTCTCGAATGATCCAGCAGCATTTCCGCGTAACGTCCTGCCGCCGCCAGATTTCCCACCCATAGCGCGACCAGGCAGGCGCCATGGGACAAGGCGTAACACAGGGTGGCCGGGTCGGCGAGCGCCTCCGCATCGCCGATGGCGCGCTCCAGGGTGCGCCACGCCTGGTCGGCGAGCCCTCGGAGCCAGAGAATCCGCGCCAGCACGACCCGGCCTGCGACATTCTGATCGAACCAGAATCGGATGAACCGCGACTGCCGTTGCGCATCGACATCGGGGCTCAGCATACGCTCGATATGACGCCAAGCATTCGTTTGATCGCCCCGGTAATGATACGACGTCCCGATCATCCGATCCGCGGTCGGCAGGTCGGCCAGATCCTCCAGCGCAAGGGTGTAAAATCTTTCGGCAACGGCGAGGGCAGCGGCGTACTCGCCAGTATTATTGCGATGAACCCAAAGCTCCCACAGCGCCCGCAGCTGGTACTCGGTGTCGCCGAGCGATTCGGCGAGGCGGAGAGCCGTGGTACAGGCCTGCCCAGCTTCGGGGGTTGCACCTTTGGTAAATAGCAGCGATGCACTGAGCGCTGCTTGCAGCTTCATCTCACCGCGGGCATCGGTTGGCTCCGAGGATGCCAGACTGGCGAGCGCCTGCTCGACCCAGCTGCGGCACTCCTCGACCATTGACAATTGCAACCAAAGCGGGACTGCGGCAGCGGTCAGCGCCACCGCAATCGCAGCATCTCCGCTTGGCAAAAATGCCCAGTGGAGCGCCGCGCGCAAATTGTCGATCTCCGGGACGTAATCGGCCAGCCATTCCGGCGACGACCGGGTCTCCCATTCCGCTTCGGCGCGCGCGAAAAGATTGCGGTAGTACTCGGCGTGGCGGTGCGCGACCGCTTCTCGCTCGCCGCTTTCGGCGAGCCTTTCAAGCGCATAGGCGCGGGTGGTTTCGAGCAGCCGCAGGCGCGGCTCGGTTTCGGTCGTTTCCACGACGGCGAGCGATTTTTCGACCAATTCCGCGACCGCGTCGACGACGTCGCCCTTGAGAAGGCCAGGATCGGCGCCGACTGCGCAGGTTGCATCGAGGGTGAAGCCGCCCATAAATATCCCCAAGCGGCGCAGCACGGCACGCTCGGGTTCGGAGAGCACGTCGTAGCTCCAGTCGAGGGCCGCTCTCAGCGTCCGATGCCTCGGCGGACCCGACCTGCGACCGCTGGTCAGCAAGCGAAAACGGTCGTCGAGATGTGTCGCGAGCCCCCGCACCCCAAAGGTCTCGACCCGGGCCGCCGCCAATTCGATCGCCAGCGGTATTCCATCGAGCTTCAGGCAAATCTCGGCAACGATTAGAGCGTTCTCGTCGGTGAGTTCAAATTCCCCCAGACACTCCGCGGTACGCTCGACAAACAGCTCCACCGCGGGAAACGCAAGCGCTTCGGCGGCGCCAAGATGGTCCGAAGGAAAGCCGCTCGATAGCGGCCGCAACCGCTGCACGTATTCACCTTCAACCCGCAGCGGCTCGCGGCTCGTTGCCAGGATGTGGATCCCTGCCGCGCCCTTGAGGATGGCCACGGCGAGGGTAGCGGCAGCCTCGATGACCTGCTCGCAATTGTCGAGCACCAGCAGCAGCTGGCGATCCCTGAACGCGCCGACCAGGCCCGGAACCGGATCATCGGAGCGAATGTCGAAACCGAGCACCTGCGCGACGGCACTGGGGACCAGCCGCGCGTCGGCAAGCGGCGCCAAATCGACGAACCAAACCCCATGTTCATAAGTGTTGACCGAGGCCTCGGCCACGGCGATAGCAACCGAGGTCTTGCCGATGCCGCCGGGCCCGACAATGCTCAGCAAGCGGTGCCGTTGTAGCCGCGCCATGATCCGGCTTACGGCACCGGCGCGGCCGATCAACCGGGTGAGTTGCTGCGGCAGATTATGATTTTGTCTCGTCGGCGCTGCCGGCAGTGATACGGCTGCAGGCGCCTGTGCGACACTGACCGGCGCGACAAAGCGATAACCCTGGCCCGCAGACGTCGCGATGTACCGCCTGCCGCCGCGTCCATCGCCCAGCGCCCGCCGCAAGGCGCCGACCTGGAATTTGAGATTGCCCTCCTCGACAAAGGTGCCCCGCCACACGCGAGCCATCAGCTCGTCTTTCCCCACTAGCTCCCCGGGGCGCTCCACCAGAGCGGTCAAAATATCAAGCGCGCGGCTGCCCACACGCACAGGGTTATCGTCTTCGAGCAGAAGTCGCTGTCCCGGAAGCAGGCTAAAGGGGCCGAACGAGATCGCGCGTTCGGACGCGACGAGATCGGTCACTTGAGCCTCGCTCGATCCGACGGGTTCGCATGCGCCGGCGTCCGGCAGCTCGCCGGAGCGAGTCAGCCTACACGGCGGACGGCGGTCACGAAAGGGCGACGACCATCGAACAGAGATCCGATGGCCGGTCCATCGGCGGGGAGGTGATAATGCCGGCGCTACCGGCTTGAAAGGCGGTTCGGTTAGTTAATACCGGTGATCGCGAGATCCCAAGGAGAATCCCATCTCCGTTTACCTGCGCTTCGACTCTTCCGCCAGCCGTTCAGCTTCCCGCTCCAGTCTCTCGGCTGTCTGCAATCGCGCCTCCCAGATGGCCGGGTTCGCGGTGCGTTCGGCGAGTTCCCGATACCAGAGCGCCAGTTGCCGCAATCTGCGTTCCAGTTCGGGCTGGTCGAGCGCGTGCCGGTCGTCGATTAGCGCGGTCATTAGCGCTCCCGTCAAATCGGCATTAGGCGCGGAGAGGCCACCAGCGCGCGGACGAGATCGGCACGACTGACGATGCCGACAATGCGGTCATCGCGGACGACCGGCACACGCTTTATGCGGTGTGTCGTAAGGAGACGCGCAATTTCGCCGAGACCGGTCTCCTCGCTCACCATGATCACTGGCGCAGACATGACGGCAGACGCGCTGTGGTTCTGAGAACCCAACCAGGCGAGAAGCTCGGGAGCTAACGGCTCGCCCTCAGCAAGGATCTCCAACCAGGACTGTCGCCAGGCCTCGCGGGCGGCTCGGTCAGGACGGATCAGATCGCCCTCGCTGACAATGCCGATCGTCGCGCCGCTACTCTCGATTACCGGTACCGCGCCGATGCCGTGCTCGACGAGAAGCGAGGCTATCTTTCGCAACGTCGTGTCCGGGGTGACCGACACGACGTTGCGGGTCATGACATCGCGCGCAATCATCTATTCCTCCCGAGTGGTCATTAGTGCGTCAGAGCCGCCACGCGTTTCCGTTTGGGCTTGACGGAGGGCGCGGCCGAGATGCTGCCGGCGGAAAGCTCGATAATTTCGCCTGTGATCTCCTCCTGGCGCAGCCGGCGAAAGCTTGCGACGAGTTCATCGAGCTTGCGCGCGACGTTGCTGCGCGCAGCGATCATCGCCTGCATGCGAGCCTCGTTTTCGGCGGCGAAGGACAGCATCACCTCCTCGCAGAGCTCGGCATAGACATATTCCTCAGCAAGCTCGGCTAGGAGCTGCTCTGGGGGCAAGGTCGTTATCGGAGGGATTGAGCGCAGGACGACCTTGAAACGCCCAAAGTCGAATGGAAGCAACGTGCGTTCGACGACTTCTATAGAGGCCGAAGGGGCGGGTACGGCGTGAATCACAGTCACGCGGCTCGCCTGGTCCTTTTCAAGCCGCGAATAGAGCGCGTCGGTGATCCGGCTGGCCAGCAGCGGCACCTCCTGCGCGTGGGCCACCATTGGCGCCGACCAATCGAACACCAATCCGCGTTCGGCCGCGACCATCGCGCCGCGATCACCAATGATCAGGAGCTCCGATCCCTCGGCTTTCAAGTGGCGCTCTGCGGCTTCTAGAACCCGCTCATTGAATGTGCCGGCAAAACCCTGCTCGGAAGAAAGCACGATGACGACATGCCTCTCCAGGCCTTGAGGTTTGCCCGGCTGCGGATCGGAATCCGGAGCAAGGGGGAGCGCCTGGCCGATCGCCTGGCCGATCGCCGCAGCATAGGCGCGGATGCCGTCGAGCCGGCTGCGCGCCTCGCGCGAGCGGGCCGCGGCACTGCCGCGCATTGCGGTGATCACCGCCTCGAGCTGGTGGACCGTACCGATCCGGCCCTCGACCTCGCTGAGCTTGCCGCTCATGACGCGGCCGCTTTGGGCTCGAGACCGGCCGCGAGCTCTTTGGCGAGATCGCCGACTGCCGAGACCAGGGCTGCGCGCGCCGCGTCGTCCAGAGTCCCCGTTTTTCCGACCGCCGTCACGCTTTCACCCGCATGCGCATCGAGGTGCGCAGTTACGCGTTTGCGGACCTCCTCTATGACCTTCGCCGGCAATGGATCGAACACCCCATCGGCCAGCGCCGCGAGCAGTGCCACCTCGTCGACGAGACGCAGAGCGGCGAAACGAGGCTGGGTGATCAGGGTTCGGATGCGCTCGCCGCGGGTGATCTGCGCCTTGACGCGGCTGTCGGAAAGACCGCCAAAGCGGGTGAACATTTCCAATTCGAGAAATTGCGCATAGTCGAGGCGGACCCGACCGGACACGGCTCGCATCGCTGCAGTTTGCGCCTTGCCGCCCACCCGACTGACACTGAGGCCGACATCGACGGCCGGGCGCTGGTTGGCTGCGAAGAGGTGGGAATCGAGCACGATCTGCCCGTCGGTGATCGAGATCAGGTTGGTCGGGATATAGGCGGAGAGATTGCCGGCATCGGTCTCGGCGATCGGCAATGCGGTCAGCGAGCCGCCGCCGAGCTCGGCCGACAGCTTTGCCGAGCGCTCGAGCAGGCGCGAGTGCAGGTAGAATATGTCACCGGGATAAGCCTCGCGGCCGGGTGGCTCGCGGGTCAGCAGTGCCAACTCGCGGTGGGTGGCGGCGTGCTTGGTCAGATCGTCAACGACGACCAGCGCGTGCTGGCCCCGGTCCCGGAAATATTCGGCGATCGTGAAACCCGCGAAAGGCGCGATCCATTGCAGCCCGGGGGAGGCCGCTGCTGAGGCGACAACAAAGACGCAGCGCTCGGGGGCGCCGTGCTGCTGCACCGCTTCGATGACCCGCCGCACCGCGGTCGCCCGCTGGCCGATCGCCACATAGACGCAGATGACATCCGTGTGCTTTTGATTGATGATCGTATCGACGCCGATTGCAGTCTTGCCGGTAGCACGATCGCCGATGATCAGCTCGCGCTGGCCGCGCCCGACCGCGAACAAGGCGTCGACCACCAGAATGCCCGTATCCATCGGTTCGGACACGAGATCGCGTTCGATAATCGCTGGCGCCGGCCGTTCGACCGGCATTTCCGCTTCGGCCTTTACCGGCTCGTCCCGGTCGAGCGGCCGGCCGAGCGGATCGACGATGCGGCCGAGCAGTCCCGGTCCGACCGGGACCCGGACAACCTCGCCGGTCCCCATCACCCGAGATCCCGCCTCGATGGCCTCGCCGTCGACGAGCAGCACCGCACCGATCGAGTCGGCATCGAGGGTCAGCGCGAAACCCATTCGCCCCCCGTCAAAGTGCAGAAGCTCATCGAGGCAGGCGTCCGGCAGACCGGAGACCAGAGCGATCCCGTCGCCGACGCGCTCCACGCGACCCACGGTCTCGGCCTGCGGCGCGAGATCGATGCGGGCGATGGTCTCGCGGCTGCGCGCGAGCCAAGGGTCGGCGAGGGTGTCAGGCAGCGTTTGTGTCATGATGAACCAACTCGGATCTGAGGCGAACGAGATCGGCACGAAAGCTATTGCGCACAACCGCGTGCGGGGCTTCCAGTTCGAGGCCGGCGATCAGCTCTGGCTCGACCGTGACCTCGACCCAAACCGGATGTCCGAGGACACCGGCGATCGCTTTGCGGCAAGCCTCCACTTCCTCTGGGGTTACCGCGCGGGCAACCGTCAGACGGACCGAAGTGCCATCCGCGCCAAGCGATGCCCGGGTTCCCTCCGGAAGCTTTGCTAGTCCCGTCGCAATCCCATCGATAAAGGCCGCGACCCGCGCTTCGTGCGGCAATCGATCGAGCAGCCTGCTGGCAATATCGACGGCAAGCCGCCCGGCCCGATCGTCAGCGGCGAGCGCCTCGGTGCGGCGTTCGGCGTCGATCTCTGTCTTGGCGGTGGCGCGAAGCTTGTCGGCATCGGCCTGAGCCTCTGCGAGAAGCGTCGCTTTTGCGGTCGCCGCTTCGGCCTCGGCGGCTTTCAAGGCCTCGCTGCGGTGCTCGACAAGGTCGGCAGTTTCAGCTGCTGCCTTCTCGCGCTCGCTCTGCGCCGCCGCCTTGGCGGCTTGCGCGTCGGCGAGCAGTTGCCCGGCCGCCTTCTGTCGCGCGGTGATGGCGTCGACCACCGGACGGAACAGAAAGTGCGCCAGCAGCCAGATCAGGACGAGGGCATTGACCGTCTGGAGCCCAAGCGTCCACCAGTCGATCTGCATCCGCTGCCTTACTTCACGAATGGATTGGCGAAGAGCACTAAGAGCGCGACGACGAGAGCGTAAATCGCCATCGTCTCGATCATCGCCAGTCCGACAAAGAGGGTGCGCGACACGGTTCCGGCCGAGTCAGGCTGCCGAGCAATGGCGTCCATTGCAGAAGCGACCGCCCGGCCTTCGCCAAGCGCCGGCCCGATGGCGCCAAACGAAACGGCCATTGCGGCCGCGAAAATACTGATCAGCTGGATCGAGTTATCCATGATACTGCTCACTTTCGATTGGGGGTGGTGGGAGATTCGTGCCGTCCCTCGGCAAGTGCGCGCCGATGTAGACCATCGAAAGCACGGTGAAGATGTAGGCCTGGATCGTTCCGGTCAGCAGATCGAGCGCCATGAACGGGATCGGAACGAAAAGGCCGGCCAGCGACAGCACGATCGCGCCGATGAAGACGCCGCTCATGACGTTGCCGAACAGACGGATGATCAGCGAGAAGGTGCGGGTGAACTGCTCGGCGATGTTGAGCGGGATCCTGATCCAGGTCGGCTTGGTAAAAGTGGCGAGGTAGCCGGATAGGCCCAGCGCCCGAACGCCGTAAAAGATTGTCGAGCAAAAGACGATCGTGCCAAACGCGGCATCCGTCTCCAGATGTGCGGTGGGCGCCTCGATACCCGGGATCAGAGACGACCAATTGGCGGTAAGTATAAAGACGAAGATCGTCCCGATCAGCGCGCGGTAGGGACCAGGCTCGACCTGCATTGTATCGCGGATCTGGCTGTCGATGGCGCCGACGAAGAGTTCCAATATGGTCTGTGCTTTCGACGGCATGAGAGACAGTCGGCGCGTGACGGCGATGGCGAAGAGGGTGAGGAAAGCCATGATCACCCAGGTGACCACGACCGGTCCGGTGATCGCGACCGGTCCAACGTGGAAGATCGCCGCAGTCTGTAACGGCGAGTGGTTCATCGCGAGCCTCCGAAGCGCCACAGCAGCAATGGCCGGGCCACCAGGAATCCGAGGCATCCGGACAGGAGTGCGGCCAAACCCAGCAGTCGCGCGAGCAATGTCAGCATGGCGACAGCCACGGCGATGCGCCCCAGTTGCAGGGCAATGGCCTTGCCCGCTGCGCCGGTCGTAAAAAACTGCGTATTCCACCACAGCGACGAGAAGTGGAACGCGCCGACGAGAAGACCCGCAATCAGCCCGATGACGATCTGACCGGCCAGGCCAACCCCAATCATTGCCTGAGCCCCTGGTGATGCATCCACCTCCAGGCCGACCAGAAGCCGAACGCCGCCCCTGCCATCAGCAGAGGAGCAGAGAAAAAGACCCCGGTTCCGAATGTCCGGTCGAGCCAGCGGCCGAAAAACAGGCAGAGCAACGTCGGCAGGACGATCGTCCAGCCGAGAATGCCGATCTGGCCGAGCCGGGCGCCCAGCGAGGGCTCCGGGTCTGCGCGACCCTCGGCCTCGCGCTTGGCGGTCCTCTGGGCTGCCTCGGCCAGGTGATCGAAGTCGGCTCCTCTCACGAGACAGCCTCCTCCCGAATGGGCGCGGCCGTCGGAGGAACGGGCCGCAGATACCGCAGCAGCTGGCGCACCGCGAGAGCATGGAGGCGGACCTGCTCGACGCGCGCCTTGCGGTCGGCTTCGATTTGCTGCGCACGGAGGGTACGGACTTTGGCTTCGACGTCTTCGAGCGAGGCCCCAAGCACGCCTTCACGGCATGCAACGGAAATCTTGCGCCCGGCTGAGACAGTGAAAACGCCGCGCCCACGGCACAAAAATGAGCAGCGCCATCGGTGGTGCGCCAGCGCAAGACCGAAGGGACGAGCGCGGTCAGCAGGTCAGCATGGCCTGGCAATATCCCAAAGTTGCCGCTCTGGTCCTCGACCCGCACCGCCGCGACATCGCCGCTGTCGACGAGGATTTGCGACGGCGTCGTCACAGTGAGATGAAGGGTGCCGCTCATTGTGCTGCGGCCGCTTGCTTCGGGCGCTCGGCCGCGGGTTGTGCAGCGGCGTGCGAGGCTTTCTCCTTGTCGCGCGCCTCGTCGATTGTGCCGACCATGTAAAGCGAGCTTTCCTGCCACTCGTCGCATTCGCCGGCGAGGATCGCCTTGCAGCCGGCAATCGTGTCAGCGACAGCGACGGAGCGGCCGGGCACCCCGGAGAATGCTTCCGTCACGGCGAATGGCTGCGTGAAAAAGCGCTGAAGGCGCCGCGCTCGCTCGACAATGCGGCGGTCCTCGGCGCCGAGCTCCTCGATGCCGAGAAGGGAAATCACATCCTGCAGCTCGCGATAATGCTCGATATTGCGTCGGACCTCGGTGGCGACCGCTACGTGCTCCTCGCCGACGACCAGCGGGTCGAGCAGGACCGACGAGGACGCAATCGGGTCGATTGCCGGGTACATGCCCTCTGCGGCCATCTGACGCGACAACACAACCATGCTGTCGATATGCGCCGCAATCGTCGTCACCGCGGGATCGGTGAAGTCGTCGGCAGGGACGTAGACCGCCTCGATCGCGGTGACCGACACGCCCCCGACCGACACGATGCGCTCCTGCAGAGCAGCAACCTCACTCGCCAGGGTCGGCTGGTAGCCGACCCGCGACGGCAGCCGCCCGAGCAAACCAGACACCTCGGATCCTGCCTGGACAAAACGAAAGACGTTGTCCATCAGCAGCAGGACATTCTGGTGACGCTCGTCGCGGAAATACTCAGCCATGGTCAGCGCTGTCAGAGGCACGCGCCAGCGCGCGCCCGGCGGTTCGTTCACCTGCCCATAGACGAGCACAGTGCGCTCGAGAACGCCGGAGTTGCGCATATCGAGCAGCATCTCATGGCCCTCACGCGACCGCTCGCCGACCCCGGCAAACACCGAGATGCCCTTGTAACGTTCGACCATGGCATGGATCAGCTCCATGACGAGCACGGTTTTGCCAACCCCGGCGCCGCCGAACATCGCGGCCTTGCCGCCCTGCGCCAACGGCGTCAGCAGGTCGATGACCTTGATGCCGGTCGAGAAGATTTCCGTCGCTCCGCTCTGCGCGGCGAGCGGCGGCGCGGTTCGGTGAATAGGGCGACGCGGCACATCGGCGGGGAGCGGCTTGCCTTTGTCCCCGACCGTACCGGTGAGGTCGAGCAACCGGCCGAGAACCGCGTCGCCAACCGGCACTTCTAGGGGCCCGCCGGTGGGGTGGGCGACGACGCCACGACGTAGCCCCGCGGTAGACTGAAGCGCCAGTGCGCGGACCGAAGGAAATACCCGTCGGCTTGATCGAGGTTAAAGCCGGGTTCGGCGGCTTGCGACAAAATTTCGGCGTAATTAAACATATCAGCCAGGTTATCAGTGCCAACAGAGCACATGAGCGATGAAGAGCTCTTCAGGCAGCGCAACGTGCCTATGGTGCCTTGCGCTGGCTTTGAAGGAACAGCGCCCGAATTCGCGGAATACCGCGCCCCGCAAAGGCCGGTAGACATGGGTCGAAGCTTCCCGCTCGGCGCCAGCGTCCTCACCGAAGGCGTCAATTTCAGTGTGTTCTCGAGGCAGGCGACCCGAGTGGACCTCCTGCTGTTCGATGACGCGGCCGCCACGCGCCCGGCGCGCGCGATCGAGCTCGATGCGCGCACGCATCGTACCTACCATTACTGGCACGTATTCGTTCCCAGTATCGGCCCAGGGCAGGTCTATGCCTATCGTGCCAGTGGCCCTTTTGATCCGGCGCACGGCCTGCGCTTCGACCCAGACAAGGCTCTCGTAGACCCCTATGGGCGCGCCGTCGTCGTGCCCGACGCCTATTGCCGCCACCTCGCAAGTCAGAGGGGAGAGAACACTGCGATCGCCATAAAGAGCGTCGTGGTCGACACCACTAAATACGATTGGGAGGGTGATGTTCCACTGCAGCGGCCTTTCGCCACCACCGTGATGTACGAAATGCACGTCGCCGGCTTCACCCGGCACCCAAGCTCAGGCATCGTTGCGGAGCTGCGCGGGACCTATGCGGGTATGATCGAGAAGATCCCCTACCTGCAGGATCTCGGGATCACCGCCGTCGAGCTGCTTCCCGTGTTCCAGTTCGATCGGCAAGACTGTCCGCCGGGCTTGGTTAACTACTGGGGATATTCCCCGGTCTCGTTTTTCGCTCCTCATGCCGGCTACAGTTCGCGGAAAGACCCGCTCGGCCCGGTTGACGAGTTCCGTGATCTCGTCAAGGCGCTGCACCGCGCCGGCATCGAAGTGATCCTCGATGTCGTCTACAACCACACCGCGGAGGGAAACAGCGACGGGCCCACGCTCTGCTTCCGGGGCCTCGCAAACGAAGTCTATTACATCCTCGATAAGGACCGTGCCCATTACGCAAATTACAGCGGTACCGGGAATACGCTGAACGCCAATCAGCCGATTGTGCGACGCATGATTGTGGACAGCCTGCGGTACTGGGTCGCCGAGATGCATGTCGACGGCTTCCGTTTCGATCTCGCTTCGATCCTGGCGCGGGACGAAATCGGCCGGCCGCTCGAAAATCCTCCAGTTCTCTGGGACATCGAGTCAGACCCCGTCCTTGCCGGCACCAAACTCATCGCTGAGGCGTGGGACGCTGCCGGTCTCTATCAGGTGGGGACCTTCATCGGCGACAGCTGGAAGGAGTGGAATGGCCGGTTCCGCGACGATATCCGAAGCTTTGTAAAGGCAGACAGGGGTACCGTACGCTTGCTGGCGCAACGGCTGCTGGGGAGTCCCGACATCTTCGGGCACGAGGAACGGGAGCCTGAACAAAGCATCAACTTTGTGACCTGTCACGACGGTTTCACACTGAACGATTTAGTATCTTTCGATGGCAAGCATAACGAGGCTAATGGCGAAGGGAGCCGGGACGGGTCCGACAATAACCTCTCCTGGAACTGCGGCGTCGAAGGCCCGACCGACGATGCGGAAGTCGAGCAGCTGCGCCGCCGCCAGATAAAGAACTTCATCGTAATCCTGCTCACATCGATCGGTACCCCAATGTTCCAAATGGGAGACGAAATGCGCCGCTCCCAGCGGGGCAACAACAACGCGTATTGCCAGGACAACGAGGTGAGCTGGCTCGATTGGAGCCTGCTCGACCGGCATCGGGATCTGCATCAATTTGTGCGAAAACTCATTGCCCAGCGGCTCCGGTTGTTGAGTGCGGGTGATCAGGAGCGCTTTGGGCTGAGCCTCAACCAGCTGCTGCGCCGTGCCGAAATCGACTGGCACGGCGTCCAGCTCGGCAGGCCAGACTGGAGCGACTCTTCTCATAGTCTCGCCTTAACCGTGCGACCTCGCCAGCGCCAAATCCCGCTCTGGCTGCATGTGATGTTCAACGCCTATTGGGAAGCGCTCGATTTCGAACTGCCGCTGGCGCCTAGCACGGCACCTGGCGGCTGGCGGCGATGGATCGACACGTCCTTGGAATCGCCCGACGACATCGTAGAAGCAGCGACGGCATCTCCGTTGCTGGGAACGCAGTACCGCGTGGCGCCGCGCTCCGTAGTCGCCCTGTTTTCACGAACCAGCCCCGCTTTAGGTAACGCTAACCAGGAGCATACCGATCATGAGGACTACGATGAGAATCGATGAGCCGCCCCAGTTTGACGACGCGCTCTCTGCATACGGCAGAGCGCGCTCCACTGTCGAGGGGGCACCCCTTAGTCCCGACGAGTTGCGCAAGATCGACGCGTATTGGCGGGCGAGCCTCTATCTTTGCCTGGGGATGCTGTACCTCAAGGCCAACCCGCTGCTGCGCGAGCCGCTGACCTCGAAGCACATAAAGCCCCGGCTATTGGGTCATTGGGGCTCAGACGCCGGCCAGGCCTTTACATACATCCATTTCAACCGTCTGATCAAAAAATACGACCTCAACGCTATCTACATTAGCGGCCCTGGGCACGGGGCACCCTCAGTGCTGTCCCAGGCATATCTTGAGGGCACTTATTCCGAGATCTATCCGGAAAAAAGCGAAGATGCCGCCGGACTGCAGCGTTTCTTCAAGCAGTTCTCATTTCCCGGCGGCATCGGCAGTCACGCGACGCCCGAAACCCCGGGCAGCATCCACGAGGGCGGCGAACTCGGCTACAGCATCTCGCATGCCTACGGCACTGTTTACGACCATCCGGATCTGATCACGTTGGTGATGGTCGGCGACGGGGAGTCCGAGACCGGTCCGCTGGCGACCAGCTGGCACAGCAACAAATTCCTCAACCCGATCACCGATGGGGCAGTTCTGCCGGTTCTCCACCTCAATGGTTACAAGATAAACAACCCGACCATCCTGGCACGGATCAGCCACGACGAGCTGAGGGCGTTGTTTGTCGGTTATGGTTACACCCCGTACTTTGTGGAAGGCAGCGAGCACGAAAGCATGCATCAGGCGATGGCTGCCACCCTGGAGCACTGCGTCCTGGAAATCCGTGAGATCCAAGAGAAGGCGCGACAGGGCGGCAAGGCCTTCCGGCCGCGCTGGCCTGTCATCATCCTGCGCAGTCCCAAGGGCTGGACCGCACCGCGAGAGGTGGGCGGGCACTACCTCGAAGGCTTCTGGCGGGCACACCAGATCCCGATTTCGGACGTCGCCACCAACCCCGGCCACTTGAAGGTGCTTGAAAGCTGGCTGCGCGGATACCGGCCGGAGGAGCTTTTCGACGAACACGGGCGCCTGTTCCCCGAGCTGAAGGCCCTGGCCCCCACTGGCACCCGTCGGATGAGCGCAAACCCGGTCGCCAATGGCGGTCTGTTGCGCAGGCCGCTCGACATGCCCGACTTTCGTGATTCCGCCGTCAAGGTCGAGAAACCTGGGGCGACCCTGGCGGGCAATGTCCCCACCCTCGGTAATTTCCTGCGCGAAATCACGCGGCTGAACATGCAGAACTTCCGCGTCTTTGGGCCGGACGAGACGCAATCCAACCGACTGGAGGCGCTCTATGACGTCACCAAGAAAGTTTGGATGGCAGAATACTTCCCAGAGGATGCCGACGGCGGCAATCTCGCCCCGGACGGCCGCGTCATGGAGATGCTCAGCGAGCACACCGTGGAGGGCTGGCTGGAGGGCTACCTCTTGAGCGGCCGACATGGTCTCATTAACAGCTATGAGCCGTTCATCCACGTTATCGAACTCGATGTTTAACCAGCACGCCAAGTGGCTCGAAAAATGTAACGAGCTGCCTTGGCGCGCCAAAATATCATCGCTGAACCTCTTGATCACGGCGCTGGTCTGGCGGCAGGACCACAATGGGTTCTCGCACCAGGACCCCGGCTTCCTCGATGTGGTGGCCAACAAAAGCCCCAGCGTCGTGCGCATCTACCTGCCGCCCGACGCCAACTGCCTGCTGTCGGTCGCCGATCATTGCCTGCAAAGCGTCAATTACGCCAACGTCATCATAGCAGACAAACAGGAGCATCTGCAGTATCTCGACATCGAGGCGGCGATCGAGCACTGCACCAAAGGCGCGGGCATTTGGGCCTGGGCGAGCAACGACCAGGGTGCCGAGCCCGATGTGGTGATGGCGAGTTGCGGCGACTGCCCGACGATGAAATCCTTGGCGGCAACTGCGCTGCTCCGGCATTATTTGCCGGATGTCAAGATCAGGTTTGTCAATGTGGTGGACCTGGCCAAGCTGGTGCCGAATACGGAGCATTCGCACGGCCTCACAGATCGCGAGTTCGAAGCTCTTTTCACTCCGGATAAGCCGGTCATCTTCAACTTCCACGCCTATCCGTGGCTGATCCACCGCCTCACCTACCATCGGCCGCATCAACGGCACATTCACGTGCGCGGCTACAAGGAGCAAGGCAACATCAATACTCCGTTGGAGCTCGCTATTCGCAACCAGGCCGACCGTTTCAGTCTGGCGATCGACGCGATCGACCGCATGCCGCGTTTCCCCGTCACCGGGTCGAGCGCTCGCGAGACCCTGCTCAATCAGCAGATCGCGTGCAAGAACCACGCCTGGGAGTTCGGTATTGACCCGCCGGAAATCACCAATTGGCAGTGGCCGTTCTAACGCGGAGTCTTGCAATTGGCTTTACCTATTGGAATATCCGCAAAACGTCGCGGCGCCGGAGCTTTAATGCTGGGACCACACCGCCTCTTCTATCACTCCGGCGAAGGCCGGTGCTATGGTTAAGATGGGTCCCGGCCTTCGCCGGAAGACAGGAAACTATGACCGCAACCTTCTCGCATTCGTTATGGAAAATCAATTCAGAGACAACACACTAGAAAGCGGACTGGCAGTATGAGCGAAGCCCTTCCCTCAATTTACCTGGCGAGGCATGGCGAGACCGCCTGGAGCCTCTCCGGTCAGCACACCGGCCGGACCGACCTGCCCTTGACCGAACGCGGCGAACGCAATGCCCGCGCCCTCGGCAAGCGGCTGCGTGGACTGACTTTTGCCAAGGTCTTCACCAGTCCCTTGCAGCGCGCAGCCCGCACCTGTGAGCTGGCCGGATTTGGCAGTGCGGCCGAGATCGATCCCGACCTGGTCGAATGGGACTATGGCCAATATGAAGGCCGCCGCTCGGCTGAAATCCATGCAGAGCGCCCGGATTGGCAACTCTTCCGTGACGGCTGTCCCGGAGGAGAGTCTCCGGGCAAGATTGGCGCGCGCGCCGACCGCGTCGTGGGCCGGGTGCGCGCGGTCAAAGGCGACGTGCTGGTTTTTTCGAGCGGGCATTTCCTACGCGTGCTCACCGCCCGCTGGCTCGGTCTCGACCCGGCGGGCGGCCGGTATTTCCTGCTGGGCACTGCGAGCCTTAGTGCGTTGGGCTACGAGCACTATCTGGCCGAGCCGGTAATCCGGCTGTGGAATGATGACCGTCATGTAGGGGTCATATCGGACGGGTAAACAAGCCGATCGGCCTCGGGCAGCAAGGACACCGTACGATGAATGAAATCGAGCGAGATCATCACCCCGCCGTCACCACAGTCGAAAGCCGACCTTCTCACCCAATACGGTTGCGGTCCGATCCGGTTTTCCGGCCATGACGATGCGCTCTACGAGCGGCATCTGATGTTCGACGATGTCGTCGACCCGCTCGCCGCCGGTTCGCGCGAGCGATTTGAGGCCGCGTCCCGCTCGGTCCGGGACGTGCTGTCGCAGCGCTGGGTCAGGACCGAACGTACCTATAACCGGCTGAACCCAAAGAGGGTCTACTATCTGTCGATGGAATTTCTGATCGGGCGGTCATTGACCAACAATATCACCAACCTTTTGCTTTACCCGTTCGTGCACCGGGTTGTGCGGGACCGCGATCTCGATTGGATCGGGGTCATCGAGGAGGAACCTGACGCCGGGCTCGGCAATGGCGGGCTCGGCCGGCTCGCTGCATGCTTTCTCAACTCAATGGCGACAATGGAACTGCCGGCGATGGGCTACGGGTTGCGCTACGAATACGGCATGTTCAAGCAGACGATCGACGACGGCTGGCAGCGCGAGCACCCGGACAATTGGCTACGCCGCAACGATCCGTGGGAGGTCGCCCGCCCGCATGAAGCGGTTGAAATAAAGCTCGGCGGGATGTTCGAGATGCACCGCGGCAGTCTCAGATTTATCCCCGGCCGGCCGTCCACCCTGATAGGCATGCCATTCGACCGCCCGGTGGTCGGCTATGGCGGCAAGACCATCAACACGCTGCGATTATGGTCGGCAGCGTCGCACGACTATTTCGATTTTCAGGAATTCAGCAGCGGCGATTTTGTCGGCGCCCTGGTCGGCAGCCTAGGAGCAAGCACCTTGACGCGGGTGTTGTACCCCGACGACAGCACCGAAGTCGGACAGGCGCTGCGCTTTGCTCAGGAATTCTTTCTGGTGGCCTGTTCGCTGGCCGATCTAGTGCGCCGCTTTCATCGGCGCAACGGCGATTGGCGGCTGCTGCCCGACAAGGTCGCCATCCAGTTGAACGACACGCATCCGACCTTGGCGGTGCCGGAACTGATGCGCATTCTGCTCGACGAGGCCCATCTCGGCTGGGACGAGGCCTGGGACATCACCCAGCGAACATTGGCCTACACCAATCACACCTTGTTGCCGGAAGCGCTCGAGAGATGGCCTCTCCATTATTTCCAGCTATTGCTGCCGCGCCAGCTGGAGATCATTTACGAGATCAATCGACGGCTTTTGGACGAGGTGCGCACCCGCTGGCCAGGCGATGAGGCGCGCGTTGCCCGCGTGAGCCTGATTGAGGAGGGCCCGGAGGACAAGGTTCGAATGGCGAACCTGGCGATCGTCGGCTCGCACAGCACCAATGGGGTCGCCGCGATCCACTCGGCGCTGTTGCGCCGGCTTACGGTCAAGGACCTCGCCGAGATGTATCCGGAGCGTTTCAACAACAAGACCAATGGGGTCACCCCGCGGCGCTGGCTGTTTTTAACCAATCCCGGGCTCTCGCGCACGATCAGTGATGCGATCGGCGAGCATTGGGTGACCGATCTCGCCGAATTGAGAAAGCTCCATCCGCTGGCCGACAATTCCGCCTTCCGCGAAAGCTTTCTCGATGCCAAGCGCGCCGACAAATTGCACTTTGTCGATTGGGTCAAAAAAAGCTGCGGCGAGACGGTCGATCCCGAGACGATCTTCGATTGCCAAGTCAAGCGTATCCACGAATACAAGCGGCAGCTATTGAATGCTTTGCGCATTATTGTGCTGTATAATCGCCTACGGGCAGACCCGCACGTCGACACAATACCGCGTACCTTTTTCTTCGCCGGCAAGGCGGCGCCGGCGTATCAGCTGGCCAAATTGATCATCAAGTTCCTGAACAATCTGGCCGGAACGATCGACGGCGATCCGATCACACACGGCCGGCTCAAGGTCGTGTTTTTGCCCGAGTACTGCGTATCGCTGGCCGAGCGGTTGATCCCCGCGGCCGATGTGTCGAACCAGATCTCGACCGCCGGCTACGAGGCGAGCGGCACCAGCAACATGAAGTTCATGATGAATGGGGCGTTGACGATCGGCACCCGCGACGGTGCAACAATCGAGATGGCCGAAGAAGCGGGCGAGGACAATTTTTTCCTGTTTGGTCTAACCGCAGATCAAGTCGAGAACAGCCGCGGCTGGTATAACCCGCATTGGCACTATGACCACGACCCGGAAATCCGCGCCGCCCTCGACATGATCGCCGGCGACTATTTCAGCCGCTACGAACCGGGGATCTTCGCCCCGCTGCACGCGGCCCTGTTGGAGGACGGTGACCACTACATGCACCTGGCCGATCTCCAGTCTTATCTGGAGGCCGACCACCGGCTGACCGCACTTTACGCCAACAGCCACGAATGGGCGCGCAAGGCGATCCTGAACGTCGCAGGTTCGGGCAAGTTTTCGAGCGATCGTACGATCGCCCAATACGCGGCCGAGATCTGGAGCGCAACGCCGTGCCCCGTGCCGTAGAAAGGGTTCTGCACGTATGACTATTTCACCCCTGGCCGGCAAGCCGGCGCCCAAGGAAATGCTGATCGATCCGGCCCGGCTCGAACGCGAGTATTACGAGCGTAAGTCTGATCTCGACGATCCCGGCCAGCTGGTCAGCTTTGGCACCAGCGGGCATCGCGGCTCGCCGCTGCGCGGGTCGTTCACCGAGGCCCACATCCTGGCGATCACCCAGGCCATCTGCGACTACCGGCATGCCCAGGGCACCGATGGCCCGCTCTACATGGGCAAGGACACCCATGCGGTCTCCGGGCCGGCCCAGCGCACCGCGCTCGAAGTCCTGGCGGCCAACGCGGTGCAGACGATTATCCAGCAAGACGACGGATTCACACCGACCCCGGTCATCTCGCGCGCGATCCTGGTCTACAACCGCACTCGCACCGAGCATCTCGCCGACGGCATTGTCATCACCCCCTCTCACAACCCGCCGGAGGACGGCGGGTTCAAGTACAACCCGACAAACGGGGGTCCGGCCGACACCGATGTGACCGATTGGGTCGAGAACCGGGCCAACGAGCTTCTGCGGAACGGCAACACCGGGGTGAAGCGAGTGGGCTTCACCACTGCCTTCAACGCTGACACGACGCACCAGGAAGATTTCGTCCTGCCATACGTCAACGACCTGCGCAATGTCGTCGATATGGAGGCAATCCGCGCCGCCGATCTCGAGCTCGCCGTCGACCCGCTCGGCGGCGCCGCCGTGCATTACTGGGAGCCGATCAACGCGGTCTATAAACTGCACATCGCCGTTGTCAATCCGCAGGTGGATCCGACCTTCTCGTTCATGACCGTCGACCACGACGGCAAGATCCGCATGGATTGCTCGAGCCCGTACGCGATGGCCCGCCTCGTCGGCCTCAAGGATCGCTATCAGGTCGCATTCGCTAACGATACCAACTCGGATCGGCACGGCATCGTTACGCCGTCGGCCGGGCTGATGAACCCCAATCATTATTTGTCAGTGGCGATCCTTTACTTGCTGGCGCATCGACCGCACTGGCCGACGCAGGCGGCGATTGGCAAAACTGTGGTCAGCAGCAGCATGATCGACCGCGTTGTCCACAAGCTTGGCCGTCGCTTGTCCGAGGTGCCGGTTGGCTTCAAATGGTTTGTGCCGGGCCTGTTCGACGGCTCGTGCTGCTTTGGCGGCGAGGAGAGCGCCGGCGCTAGTTTTTTGCGGCACGACAGCAGTGTCTGGACGACCGACAAGGATGGCCCGATCATGAATCTGCTGGCGGCCGAGATCCTAGCCCGCACCGGCAAGGACCCCGGCGAGCATTATAAGGCGCTGACAGCGGAGTTCGGAACGGCGCACTACATGCGGATAGACGCACCCGCGACCGAGGAAGAGAAAGCGAATCTGGAAAGCCTCTCTCCTGAAGCGGTCGACGCGCCCGAACTGGCGGGCGAGCCGATCCTCGCGAAATTGACGCGAGCGCCGGGTAACGGGGCGCCGATCGGCGGGCTCAAGGTCGTCGCCAAGAGCGGCTGGTTCGCGGCGCGGCCGTCCGGTACCGAGGCCGTATACAAAATCTACGCGGAGAGCTTCAAGGACGAGGCGCACCTTGCCGCCATCGTCGACCAGGCGCGAGAGATCGTAAACAAGGCGCTCGCCGCCTCGGGTCCGGGCCGGAGCAGCGAAACGGCATGAGCGAGCAGGCCGAGCGGCACAGCATCCCCCCATTTCCGAGCGGCTATCGCTCCTGCGGAATCCTGCTCCACGTCTCCTCGCTGCCCTCGCCTTACGGCATCGGCGATGTCGGGCCGGCGGCGCGGGCGTGGATCGACCGCCTGCACGAGGCCGGACAAGGCTGGTGGCAGGCGCTGCCGCTCGGTCCCACCGGTTACGGCAACTCGCCCTATCAGTCCCTGTCGTCATTCGCCGGCAACGAGGCGCTGGTCAGTCCACAGGACCTGATCGACGAAGGTCTGCTCGGCGTCGGCGAGTACGAAGGACGGGCGTTTCCGGCGGCGTTGGTCGATTACGACGCGGTGATCCCGTTCAAGAACGAGCTGCTACAGTCCGCCTGGACAAAGTTCAGCGCCGGTGCGCGTGCCGACCTGCGGGGCGATTTTGCCCAGTTCAGTGAGCGCCAAGCGCACTGGCTCGACGACTACGCGCTGTTTAGGGCGCTCAAAACAAGATACCGCGGCGCCTGCTACCTCGAGTGGCCGGCGGCGCTGCTGGAGCGCCGGCCGGCGGCGTTGATCTCGGCACGGCGCGAGCTTGCCACAGAAGTCGAGCAGGTGCGCTTTGCGCAATTTCTGTTGTTTCGCCAGTGGCAGCGGCTTAGGGATCATGCGGCTGAGAAGGGTGTGCGCCTGATCGGCGATCTGCCGTTTTACGTCTCGCTCAATTCGAGCGATGTCTGGGCCAATCCGCAGATGTTCCTGCTCGATGCGCAACATCGGCCGCGGTTTGTCGCCGGCGTGCCACCGGATTATTTCAGCGCCCAGGGACAGCTGTGGGGCAATCCGGTGTATGACTGGGTGGCGCTGCAGCGCAGCGGCTACCGCCAGGCGATCGACCGGATAAGTGCTCTGTTGGCCGTTGTCGACGCTATCCGTCTCGACCATTTCCGCGGCTTCGCCGCCGCCTGGCACGTGCCGGCCGGGGCCGCGACAGCACAGACCGGGCAATGGGTACCGGGCCCGAGCGCCGAGTTTTTCACCGCAGCTTCGAGGGAACTGGGCGAACTGCCGTTCATCGCCGAAGATCTGGGACTGATCACGCCCGATGTCGGCACCCTCCGCGACCGGTTTCACCTGCCCGGAATGCGGGTGTTGCAATTCGCCTTCGACGGCAAATCGGATAACCCCCACCTGCCCGGCAACTACGCGCCGAACACCGTCGTCTACACCGCGACCCATGACAACGCCACGACGCGCGGCTGGTTCGAGGGATTAACGGACCGGCAGCGGCGAATTGTCTGGGACTATCTGAAGCGGCCGGGCGGCACCAGCGACAAGGCTGCCTGGGCGTTGATTGAGCTGGCGTGGTCGTCCTCGGCGGCGCTGGCGATGGCGCCGCTGCAGGATCTTCTGAACCTCGGCAGCGAAGCGCGGATGAACCTTCCCGGACGCGCCGACGGCAACTGGCGCTGGCGGTGCACCGAAGACATGCTGACGCCGGCGGCCTTTCAATGGCTCCACGACTTGACGGGAACCTGGAACCGGGCGTCACCCGAACCTCGAACTTTACTGGAAAGGCAGGTCGCCCAGTGATCTCAGACCCGACTGTCTTCCTGGTCGATGTCGACAACACGCTGCTCGACAACGACCGCATCCAAAGCGATCTCAAGCGCCACCTCGAACGCGAGTTTGGCGCCGATTGCCGGGATCGCTACTGGACGATCCTCGAGCAGCTCTTCACCGATCTGGGCTATCGCGACTACCTCGGGGCGTTGCAACGCTACCGCGTCGAGCACCCGAAGGACATTCATCTGCTGTCGATGTCCTCTTATTTGGTGGATTACCCGTTCGCCAATCGCCTGTACCCCGGGTCGCTCGACGTGCTGGAGCGGTTCCGGGAGTGGGGACGGACGGTGATCCTGTCCGACGGCGACGTCGTCTTCCAGCCGCGCAAGGTAGAGCGCTCCGGCATCTTCGAGGCAGTCGAGGGCCACGTGCTGATCTACATCCACAAAGAGGCGGAATTGGCCGATATCGAGCAGCGCTACCCGGCGGCCCATTACGTCCTGGTCGACGACAAGCCGCGAATTCTCGCTGCGGTGAAGAAGGCCTGGGGCGACCGCGTCACCACCATATTGCCCCGTCAAGGTCAGTTCGCGCTGGCCCTTGACGCTGCCTCTTATCCGGCTGCCGACTTGACGATCGAGCGCATCGGCGACCTTGTCGCCTATGATCTTCCCGCCTTGCTCGCGACCATCAACAAAGGTGAACGATGAAAGCGACCGAAAAACTCCATGATCTGGGCCAGAGCATCTGGCTCGACAACATCACCCGCGAACTGCTGACGAGCGGCACTCTTCAGCGCTACATCGACGAACTGTCGGTGACCGGGCTGACCTCGAACCCGACGATCTTCGACCACGCGATCAAGAACAGCACCTCCTACGATGCCGCGATCCACGACAAGCTCAAGGAGGACAAGGCGGGGGACAGGTTGTTTTTCGAGCTGGCGCTCGACGACCTCAGCCGGGCTGCCGGCCTCTTTCGACCGATCCACGACCGGACGAACGGTGTAGACGGGTGGGTCTCCCTCGAAGTGTCGCCGCGCTTGGCTCACGACACCGCGAGCACCCTCGCGGCGGCCAAAGATCTGCACGCGAGAGCGAGCCAGCCGAACCTCCTGATCAAGATTCCGGGCACCAAAGAAGGTCTCCCGGCGATCGAGGAGTCGATATTTGCCGGCATACCGATAAACGTGACCTTGTTGTTTTCGCGCGAGCACTACCTCGCGGCCGCCGAGGCCTTTCTTCGCGGTGTCGAGCGGCGCATCGCCGGCGGTCTCAACCCCGATGTCGGCTCGGTAGCCTCGGTGTTCGTCAGCCGGTGGGATGCCGCGGTGATGGACAAGGTGCCCGACGTGCTGCGCGGGCGGCTCGGCATCGCCATCGCCGAGCGCACCTACAGGACCTATCGCACGCTGCTCGCCTCGCCGCGCTGGCAGCGCGTTTTCAACGCCGGCGCCCGCCCGCAGCGCCTGCTCTGGGCCAGCACCGGAACCAAGGACCCCGAGGCTTCCGACGTCCTCTACGTCAAAGCCCTCGCCGCGCCTTTCACAATCAACACGATGCCCGAGCAGACGCTGAAGGCCCTCGCCGACCATGGCGAGCTCGGCGACATCCTGAAGGCGGATGGTGGCGACTGCGAGGAGGTATTGGCCGAGTTTGCTAAGGTCGGTGTCGACATCGACGCTTTGGCGACCCAACTCCAGGACGAAGGAGCCGCCTCGTTCGTCAAATCATGGGACGAATTGATGGCCGTGATCGCGTCAAAGAGCGCGGCCCTCGCAAGGGCCGCCTAGGCGCGATGTTGGCATCCAGGAGCAAGAGCATGACAGCAGGCACCGAGCCACTGACCGAGCGTCCGGCCTGGAAGGCCCTCAAGGCCCATCATGACCGGGTTCGCGACCTGCATCTGCGAACGCTGTTCGCGGATGCTCCAAGACGCGGCGAAGAGATGACCGCCGAGGCCGCCGGGATCTACCTCGATTACTCGAAGAACCGCGTTACCGCGGAGACCCTCAGGCTGCTGTTCGATCTGGCGGAAGCGGTCGGCTTGCGGGCGCGGATCGACGCGATGTTCCGCGGAGAGAAAATCAACACCTCGGAACAGCGCGCCGTGCTCCACGTGGCATTGCGCGCGCCCAGCGGCGCCTCCATCATGGTGGACGGCGAAAATGTGGTGCCCGGGGTCCACGCCGTGCTCGACCGGATGGGCGACTTCTCCGACCGGATCCGCAGCGGCGCGTGGAAGGGCCATACCGGCAAACCCATCCGCAATGTCGTCAATATCGGCATCGGCGGCTCCGATCTTGGCCCGGTGATGGCCTATGAGGCGCTCAGATACTACGCCGACCGCGCGATGACCTTCCGCTTTGTTTCCAATGTCGACGGCACCGACTTCGCCGAAACGGTGCGCGACCTCGACGCGGCGGAGACCCTGTTCATCGTCTCGTCGAAGACCTTCACCACTTTGGAGACGATGACCAATGCGCGCGCGGCGCGCGCCTGGTCGCTCGCAGGTCTGGGCGGCGACGAAAAATCGATCGCCCGACATTTTGTCGCGGCTTCGACGGCCACAACGGAGGTGGCGAAGTTCGGCATCGACGCCGCCGACATGTTCCCGTTCTGGGATTGGGTCGGCGGGCGCTATTCAATGGATTCGGCGATCGGCCTGTCGACGATGATCGCCATCGGCCCGGAGAATTTTCGGGCCATGCTCGGCGGTTTTCACGAAATCGACGAGCACTTTCGAACTACTCCATTCGAGCGCAACCTGCCCGTGCTGATGGGGTTGCTGGCCGTCTGGTACAATAACTTCTTCGGGGCGCAGACCATCGGCGTATTCCCTTACGAGCAGTACCTGAAGCGGTTCCCCGCCTATCTCCAGCAGTTGACGATGGAGAGCAACGGCAAGCATGTGACGCTCGACGGTCACCCCGTCAGTCACGACACAGGCCCGATCTATTGGGGGGAGCCCGGCACCAACGGCCAGCACTCGTTCTACCAGCTAATCCATCAGGGGACCCGGTTGATTCCCTGCGACTTCATTGCCTTCGGCCGGCCGTTGAACCCGCTGGGTGAACAGCATGACATGCTGCTCGCTAACGTCTTCGCGCAGGGCGAAGCACTCGCCTTCGGCAAGACGCCGGAGGAAGTCCATGCTGAGGGCTCGCCCGACTGGCTCGTGCCCCACCGCACGTTCGAGGGAAATCGGCCGTCCAACACGATCCTGCTGCAGCAGCTGACTCCGGCGGCGCTCGGCAAGCTTGTCGCTCTCTATGAGCACAGTGTCTTTACCCAGGGCGCCGTTTGGCACGTCGATTCGTTCGACCAATGGGGCGTCGAGCTCGGCAAGGTCCTTGCCCAGCACATCATCCCCGAACTCACGGCAAAGACCGAACCCAAGCTCGGCCATGACAGCTCGACGAACAGCCTGATCCGCCACTACCGCAAGCTCAAGGCGAATTGATACCGGAACCGACAACATGCGAATTGGCATCGCCACCGATCACGGCGGATTCGAGTTGAAAGAGGAACTGGCCGTCCAGCTTCGCGCGGCCGGTCATGAGATCGTCGATTTTGGCGCGCACAGCCTGACCCCAGACGACGACTATCCCGATTATGTCGCACCACTTGCCGCAGCTGTCGCGGCAGGACAGGTCGACCGCGGCGTGGCCATCTGCGGCAGTGGCGTGGGAGCATCTGTCTGCGCCAACAAGATTCCCGGCGTCCGCGCAGCGCTGATTCACGATCACTTCTCGGCCCGGCAAGGGGTCGAGGACGACCACATGAACATTATCTGCATGGGAGGCCGGACGGTGGGCCCGGCCGTGGCTTGGGATCTCGTCGAAACCTTCTTGGCGGCTGAGTTCAGCCAGGCGGAACGACATCTGCGCCGGTTGGGCAAGGTGACGTCACTCGAGGCGTCCTGAAGCATATCGAAATCTTGAGAGGGCTTTTGGGCGGAGGGGCGCCACAGAATTTGGCGCTGCACCCCAATTTTCATTTGCAAGAGCGCAAAGGTCATCGGGATCTGGTTTGTCGGGTTTCAGATGGGTACTGATCCCGATCGCGGCGGTCGGTGTAGCGCCTGATATGCTGCCCAAGGCGAAGGAGGAAACGCGATGACTTTCTATATGATCGCTGGGGTGGCCGCGCTGGGCGGCCTGCTGTTTGGCTACGACACCGGCGTCATCTCCGGGGCGCTATTGTTCATTCGGCAAGTGATGTCGCTCTCCGTGACCATGCAGGGGATCGTGGTCGCGATCGCGCTCCTCGGCGCCGCGATCGGAGCGGCGGTGGCCGGGAATCTCTCGGACCGCATCGGCCGGCGCCGCGTCATCCTCGGCGCCGGCCTGCTGTTCATCGCCGGTGCCGTCATCTCCGCCGTCGCCCAAGACGTCACGATCCTGCTGACCGGCCGTCTTCTCGTCGGGATCGCGATCGGCGTCGCCTCGATGCTGGCGCCGCTCTACCTGGCCGAGATTTCGCCGGCGGAAGATCGCGGCGCGATCGTATCGCTGAACCAGCTTTGCATCACCGGCGGCATCCTCGTCTCTTACCTCGTTGGTTTCGCGCTGGCCGGCGCCACCGGGGGGTGGCGCTGGATGCTGGCGCTCG
The DNA here is from genome assembly GCA_963774345.1 of uncultured Alphaproteobacteria bacterium. GTDB lineage: Bacteria > Pseudomonadota > Alphaproteobacteria > ATCC43930 > CGMCC-115725 > AP-15. Next base: position 47,316 of record CAVZFB010000028.1, read on the forward strand.
GAGCAGTGCCGGGCATCATCCTTGCGGCCGGGATGCTGGTGCTACCGGAGAGCCCGCGCTGGCTTGCCGGGCACGGCCGGCTGCGGGACGCTGAGAATGTGCTCCGCCGATTGCGCGGCAAAGCCGACGTCGCGGGCGAGTTCGGCGCTCTGCGTACCGATCTCGCGCGCGAAGGCCAACTGGCAAGTTCGAAAGAACTGCTCGCGCCGCGTCTGCGCCGGCCGCTCGTCATCGGCATCGGCCTCGCAATGTTCCAGCAAATCACCGGGATTAACACCGTCATCTATTTCGCGCCAACGATCTTTCAATCAGCCGGCCTTTCCTCCGCGGCCACCGCGATCCTGGCGACTGCCGGGGTCGGCGCCGTCAACGTTATCATGACCATCGTGTCCATCCGCTTGATCGATAGGCTCGGCCGGCGGCAATTGCTCCTCTGGAGTCTCGGCGGCATGGCGCTGACGTTGTTCCTATTGGCCCTCGTCTTCCATGTCGGCACTGGGAGCCATCTTGCCTGGATCGCGGTCGTGGCGGTTGCTGCCTATGTCGGCTTCTTCGCGATCGGCCTCGGGCCGATCTTCTGGCTCTTGATCGCGGAAATATTCCCGCTGGCCCTCCGCGGCCGGGCGATGAGCCTCTCAACGGTCGCTGTTTGGGGTTTCAACCTGATTGTTTCGGCGACTTTTCTCGACCTGATCGGCGCCATCGGCAGCGCCGGTACATTTGTGGTGTATGCAGTCCTAAGCCTCGTGGCGCTCGTCTTCGTCTTCCTGATGGTGCCCGAAACCAAGGGACTGAGCCTCGAGCAGATCGAGGAGGCAATCGAGGCTGGCCATTCATCCTTGGTCCCGGCTTCAACGGGCGTCACGTGAAGTGCGCCCTCGCGCCGGCATCGCTGATCTGCGCCGCGGTGGCAGTGTCGTCGGCCGCGGCCCAGACGAGTAGCAGTGGCGGCGCCGCTTCAGGCTCGGCGCCCTCGCCGACGAGCACGGCATCGCCGCCTCCCGCTTACGCCGCGCCACAGGCCGATCAGCCGCCGGCTGATCCCGAAGCCGTGATGCTGCGGTATGGGACGGCGATCCCGCCGCCACAGGTCGAGACCCTGCTGGGTGATCCCGGCGGGATACGCACCGATCTCGCAAACCAAGGCATATATGTGCTGCTCGATTTCGTGTCGGAATTCGCCGGCAATATCAGCGGCGGCAACACCCGGGGGGCGACCTTCGCCAATCAGGTGGGTCTCGGGGTTGACATCGATTGGCAGCGGCGCGCCGGAATCACCGGCCTGTCCACCCACGTCATCTTCGTCAGCCGCTCCGGCTACAGCGATAGCATCTTGATCGGCGACAGCGTGGCGCCGGTGCAGGAAATCTTCGGCGCCAGCGGCAACGTATTGGTGCATCTCGTCTCGGCTTACGCCGAGCAGACGTTGCTCGACAAGCGCGTCGACATTGCGGTCGGGCAAATGAACGTCGAGAACGATTTTGCGAGCTCTCCGCTTTATTGCTTCTCGATGAACAACGCCATATGCGGTGACCCCAAGGCCTTGCCGGCCGGCGATCTCGGGCACAGCGCCTTCCCCGACGGCGTATGGGCCGGTCGGATCCGAGTGCTCCCAACGCCGGACACCTATGTCGTAGCCGGTGTCTATGAAGTAAACCAGGGCTTATATACGAGCCAATACTTCGGAAGCGGGTTTCCAAATAATATATCCCAGGCGAGCGGGGTATATGTGCCGGTCGAGATCGCCTATGAACCGTCGCTGGGCCCGCACAATCTGCTGGGACATTACAAGTTCGGATTCGGCCACGACACGACGCTTTATGACAGCTTCTTCAGCGCGCTGCCAACCGCTCCTGGGGAGCTGCCCGCGGGACGTTCCCACAACGAGCAGCTCTGGGTGCTGGCGGACCAGATGCTGGTTCGGCAGGGCGATGGCGACCAGGACGGCATAATCGCACTCGCCGGATTTGCCCATAACAACCCGAACGTCTCGGCCTTTGCCGAGCAGTACTTCGGCGGGCTTATTAACCGCGGCTTCTGGCGCGCTCGGCCGGAAGACGCAGTGGCGTTCTTTCTTAATTACAATACGATGAGCGGCCCGCTCGGCACGGTGCAGGGGGAGGAAGCAGAATTGGGCATCCCGTTCAGCAACGGAGCGACCGGCGTGCAGACCCGTGAAATATTCGTCGAAGCCAACTACAACATCCACGTGTATCGCGGCGTGGATTTCCGACCGGAGTTCCAATACGTCATTCGACCGAACGGGCAATCAAACATTCGCGACGCCGCCGTCCTCGGATTCAAGGTTCATGTGCAATTCTGAAGACTGCTGCTGAGGCGACCGAGGCCGACATCAACCTCGGCCGCTATCTGCGGATCTTGCAGCCGCCGCCGACATAAATGGTGCCGCTAGGTGATAAACTTGGCGAAGGCCGATCACAAAAAAGCAGTGGCGGCCACGAAATAATTTAGTTCTTTTTTGCCTGCAGTCAGGCGGCGAGGGCCGGGGAAATCTCTTGCGTCTCGAGCGGCGATACCAGGTCGGATCGGCGATCGTCCTGCATCGGCAGCCATCCTGCCGGCAAGGCGCCGGTCAAAGCTCCGTCCGATGAGGAACTCGTTGTTCGAAGGAGCCTCGGGCTGCTGAAGCGCTGCTCCCCGTCGAAAGAATCGAACTCGATACCGGCCGCGGCCAGCAGCGCCGGCGGGTCGATGATTTCGAGCGTTCGATTGGCAAATCTGACGATCTTTTGCTCGCGAAGAATTTGCAGAGTGCGGCTGATGTGAACGTAAGTTAGCCCGAGGGCTTGGCCGATGTGGCCTTGGCTCAACGGCAGATGGAGGGTCTCGCCCGGCTTATTCGGCAGGTGCCGTCGAAGCCTGACGTAGATCTCGAGGAGGAGATGGGCGATCCGTTCCCTCGCGCCCCGCAATCCGAGGTTAGCCAAATGATCGTGGGCGCGCGCCCCGTCGGACGCGATTTGCCGGCACAGCAGGACGGCGAGACGCGGGTTGTTCTCGACAATCATGTCGAGCTTGTGACGGGGGAAAGCAAAAACCCGGGTAACCGAAAGACAACGCGCAGAATGATACATCGGGGTGTTCTGTGTCGATTGAAGCCCGAGGACGGCGCCGGGGAGCGCGAAATCGAGGATCTGGCAGGAACCATCGTCGAGCAGCACTGAAAGAGCGATCCAACCACTCAGAACGACAAAATACGTGGAACAGACCTCACCCTGCCGATAGAGATCAGTCCCGGCCGAGACGACCCGAGCGCCGGCCTCCAGATCGGTGATAGCGTGGAGTTCTTTTCTGATCGGCATTCTCTTGTCTCCCGAGCGTCGCTGGTGAACCTCTATGTCGAGCGCGAGTGCCTTGATCAGCGGGCCCGATGCGACATTGCGCCGCCTCAAGAAGACAGGCGAAATCGTCACCATGTCCGCCGCCGCCAGCCATTTGACCCGGATCAGACCGACTGCCGGGCAGCACAAGCATAGCTAGAGTGCGCCACCCAGAGGGTCGAGTGAGCCTGGGTGAGTTTGGGTGAGTTGTGGTGAGGCGAGTGAGGTATGGGCGGAAGCTTGGGCCGCGCCTCCCGCGACACCCGGATCGGGAGCCGCTTGGATCTCTACTCCCACGGAGTGACCAAATTCCTAGACTAGAATGTCATCCTCAGCGCTGGTGAATGCAGCAGCGGGTAATGGTCGGGCGGTGTGTTCTGGAAGTCCCAGGCTCTCTATCCAGAAAGCTGTCATCCTGGGGAACTATTTTTAACTTCTCATCATATGGCACATAAATGCTCTCTGCCCCGCGTATCCATTCGTCTGCCTCAGGGCCCGCGAGCGCCGTTTTGTCCATGAGCGCGCCGTACGAATCCGGGTGTGTCGCGCGGAGAGACTCTATGGTCTGAGCCGCGTAGCGCAGATTTTCCCGAGCCATCAAGTTTGTGTATGCGTTGTTGTTGACGACTGTGTTGTATTCGTCTGGTCCCGTGACGGAATTGATGCAGAATTTACCTTCTTTTGCGTCCGCGTAGAAGCCTAGCAGGCTGCTGAAAGACAGCGGATTTCAGCGCTGCTTCGGCTTCTGCGGCCGGTCAACGGCGGCGATGTCGTGGAAACGTCGGTCGGGCCGGCGGTGTCTGGCGATGTCGCGGATACGGACCCGCGTTTTGGGCGCTCGGGCCCGGGTCACGGCGCGGGCTCGGCAAGCAATTTGGGCAAGCGGACGAGATCGTAGGCGGCCATCGCGAGAGTAAATTGCCAATCGACCTTGGGCAGCCCGCGATGGCGCATCTTGCGCAAGCCGGCCACCGTCTTGGCCCAGCCGAAAATCTCTTCGATGCGTTTGCGGATGCGCTGGGAGACCGCATAGCCGCGATGCCGGGTGGTGCGGCCGTCGATCGCCGAGCGCCGGCCGTTTTGGTTCTGGGCAACATGCGGGGTCACCGCCTTGTCGCGCAGCTCGATCACAAAGTCGCCGGTATCGTAGCCCTTGTCGGCGCCGAGGGTGACCGGTTGTGGACGATCGGCATGCGGGTCGATCAGCGCCAAGGCGGCCAGGCGCTCGGCATGTCCCGAGGCGCGGGTCGTCACCGCGGCGACGACCAAACCATTGCGGTTCTCCATCAGGGCATGGCCGATGAAACAGAGCCGGGCCTCCTTGCCCGGCCCCTTACGATCCGGCCCCTTACGATAGAGACGGGCGTCGGGGTCGGTGGTCGAGGCGTGCGTGTCATTGGTTCGAGGCTTGCCGTGAAAGTCCCGCTCGCCGTTGCGTCCGGGGCCGGGTGGCTCGCCCGAGCCGTCCTTTGGGCGAAAGCTTTTGAGGCTCGCCCAGGCTTCCAACAAGGTGCCGTCGACCGAGAAATGATCGCTCGACAACAAGGCTTTGACCCTGGCTTGGGACAGCACCGCGGCGAGAAACTGCCCGGCCACCTCGCCCTCCAGCAGCCGGTCGCGGTTCTTGGTGAAGGTGGTGGCGTCCCATACCGGGTCTTCGATGCCGAGCCCGACAAACCAGCCAAACAACAGGTCGTGGTCGAGCCGGTCAACCAATTGCCGCTCCGAGCGGATCGAGTAGAACGCCTGCAGCAGCAAGGCCCGCATCAGCCGCTCCGGCGGGATCGACACCCGCCCGATCGGCGAATAGAGCTTGGCAAACTCGCCGGACAGCGCGTGAAGCGCCGCGTTGGCGATCTGCCGAATCAGTCGCAGCGGATGATCCGCCCGAACCCGCTGCTCAAGATCGATGTAACTGAAAAGGCTGCCGCAAATCCCATCGTCGCCGCGCATCGCCACCCCCATCCCCACCCCAAGGGAGCACAATGCCCAAAATCAGCAACCCCTTTTTCAGCAGCCTGCTAAAAGAGTATCTTTCGCGTACGCTGGCCTCACGCTGCTGCCGCATGCGACTTTAGTTGAGCAGCCGGCTCTTGGCCGTAGCTGCGGTAGCACGTTTCTACAGGAAATCCCCTGAGAACCCGATGTCCTCCCAAGTCAGCGGCGTGGCGTGCGCCTGCAGCGGACCGTCGACGGTCTCACCGCGTCGTCCCCCACCACCATTTCTACTGAAGGCGCCTGGTGGCGATCAGACGATAGCTCACGTCCAATTTGTCGAGTGTTCCGAAAGGCTTTGGGTCATTGGCATTGTTGAGAATATTCTCCGTTGGCGCGCGATCAGCACCCCATCCTCGGGGGTGCACGCGAAAGACAGGCGGCTGGGTGTTGCGTCCGCGGATCGTCTTCAACCTTGCGGCGGCGGTGGCACGCCAGTGCCGATGGGTCGGATCGTGCGTGAGGCCCAGGCGCTGAGCGCCTTCCGGTGCGCCTCGTCATTGGCATCGAACGCTTCACCCGAGATGCTGCGGAAAGCGCCAGCGATCTCGTTGGTGACGCGTACGCGGGCCGGGCGAAAGGCGACCGGCAACGGTGTCTCGGTGACGATGGTCGCGACCGATGCGCTCGTCAGGTCGCCGCCCCCTTCCGCCCTCGCCGCGCGGCCGAAGAGGCGCTCGAGAAACCCGAGGCTCGCCTTGCCGCCGGTGCTGCGGGACCGGCTGACACGCACGACCGTGACGGCGGTGAGCACTTCCCCGATCAGAAGCCAGTCCGGTGCACGTTCGAACTCCACCGCATCTGCGGCGAGCAGCAGCGCCACCTCCGGCAAGACGCGCGGACGCACGTGCTGGCGAAGATGCGTGAGGCTGGCAGCGCGCGACGACACTTTCTCGAAACGGACCTGTACGCGGTCCTCGGCGCTGCCCTGCGCCTCGCCGGCTGCTGTGGCCTCGACGCCCAGCGCGATCTGCGCCGCGGCATTCCAGCTGACGTCGATGGCGGGCAGGGTGGATGGTTGCTCCCGTGGCACCAGGCCGGAGAAGCACTCATCAGCCCGTGCCATGAAGCTGCCGTCGAGGCCCGATATGACGTCGCCGACGTCCTGGCCCCGCGGCAGCAGGACCGGCACCAACCCGTACGGCACGAAGGTAGCGATGTATTCCTGCTGGAGCCGCAGACGAGGGCTCTCCGTCTGTGGGGATGAGGTCACACTCGTCCTTCCCTGCAAAGGTGCACGACGTCAAGGAAAAACGATACTCTGGAGACCGGCCGATCGACAAGCTGACGATAGGGACGAAACGCAATGCCGGATGAAGAATACGCTGAACCACGTCTTCGCATCGAGACCGGGGCGCATAATGGCCGCGTCTTGGGTTGCGACGTTGACGGCGCCGGTTCATTGCTGCTGACGGCCGGCGACGACAAAACAGCCCGACTCTGGTCGTTGCCCGAATTGCGGCCACTCGGCGTGCTGCGTCCCCCCTTCGGCAGCGCCACGGAAGGCGGCCTCTACGCCGCAGCTCTCACGGCGGACGGCGCCATTGGCGCGGTCGGCGGAAACTCGGGCGGGCTGCTCACCGTTCACGTCTTCGATGTCGCGCGGTGCGAGATCGTGCGGACGGTCGCACTGCCGCAGCACGATTCGGTCAGCGGGTTGCGCTTCTCGCCGGATGGCAGCCTGCTCGCCATCGGGACAGCGGGTAACGGCCTGGTCATCTTCTCGGTCAGGGATTGGCGGCAGATCGGACAGGATGCGTCGTTTGGCGATCGCCTGATGGCGCTCGAATTCAGCGGCGACGGCACCTGGCTCGGGGCGGCGGGAGAGGACGGGAGCATCCGCGTCTACCCCTCCGCGACATTGGGCAATGCCAGCATTCAGCCGGCGATGCGGGTCTACGCCGCGGCGGGAAAGAGCGCATCCAGCCTGCGCTTCGCGCCGGATGGCGCCACCCTGGCGATCGGCTTCGAGGATGGCGGCTTCGAGTTGCGCGAGACGGTTAGTCTCACCTTGCGGCACCAACGGCAGGCCGAGCACTTGATCGCGGAGGCGGACTCCAAGCCTCACTTCTCTAGCATTGCGTGGTGCGCCGGCGGCGCCGCGCTGCTGGTATCGGGCAATATTTGCATTCGCAATGGCTGGGGTGTCCTGCGTACGGATGCCACGGCGCAGGCCGACTGGGTGTACGCAATCCAGGAGCCGCTCAGCGCCAATATCGGTTACATGACCAACACCAGATGGGGCTTCGTCGTCGTTACCCGGGCCGGTGAGATCGCCGTCTATGGCGAAGATGGAGCGCAGCATGCGCATGTTGTGCCGCCGCATGGCGACGTCCGGACGGACCACAGCTCGAAGCACCCGGCGGCTCAGACCTTCCGCGTCAGCTACGATGGCAGCGTCGCCGAATGGAGCCTCGGCCTCGCAGACCGCTGGCGGATAATGCGCTTCGATGCGCGCGAGCTCACGCCCGACGCGGCCGATCTTGGCCTGGCGCCTTGGGCCGCGGAAAGCGGGGGCACGCGGATAAAAGGCTGGCGGAGGGACGGACCGCTGCAACTTGTCACGGCCGACAATCGCCAGATCACACTGCCGAACGGACTGGAACCGTTGGCGGTGGACGTCGACCAGGGGCACATCCTGCTGGGCACGACCTTCAACCTTTACCGCTTTCGGGGCGAGGATGGAGTCCAGGTCGCCTGCCGGGACCTCGCCGATGCGGCCTGGCGCGTGAACCATTCGCAGGACGGACGGCTGGCGGTAGCGGCGCTTTTTGATGGGACGATCCGCTGGTTCAGCCTGCCCGATCTTTACGAATTGCTGGCCGTGTTCGTGACCGACGAGCCATTGCCTCGTTGGCTAGCCTTCACGCCGGGCGGGTACTACGCGGCGGGTGCTGGCGCGGAGACCCTTCTCGGCTGGCACCTCGATCGTGGCCCAGAGCGGAGCGCGGCTTTCGTCCCCGCCAGCAAGTATGCCGAGCGCTTTCATCGGCCGGATGTCGTCCGCCGCGTGCTGCGCACTCTCGACGAGACCACGGCGCTGCTTGAGGCTGATGCGGCTCGCGGCGAGGCACGCACGCCGACGTCCGAGCAGCAACGCGCCATGCTGCGCGAGGATCAGCCACCGACCGTCACAATTCTGGTGCCACGCGAGGGTGCCCTGCTGCCCGCCGATGGGGACGTCGTGATCGCCGCGGAGGTTCGCGCGCCCGAAACTCGACGCCTGGAGGAGGTGCTGGTGCGCGTCGATAGCGGCGCGGTGGTTGCAAAGCCTATCGTCTCGCCGCTCGTCCTCGCGCCGCCCGCACCGGGAGAGGCCGCCTCGCTGCGCCTGCTGCGCGTCGAGCTCGGCGCCGAGCCGCGGCCAAACGCCGTGTTGGAGGTTTTCGCCCTAGACGAGGGCAAGCGGATGAGCGCGCCCGCGGTCGTTACCCTGCTGCGTCCGCCGGCGCTTCGTGCTCCAGCGGACGCCGTGATGAAGCCGCGCCTGCTTGCGATACTGGCCGGCATCAGCGCCTATGCTGCCGCCGAATTGCGTGAAGGGGTCCGCTTTGCGGCGCGCGACGCCAAGGATCTTGCCCGCCTGCTCGGACGGCAGCAGGGCATCCTGTACCGGGAGGTCAAATACCGCTGCCTCCCCGAATCCGACCTGACCCGCCACGCGCTGCTTGATGCGCTCGACTGGCTCGAGGCGGAGAGCACCGGCCTCGATACAGCACTGCTGTTCCTCGCCGGTCACGGCGTCACCGGACGGCGCGGTATCTACTATTTTTTGACGCGCGACGCTTCGCTCGATGCGCCGGACCGGGAGGGATTGTCCGGGCCCGAACTCGTTACCCGCATGCAGTCGATCGGCGCGAAGCGCCTCGTGCTGCTCGACACCTGCTATGCCGGCGCCGCCGGCCAGCCGGTGCCCGCCTGGGCGCCGGATACCGAGCGGCTGATGAACGACCTGCACAGTGCCAGCGTGCCGGTGTTCGGCGCTACCGTGAGCAATCGCCGTGCGGTCGAACGGGCGGACCTCGCCAACGGTGTCTTCACGCATGCGCTGCTGCGGCTTCTCGACAAGCCGTCGCAACCGCTTGCGTATTCGCAGCTCTGGGCAGGGCTGCGGCGTGAGGTCGGAAACCTGACCGCAGACCGCCAGGAGCCCTCTTTCCTTAACGCGGGCAACGGCGCTGACCTCGCCCTACTGGCCGGTACGTTGCCCTGAGAGGCGCGATATGCCCAGCAGCGCTGCTCGTCGATCGGTCAGCGGTCGATGTCCTCGACGGGCTGATTTCGCGCGAAACGGCGCTCGATGACTACCGCGTCGTGCTTGCCGCCGACGAGTCCCTCGACCGTGCGGCTACGGCGGCGCTGCGGGCGGGCTGACGCCGCCCCCGTTACCAGCGACCATAGCGGCAGACATACCAGGCCAAGCCGATCAGCTCGTGCAGCGCGTAATAGCTGTCGAGCATCGCGGGGATTTGCGGCAGAAAGCTCGCCGGACTTAGCCTTAGCCTCCGGCCGCTGGCGGTCGGCGCGGCGACGACCGGGTACCCGACGGCGCGGAACGACCACAATGCCCGCGCCATATGCCAGCGGTTGGTAACGACCACAGCCGCCGAGATGCCCGCCCGGCGCAGCATCTCGGCCGAATAGAGCGCGTTCTGGTAGGTCGTCATCGAACGATCTTCGCGCCAGCGCACCAACAAGCGAAAATCGGTTTCCAGGGCCTCGGCCATCATGTCGGCCAGCGGCGCGTCGGCATCATAGACCTGGCCGCCGCTGACCAGGATCGGCAGACCTGACCGGCGCGCTTCGCTCGCTGCATCGGCCAGCCGCTCTAAGGTGACCGGTCCGACCGTGTCCTTTGCGCCGGCAATATTGCCGTGCCGGAAATCGGCGGAGAGGACCACGATCGCTGCCGGCGGCGCCGGTGCCGGCAGGGTGGGGATTATGCCGGCCAGCGCCTCGGCGGAGCGGATCAGACCCAACGCCGCGAGCGGGGTCGCAGTGACGTACAGACACGCCATCGCCGCCGTTGCCAGCACGAGGCCGGTCCGCCGCCATCGCCAAGCGAGAATGACCCCGGCCATTGCCAGCAGCACGAACAGGTTCGGCGGGATCAGCGAGGAATAGGAGATCCACTGCAACATGGTGGATTCGGTGACAGATCGCTCGAGTTCGCGTCAGCCGAACGGGGCGACGCGCTCGCCGCGCAGGCGGTGATAGATTTTCGCCGCTTCGCGCTTGAGCCCGAGCCCGAGGCCGCGCCGCGTGCGCGGGTTGGCCGCGGTGATTCCCCAGCGTTCGCGGCGCCGCGGCAGCCATAATTTCTTATAGGGGTCGTCGCCGCGCCCGAAATTGATCTCGTAAGGGTGGTCCTCGGCGAGCACGCGCTCGATCATCTCCATGGTCAACAATGTGCCGAGCGAAAAATCGTCGAAGCGCTTGTCGTGAGCGAGTTTGTAGATGACGGCGCGGCCGTTCCATACGATCCAGAGCTGCGCCGCGGCCGGGATTCCGTCGAGGGACGAGATGGCAAGACGCAACGCTCCCTCCGCGGCGGCCAGCCGGATCAGCGCCGGAATAAAGTCGGGGTACATCTCAGCCGGCTTCCAACTTTGCGCGTAGATCGCCGCGTAATCGGCGATTGCCGGCTCGATGCCGGCGGACTTGGCATAAAACTCGGTTTTAAGCCTGCTGCCCGGAGCCAGCCGGCGGCGCTTGCGACGCCAAGTGTTGCGCAATTCCGAGGGACGCTGTGCGAGGTAATCGGCAAAGCTCATCCCCGCGGTTTCCTCGTACCAGTTCCCGGAATTAAAGACGCATTCGACGAACAGCCCGGCGCCCCGCAGAGCGGCGATTGCAGCGCGGAAGGACGGCGCGAGCGGATCAAGCTCCTCCAAGGCGATGGCGTCCCAACGCGGAGTTCTGGTCGAGGATTGCGCCGACGATCGCGCCGACGCCAGCGGCAAGATCGGCCTCCGGCGCGGCGAGAATGCCGTGCTCGACGCTGTAGGCGTTGGTCAGGCTGGCGAGGCGCCGCCGCCCTTCGCCGTCCACGACCTGAAGCACGAGTGCCGCCGCCGAGCCCGGCCGCTCGTCACTGTAGAGCCGGGTTTCGGTCGCCGGCGGTACGCCGTGGCATGCCATCAGATCGTACCAGCCGGGCAGCGCGAAAAAAGAATCGCGCGAGGCGGCGTCGAACAGGGCAGCCAGCCCGCTCGGCAGTCGCCGAAAATCGGGGTTGCGGTAAACTGGCATCAGCCGAGCGATATCACGCGACGCCGGCCCCGCAGCCGCATTTGGTGTGGTCCCGCAGGTGCAGATCCTTACCTTTACGACGTTATATCCGAGTGCCGCGCGCCCCCAACACGGGATTTTTGTCGAGACGCGGCTGCGAAAGCTGGTTGAAAGCAGTGAGGTCCAGGCCCGGATCGTCGCTCCCTGTCCGTGGTTTCCGTTCACCTCGCCGCGCTTTGGCGGCTATTCGGTAGTGGCCCGGATACCGCCCGAGGAAATGCGGCACGGGCTGCATATCGATCACCCGCGGTATCCGCTGCTGCCCAAGATCGGTATGAGCACGGCGCCGCTGGCGCTCTTCGCCGCGGTGCTGCCGCTGCTGCGCCGGCAGATCGATGCGGGCGGCGCCTTCGATCTGATCGACGCCCATTATTTCTACCCCGACGGGATTGCCGCGGTGCTGCTCGGCCGGGCGCTCGGGCGCCCGGTGGTCGTCACCGCACGCGGCAGCGATCTCAATCTGATCGCCGCTCATGCCATACCGCGGCGCTGGATTCGTTGGGCCGCGGCGCGTGCGGCGGGGCTCGTCACGGTGTCGAGCGGCCTGAGAGACCGGCTCGTGGCGCTCGGGACCGCGCCGGAGCGGATCCGGGTATTGCGCAACGGCGTCGATCTCGCGCTGTTTCGCCTGGGCGACCGCGAAGCGGCGCGGCGGCGTCTCGGCTTCACCCGGCCAACCCTGCTTGCGGTCGGTAATCTGGTGGCGCTGAAGCGGTACCCGCTGATGGTCGAGACGCTGGCGCTGTTGCCCGACGCCGATCTGGTCATCGTCGGCGAGGGGCCCGAGCGCGCCGCGATCGAAGCATTGGCGCGAGCCCGCGGCCTCGCCCATCGGGTCCGCCTGTTCGGCCAAATGCCGCAGCAGAAGCTTCCGGAGATTTACGGCGCGGCTGATCTGTTGCTGCTGGTTTCGACCCATGAGGGCTGGCCCAACGTGTTGCTCGAAAGCATGGCCTGCGGCACCCCGGTGGTGGTCTCGGATATTCAGAGCATTAGCGACATCGTTGCCGCACCGGTAGCTGGGCGTATCGTACCGGCGATCACGGCGGAAAACCTTGCAGGCGCGATCAGCAACCTCCTCGCCGCGCTGCCCGAGCGCGCCGCTACCCGCGCTTATGCCGAGCAGTTCGACTGGCAGAGCACGACCGACGGGCAAATTGCGCTGTTTCACCAGGTGCGCGCGCAGCTCGATAGGGACGGGGCCGTAACGGGAGCTCATCGCCGCAGCACCCGAGCATAGACTTCGGCATAGCGGGCGACGCTGTGCGCCCAGCATCTCTCGCTGTCGATGAATCGGGCGGCGCATGCTCGAATACGCGGCCACGACGCGGCGTCGTCGAGTGCTGCGAGCACTCCTTCGGCGAGCAGATCGGGATCATCGGAGGGAAAGAGGTAGCCGGTCTCGCGGTCCCGGATCAACTCGCGATGGCCACCGACATTCGAGGCGGCAACGATTCGTTCCTGCGCCATCGCTTCGAGCGGTTTCAGCGGTGTCACCAACTCGGTCAGGCGCAAGGACACGCGGGGAAAAACCAGAAGATCGGCGAGATCGTAATAGCGGCCGATTTCGTCATGCGGGACCCGCCCGGTGAAGATCGCGCTGTCACCAAGGTCGAGGTCGCGGGCGAGCGCGCGCAAATTCTTCTCCTCCGGACCGCCGCCGACAAGGAGGATCGCGATGTCCGGGCGCCGGCACTGCATCAGGGGCAGCGCGCGCAGCAGCAGATGCAGCCCCTCATAGGAATAAAATGAGCCGAAAAAGCCGAGCACCCGCTTGCCCGCGAGACCGAGCCGGGCGGCGAGCGCAGAATCGGGAGCACCCGGCCCGTGAAACGCATTGCGGTCGACTGCATTGGGGATGACTGTGATTTTCTGCGCCGGAATGCCGCGGGCGGCGATCTCGCCGCGCAGCCCCTCGCAAATCGTGGTTACCGCGTCGGCCCGCCGCATCGCGTGGGTCTCGATCAGCCGGGTGGCGCGATAGCGCAGCCCGGCCTCGCGATGGGTCCCGTGGCTCGCTGCCCCGTCCTCCCACAGCGCACGCACTTCGTAAACAACCGGGATGCCATGACGGCGGCCGGCGCGAATCGCCGGGAGCGCGTTGAGGACCGGCGAGTGGGCGTGCAGGATCTGCGGCTGCACTTCGTCCACGACCTCGTCGAGGCGCCGCCCGAGATCGCTGACGATCTTCAGCTCGCGCGCCCAGGGCAGCCGGGCGCCGAGCCCGCTAGGGACCGGTGTGCGCAAAAAATCCCAGTCGCCGATATGTTCGCGCGGCGGCCCCGGCGCGTAATGCTTGCCGCTGGTCAGCAGCACCGGCTCCCAGCCCAATGCCCGCTGTTGGTTGACGATGCCGAGCGTGCGAAAGACATAGCCGCTCTGCAGCGGCAGCGAATGGTCGAGGATGTGCAGGACCCGCATCGTCCGATCGCATTTGTTGCCGCTTTCCGGGCCTTATACCAGGATCGCGCAGGGTCGAGCTTATGCTGCATCGGCTGAACTTGGGTTAACAAGGGATGCACGGCCAAACGCGCGCGCCGGGCGAGGTCGCGTTCCGACGCGAGGCGCTGCCGCCGCTCGCCGAACTCGAGCGCGAATGGCGGGCGCTCGAAGCCGTTGCGCGCCCGTCCTTCTTCATCTCGTGGGCCTGGATCGGGAGCTTGCTCGACGCGATTCCGGCGGCGAGCCGGCCGATGCTGCTGCGCGGCCGCGCACAGGCCCAGACAGTGGCGCTGGCGTTGGTCGGCACGGCGGTCACACGGCGCCTCTACCGGCTGATCCGCTCGCGCGGCCTTTACCTGAACGAAACCGGCGACCAGCAATATGACGCGATGACGATCGAGCACAACGGCATCCTGTGCGCGAAGGGCAGCGAACCCGCCGTCTGCGAGGCGCTGCTAGCCTGGTTCAGCGGGCTGCGCGGCGAGGCCGACGAACTCCATTTCAGCGGCTCGCTGGTGCGGCTGCCCGAGGCCGCGCTGGCCGCGCGTGGGTTGATGCTCCACGAGATCGCCAAGCCTTCATATTCGGTCGATCTCGGTCTCCTCATGGCAAGCGACGGCGCGCTCGACCCGGTGCTCAGCGCCAATGCCCGCCAACAGCTGCGCCGCGCGTTGCGGAATTTCGAAGCGCACGGGCCGCTGCAATTGCGCGAGGCCGCGACCGAGACAGAGGCCCAGAGCTGGTTCACCGGATTGAAGGCGCTGCATTGCGCCTCGTGGGAACGGCGCGGCATCGCGCACGCATTCAGCGGCGGGTTTTTCGAGAAGTTTCACCGCCAGCTAATCGAGCGCCATTTTGCCGAGGGTGCGATCCAACTCGTCGAGGCGCAGTCCGGCGATCGGGTCATCGGCTATCTCTATAATTTCCGCCGCGACGGTCACGTCTATGCCTATCAAAGCGGGTTTGACGACTCCGACCCGCACGAGCGCCCGGGGGTCGTCACTCATGCGCTGGCGATCCGACACGCCTTCCACTCGGGCATGCGCGTTTATGATTTCATGGCCGGCCGCAACCGACTGAAAGAAAGCTTTGCCACACGGCGCGAACCGATGTTGTGGCAGGTGGTCCAGCAACCACGCCTTGCCTTTCGTCTCGAGCACTTCGCCCGCCGTTTGAAGCACGGAGTGGGGCTGACCTGAGAAATCGCTTGCCGGCGGCGGAGCGAAACGATAGGGCAGGCCGCAATCCCCTGGCCAGGAGTCCCATGTCGATTCTTGTGACCGGCGCAGCCGGGTTCATCGGTTTTCATGTCGCCAAGGCGCTGCTCGAACGCGGCGACCAAGTCGTCGGCATCGACAACCTCAACGATTATTACGATGTGCGGCTGAAACAAGCGCGCCTCGCCGAGCTCGCCGCCCTTCCCGGCTTCGTTTTCGCCAAGCTCGATGTGGCGGACCGCGACGGCGTCTTTGCCCTGGTCGAGCGGCACAAGGATCTGACCGGGATCATCCATCTCGCGGCGCAAGCCGGGGTGCGCTATTCGCTCGAAAACCCTTATGCCTATATCGAAGCGAATGTGATGGGCACGCTGGTTATGCTCGAAGCGGCGCGACGCATAAAGTCGTTCACGGCAATCACTTACGCGTCGTCCTCTTCAGTTTACGGCGCCAACCGTAAGCAGCCGTTCAGCGTCGACGACCCGGTCAATCAACCGGTCTCGCTTTATGGTGCGACCAAGCGCAGCTGCGAGCTGATCGCGCGCAGCTACAGCCATCTCTATGGCTTGCCGGCGACAGGGTTGCGGTTTTTTACCGTCTATGGGCCGTGGGGCCGGCCGGATATGGCGGCCTATTTGTTCACCAAGGCGATCCTCGCCGGCGAGCCGATCAAGGTGTTCAACGAAGGCCATATGGCGCGCGACTTTACCTATATCGACGACATTGTCGCCGGCACGATCGCCGCGCATGATCACGCCCCCACCGCGGGAGCGGCCGAGGACGGGGTTGCGCACCGGATCTACAATCTCGGCAACCATCGGCCCGAAAAACTGCTCGATTTCATCGCGGTCCTCGAACGAGCGCTGGGGCGCACCGCAAAAAAGGAGCTGCTGCCGTTGCAACTCGGCGACGTGCCGGAGAGTTTTGCCGATATCGAATCCGCGCGGCGCGATCTCGGCTTTCAGCCGAAGACGACGATCGAAGAGGGGATCGGCCGCTTTGTCACCTGGTATAAGCGCTATCACCGGGTCAATTGATCGACCGGCCCGCGCGCGATCGTCGTGCGCCGGGACTTTTTTGTTAACTATATTTGATCGGACTCTGTCATATCACGTCGTGATCGACGGGAGGGGTCTTGCAGGTAGCAGCTGACATGGAGCGCGGGTTTGCGGTTGTCGGCCTCGGCTATGTCGGATTGCCGGTGGCGCTCGCTTTGGCGAAGAAGTTCGCGCCGGTCATCGGATTCGATGTCTCGGAGCAGCGGATCGCCGCGTTGCGCCAGGGACGGGACGCGACCGGCGAGGTTCCCGAAGCGGCCTTACGCGAGACCCAGCTTCGGCTGACCGACGATCCCGACGCGCTGGCCGAGGCGAGTTTTCTGATCGTCACGGTCCCGACGCCGATCGATGCCGAGCGCCGTCCCGATTTGGCGCCGCTCGCCGAGGCCTGCAGGTTGATCGGACCGCGCCTGCAGCCCGGTTCGGTCGTGGTCTTCGAATCGACAGTCTATCCCGGCCTGACTCGCGACATCTGCGGGCCGCTGCTCGCCAAGGCCTCGGGGTTGACGCGGGGGATCGATTTCAAGCTGGGGTATTCGCCCGAACGGATCAATCCCGGCGATAAGCGGCACAGGCTCGAAACCATCGTCAAAATCGTCGCCGGCGAGGATGCCGAGACATTAGAGCGCGTGGCGGCGGTCTACGGGCAGATCGTCGAGGCTGGTTTGCACCGCGCCGCCTCTCTCGAAATCGCCGAGGCGGCAAAGGTCATCGAAAACACGCAGCGCGATCTGAACATCGCCCTGATGAACGAATTGGCGATCATCTTCGACCGGCTCGGCATCCCGACCCGGGAGGTGCTGGCGGCGGCCGGCACCAAATGGAATTTTCTGCCGTTCACGCCGGGGTTGGTCGGCGGCCACTGTATCGGTGTCGACCCGTATTACCTGACCGCCCGGGCCGAAGCGGCGGGCTATTACCCGCAGGTAATCCTGTCAGGGCGGCGCATCAACGATGGAATGGGCAGCTTTGTCGCCCAGCGCGTCGTCAAATTGCTGATTGCCGCCGGGCGTCCGGTCAAGGGCGCGCGGATCGGGATTCTCGGCATCACCTTCAAGGAAGACGTGCCCGATCTGCGCAACAGTCGGGTTCCCGACATCGTCGCCGAATTGCGTGAATTCGGCATCGCCGCGTTGGTCGCCGACCCGCTCGCCGACGCGGAGCAGGCAAAGCGCGAATATGGGATCGATCTCGTCGCCTTGGACGAATTTCGCGGGCTCGACGGGCTGGTCCTCGCCGTACCCCATCGGGTTCTGGCCAAGGCCGGATGGGACAAGCTGTTTGCCGCGCTGGCGCCGGGTGGCGTGTTTGTCGACGTGAAATCCGCGATCGCCCGCGATCAGGTTCCGGAGAACGTCCTCTACTGGAGCCTGTGAAATGCGACGGCGCTATCAGCGCAGCACGCGGTACAGCCGCTCGTCGTAGAGCGCGCCCTCGAGCGGTGTCAGCTTTTGCCGGAAGTCGCGGGTCGCCGCGGCCATCAGGCTGTCATCGAAGGCTTTGCGGTCGCGCCATCCCTGAACCAGGGTGAAATGGTTCGGCCGGCCGACCACTTGCAGCACGTCGAACAGTAAGTTGCCCGGTATCTTGCGGCCGGCCTCGGCCAACGCCGTGACGAGCGCGGCTGCTTGATCCTTTCCGGCGGGAAAGACGTCGACATGGGTGACGACGTAGACCGCCCGAGGACCGCCCTGAGCGGTCGGCCCGGCGATCGAGAACCCATTGAACACCCTGACCTCGAACGGGCCAACGAGCAGCGGCTGAAGCTTGTCGTGAAAGGCGATGGCAGCCGGGCCCTTGTCGTGGGCATCCGCCGCTGTCTTGTCGCGCCACGCTTCGAACAGGGCGAGGCGGCTCGGCCGGCCGATTTCCTGAAACGCTTCGAAGCCGGCATTGCCCGGCTCCTTACGGCTGGCCGCGACGAATTGCAGGGTCAGCGAGGCGGCGTGCGCGACATCGGGCGCGGCCGCCTCGAAATAGGTGACGGCGTAGGCCGCGGCGCCGCCGGCTTGCTGTGCGGCGGCGGAGTGAACCGTCGCGAGGGCCAGCGGAACCAGGCCCAGGACCAGCTGTGAAAACCTCATATACTATTTCCTCCCCTGCACAATTGTGCTTCGAGCTTACGTGACCCGCCCCGGTTGACGCAACGAGCGGTTCACTGAGCGGCGAGGCGGAACCGACAGTCGGTGTCGCGGGCGATCTGGTTGACCAGGTCGATCTCCCAAGCGAGATATTCGCGCATAAAGCGCTCGCGGTCGGCCGGCCGGTCGCGCGCCGATAGCGACACGTCGTCGGGCTCGTCGGCGAGAGGCCCCATGCCGGTTTCGAGCGGCAAACCGGCCGCTTTCCAGGCCGCCGTGCCGCCCGCCAACACCCGCACCGGGCGCCCGGCATTGGATGCGATCTCGGCGGCGGCAAAGCGGGCGATCGCGCCGTCTTCGCTGGTCAGCACCAGCTCGCCCTGGGCCGGTAATTTGGTCAGCGCGGAGCGGAGGCGCGCGCGGATCGCGAACCAGGCGCCGGGGATGTGGCCGTCGCGATGGCGGCGGCTCAATGCCAGGTCGATAACGATCGCGGGGCGCGCGTGGAGTTCGGCGGGGGTAATGGTCGCCGGCTCGGGCCCGGCGAGCGGAAACATGCTCGTGTCGATCGCCGGCACGCCACTTTCTAGCGCTACCCCTTCGAGACTGCGGTCCAACACCGCGACATCCCAGCCCATGCGCTTGAGCCAGGAGGCCGTCATTCGCGCCCGCACGCCGGTATCGTCGACCAGCACGACGCGCGCGCCCCAGATTCCGAGCCAGCTGTCGGTTTCCTGGACCAATTGCCCACCCGGCGCCATCAGCGAGCCCGGCAAATGCCCGGCACGGTATTCGGCCGGATCGCGGACATCGAGCACATAGAGTGTGCGCTGGTCGGCCTCGCGCTGCCACAGCAGCGAGGGTGGCCGCGGTCGATGGTCGGGACGCCATAGCGCCGGGCGACCGCCTCGGCGCGCTGCCGGGCCGCGGCGACCCCCTCGGCCGAGACCTCGGGCGCGCGGTCGGTCGCACCATTGACCACATCGAGCCCGGCGAGATGCCAGGCCATCGTGCCGTCCTTCAGCGAGACGACGCGGTTCGGCACGCCCGCGTCGATCAATGCCTGGGCGCCGATGATGCTGCGCGTGCGCCCGCCGCAATTGACCACGACAAAGGTGTCGGGCGAGGGAGCCAACTGGTGAAAGCGGTAGACCAGCTCGGCGCCGGGCACGCTGATCGCACCGGGGATGCTGTTCGAGTGGTATTCCTCGTAGGAGCGGCTGTCGAAGATCGCGAGCGGTTCGCCTTGCTTCTGGCGCTGGGCCAATTCCTCGGCGCTGATCCAAGGCGTGCCGTATTCGTGCTCGACGACCTCGGCGAACGCCTTGCTCGGCACATGAACGCCGCTGTAGACCGGAAACCCGGCCGCCTCCCACGCCGCGACGCCGCCCGCCAGCACCGACACGTCGCTCCAGCCGCCCTCGATCAGCCGCGCCGCAGCGCGCTCGCGCCAGCCCTTCCCCGTCATCGCGTTACGACAATCGGCGCCGAGCGGCGCGGCAGCAGCCCCGGTGCAAGCAATTCGAGCCGGGAAAGCGGCAAGCACGACGCCATCAGCAGATGCCGCTCGTGAAAGCTGCCTTCCTCGCGGGCGTCGACAATCGCGATCTCACCGCCCGAACGAAGCCGGTCGCGCAACTGCGCGGCGGTGATGGTCTCGGTCATGCTGCTCTCCTTGCTGATGCCGGCGGGGCTACTCCGGAAGTCCCAGCCGGAGCAGCGCGTCGCCGATCGGCTCCCAAATCTCCGCGCGTCCGGTATGGGCCCGAACAAAGCCGGAGACCGTGAAGCCGGGCTCCAGTTCGAGCCCACGCCGGCCGGCGACCTTGGCCTCCTCGATACGGTCGAGCCGGCACAGGGCAGCGGCGCGCAGGAAATAGGGCAGGCTGAAGCGCGGATTGGCTTGCTCCGCCCTGCCGCAGGCCGGGATCGCACCCTCCCAATTGGCAGCGGCGCAATGGGCGATGCCGAGCCCCACATAGGGCAGGTGGAATGTGCGGTCCAGCGGGCTCCCGCGAAGCGCGCGTTCGGCGTATTCGATCGCCTTGTCGGTCCGCCCGGCATGGCCGAGGATAACCGATCCCAGGCTCAGCGCCAGGGTCGAAGACGGGGTTAATGCCAGACCGCGGTCGATCGCGTTCATCGCGGTCTCGTAGTCGTGGTCGACCAAACCGATGACAAACCCAGCGGTCGCCAAGGTCGTTGCGTCGTCGGCACCAGCCTCAATTGCAGCGCGGGCATGGTCGAGGGCGGCGGTCCTGTCGGCGGGGTGAAGGCCGCCGCGCAGATAACGCTGCTCATGGCACCACGCAGCGGCGGCATGCGCCGCGGCGAAGTCGGGCTGCAGCGCGAGCGACTGGCGGAGAAGCAGGAGCGCCTTGTCGGCATCCCCTGGCATAGAGACCAGGGCGTAGGGCAGGGCGCGCAGGTAGAGATCGTAGGCGTCGAGATTTTCCGGGCGTTTGCGCTTAGCGCGCTCGATCTCGGCCTGGCGCAGGCTCGGCTCGATGGCGCTGACGACGCTCAAGGTGATTTCGTCCTGGACTGCAAATATATCGTCGAGAGCGCGATCGTAGCGCTCGGCCCAGACATGCCTGCCGCTTCCCACCTCAATCAGCTGCGCAGTGACACGGACACGGTCGCCGACTTTGCGCAGACTGCCTTCGAGGACATAACGCACACCCAGGTCACGGCCGACCTGCTTCACGTCGACCGCCCGACCCTTGTAGACAAAGGTCGAGTTGCGGGCGAGAACGTGAAGCCATCTGATCCGCGACAGGCCGGTGATGATGTCCTCGACGATGCCGTCCACGAAATATTCCTGCTCGGGATCGCCGCTCATGTTGGCGAACGGCAGCACCGCGACCGATGGTGCGTCCTCGGGGGGCGCGAGCGGCGCTCCGATCCGATCGTCCGCTGCCCCCGCCACCGGCTCAATAGCCTGCTCGACGCGGTACACCCGCACCGGCCGTGCGATGTTCTTGACGCCGTGCTCGCCGAAATCGGTAAACCTAATCGGCAGCTTTTCGCCGACCTGCTCGCGCACCGAGGCGCTGACGCAGATTTCTCCGGGGGCGGCAAGGGCCTCGATCCGCGCCGCCACATTGACGCCGTCGCCGAACATATCACCCTCGTCGACCATGACGTCGCCGACATTGATGCCGATGCGGAAGCGAATGCGCTCGCTCTCCGGCAGGTTGGCGTTGCGGTCCTCCATCCCCTTCTGCACGACGACGGCGCAGCGCACTGCCTCGACGACCGAAGCGAACTCGATCAGCATGCCGTCGCCAGTGGTCTTGAAGATGCGTCCGCGATGTTGGTCGATCAGCGGATCGATCAATTCACGCCGATGGCTCTTGAGTGCGGCGAGCGTTTTTTCTTCATCCGCGCCCATCAGCCACGAATATCCGACGACATCGGCGCAAAGGATCGCCGCCAGCCGCCGCTCTACCCGTTCCTCCGCCAACCACTCGCTCCCCGCGACAATTAGCAAGCTTAACAGCCGGCTCGGTAGCTGTCACGCGAACCCCCCGCTCCATCTTCCGTTTGCCCGAATTCGCGGCACGCGTCAAAGTCGCTTCTGGATACTCTGATGTGAGGTGGAGGATGTCCGAAGGACGACGCGCAAGGCCGCAACCGACGCCGGAGACGCAGCATTTCTGGGACGGCACGCAGGCCGGCGAATTGCGCCTGCAGCGCTGCAACGCCTGCGGCAAGGTGTATTTCCCGCCACGGCCGTTCTGTCCCGGCTTGCGCGTCGCGCGATGTCGGCGTGTTCGCGGCGAGCGGCAAAGGGCGGCTCTACAGCTATGTGATCCACCACCGTCCGGTCCCCGGCTTCACCCCGCCCTATGCGATCGCGGTCGTCGAACTGGACGAGGGTCCGCGCATGATGACCAACATCACCCAGTGCCCGCAGACCCCCGAGGCATTGCAGCTCGACATGCCGGTCGAGGTCGCCTTCGAGACAGCTCGACGACCAGATCACCCTGCCCTTGTTCCGTCCGGCCGGGAGGTAAATGCGATGCAGCCGAAATCGATCGCCATCGTCGGCGCCGCCGAGACCACCAAGCTCGGCGTCATTCCCGACATGTCGCAGATCCAACTGCACGCCGACGCGGCGCTGAACGCGATGGCCGATGCCGGGCTCAAACCCTCCGACATCGACGGGATCGCGACCGCCGGCGAGACCCCGACGACGATCGCGCATTATCTCGGGCTCACCCCGAAATGGGTCGACGGCACCGCGGTCGGCGGCTGCTCGTTCATGATCCACACCCGGCATGCCGCGGCGGCGATCGCCTCGGGGCTGTGCGACACGGTGTTGATCACCCATGGCGAGAGCGGCCGCTCCGGCGTCGGGCGCACCCGCAACGTCGTGGCGCCGACCAGCCTCGCCGGCCAGTTCGAGCAGCCCTATGGGCCGATGGGGCCGCCGACTTTGTTCACGATCCCGGTGCTGCGCTACATGAAGACCTATGGGCTGACCGACGAGACCCTGGCGATGGTCTCGGTGGTGCAGCGCGAATGGGCGGGCAAGAACCCGCGCGCCACCTTCAAGGACCCGATCACCGTCGACGACGTGCTGAACTCGCGGATGATCGCCTACCCGTTCCGGCTGTTGCAGTGCTGCCTGGTGACCGATGGCGGCGGCGCGTTGATCCTGACTGCGGCCGAGCGCGCCAAGGATTTCCCGCGGAAGCCGGTCTACATCCTCGGCACCGGCGAGAGCGTCGAGACCCCGATGGTCAGCCAGATGAAGGATTTCACCTCGTCGAGCGCGTTTCGCGTGTCGGGCGCCAAGGCCTTTGCCGAGGCCGGCATCACCCACAGCGACGTCGACCATCTGATGATCTACGACGCCTTCGCCCATCTGCCGATCTACGGCCTCGAAGATCTCGGCTTTGTCGGGCGCGGCGAGGCCGGCGCCTTCATCGCCGAGCGCAACACCGCCCCCGGCGGCAAACTGCCGCTCAACACCAATGGCGGCGGCCTCTCCTACATGCATTCCGGCATGTACGGCATGTACGCCTTGCAGGAGAGCGTGCGCCAGATGCGCGGCATCGCCCCCGCCCAGGTCCCGGGCGCCAAGATCTCGGTCTGCCACGGCGTCGGCGGCATGTTCGCCGCCTCCGGCACGATCATCATGTCGAACGAGGCGCCCTAAGGAATTCACCGGCATCAAAGTGCCGCCACTCCCGGCTGTATCAAGTTCGGCAAATCGCTTCGGCGCAAACGGTGCCGCCTCCGCGCCGGATCCACGGCGCCGTGATTCTTCGGTCTGCGCATGGTGCGGGCGGTATGTTGGTCGCGTCGGGCGGCATTATCATTTCGAACAGCCGCCTTAAGGGGTGACGGGCTCGAACGCCAAGTTCGCCCGCCTCCCGAGAAACATCACAAACGTTCCCCACTCAGCACCTGGACACCAAATCGACCCCAGGTTAGAGAAATATAAAAACAAGGGAGATCGCCATGCACATTGCCCCATCGAGGGGTCTTCCGACCGCCGCCATCATCCTGCTGCTCACCCTGGGGCAAGGAATTGGAGGGCATATGGCCGCGGCCAAATCACCCAGTTCCAATGTCAAAACTTGGCTCGACAAGGCCGTTCTCGAAAAGCACTGCCCGGCAACCCCCGTCAATGTCCCGGCAGCCCTGCTGCAAGCCGGGAGCGACCCATTGCAGCTGTGGGTCAGCATTGTCGAGGACACGCTGCAGATCGAGGGGACACCCAATCCCGACCATATCGTGATCAAGCCCGCCGGTGCTCCCGGCATGGTCCGCATCGTCTTCAACGGCAAGCAACTCGGAAGCTTTGGCCCGGCATCCCGGATCCTCGTTCACGGCGGCGACGGCGACGATGTCGTGATCGTCGAAGCGAATGTGGATCTCCCGCCGCGGCTCAGAAGGGGGGTCGGGCGACGATTGCCTGCAGGGCGGCGCAGGCGCAGACCTGCTGTTTGGCGGCGACGGCGACGACGTCCTGATCGCCGGTACGGGTCGGCCTGCGCTCGACGCTGGAACCGGCAGCAACCGCATCGTCTTTCCGCCGAGCATGGGCGAGCTTCGCGTCGCGCCGTCGGCGGACGGGGAATTGCTGCCGCTGATTGCCGGCGCCTATACGCTAACGCCGCTGCTGAAACGCAACCGCCATTCCCATTCGCAAGTCAGCGCACTGCCGAGCCCGATTATCCGGGGCCCGCGGATTTGAGTGATGCGCGCATCACCGCTTTGACCAAAGAGGCCTACGCCGCTGGCGAGGCCGTGGCGCTCCTCAACTCGACCGCGGCCGATTATGCACAGTTACGCACGATGCTCGGCCATGTCGGCATGGCGGCGACGCCGACCGGCGGTGGGACCGCCGGCCATGATCTTTTTACGCAAGGTGCTGCGGCCGGGAGCCATGGCATTTCATTACGCCACGGGCATCTTTCAGCATGACCCGATTGAGGCATCGCTGTCTTCCAGGCGCGACCTGGACCAGTATAATCTGGAGTTGCTGAGCCGGGCTTTCTCGGCAACCGCGCTCGTCCCCGAACCCCCGGCCGACAGTGCGGCAAACGACCTCACCATGGTGGCCGACGACTACACATTGGCGACCAAGACCGCCAATCAATATGGTTCCAGCATACAGGTCACAAATACTGCCTGGGGCGTGCGCTCTTTCCTAAACAATGCCGATTTCTACTATGTCGCTCAAGAGGTCGATTACCACTGGGGGACCAATCAAGTTGGTTTTGCTAGTTTCCCCTCGCAGCATATGGTCAACAATCTCGTGTCCGGGATCACCCCGACCTTGATCCAGCCGAGCCCTGAAACGACTACATGCACGGTTTCCACAAACAGCGGCGTGAACTGGAATATCGGAGGGGCCGCCGGGTGGAACCAATTGCAGGGCTTGAATGCCACTCTCACCGGCGGCGTCAGCGTCAATGACACTCAGACTATAACCTGCCCCCAGATAACAATAAACAATCAAGGTGATTCGATTACTGGTCAAACGCAGTGGAGCTATCAGATACCCTATCCGAACCAACTACCACAGTTGTATTCATTTTACAATAAATGGGTCTGGGAGGTGCCGTTCAATGCCTATGGCGGGCAACAGGAGCATCACGATCGCCTCGGAAGCCCAATCGTCTTACTTCTTTCCCCCGTCCAAATTTGATGACGAACTGCACTTGTCCGTACCGCTGCCTTTTGGCGATACCACCTCGCTGCAGCCGCCGGTGGTGCTGAACGTCGATCCGACTTGCGTCAACGCCGGCAATAATTTCACGATCAACGGAACCGGTTTCTATCCAGGGCTTGTCACACACGTCCTGATCAACGGCAAGGCTGTTCAGGCGGGGGTCACACTCAACAGCGATGCGTCGATCACGGTCACCGCACCCGACGAATCGTTCGAGGCGGCACCAGTCGTCGTGGAGACGCAGCTCGGCACGTCCGATTCCAAGGTCACGATCGAGATCTCGGCCTACGGTTTCTGTAATTTGTCAGCGGCACGCGCGGCCGACCGCATCCGCAACTGAACGGAAGCGGGCTCGGGTATCGGATCTCGCATAGCGAGAGCGGCCCGCTCCGGCGTCAGGCGCACCGGCAATGTCGTCGCCCCGACGAGCCGCAGCCGGCAGCCCCGCTCCTTCGCCCTCCCCCCGCTGGCGGGGGAGGTTTAGGGTGGGGGTGCCGATGGGACCGCCGACTTTGTTCACGATCCTGGTCGTGCGCTAACGAGGACCTATGGGCTGTTACGGTTTAGCAACGAAGGCGGTTATCAGATGCGCATCAAACCCCATACCCGAACCTAGACACTAATGCTCGCGCGGGTGATCGCAGACCTTCAATCAGGTCGGCTTTGCTAACTTCTTCGTAATCCGCGCGAGAAGTGCTCATATCGGATGTATCGCCCGCAACCGCCCTTGGGGCGCGGACGGCTAGGAGATGCGCGTGCTCTTGCCCGAATTTTTCGGAGGAGCACATGCCTCCCGCAAATTCTATTTCAAACCGGCTCCTCCTGGCATTGACGCCGGAGGATCTCGACGGCCTCAGAGCGCATCTCGAGCTTGTCCCGCTCCCCCACAAACGGAACTCTTCAAATCCGGGTGCGCCGATCCAACATTTGTATTTCCCCGAGGAAGGGATGGTGTCGCTCGTCCAACCGTTGCAGGGTGCCATGATCGAAGTGGGGATGATCGGCAATGAAGGGTTTGTCGGGGTGCCGGTCCTGCTCGGCGCCGACGCCTGTCCACTCGAGACGATGGTGCAGATTCCCGGTTCTGCCTTGCGGATTGAAACAGGCGCATTTCGGGAGAAAGCGGGACGAAGCACCACCCTCTCGGGCCTCCTGCTCCGCTACGCCCAGGCACTCCAGGTTCAGGTTTCCTTAACTGCGGCATGCAACGGACGACACCCCATACCTGAGCGCCTTGCGCGTTGGTTGCTGATGGCCCGTGATCGCGCGCCGAGCGACGAATTGCCGTTCGGCCACGAATTTCTCTCGATGATGCTCGGCGTGCGGCGAGCCGGGGTCACGGTCGCGGTTGGGACGCTGAAGGCCGCCGGGTTGATCCGCAACACTCATGGCCGAGTCACCATTATCGACCGCTATGGCTTGGAAGCCGCCTCGTGCGAGTGCTACCGCATTGTCACGAACGAGTACGAACGTCTGTTCGCGTAAGGGAGGACAGCAATCGTTCTGGCTTGGGTTTATTTCGCGGCTCGTATGTAACCTGGGAACGGCGCCAAATTGTGCGGTTCCGTACAAAATCTTTGACTAAGCCGCGCGCTAACCTATAGGCTAGTCGAATCGGCCACGCTCTAGAATGAGGCAAATGGTCGACTGAGAGATTCGTGCGCTCCCGCCGGAACCGGCAATAAGGAGGGCGACATGGATGCTCCCACACGGTTTTGTGCACGCATCAGAAGCCGACGCGGCGATACCCTCGGCGACTTCATGAGCAGCATACGGGTTTGGCTCGACCACCGTCGCATTGATGTGGTTGGCTTCACCCCCGTCCCAGTGACGCGTGGCATCGTTGCCTTCGATCTCTATTTTCGACGCGAAGAAGATGTCGTGCTTTTCCGAGAGGAATTTGGGAGGCGGCACGTTTCTCGGACACCATTCCTCAACCGGGAAGTACAGAGGGGAGGGGAAACGTCGGGCGGGCGGCCTGATCTCAATTTTATTGCCCGATAATTTAGCCTCGCTCGCGACGATGTTCGTTTCCATCTGTTGGATTGCGGTCTAGCACGCCTCGAGCCGGGATTGGACGACATTCATGCGTCTGGCGAGATCCTCTTTGTTCAGCAGCCCGCGGCTGAGCATGATGTGGGCCAAGGCCAACAGCTGTTGCTCAGGCGCCGGAGTGCCGCTGTACACGGTCTCGCCGAGTTGATCTTCCGCGCGGCGCCGGTCCAGCGCGGGGAGAACCTCGCCGGCGGCGAGACACTCGCAGGTCGCGTACAGGCTGACTTTCCACGGCGGATCGGGGTTGGTGACGCCGTAACGCGGCGCGAGCTTTTCCCAGGTTTTATCCTCGTTTCGTATGGCCTCGAGCAATGGGATCGGAGCCGGATCCGCCTGGAACTCGCCAGCAGCAGGTGGCTCGCCGCTTTCTCCACTCATTGACCGGCCTCCGCCTGGTGGTGCTCAGGGACCGGCCGACTGGCCTTATGGACCGGCCGAACATCGTCCGACTTCCGGTCGGGGCGGGGCAAGGCAACCCCGATCATGCAGTCGCGAGTCACGATCTCCGCCAGCTGCTCCTCCGTCCAATTCTCGGTGCCTGCTGGTCGCACAGGAAGGACCATAAACCGGCATTTCTGATTGGAGTCCTCGACCCGCACCTCGACTTCCGGGAGGAAGAATCAATCCGAACTCTTCCAGCACATGACGCGGCCGACGGACCAGCCGGCGACGATAGTTGGGCGAACGGTACCAATAAGGCGAGTGACCGAGCAGCGGCCGCGGATAACACGAGCACAGGGTGCAGACGATCACGTGATGCAAGGTCGGCGTATCTTCGAGAACGCGCAATTGCATGTAGTCGCTGGGCGTGCCGGAGCCGGTGGGCTCGGTCCAGTCGATGCCGATTTCTCGGCAGGCGGCAACGGCATCGGCAAGTACGCGGGCCTTGAATGCCGGGTCGGTCCACGCCTTTGCGACCAGCCGCGAGCCAGCAGCCGGCCCGATGGATTCGGCCCACTCGGTAAACTTCCGATGATCGTCGGCGGTGAAAAGGCCCTTCTCGATTGCCAACTCGCGAACAGCGATTTCCAGTATCTCGAAATCGGTAATTTCATCGACCATCGGCGCCGCTGGATGGTCGTGAGCGCCGTCGTCATGGTCGTGATCGTGCGATTGTTGCATGCTTTGTACTCCCACCTTGCTCCGATCAATCGTTAACCGGCTCGAGCCAGCGGTCGGGCAATTCGGTCTGCAAGGTATCCTTGTCGAACGGGTAATCTTCCCAAAGATCCTTTTGCCGAAACCGTACGATGTAAAATTGTTCGGGCTGCGCGTTGTCCCTGTTCCAGGCCTCGTCCTCGGGAATGAGGTCTTCATAGGTGCGGGCAGCGATCGTCCCGGTCACGTTCCGAACGTACATTTGGGTACGAGTATAGAATAGATTTGGCAGATCTTTTATCCGCACGCGGTCGCCGACATTGAAGCGGGCGGGTGCGGGGTTAGCGCTGTTCATAGCGAGCCCTCACCTCGGCAATCTTCTCAAGCAGTTCAGTCAGCGAGACGTGGTTCTTGTCGACAAGCATTCGCGCCGCCGACCAAATCCATCGTCCGTAGTAGGGGAACCCGTAATAGAGCGATGAACCCAGGTCGTTGTTGCCGCGGCGGCGCCTTTCCTCGGCGTTCCACACGCCCTTCCACCCGAGCACCTCGCAGGTGACATAGGTGTTCAGCTCCCACAGCTCCTCCTCCTTCTCCTCGTATCGGACCGGCCCATCGGGTTGGCCGCCGACATCGTGGGGTGGTGACAGGTAAGCGACGTACCGAGGATGCGGGATCTCATAGGGCCAATCTTGATGCTGGTGGATTGCCGGCGCCAACTGCGCACCGATGTCGTAATACTGCCGCAGGTCACTGCGTGATGGCATTGTCGTTTTGCTCCTTCGCTTGCCGGATGGTCGAGGAACAGCGATAGTATCCAACCCTTGGCTATTGGCCCTATCTCGGGCGCTTGAGCAAGCGAAATGCGGCTGTGCGTGCCCGGCGGACGGTCGAACCGCCAAACCGAGCGGGAGCCGTCGCCGCGATTCTGCTACCTCCCGATTGTCCGCGGATTTTCTCAGTTGGTCAGAGGTCGAGAGTGCTACACAATCTAAACGCGAAGCCGTTGTCGGTGATCGCCGCGTTCCGTCAAAATATATAAGGGTGAAGCGTGATGACCATACCGACTGGCCAGAAGGCGAAGATGTTGGCAGGCGAACTCTACCTTGCAAGCGATCCCGAACTGGTTACGGACCATCTGCGCGCCCAGGCTATTTTGGCAAGGTTCAATACGTCGGGTGCGGATGAAGAATCCTTGCGTGTAGAATTATTGCGCGAACTGTTTGGCCATTTCGGCGATGGAGCTGTCGCAAAGCCGAACATCCGCTGCGATTACGGCTACAACATTTCGATCGGATCCCGAAGCTTTATCAATTACGACTGCGTTCTCCTCGACTGCAAC
The DNA here is from genome assembly GCA_963774345.1 of uncultured Alphaproteobacteria bacterium. Lineage (GTDB taxonomy): Bacteria > Pseudomonadota > Alphaproteobacteria > ATCC43930 > CGMCC-115725 > AP-15. Next base: position 77,428 of record CAVZFB010000028.1, read on the forward strand.
CGCATCACTATTGGTGAGGAAGTTCAGATAGCGCCGGGTGTCCACATTTACACGGGGACGCATCCGGTAGACGCGCGGGCACGCCGCTCGGGGCTGGAATATGCCCTGCCGGTCATCATTGGTAATGGCGTCTGGCTGGGTGGCGGAGTCATCATTTGCCCGGACGTGACAATTGGCGAGAACACAGTAGTAGGGGCAGGCAGCGTCGTAACCCATAGCCTGCCCGGTAACGTCGTCGCGGCCGGCAATCCCTGTCGAGTGATCCACCCAGCTTGAGGACCGGATTGTACGGATCTCACCGCTGCCGCTTGGCAAATAAAACGTCGAGCAGATTCCATCGGGGCTCGCGTAGGGCGCGAGGCTCACCGTTGATCCAATAATCGACCTGGGCGGCACGGAAACCATCGGCGGCCTTTAGCTCGAGCCACTGATCGAGGTATTGGCGGAGGCTGTCCGCCCCCGGCGGCATCAAATAGGCCAGGAGGATCGGACTGCCGGTGCCAGCCGGCTGCACCGCGGTAAAGCCCGCATTGTGCAGCGGCCCACGCGCTTGCTTGTTCGAGGGTCCAGATCGCCCCGTCGATATGGTCGGCGATCGCCGGCAGCTCGCTGTAATCAGGCAAGATTTCAGGTCGGTTCGTGTTTGTGTACGAGCTCGTCGGCGTGGCGATGGACGAGCCGCCATCGGTCGGCTTCGAGCCGAAACGTCTGAGTGACGCGCAGTTCCATGACCGGTGCAGGCTGGCTGTCCGGGGCGTTGCGCGCCCAGCGCTCCAGGCACACGAGAGAGGCAACCTCCGTGCCGACCGTAGCGCTGATGTCCTGCTGACTGTACTCGCCGCCGTGAAAGTGTGAGGCTGCCCAGGCAAGGCGAGGGCCGACTTCGGCCCAGCCACGCTCGAAGCCGCCGAAGCCGCCCATAACTGTCACGTCGTCGCGGTGTGAATAGAGCGCCTGCAGCCCGGTGGCATCGCCATTCATGAAATCACGTTGCGCGGCCGCGAGTTCCGTCATCGCTGCGTCCCACGAATTGCCTGACATTTACGTATCCGGTGGTTGAGAGGCTATGCTCGCTAATTCGGGCGTTTTGAGCAAGCAAATGCGGTTCTGGGCGCCCGGTGGGCGGTCGCTGGCAGCCATCTGTGATGCTTTGAATATGTACATGCCCATGCTAGCCTTAGAATAACATAGAAACGACACAATTGTCTCACGGGAGCAGAACGTGATGAACCTTCGTGAATCGGCACGATGCCGGGCGCTGAGCGCGATCATCAGTGTCTCTCTCACGTTTTTGATGATGGCGGTCGGCTCGGTATCGACCGTGGCAGGTGATGACACCGCTCCGGTCCCGCATATCCTATCAGCCGTCCCAGTCATCTCCGGCTTCGGCAAGGCCGCGCGGGGTTCGCCTTTTTATGAGCTGCCGGTGCAGCCCAGTGCCGATCAAATTACCGCCGGGAGGCAGGCGCTGGGAAAGCACAAAATCGTCTACTCGATCGGGGGGACGATCGATCAGCTTTCCTCGTTGCTCGACATCGAGCCGCCGCCGCCCGGCGCCAACCAAACGACCGGGTCCGCGCTCCCCGGGGGCCTGCCTTCGCCATGCAGCCAGTTGCCGACGCTCGGCAACGCGCCGCCCGCCATAGAATATCCCGAGACCAGCCGATCCCAACTCGGCGTAATCGCCGCTCGCTATAGTATGCGCGGATCGCTGCACGTTTATTACGGGTTCACCAGCAGCAAAGAGCCTCATCCGACCGCGGTGCTCCGCAGGAGACTCATGAAGTGGGCCCTCGGCGAGATCCAAAACGACGGCGAGCCGCAGGGCGATGTCCCCAATTACGGGGCGTGGACCGAGATCAGCCTGGCGACCCACGAGGACATCGACCCGAATAACAACGCATTGCACATTATAATTGGCGCTTATCGTCTAAACGACATCAAGTCCGGCGTCGACGGCAATGACTGGTACATGGTAACCAGCCGGCCGCAGAGCGATCCGGCCCCGGGATGGCAGACCGAGGAACGCCTGACGCGAGTGGGTCAAGCCTGGCCACAGGTGCAGCCGCTCTTCGATTACGGCCCGACCGGGACGATCACCACGATGACAACCGGATTTTCGGTCGGGGCGAGCCTGACCGCGGGCCTAAGCCCGGGCATCGGCCTTTCCGCGACCTATTCAGAGAGCTGGTCGCAACCCTCGGTGGTCACCGACGACGAGACGAGCTTTCCTGACCGGTATGCCCAGTGGCATGAGCATTTCAGCCACGACACGCCGACCTCGCAGCATTCGTTCTTCAGCCATTCCGCCGCCATCTTTCAGCTGCCGGAGTATTTGCCGACGTCTTATTTAAACTTGGAGCAATGCGCGATTTTTACGCACGGCAGTCACTGGTACCGGATGGAGATCGCGGCCAATCCGATCCTGGCTGCCCCGGTATTCGCGGTTCCGCCCGGCGAATTGCAAATCCCGCCCGGCAATACCTGCCCTGCCGGCGGCTGCGTCCCGCTGGTGGCCGGTATTCCATCGGGCGGCGAGGGGCTTTCATGGGACCTGACCAACGTTCCGAACTTTCTCACCGTCAGCCAGATAACCGGTTCCGGCCCTGCCGCCCTCCAAGTCGACGCTCTGCCCAATACAACTCTCGGCTCTATGGCTTTTCTCAACTTGACGACCTCACCTTTGGCCGGCGCGCCGACGGTCGAGGAAGGCCCCTTAATCATTCCGGTTTCGGTCACTACTACTCCGACTTTGGGCAAGGTGCTAATTGCGGGCGGCTACGGCGCCAGCGGCAACTACCTGAACACGGCGGAGATTTATGATCCTTCCACCGAGGAATTCACGGCGACCAACAACACGATGAGCGCTGCGCGGTTTCAGCCGAGTTCCGCGCTGCTTTATAACGGTCAAGTTCTTGTAGCGGGAGGCAGCAGCGGCCCGAACGCCGCCGTCTCTTCGGCGGATATCTTCGATCCGGGCACCGGTTATTTTGCCCCGACAGGCGCGATGGAATATCCGCGCACCGGGGAGCCGGGCGTTCTGCTCCAGAGCGGCAACGTTCTGATCGATGGCAACGTTCTCGTCGACGGTGAACAGGTATCAGAACTGTACAACCCGTCCCTCGGCACGTTTTCCGCCACCCTCAACGGTATCGGCAGCGGAGCTGGTGGAGACTTCCCTGGCCTCGTCGGTCATCAGCAGACAACGTTGCCGTCCGTGCGCGTCTTGATCAGCGGCGGGATAAATGTCGGCGATCACCTTTTCCAGGGTGCTGGCGAACTATTTTTCCCGAGTCAGGAAGAGTTTGCTGGTGCGATACCGATGAGACAATACCGTGCGTATCACACGGCGACCCTGCTTTATGACGGCACGGTATTGATCACCGGAGGGCTAACTAGCGTTGATGGAGGTTTGCCGCCGTCCGGGTCGACCAACACCGCGGAAATATACGATCCCGAAACCTTCAGTTTCACCCCAACCGGCAATATGAATTATGCCAGACGCAATCACACCGCCACCCTACTGCCCAACGGCAAAGTGCTGATTACAGGGGGGATCAGCAATGCTGCCTCGAACGACGTGCAGAATACGGCCGAGATTTACGATCCGCAAACCGGGACCTTTTCGGTAACAACCGACGAGTTCGGCTTTCAAAGCAACATGAACAGCCCCCGACAAGGCCACACCGCCACCCTGCTCAACAACGGCCAGGTATTGCTTGCAGGCGGCAGCAGCAATGATTCCGGCACCTCCGCGCTCAATACGGCGGAATACTACAATCCAAGCAGCGGCTATTTTGTCAACACCGGTACGCTCTTCCAGACGTATATGACCAGTGCGCGTTACGGTCACGTCGCCGCGGCGTTGCCGGTTAATTCCCCATAAGTGGCGACATCATCGGGTCGGGATGGCGGCCGGCATTACCCACCAAGACGTGACCAGCTGATGATCCACCACCCCTTCGCGTCTGCCGATCTTCGGCCTCGAAGTCCTCGGTTTCGTGCCGCGCGGCGACGGCGCGTTTATCGCGGAGCGCAACACCGCCGTGGCAGGCTTGTCGGAACGGCGCAGTACTGGCGATGCCCACAGGATGGACGGACGCATCAACTTTCGGCGGATGTCAGCTGGATTTCGTCTAGGTTCTTGTAGCGATAGACGATGACCGAGCCGACCCAGGCGGCGATGAACGAGCCGATGATGGCAACTCCGAGAGCGGTGAAGTTACCGTTCAACATGCCGACGCCATCCCAGAATGCGCCTCTCAGCGCGAATTGATCACCCATCAGGCCCAGCGTCTCAATGCCCCCAATCAGAACTGCGACCACGACCGACACGAAAGTGATTATGAGGTTGTAGTACAGCTTGCGGATTGGCTTGATAAACGCCCAGTTGTAGGCGCTCAGCATAAGGATGCCGTCGGTGGTGTCGATCAGCGACATTCCCGCGGTGAACAGTGCTGGGAACAGCATTATGCACCAGATCGATACGCCTTTGGCGGCCGCGGCTGCCGAAACGCCAAGCAGCGCAACCTCGGTCGCGGTGTCGAACCCGAGCCCGAACAGCAGGCCGAGCGGATACATGTGCCAGCTCTCGCCGATCAACCGGAACAGGGGACGGAACAAGCGCGCGAGCAGGCCTCGCCTGTTCAGCAGGAGGTCGAAATCTTCTTCCACATAGCGCCAGCCCTTGCGCACATGCCGGAAGGTCCGCCAGACCCCGCGCAAGACGATCAGGTTGGCGGCGGCGATAGCAAACAGGAACAGCGCGGAGATGCCAGTGCCAATGACGTTGCCGACCGTCTTGAACTGGTCGAAGGACCCTGCCAGTAACGTCGCCGTGCCGGCCACGCCTGCTACGGCCAGTATCACCACGGTCGAGTGGCCCATTGCAAAGAAGAAGCCGATCCCAACCGGCCGCTTGCCATCCTGCATCAGCTTGCGGGTCACATTGTCGATCGCCGCGATGTGATCGGCGTCGACGGCGTGACGCAGGCCGAACCCGTACGCCAGAAGGGCAGTGCCGAGCAGGACCGGCTGGTTCCGGAACACCAGCACCGCCCACGCCCAGACCGTCAGATTGGCGAAGAGCAGCAGGGCGTAAATTGCGGTGATCGGCTGCCGGAGGGCGGTCGGCTGCCGAAGAGTTCGGCTCAGCAAGATGAGCATGTCGGTCTACCTCTAACGTCATGTCAGCGAGAGTAAACGTACAATAACAGCCGCCCGCCGGCGTTCTGTCTGCGCTTCATAGTGGATGGATCGAGCGGGGCAGTAGTCGTGTGTATCCCGGCACTAACGGGGAGTTTCTTACGAAATATTAACGCCAGTCGACCGTCGCGACTTCACCCCCCACAATGGTAACGGTACCGGTGGGGATCCGGGCGTTCCTCCAAATGTCGTAATTGCCGGCACGAAGCCCAGGAAAGACCGCCGCGAAGGCTGGCCGGCCGTTAATTCTTCGTTCCAAGACCTCGACGTGGACGCGCTTCGCGTCGCTTCCTCGTGGACTGACCTCGATTTCCCAACCGCGCAACTCGGCGTCGGTGTAGAGAACCAGTGCCCCGATGTCCTGTCCAATATCGAGTACGATGGTTTCCGGATGGACCCGGTCAATATGTTGCTCAGCCATTTTCATTGGCCTCCTCTCGGTTTGTTCTTCGTCGGAAGTTGTCTTTCGGCACAGTCAGCGGCAGCGCCTACAGACTCGGGTTGTCGAAACCGGAGTACGGTATTCCCAGATAGGGGAAATTCACCAAAAAGGGAGAGTTGATTTTGCCGGGGTCGAGGCCATCCGTGACTACAGACGAAGCCGCGTCCGGGGTGAAAGACGGATCGACCAGAGGGATGGTGACGCCGGCGAGGGCCCGCAATTCGATCGTGAAGACGTCGTCGAACACCCGGCGACCATTGGGAAACCCGGCAAGATCGCCTCCCAAGATGCCGAGAGTATTTGGGGTTGTCGCCGGTGGAATGGCCATGTTCAGCCGCAGCAGATCGGCGGGCGTTTCACCCGTGAAATTCTGGAAGCCGGGAATGATGCCCGCCGGGATGCCGGTCAGAAGAATCGCGACCAGGTCGGCTCGGGGTTTGCTGTAGGTGGCGAGATCTGGGAAGACTCCGGGATAATACTCCGCCAGCCGTTGTGGGACCTCCGGGTGTTGCACATACTTCAGGAATTGCTTGTCTTCGCTTGGAGGCTGCGTGTTCCAAAAGTCTTTAAGCCCAAGCGGGATGATGACTTCATTGAACAAGGGATCGCCAAGCCGCGAAACCTGCATAAATGGCCCCGCCTCGTCGACCTTCGCATTTGGCAGAAGAATTCTCGCCGTTTGCCGACTCGCTGAAGCATAGACGCCAATGACCGAGCGTGGGTCATTTGGATTCGTGGGGGTGGAGCCGTCGCGGGTCAGCATGCTCTTGGGCAACTGGATGGCCATGGTATGGACGTTGAGCCTGTTGGTCCCATCGACGCCCGGAGCGGCCGCCATTGGATTGACATGCAGATTCTGGAACGGTCGCAGATCGAGGAGATCGAAGACCGAGCCCAGATCGACGTAGAAACCCTCTGCGCGCTGCCCGGCAAACACCGTTTCACCGCTTGGCAAACTGTGCACAGCGGCCTGAGCGAGCATGACGTAGTCGGGTGTGGAAAAGGGGCCGATGTTGCAGGGCGGCGAGGCCAGGTTCTCAGCCAAAACAGTCTTTTGGCCATGCTTCACTCGGGTCACTGAATACAACTGGCGCTTATTCCAATTCGGATCGTCCAGGGAGCTGATAGGTCCGGTGTTATAGAGAAAAGTCTCGGGATTTTGTAGCGTGGTCTCGAACAGGAACTGATAGGTGATGTCGGCGACCCCGTCCCCGTTATTGTCGATGTGAATCTCATATAGCACATCGTCGCCGAACTCATAGAAGTTCGGTCCGCCGGCCGGTCCCTCGAGCGGAATGTAATTGGCGATCAGAGTAACCATGTTCGGATTGTCTGGACTAACAAACGCGTAGACGTCGGTGTTGTCGGCTACCGGGTCCTTGGAAATCTCCGGGGCTTCACGATGGGATGACATGTCACCTCCTCTCAGTCGTAAATGCGACTGGCTGCTGTCTGTTGGATAAGGCTGTGTCTGGCCCGCTTTAGCGGGCAGCTTCGATGAAGTGGGCAACGAGCCGGGGATCGCAAAGCACGACCTGCCGCGCACCCACGAGTAGAGTCATCTCGCCCTTGGCGACATCGTTGACATGGATGACCATCGAGCCGGGAGACGCGGCGGGCAATCCGTGCGCCGATGCTTGCGGCGGCCGGCGAATGGCTGCCAGAGCGGGCATGGCGGGCAGCACGCTTAGGGTTGCGGCGGTAACTGGGGCGCGCTGCAGAAACGAGCGTCGGGTCAGCTTTGTCACTGTGCTCTCCTCTCCGGGTGGTTGCTATTCCGGCCGTCAACCATGTAACGAAGCGACATCAAGACGGCGCGGGGCGAGAGAACTGGAAAATGCCCAGGCACGGGCTCACCCGCGCCGTCGAAGCGTGGCTAGGGCATCAGCACTTTGTTGACGACCATGATGACTCCGTTCGACTGGTAGACGTCGGGGATCGTGACTTGGGCGGTGTTGCCCTTCTGATCGGTGATCCACAGGCTGTTGTCGCCCGAGGAGACGATCAAGGTCTCGCCTTCCGCGGTCTTCAGCGAGACCTTGCCGCCCAGGGTCGTCTGCACGTCGTGTTCGAGCGTCGCGGCGTCATAGCGGCCCGGGACGACGTGGTAGGTCAGGATCTTGGTCAGGTCGCCCTTGTTCTCGGGCTTCAGCAAGGTATCAACGACGCCGGACGGCAACGCCGCGAACGCTTCGTTGGTCGGGGCGAAGACGGTGAACGGGCCGGCGCTTTCCAAGGTGGGGACGAGGCCGGCGGCCTTGACCGCCGCCACCAGGGTGGTGTGGTCCTTTGAGTTGACGGCGTTCTGTACGATGTTCTTGCTGACGTACATCGGAGCGCCGCCGACCATCGGGTCCATCGCTGCCATAGCCCCGGCGCCGATCGTCAAGGCGATCACCGCGGTGGCGCTCAAAAGTCTGATATTCATGACGCAAATCCTCTCTGATTATCCCGGCGGCAAGGCGTCAGCGGGGTCGCCGCGGAGCTGCCGCTCCTCCCTCTACGCAGGGGCGGCAGAGTCGGATGCGGGGTCCGAGAAAGATTTTGCCGGTGTTGAAGGGTGGCTCAGGGCCGGATCAGGACCTTGCCTTGATACAGAACCGGGCCGGTCGGCGATCCGGTCGGCGAGCCGCCCGGCGGTTCGAAGCTGACCGCGAGCACGCCGCCGGGCGGCGGCAATTGCGCCGTGTGCAAGGTAACGGCGCCGCCGGGCTGTTGCGGCAACAGGCCTAGCGGACGCGGCGGCCCACCGGCGATGCCCCACAATTCAAAGGCGTGAGGTTTGTTTTCGGCTTGCGGAGCGACCGCTGAAAAGCTGACCTCGCCCTTCCTCGGACCGGCGATTGCAATCCAACCGGGCTGGCCGCCCTGACCGGCCAGCACGGCGACGAGGCTCGGCGGGACCGGCCGCGGGAAGACCGCGAGGTAAAGCGCGAGCGCCGCTGTCGTCAAGCTTCCGGCGAGTGCCAGACCCCGCCAGAACGCCAGCGAACCAAACCATCGACGCCATGACGTCGAGGCTGCCGGGACGCCTCCGATGCGCCTCTCGACCGCACGCCAGACATAAGCGGGGGGCTCCTCGGCAAGCGTCGCGTCGTCGAGCGGGGAAAACCGGTCAGCCCAATCTCCAACCATCCGCGCCAGCGCCGGATCGGCCGCCATCAAACGCTCGAACCGCCGCCGGGACCGGCTCGGCATGGTACCGAGCAGGTATTCGGCGGCGAGCCGCTCGCGCAATTCCGGGCTGTCGTACCTCATCCGTCGAGACACCGCTTCAACCGTTCGAGGCTGCGCCGCAGCCAGCTCTTGACCGTGCCGACCGGGACGGCGAGATGGCTCGCCAACTCGTCGCGGCTCAGCCCGTAGCAATAGGCGAGCAGCACAGCGCGGCGCGGCTCCAGTTCGAGCTCGTCGAGGCAGCGCTGCAGAGCTCCGAGTTCGACGCGGCTGTCGGCGCTATCCGGCGAGACCAGCGCCAGCAGCGCCTCTTCGGGCGCGCCGTGGCTCTCCGGCCGAGCGCCGCTGCGGCGCAGCTGGTCGATCGCGCTATGGCGAACGATTGTGACCAGCCACCCCATCGCCGAGCCCCGCGCCGGGTCGTAATCTTCCGCGCGCTGCCACACTGTGACGAAGCTCTCCTGCAATACCTCTTCGGCCCACTCTCTCTGCCGCATGATTCGCAGGGCGATGCCAAATAGTTTCGCTGCCGTCCGCGCATAGAGCTCGGCAAACGCGGCCCGGTCGCGCCGGGCGGTTCGGCGGAGCAGTTGTTCGAGCGGCAACAGCGCGTCCCGCCGCGATTGCGGTTCGACCGGTTTCACGATGTCGAAGGTGACGAGCGGCGGTCGGCGCAATGCAGATCGAGCCGAGAGACTTTCGTGAACCTGACACAGAATAGGGCTAACCGCATTAAAGTCTTAACCCAGCCGCACAGAGAAGCTCGTCGCCGGTGGTTGACAGGGGATGCGGCGGTCGATACCACACAGCGCGATCGCAACAACAAGAAAAGCTCGGCGTTGTGGACGGGAGGAAGGAGGCGGGCGTTTTGCCGGCACTGCTCGAAGTCAGAAATCTGCACACCGAGTTTCGCACCGGCGCCGGCATCGTGCCGGCCGTTGACGGCATCTCGTACACCGTCGAACGCGGTGAAACGGTGGCGATCGTCGGCGAGAGCGGGTCTGGCAAGACTGCCGGGGCGTTATCGCTGCTGCGCCTGATCCCGGACCCGCCCGGCCGGGTCACACAGGGCGAAATCCTGTTTGCTGGACGCGATTTGCTGCGGCTCTCGAGCGAGACGATGCGGCAGGTGCGCGGCGGCGATATCGGCATGATCTTCCAAGAACCGATGACTTCGCTGAACCCGGTGCTGACGATCGGCCGGCAGATCACCGAGACCCTCGAACAGCATCGCGGCGCCGACCGGGCCGCCGCGCAAAAACGCGCCGTCGAATTATTGGGGCTGGTTGGCATCGCCGACCCGATCCGCCGCCTGAAGCAGTATCCGCACCAGCTGTCGGGCGGCATGCGGCAGCGGATCATGATCGCGATCGCACTCGCCTGCGATCCCAAGCTTATCATCGCCGACGAGCCGACGACCGCGCTCGATGTCACGATTCAAGCACAGATCCTTGAATTGATGAAGGAATTGACCCGACGGCTCGACGTGGCGCTGATCATCATCACCCACAATCTCGGGGTGGTCGCGCGTTATGCCAACCGGGTCAACGTCATGTATGCCGGCCGCATTGTCGAGAGCGGACCGGCGGCGGCGATTTACCACGATCCGCGGCATCCCTATACGATTGCGCTGCTGCGCTCGGTTCCGCGGCTCGACCGCCCTCGCCAGGCGCGGCTCGATCCAGTCGAGGGCCAGCCGCCCGATCTGACCCGGCTCGACGAGGGCTGCGCGTTCCGGCCGCGCTGCCGGTTCGCCATCGAGGTTTGCGCCCGGAAACGGCCGGCGCTCGAACCGGCGGGGCAGGGGCCGCATCTCGCGGCGTGTTTCCGCAGCAGCGAGACCGGAATCGACATGACGGCGGTGCAGGCGCGCCAGCTGGCGGGCGGCGTCGGCGATTCCTGACCGAAAAAGACAACGGGAGGAAAGAATGAAAATCGGATGGGGTATGTGGGCGGCAGGGTTGGCCGCCGTCCTGGCAACCGCGGCCATGGCGGCTCCGGCGACCGACGAGGAAGCCCCCAAGCGCGGCGGGACCTTGACTTACATGATCCCGGCCGACGCGCCGCCGAGCTTTGACGGACACCGCGAGGGCACCTTCGCGACCTTGCAAGCCATGGCGCCGTTTTACAGCGTGCTGATCCGGATCAACCCGGAAAACCCGTCATCGACAACCGATTTCGTCTGCGATCTGTGCACGGCGATGCCGCAGCCGACCGACGGCGGCAAGACCTACACCTTCAAGATCCGCGACGGGGTCAAATTCCACGACGGCTCGCCATTGACCGCGGCCGACGTGGCGGCGAGCTGGGAGCACATCATTCACCCGCCCAAGGGTGTGATAAGCCCGCGCCAAAACTGGTACGCTATGGTCGATACGGTCACCGCGCCCGACCCCTCGACGGTTGTCTTTCATTTGAAATTCGCGACTAGCGCATTTCTACCGGCGCTCGCCGATCCTTTCACATTCGTCTACCAGAAGGCGAAGCTCGATCAGGACCCGCGCTGGTACGAGAAAAATGTCCTCGGTTCGGGGCCGTTCAAATTTGTCGAGTATCAGACCGGCCAATCGGTCAAAGGGGAACGGAACCCTGATTACTATCGCAAAGGCTTGCCTTATCTCGACGGCTTCACCGCCATTTTTGCCGACAAGCAGGCCGTCCGGGTTGACGCCATTCGCGCCGACCGCGCTGCGATGGAATTCCGCGGGTTGCCGCCGGCGGCGCGCGACGAACTCAAAAGGGCACTCGGCGACAAGCTCGATGCCCAGGAAAGCGACTGGAATTGCGGCAGCATCGTCATCCCCAACCACAAACACAAGCCGTTCGATGATGCCCGGGTACGCCGTGCGTTGAGCTTGGCGATCGACCGCTGGAACGGCGCCCCGGCGCTCGCCAAGATCGCGATTGTGCGCACGGTCGGCGGCATCGTGTTCCCCGGCTCGCCGCTGGCGGCGAATAAGCAGGAACTCGTGCAGATCGCCGGATTATGGACCCGACATCGAAAAGTCGCGCGCCGAGGCGCGGCAGCTGTTAAAGGAAGCCGGCGCCGAGGGGCTCAGCTTTGAGCTTTTGAACCGGGGGGTCGACCAGCCCTACAAATATGTCGGCACCTGGCTGATCGATCAGTGGAGCAAGATCGGGCTCCACGTGACGCAACGCGTGATGCCGACCGGCCCGGAATTGGACGCGCAGCGGAGCGGCAATTTTCAGATTGTCCTGCAAGCGAATTGCCACGGTGTGCCGAACCCGCTTCTCGACGTCCAGGAGTATTTGCCGAGTTCGGTCTACGAGGCGAACTATGGCTACTACGAGGACCCGCAGGAAGTGGATCTTTACAACAAGATGCTGCGCGAGACCGACTTCACCAAGCAGCGCGCGCTGATGCGTCAATTCGAAAAATACGTCATTGACGAGCAGGCCCACGAGATTTGGGTCGTGTGGTGGAACCGGATCATCCCGTACCGATCCTATGTCAAAGGCTGGAAGATCAGCCCGAGCCACTACCTGAATCAGGATTTGGCGACGATCTGGCTCGATAAATAGAGAGCGAGAGATACGCGTGGACATCAAGACAGCAGGGTTGGCTGCAATATTCTGCGTCGCGGCGATCGCGGCGGCGTCGGCAGCGGATGAGGAGACGCCGAAACGCGGCGGTATTCTGACCTATATGATCCCGGCGGACGCGCCGCCGAGCTTTGACGGGCACCGCGAGAGCACTTATGCGACGGTGCATGCAATCGCACCCTTTTACAGCGTGCTGATCCGCATCAACCCGAATAATCCATCCTCGACAACAGATATCGTCTGCGATTTGTGCAGTGAAATTCCGCAGCCGACCGACGGCGGTAAGACCTACGCCTTTAAGATCCGCGACGGCGTCAAATTCACCGACGGCTCGCCGCTGACCGCCGAGGACGTCGCCGCAACCTTTAACGATATCGCGTTTCCGCCGAAGGGGCGTGTTGAGCGCGCGCGCCAGCAACTACCTGATGATCGACAAGATCGAGGCGCCCGATCCGACGACCGTCGTCTTCCATTTGAAATTCGCGACCAGCGCGTTTCTGCCCGCGCTCGCCGACCCGTTCAACTTCATTTACGAGAAGGCGATCCTCGACAAGGACCCGCGCTGGTACGAGACGCACGTCATGGGCTCGGGTCCGTTCAAATTCGTCGCCTACGAGACCGGCCAGTCGATCAAGGGGGTCAGGAACCCGGATTATTACGTTAAGGGTCTGCCCTACCTCGATGGCTTCACCGGCATCTTTGCCGACAAGCAGGCGGTGCGGGTCGCCGCAATCCGCAGCGATCGCGCGGCGATCGAGTTCCGCGGCATGCCGCCGGCGGCGCGCGACGAGCTGGTAAATGCCCTCGGCGACAAGATCACGGTGCAGGAGGGCGATTGGAACGTCGGCAGCGCGGTGACGCCGAACCACAAGAAGAAGCCGTTCGACGACCCGCGGGTTCGACGGGCATTGAGCCTGGCGATCGACCGTTGGGGCAGCGCACCCGGATTGTCGAAGATCGCGATCGTCAGGACCGTCGGCGGCATCGTTTTCCCCGGTTCGCCGCTCGCCGCTACGAAACCGGAACTCGAACAGATCGCCGGCTATTGGCCCGATATCGAGAAATCACGGGCCGAAGCGAGGCGCCTGCTGAAGGAGGCGGGGGCCGAGGGGCTCTCCTTTCAGCTGCTCAACCGCAATGTCGACCAGCCCTACAAATATGTCGCGACCTGGCTGATCGACCAGTGGAGCAAGGTCGGGCTGCACGTGACCCAGCGTGTCGAGCCGACCGGGCCGTGGTTCGAAGCGATGCGCAGCGGCAATTTCGATGTCGTGCTCGAGGCCCCCGGCCATGGCCTGGTCAACCCGCTGCTCGATGTCCAGAAATTCCTGCCGGAATCGGTCGACGCCGAGAATTACGCGCATTACCAGGATGACACGGAGGTCGCGCTCTACCAGCAGATGCTTCACGAAACCGATCCGGCAAAACAGCGCGTGTTGATGCGCCGGCTCGAAAAATACCTGCTCGATGACCAAGCGCACGAGATCTGGTTGTTGTGGTGGTACCGGATCGTGCCGTATCGCTCTTATGTGAAGGGCTTTAAGATCGCCCCGACCCATTTCATCAATCAGGACCTGGCGAGAATTTGGCTGGATAAACCAGAGTGAAATGCGATTTCGTCATCCCCGCGAACGCCGGGTCCACGGCCGACGAAGCGTCAGCCTCTGGGTTTTCGCTTCACAGGAACGACGCGAAAAATGGCCCAATATCAGTTGAGTAGAGATGGGAGATGAGCGTGCACATTAAGATAGTAGCGTTGGCGGCAATTCTCGGGGCGACGGCGTTTGCCGCTTCGGCCGGACAGGACGAAGAGGCCCCTAAACATGGTGGAACCCTGACCTACATGATCCCGGCCGACGCGCCGCCGAGCTTTGACGCGCATCGCGAGGAGACCTACGCGACGATCCATTCGACGGCGCCGTTCTACAGCACGCTGGTTCGCGCCAACCCGGACAATCCGGGCAAGACCGACGACATCGTCTGCGATGTGTGCACGGTGATGCCGCAGCCGACCGATGGCGGCAAAACCTGGACCTTCAAGATCCGCGACGGCATCAAATTCACCGATGGCTCGCCCTTGACTGCCGATGATGTTGCGGCGAGCTGGAACGAGATTATCTTCCCGCCGAAGGGCGTGCTCAGCGTGCGGCAGAGCAATTTCGTCATGGTCGATTCGGTCAAGGCGCCCGACCCGTCCACAGTCGTCTTCAGCCTCAAATTCGCAACCGACGCATTCCTGCCGGCATTGGCCGATCCATACGCCTGGATCTACGAGAAGAAGATCATCGACAAGGATCCGCACTGGTACGAAAAGAACATCATGGGCTCCGGCCCGTTCAAGTTTGTCGATTACCAGGTCGGTCAGTCGATCAAAGGCGAACGCAACCCCGATTATTTCCGCAAGGGGATGCCTTACCTCGACGGCTTCACCGGCATCTTCGCCCCTAAGCAGGCGGTCGAGATCGCGGCGATCCGCAGCGGTCGTGCCGACATCGAATTCCGCGGTTTCCCGCCCTCGGCGGTCGACGAGTTGAGAAAAGCGCTCGGCGACAAGCTGGCGATCCAGACCAGCGACTGGAACTGCGGCGGGCTGGTGACCCCGAACCACAAGCGTAAGCCGTTCGACGACGTGCGGGTGCGCCGCGCCTTGACGCTGGCGATCGACCGCTGGGGCAGCGCGCCCGAGCTGTCCAAGATCGCCCTCGTGCACACGGTCGGCGGCGTCACCTTCCCGGGGTCGCCCTTGGCCCCGAGCAAGGAGGAATTGCAGCAGATCGCCGGCTACTGGCCCGATATCGAGAAATCGCGCGCCGAGGCGCGGCGTTTACTGAAGGAGGCGGGGGCCGAGGGTCTCAGCTTCGAACTGCTCAACCGCAACAACGATCAGCCCTACAAATATTACGGGATCTGGGTCGTCGATCAGTGGAGCAAGATCGGCCTGCATGTGACACAGAAGGTTGTCCCTGTCGGTCCTTGGTTCGAAGCCCAGCGCAGCGGCAATTTCGACGTCACGGTCGAGGGCAATTGCCAGAACGTGGTCAATCCGCTCGCCGATGTCGGCAAATACCTGCCGCATTCCGTATCCAACTCGAACTACGGCAATTTCGACGACGCCAAGGAAGTCGAGATGTACAACCGTCAGCTGCGTGAGCTCGACAAGACGAAGCAGAAGGAGGATCTGCTCGAGTTTGCGAAATACGTGCTCGACGAGCAGGCGCACGAGATCTTCCTTTTGTGGTGGCAGCGGGTGGTGCCGTACCATTCTTACGTGAAGGGCTGGAAGATCGGGCCAAGCCATTACGTTAATCAGGATCTGGCGACGATCTGGCTCGACAAATAACGGCCTGAGCGGGGAGAGGGCAGCGGCGTGTCGGCGATCGGCGGAGACCCACTCCTCGAAGTCCGGGGGCTGCAGATGCACTTCCCGGTCACGGAGGGGAACTTCACCCACCGCAGGGTCGGCGAGGTCAGGGCGGTCGACGGCATCGACTTTACCGTGCACCGCGGCGAGACCCTCGGACTGGTCGGCGAGAGCGGCTGCGGCAAGACCACGACCGGGCGCTGCATCCTGCGGCTTGAACGTCCGACCGCGGGCGAGATCCGATATGATGGCGTCGATATCGCCCGGCTCGATCGGCGCAAGCTGTTGGCGTTGCGGCGGCGCATCCAGGTCATCTTTCAGGACCCCTACAGCTCGCTGAACCCGCGCATGAAAGTGGGCGAGATCATCGCCGAGCCGATCAAGGTGCACGGGATCGAGCGCGATGCGGCACGCCGGACGGCGCGAGTGCGAGAATTGTTGTCGGTGTGCGGGCTCGACCCCAAATTCGCCGACCGCTACCCGCACGAGATGTCGGGCGGTCAGCGTCAGCGGGTCGGGATCGCGCGCGCCCTGGCCCTGGAGCCTGAATTCATCGTCTGCGACGAGGCGGTCTCGGCGCTCGACGTGTCGATCCAGGCGCAGATCGTCAATCTCTTAGAGGATTTGCGCGACCGTTTTGGCCTGACCTATCTGTTCATCGCACACGACCTTTCGGTGGTGCGGCATCTCTGCCAGCGGGTCGCGGTCATGTATCTCGGCCGCATCGTCGAGCTGGCCGAATGCGACGAGCTGTTCGACAACCCGCTCCACCCCTACACCCAGGCCTTACTGTCGGCGGTGCCGGTTCCCGATCCGACGGTCGAGGAGACACGTGCATTCCGCCCGGTCATGGGTGAGGTGCCGAGCCCGATCAACCCGCCGTCGGGCTGCGTGTTTCACCCGCGCTGCGCGATCGCCGTGGACGGGTGTAAGAGGACGCGGCCGGAGCTGCGCGAGCTGCGTCCCGGCCATTGGGTCGCGTGCAGCGAGGTCCAGCAGTGATCCGTTGGCGAAGGCGCAGCTAGCCCGGCGCGAGGGAGGCGCCCAAGGAAATGTACCGGTACATTATTCAGCGGATACTGCTGGTGGTGCCGACCTTGTTCGGGGCGGCTGCCCTGGTATTTTTGCTGATGCGCCTCATCCCAGGCGACATCTGCGTCGTACGGCTGGGCTCCGGCGGCGGCACCTTCGACGAGCGCGCGGTCGCCGCCTGCCATGCCGAACTCGGGCTCGACCGGCCGATACTTCTGCAATTCTTTGACTTCATCTGGGGCTTTTGCCGCTTCGATTTCGGCACGTCGATGTGGTCGGGCAAGCCGGTTTCCTACGAGATCGCCGCCCGCTTTCCGATCTCGCTGGAGATCGCGATCCTGGCAACCGTCGTCGCGGTCGTGGTCGCGATCCCGTTCGGCACGCTCTCGGCGCTGAAGCAGAACACCGTCACCGACCTTGTGGTGCGGGTGATCGCCATCGCCGGTCTCGCCACCCCGGGCTTCTGGCTCGGCATCCTGCTCATTCTCGCGATTCTCGAACATCTCGCAGATGGCGTTCGGCGCGCCGTGGATGCCGCCGATCGATTATGTGCCATTGTGGAAGGACCCGGTGCGCAACCTGTCGATGGCAATCTGGCCGGCGATCGCGGTGGGCTACCGCACATCCGCGGTTACGATGCGCATGACCCGCTCGGCGATGCTCGAGGTCATGCGCGAGGACTACATTCGCACCGCGCGGGCCAAGGGTCTGATCGAACGGATCGTCGTCAATCGGCACGCGCTGAAGAACGCGCTGCTGCCGGTCGTGACCCTGATCGGCATCGAATTGGCGTTTCTGATCGGCGGCCTGGTCGTGACCGAGCAGGTGTTCAACCTGAACGGGATCGGCCGGCTGCTCGTCCAGGCCGTACAGAACCAGGACTACACCTTGACCCAGGCGCTGGTGATGCTGACCGTTGCCGTCTTCGTGTTCACCAATACCGCCGTCGACATGCTCTATGCCTGGCTCGACCCCCGCATCCGCTACGCGTGAGCTGCCGCCATGACCATCGCCGCACCGAATGAAGCCGCTACTCCCGCCCTTCTCGACGATCTGCCCGGAGGCCGGGGATCACTGGTCGGCCGAGCGCTGGTTTTTGCCCGCCGCCAGCCGCTCGGCACCTTTGGCCTGGTCCTGGTGCTGGTTATGGCGGTGGCCGGGCTCGGCGCCGATTGGATCGCACCGTACAGCCCGACCGCCAACGATTTCGCCGCGATGACCGAGGCGCCGAGCTGGACGCATTGGCTCGGCACCGACCAGTTTGGCCGCGATCAGCTGTCGCGCATCATTTTCGGGGCGCGCACCGCGCTGATCGTCGGGTTCTCCTGCGCAATCGTCAGCAGTTTTGCCGGGCTGGTGCTGGGCGTCGGCAGCGCCTATTTCGGCGGGCGCCTCGACCTATACCTGCAGCGCCTGCTCGATATCCTGATGGCTTTTCCGCTGATCATCATGGCGCTCGCGGTCGTGTCGATTTTCGGCACCGGGGTGCACAATGTGATCGTCGCGATCACGATCCCGCTGATCCCGCGCTGCGCGCGCATCATCCGGTCGAGCGCGCTGTCGATCCGCGAGATTCCTTATGTCGACGCTGCGCGCGCCTGCGGCTTTGGCCATTCGCGGATCATTTTGCGCCACATGGTGCCGAATGTGATGGCGCCGTTCCTGATCCTGCTGACGGCGTTTGTCGGCCAGGCGATCCTGGCCGAGGCCGCGTTGTCCTATCTCGGGCTCGGCGTGCAAGAGCCGGTTCCGGCCTGGGGCCTGATGCTGCAGGGCGGGGCCGAGGAATATGCCTCGACGGCGCCGTGGATCGCGATCTTCCCGGGCCTGGCGATCGCGGTGACGGTGTTCGGCTTCAGCCTCTTTGGCGACTCGTTGCGCGACGCGCTCGACCCCAAAATGCGCGACCGGTGATTTCGGCGTCTCGCGGTCGGCGGCGGGCGCCCTGCCCATTCGTCCAGTAGCGGCGGCATAGCGGCAGCCCCATTCTCTTCGGCATATAGACCGAGGAGAGAGGCATGCCCGACAATAACCAGGATGTGCTGACCCAATTTTCTGCCGCTCTGGCCGACCGCGTGGCAGCGGCGCGCGGGCTGGTCGCCGGCATCCGCGTGCGCGGGCATTCGCTGCGCTCCGGCACTTTGTGGCGCAAGGATGTGGTGGTCGCCTCGGAGCAGGCATTGCCCAAGGCCGAAGAGGCCGAGGTGGTGCTGGCCAATGGCGGCAGCTTTGCGGCGCGGGTGGCCGGTCGCGATCCCGGCACCAACGTCGCCGTGCTGCGGCTCGACGGCGCGCCGGAACCGGCGCCGCTCGCCGCCAAGGAACCGCGGCCCGGCGCGCTCGTGCTCGCTCTTGCCGCCGATGGGGCCGGCGGGGTCGCGGTACGACTCGGCGCGGTCCATTCGGTCGGCCCCGCCTGGCACAGCCGCGCCGGCGGGCCGCATCGACAGCCGCATTGGGCTCGACCTCAGACTGGGTAGAGGCGAGGAGGGCGGACCGGTGCTTGACGCCGCGGGCGGGTTGCTCGGCATCTCGACTCTCGGCCCGCGCCGGCGAGTTCTGGTCATCCCGGCGGCGACGGTCGAGCGCGTGATGGAACCGCTGCTGACGACGGGCCGTATCGCGCGCGGATGGCTCGGCGCGGCGGTGCAGCGGGTACTCGTGCCGGAAGCATTGCGCAGTGAAGCCGATCAGTCGTTGGGACTGATGATCATCGGCGTGACCAAGGATGGGCCGGCGGCGCAAGCCGGGGTGCTGATGGGCGACATCCTGATCGCCGTCGACGCTGCCGGCGTCGGGAGTCCGTGGCAACTCGCCGAAGTGCTGGGTCCGGAATCGGTTGGACGTCAGGTCCAATTGCGTTTGATCCGGGCCGGCCAATTGCAGATGCTCACGGCCACGGTGGGTGCGCGGCCGGCGCGATGAGCGCCGCTGCGGCCGCCGATCTTCCGCGGCGGCTGCGCGTCTTGCTAAAGGCCGCCGATCCGGCGACGGCAAAGCGGCTCGCAGCACTCGTTGCCGCAGCCGGGCACGAGGTCGTTGCCGCTGGCCGAGGTGGCAGACGCGGTCTTGACCGACGGCTCCGCCGAACCGCCGCCCGGCGCGCCGAGCGTCGTCCTCGGAGCGATCGGAGGGTGATTTTGCCGGATCGCTGCCGTCCGAGGCCGGGGCGGCTCAGGTCGATGCTGCGTTGCGCGCCGTCGCCGCGGGACTGATCGTGCGGGTCCCGCCGTCGCCGAAATCGCAGTTCGGGCCGTTGCCCGACGATGCATCGCCGGTGTTGACGCTGCGCGAAATCGAGGTGCTGACGGCGCTCGGCGACGGCTTGAGCAACAAGGCCGCCGCCCGGCGGCTCGGCATCTCACCGCACACCGTCAAATTCCACATCGAGCAGCTGTTCCGAAAGCTCGGCGCGAACTCTCGGGCGGAAGCCGTTGCCAAAGGGCTCAGGAGACAGATCGTCGAGTTTTGATGCCGCCGCCCGCTTGCTTGGCAGCGCGGACGCTACATCCCTTCGCGCACCACCGGGTTGGTCAGGGTGCCGATGCCGGTGATCTCGATGTCGATCGTGTCGCCGTGCTTGACGTTTTCGGGAGCACCTTCGGTGCCCATCCAGACGACATCGCCGGGGTAGAGCGTCAGATATTGCGACATGCGGCTGATGAAGGTCGCGGGGCCGAACAGCATGTGGTCGGTCTTGAAGCGGATCTTTTCGTCGCCGTTGACGCGGATGATCGTCTGCGCCGCAGCAAGGTTGAAATCGGTCTCGATCCACGGCCCCATCGGCTTGAAGGTGTCGGCGTTTTTGGCGCGCCATAAGGTGCGGTCGCCCGCCTGCCAGGTGCGCTCACTGAAGTCGTTGCCGATCGTCCAGCCGAGCACGCAGGAAAGCGCGTCCCGTTCCGACAGGTTTTTGACCTTCTTGCCGATGACTGCGACCAGCTCGCCCTCGTACTGGCAGCGCTCGGTCGCGTCCTTGGGAAGAACGATGTTCTCGCCATGCGCGACGAGCGCGTTGTTGGCGCGATAGCCAATATCGGCGGCTTTGGGCAAATTCGGTTCCTGGCCGCGTTTTCTGGCGGCCTCGATTACATGCTCGGCATAATTGAGCCCGGCGCAATAGAAGGTGCGCGGCTCGACCGGAATCAGCAATTTGACCGATGACAGCTTGTGGCGGGTCGCGGTCTTTTCATAGCCGGCAAACGGGTCGCCCTTGACTTCGGTCACCGTGTCGCCGTCGAGGATGCCGTAGGCCGCATGGCCATTCGTCTCGAATCGTATCCAGCGCATCTTTCGTCTCCTCCGGATTTTGACGACCCTAGCTTAGCGCCTCAAGGTCGAGAGGCTGCGCAGAAAGTCGATCATCGCGGCGTTGACCTCGGTCGGCCGCTCCCGCTGGATCAGATGTCCGCAGCCGGGCAGCATCATGCTCGCGCGTAATCGCGGTGCGAACTTCGCCAGATCGGCGATATGCCGGTCCATGCCGGGAAATTTCACAACCGGGTCGCGATCGACCGGCCATATAGAGCGCCGGCACGATGACCGGCAGCCCGTCAAACGGAGCAAGCAATTCCCAGTTACGGTCGATGTTCCGGTAATAATTGAGCCCGCCGCGAAAGCCGGTACGGGTAAACTCGGCGACAAAGAAATCGATGTCGGCTTCGCTCAGCCATGAGGGGAGCGGCGGCGGCTCGGCGTTCCAACGAAACGGATTACCCTGCCGCGGCACCATGCCGAAGGGCCGCGTGGCGGCTGGCGCGTCGCCCGAGATCGCAATGGCGCCGGCGTGGAAAACCGGGCGCACATGGCGGTCGTACTCCGCCTCGGCGACCCCCGGCTCCTGAAAATAGAGCTGGTAGAAGATCGCGTCCTCGGTCTGCGGCATCACTGTCGTCGGACGAACCGGTCCGCGCGCGCGGAACGGTACGCTGAGGGCGATGACGCCGCGGAAGCGGTCGGGGCGCAGTTGTGCGGCAAGCCATGCCACATTCGCACCCCAATCGTGGCCGGCGATGACCGCATGTTCCTCACCTAACGCGTCGAGGAGACCGACGACGTCACCGACCAGATGCAGCATGGTGTATTGGTCGATCGCATCAGGGCGGTCGGTCTGGCCATAGCCGCGCATATCGGGCGCGACGGTGTGGAAGCCGGCCTCTGCCAGCGCCGGCAGTTGATGACGCCACGAATACCAGGACTCGGGGAATCCGTGGCACAGCAGCACCAGCGGACCCGCGCCCTGTTCGGCCAAGTGCATGCGGATACCGTTGGTCTCGACGGTGCGGTGCCGAAGCTCGGTCATCGCGGTCAGACCGGCGTCTCGCCTTTCAGCATCAGCCGGTAGAGATAGCGCCGCTCGCTCATGTCGTAATCGGGGTTGGCCTTGTGAATGACGCTGCGGTTGTCCCAGATCACGAAGTCGCCGTAATGCCATTGGTGACGGTATTCGTATTTCTTCTGGATCGCATGCGTCATCAGCCCGGCGACGAGATCGAGCGCCTCGCCGTCCTCCATGCCCTCGATCGATTCTATCCGCACCGGGTTGAGGTAGAGTGCCTTGCGGCCGTTTTCGGGATGCGTGCGGACCAAGGGATGCACCCCCGGCAGCGGCACCTGCCGGGCGCTGTCCTCGCTGAGCGGGCGCAGCTCGCGCGGGCTGTATTTGCTCAGATAGACATGGACCGCTTTGAGCCCGTTGATCCGCTCCTTGGTCTCCGAGGGCAGGTCGTCATAGGCCTGGTGCATGTTGACGTATTGCGTATCGCCACCACTGCTCGGCAATGACACCGGAAACAGCATCGTCGCCTTTGGCGGGGTCGGATGATTGGAATGATCGGTGTGAAAGGTCTCACCCGAGATATAGCGCTTGCCCGGCACGGTCTGCTCGTTCGACACGTAGTAGATCTGCGGATAGCCGGGAACGTGCATCTCGCGCTTGTCGTGCTGGAACAATTCGCCAAATACCTGCGCAGCTGCGATGAATTGCGGAGGCGTGAATTCCTGGCCGCGGATTACCAGGACATGATGATCGGCGAAGGCGCGGTTTAGCGCAGTACGGGTCTCGGCATCGACGCCCCGGTTCAGATCAAGTCCGCGAACCTCGGCGCCGGTGTGCTCGGTCATTGGAGTGATCGTGTATTCCATCGGCCGGTTTCCTCCGCTCGGCTCGAAGTATGGCGACGGAGCGCGGGGTTTGGCAATGCTCAGGCCAGGAAGGACTGTGGTGGTCGAGGGCGTGCGGTGACACACCGCTGCCGGGCATGAAATAGAACGTCGGGACGGCGCTCCACGCGCTGTGCCAGCTTCAGTGGCGTTATAACATAATATACACGTGCTATATTGTCATTTCACATAAATATATGAATAAACCATTCGAACGAAGACGACCAGCGCCGGGACAAGGGTCACAGCATGCCGGCCAGGGCCAGAGCTGCGGTTTCTCATCGGGTCCGGGGGGCGCGTTGGCTGAACGGCCCCGCGCCGGTGTGGAGTTGATCGAAGAAGCCGAGGCGGCATGATGAACTGGGTTCACGCGATTAACCCGCTCTATATTCTGTCGGGCTTTTGCGTCGGCGCGCTCGTCGGCATGACCGGGGTCGGCGGCGGCTCATTGATGACGCCGATCTTGATCCTGCTGTTCGGAATTCACCCGGCGAGCGCCGTTGGCACCGACCTGCTCTACGCCGCCGCGACCAAGGCCGGCGGCAGTCTGGTTCACGGGTTCATTGGCACGATTGATTGGCGCGTCGTCGGCTTGCTGGCCTCTGGCAGCCTGCCGATGGCGGTACTGACGGTGCTGATCCTGTCTCTCTTCGACGTGCACGGGGGAGCGGTCGAGCACGTCATCACGTTCATGCTCGGGCTGGCGCTATTGGCGACCGCGGTTGCCTTGGTCTTCCGTGCCCGCTTGATCGCGTATGCCGGGATCCATCTCGACCAGTCGACCGGTCGGCGCACCGCGTCACTGACGGTCTTGACCGGGGCGGCGCTCGGCGTACTGGTATCGCTGACTTCGGTCGGCGCCGGCGCCCTTGGCGTCACTGCGCTGATCATGCTCTATCCGTCGCTGCCGATGGCGCGCATTGTCGGCTCCGACATCGCGCATGCGGTGCCCCTTACTTTGGTCGGCGGCATCGGCCATTGGCTTGCCGGTTCGATGAATGCGGCTATATTGGCCTCCCTCCTGATCGGTTCGCTGCCCGGCATTTTTCTTGGCAGCTATGCCGCCTCTCTGGTTCCGGACAGGGTGGTGCGGTTGACCCTTGCCGCAGTGCTCGTCATCGTCGGCGGCAAGCTCGTGTTCTAACCCGACGCCGCTGCGGCGAATCGACCGCGGCGGCTTCGATTCAACTGGCGGGGGTGGTCTTGGCGGCTGGTTTTGCGATGTTGATCTCGGTCGCACATGGGCCGGTTGGCGTGTCGGTCTCGGCAACGGCTGGCGGCTGGGTCGCGTGCAGATCGGCCAACAGAACCCGATAGCAGGGGTGCCGGCGGAGCAGAAAACGGCCAGCCGCCTCGGTCACTTGTAATTGCGGGCCGGTCAAGCTCCAGCTCGTGGGCACGTCTTTGGCCTGGTCGCGCAGCTCGCGGTGCGCCGGGGTGTCCGCCGGGATCTGGTCGTAGTCGACGGTGATCCCATAGACCTTCATACCGCCAAATTTAGCCGAGTTGCTGGCTCCAGCGGCGGCCTGCGCCAACTCGCCGAGCAGACCGGAAAGCGCGGTCTGGGAATTCGCCGTATTGGCATCGATCGGTGCCGAAGTCACCGTCTGAATTTGGCTGATCAGACCCGGCAGGCTTTGCTGCTGGTAGAGCTTGTTCGGCGGATCTGAACGGGCATTGACGACGATGATGACGAGGTTGTGGATCTTTCCCTCGTTGATCGCGCGCAGAACGCCGGCATCGTCGTAAGGCGCGATCAGCGCCGAGCGTAACGATAGGGTGCCGAGATTGTCAGCCAGCCCGCCATCGAGAAAATAAAGATAGTCGATCCGGCGATATGGGTTGGGCCCATGCCGCAGATCATTGGTATAGCGCGCCTCTTTGTATTCCGGCAGATTTAGGTAGGGCGTATAGGGGTTCGGCGGGTATGGCGGGATCGATAGATCAACTCTGATCCAGATATCGCTGCGAAGCCGACCTTGGCAACCGTCGGAGAAGTTCTGAAAGCTGACCGGCGTCAGCAGGACCGGGAATGCCGCGGATGCCGCCACCGCGGTAGCGATCGGCAGGGCATCATAGCTCGAGCAAACATCGTCGAACTTTCGCGGCACCAGTGCGAAAGTTTCGCCGCCGGCCATATCCGTCGCATTGAAAACCACATAGGGCTGGCCCGGCCGGTTGATGTCGGCGAGCGTCGCATTGTGGAACAGCCGTTCGTTGAACAATGCTTCAAGGGCTTCGATCCGGGCAATTTTGCCGGTTACCAGACCGAACCAGGTGATTGGATTGACGGCGTCAAGTTCAAGCGCCGCCATATTGTCCTTGGCCAGAAAATCGTTACGCAGGCCGTCGAGGTCGCCGTCCGGATGAGCGGGGCTGCGATGCAGACCGAACCAGGCTGAGGTAACGCTGCCGCCGGAAACCGACGAGATCAGCTTCACATCCGAGGTCAGGACATGGTTGCCATCGGACGCGGGATAACTTGTCGCCGCCATCTCGCGCAGAACTGCCTCGGCAAGCGCCGCCGCCCGCGAGCCCCCGCCCGAGAAGGTCATCAGGATGACCGGGCGATCCGGGGTCGCAGGATCGATGCTGCGGCGATCGGGGTTGGCTTCACCGGCCCGCAACGGGGTGTTTTCGAAATGCGTGCTCGCGCACCCGCCACCGAGAACGAGGCACAACAGCAGCAGGCATGCTCCGCGCATCCGCACCCGCCCTAGGTCTTGCTGAACTGGATGGGCAAGGGGTGCCCCGGCAGGGTACCGCTGACGACGCCATACCAAAACGAGGGGGAATATCCGAAACCGGATAGGGAAATCACATAATAATTTGACGGCAAGATGAGCTCCGTCTCGGTCTGACCGACGACGTTACCGTTGGCGATGACGTCGCGGACGTCGTTGGGGTCAAAGCTTACGCGAATGTATTCCATCGGGGCGCTCCCTCCGGTTGGCCCAGCTTAACCAAAAAGTCACGGTCTGAAAATCTCGATGCCCGCGCCGCAGCGAATCGACAGCTGACGGCGTGCTCTGCCCGTTGTGCTGGGCTTGCCGCAACGTGGCCATTTGGCTCGATTTTACGGGTAGGATGGACGCGGGCAAAGGCCTGGCGTAAGAGGAGGAATGGTCCCCCCGGTCGGTCTCGCGCCCTATGCGTCGAAACCGGAGGAGTCTCGCGGGCGGCTCCATCCGGAACCGGAGCATGCGACCCGTTCCCCGTTTCAGCGCGACCGGGACCGCATCATTCATTCAACCGCGTTTCGCCGGCTGACCTACAAGACGCAAGTCTTTGTTTATCACGAGGGCGACCATTACCGCACCCGACTGACCCACAGCCTCGAAGTGGCGCAGATCGCACGCACGATCGCGCGCACCCTCGGCCTCGACGAGGATCTCGCCGAAACGGTGGCACTTGCCCACGACCTTGGGCACACCCCGTTCGGCCACGCCGGCGAGGAAGCCTTGAACGCCGAGATGGCGCGGTTCGGCGGCTTCTCGCACAACGACCAGACCTTGCGGATCCTGACCCGGCTCGAGCGCCATTACGCCGAGTTCGACGGCCTTAACCTGACTTGGGAAACGCTCGAAGGCACGGTCAAGCATAACGGCCCGCTGCGTGGCCCGGGGATCGACCGCCCGGTGCCGCCGGCGATCGCCGAATACGACTGCCGCCATCCGCTCGCTCTCGACACTTTCCCCGGACCCGAGGCGCAGGTCGCGGCACTCGCCGACGACATCGCCTACAACAACCACGACCTCGACGACGGGCTGCGCGCCGGGCTGTTCGTTGTCGCCGACCTCGCAGAGGTGCCGCTGGTCGGGTCCGTCTTTCGCGAGGTCGCGTCGCGCTATCCGGATGTCGAGGAGCCGCGCCTGATCCACGAAGTCGATCCGCCGGGTGATCGACCATATGGTCGGCGACGTGATCGATGAGACGCGCTCGCGGCTGGATGGGAGCGGGGCCAAATCGACTGCCGAGATCCGGGCGCTAAAGGCGCCGGTGGCGGCGCTTTCCGCCGAGATGCGCAAGAACGACCGCGCCCTCAAAGGATTTCTGTACGAGCGCATGTACCGCCACTATCGGGTCAACCGGATGAGCTCGAAAGCGCGCCGCGTGGTCCACGACCTGTTCACGCTGTATCTTGCCGAACCCGAATGCCTGCCGGGCGAGTGGCGAGGGTTGGCGGTCGGTCCCGACGACCCCCGGACCGCGCGCGTCGCCGCAGATTACCTCGCAGGCATGACCGACCGCTTCGCGCTCGACGAGCATCACCGGCTGTTCGACGCTTATGCGCCGACATGAGTGACGGTGTTGGTTTGCTGCCGGTTCGATCCGGGTGAAGCTCCATCCTCACGCCGTCGCTCGGATGCTCGAAAGAGGGGCAAGCGAGGAAGAAGTCGCCGCCACCGTTGATGAAGGGGAGCGGTTTGTCGCCAAATTTGGCCGACAGGGATTTCGTCGCAATTTCGCATTCAATGCGCTGTGGCGAGATCGGCTATACCATATAAAGCAGGTTGAGGTGTTCGCGACCCCGAGAGGACGGTGACTGGTTGGTGATCAGCATCGTTGTCAAATATTTCTGAGCAACCCTTTGGAGTGTCGGAAAGTGCACCTCAGTTATGATCCTCGCCAAAACATCGCCTATCTTCGGCTCCGCGAGTCGGCTGGGGTGCAGGTCGAGACGGTGCGATTGAGCGACGAGGTGAACATCGATCTGGCCCCCGACGGAACTGTGTATGGAATCGAGCTTCTCAACGCCAACGATCAGCTTCGTGCCACCGATGGTGGGCGCCTCGTGGTTGTCGACGAGGTGGCAGGGGGTCGGATCGAGGTTCCGTTACCGGAAATTGCCTGATTCTGATCCTCGATCCTCGATGAACGGCGCCGCTCGCCCTTCAACATGACCAACATTTTCCAAGATGTCCGCCGCCTCGTGCTGGCGGCGCTCGGCGATCTGATGGCGAGTGGCGCGCTGCCGCCGGGGCTCGATTTGGATCGGGTTGCGGTCGAGCCGCCGCGCGATCCAGCCCATGGCGATCTCGCCACCAATGCGGCGATGGTGCTGGCCGGCGCGGTCAGGGAGAACCCGATGGCGCTGGCGGAACGGATCGGCGCTGCGCTGAACGGGCGCGAGCTGGTCACCGGGGATTACCGCGGCCTCGGCTGGACCGTCGCCGCGGCGCGTCCGGGGTTTCTGAACATCACCTTGGCGCCCGAAATCTGGCAGGCGCAACTGCGTGCCATCCTGCGCGCCGGTGCCGGTTTTGGCAATTCGCCAGTCGGCGCCAGTGAGAGGGTCAATGTCGAATTCGTCTCGGCCAACCCGACCGGACCGATGCATGTCGGTCACGGCAGGGGCGCTGTCGTTGGCGATGCGCTCGCGGCGTTGTTGGCCAAGGCCGGGTTCCAAGTCGAGCGCGAGTACTACATCAACGACGCCGGCGCGCAGGTCGATATTCTCGCCCGCTCGACCCATCTGCGCTATCGCGAGGCCTTAGGCGAGGCGATCGGGCCGCTGCCGGATGGCTTCTATCCCGGCGACTATCTGATCGAAACCGGCCAGGCGCTCGCCCGGCGCGACGGGCGAAAATGGCTCGATCTTCCGGAAAGCGAGTGGCTCGCTCTGGTGCGCGACTTTGCCATTGCGCAGATGATGGCGCTGATCCACGAGGATCTGGTTGTGCTCGGCGTGCGCCATGATCTGTTCGTTTCTGAGCGCGCCCTGGTCGAAGCTGGGACGATCGACGATTGCCTGATGGCCCTGGACCGGCGCGGCTTGATCTATACCGGCGTGTTGGAGCCGCCGAAGGGCAAATTGCCCGACGATTGGGAACCGCGGCCGCAATTGCTGTTCCGCGCTACCGAATTCGGCGACGAGGTCGACCGTCCCCTGAAGAAATCCGACGGCTCGTGGACCTATTTCGCCGCCGACATCGCCTATCACCGCGACAAGTTCGGCCGCGGCTTCGCCAATCTGATCGATGTCTGGGGGGCCGATCATGGCGGATATGTGAAGCGCATGCAGGCCGCGGTGCGGGCGGTGACCGACGGGGCGGCCAATCTCGACGTCAAACTGTGCCAGCTCGTCAATCTTTTCGACAAGGGCGCGCCGGTTCGGATGTCGAAGCGGGCGGGGACGTTTGTCACCCTGCGCGAGGTGGTCGATCAAGTCGGCAAGGACGTCTTTCGCTTCATCATGCTGACCCGGAGGAACGACCAGGCGCTCGATTTCGACTTTGCCAAGGTCACCGAGCAGTCAAAGGACAACCCGGTTTTTTATGTGCAATACGCCCATGCCCGGGCGGCCTCGGTCATGCGCCATGCGGCCGAGATGTTTGCGCAGGATCAACTTACCGATTTGGCGCTGGCCGAAACTTCGCTCGACGAGCTTACCGACTCGGCCGAGATCGCGCTGATTCGCCAGCTGGCGCAGTGGCCGCGGCTGGTCGAGAGTGCTGCCGAGGCACATGAGCCACATCGCGTTGCGTTCTATCTGCAAGAGGTTGCGGCGCAATTCCACATGTTGTGGAACAAGGGCCGAGACGAGGCGACATTGCGGTTTATTCTCGCCTCCGACCCGGCGCTGACCCGCGCCCGCCTCGCCCTCGTCCGTGGCGTGGCCCTGGTCATCGCCTCCGGCCTCGCCGTGATCGGCGTCGAACCGGTCGAGGAGATGTAGCCATGTCCTATCATCTGGGACAGATCGACCCCGAGGAGCGGACCGGGCTCTATGCCGATCCACGCGACGAGGAAGCCGATCCACCGCCGCGACGGGTTTTAAGGATTGTCGGGGCGCTGCTGATCATGGCGCTATTTGCCGGCGGTCTATGGTTCGCTTATGTCGAGGGCGCACGGCACATGGCCGGGACCGGCGGCAGCGGCGATATCCCGCTGATCCGCGCCGATACGCGGCCGATGAAGGTCAAACCGGCCGAGCCGGGCGGCATGCCGATCCCAGACCGGGACATGCTGATCTATGGCCAGAACCGTCCGATCGTCGAGCATTTGTTGCCGCCGCCCGAACAGCCGATGGCTCTGCCGGCGCCGCCGGTCCCGAAACCGGTGGTCTCGGCGTCTCCGGATGCGCCAACAACGCCCGCGCCACCAACGGGCGCGCCAGGCTCCGGAACACCTGCCCGCGGCGACCCAACCGGAACAATCAGCCGTCATGCCGCCGGCAAATCCGCATTCGATGCCCTCGAAGCCGGCGGAAGCGGCGTCCCAACCAGGAAAAGCGGGAGGGGTGCGGCTTCAGCTCGGCGCCGTGCGCAGCGAGGGAGTAGCGCGCGAGGAATGGGCGCGCATCAAGCGCAGCAACCCGGATTTGCTCGGCCGCCTGACGGCGGTGGCGATTCGCGCCGACCTCGGCGACAAAGGCGTCTATTACCGTATTCAGGCGGGGCCGGTCGGGGACCCGGCGACCGCTGAACGGCTGTGCGGCGAGCTGAGACAGCGCCATCTGCCGTGCATCATCGTCAGATGAGCGTCGCCGGCTTCATCCATCCACATTGATGCCGCTGCTCTGAGGACTGTCATTGCCGGAGCTGACCCGGCAATCCATCTTCAGCGCAGCCGCCTGGCGCCGCCCGCAGGGGCCAGCGCCGGCGGGTGCGAAGGTATGATCAGGTGAGAGAAAGAGCTTTGTCTTGACAGACCCGACACCCAAGGGACGGCCGCGCGCAGTAATTCTCGGTTGCGCCGGCGAGGAATTGAGCGCCGCCGATCGCCGCTTTTTTGCCGATGCCGACCCGTTGGGCTTTATCCTGTTTCGGCGTAATTGCCGTTCCCGCGATCAGGTTAGCGGGCTGGTCGAGACATTGCGTGGCTGCATCGGGCGTGCGGACGCGCCGGTTCTGATTGACCAAGAGGGCGGACGGGTTGCGCGCCTGCGGCCGCCCGAATGGCGGCTTTATCCATCAGCCGCCCGCATCGCTTCGTTGCCGGACCCAACCGCGCAGCAAGCCGCCCGGCTCGGCGCCCGGCTTATAGCTGACGATCTCGCCCAGCTCGGTGTTACCGTCGCCTGCCTTCCGGTGCTCGACCTGCCGGTTGCCGGGGCCGATTTGGTGATCGGCGACCGCGCCTATGGCGTCGAGCCGGAGCGGGTCGCGCGTTTCGGCTTGGCGGTGTGCGAGGGGCTGATCGAAGGCGGGGTGCTCCCCGTCCTCAAGCATATTCCGGGGCATGGCCGCGCTCGCGTCGACAGCCATTACGCTTGCCCAACCGTCGAGACCGACCACGACGCGCTGTCGCGCACCGATTTTGCGCCCGTTCCGCGCGCTCGCCGCGATGCCTTGGGCGATGACCGCCCATATCGTCTATCGGGCGATCGACCCGACTGCGCCCGCGACGCTGTCGGCGCGGGTGATCGCCGAGATCATTCGCGGCGAGATCGGCTTTGACGGCGTGCTGGTATCCGACGATTTGTCGATGAGAGCATTGGGCGGCGGCCTCACCGAACGGGCGCAGCGGACGCTCCACGCCGGCTGTGATCTGGCGCTTCATTGCAACGGCGACCTTGCCGAGATGGAAGAGATCGTCGCGGCGGTTGGCCCGATATCACCTCAGGCGGCAGCGCGGCTCGCGCGGGGTGAGGCGATGCGGCACGCTCCGGCCGAGTTTGACCGGCCGGAAGCCGAGCGCCGGTTCGATGCGCTGATGGCGGAGGCGCGGTGATGGGCGGCGCGGCATCCCTGGCCGCGACGATCTACCAGGCCAGCACCTGGGTCTTGCCGGTCGTCTTCGCCGTGACCTTTCACGAAGCGGCGCACGGGTTTATCGCGCTTCGTTTTGGTGACGACACTGCTTTGCGAGCGCGCCGCGTCACCTTCAACCCGCTCAACCACATCGACCCGTTCGGGACGATCATTTTGCCGGCGCTGCTGCTGCTGGGGTCGGGCGGTCGCTTGCTGTTCGGCTATGCCAAGCCGGTGCCGGTCAATTTCGGCCGCTTGCACGACCCGCGGCGCGACATGGTGTGGGTGGCGCTGGCCGGACCGGGCACCAACGTGCTGTTGGCGATTGTCTCGTCGCTGTTGTTCTACGGGGTGGCCTTTTTGCCGCCGAGCCCGGCCGACTGGATTGCCGCGAACCTCGTTCACTCGCTGCAGATCAACGCGGCGCTGTGCGTCTTCAACATGCTCCCTCTGCCGCCCTTGGATGGCGGAAGGGTCGCAGTCGGCCTGTTGCCACGGTCGCTCGCTTATCCGCTCGCTCGGGTCGAGCCGTATGGCATCCCGATCCTGTTGGCGCTGCTGTTCGTGCTGCCGTGGATCGGCACGCAGATCGGCGTCAATCTCAATATCCTCGCCTATGTGATCGGCGTGCCGATGCAGGCCCTGATCAACCTCGTGCTGACCCTGACCGGACAGGGCGGATGAGCGATCCCGCCCCTGAGTGGGACGCTCCCCCGCCTCGCATACGGGGAGAAGGCGATCGAGAGGAGCGGCGCGCGCCGGCTGAGCAACTGGTGCTCGACCTCGACGGCTACGAGGGGCCGATCGATCTGCTGCTGTCCTTGGCGCGCGAGCAAAAGGTCGACCTCGCGAAGATCTCGATCCTGGCGCTGGCCGACCAATACCTGGCCTTTATCGATCGGCAGCGGGAATTGCGCCTGGAGATCGCCGCCGATTACCTGGTGATGGCGGCGTGGCTGGCTTATTTGAAATCGCGGCTGCTGCTGCCGCAACCGCCGCAGGAAGACGAACCGGAGGCGGCCGAGATCGCCGCCGCGCTGGGGCATCGCCTCAAGCTCCTGGAGGCGATGCAGACCGCCGGCCGAAGGCTGATGGCCCGCCCGCGCCTCGGCTTCGATTGGTTTTTGCGCGGCGCCCCCGAGGGGTTGGCGACGGTCGCGGTGCCGGTTTGGCGGCTCGATCTTTACGAGCTGCTGCGCGCCTATGGCGACGGCCGCCGGCGGAGCACCGCGGCGGTGCTGACGATCGAGCCGTCGGTGTTTCATTCGATCGACGATGCGCTGAAGCGCCTGGCGCGCTTTCTCGGCCGGATGCCCGACTGGCGCGAGCTGACGCGCTTTCTGCCGGACGAGCGCGGCGGCGAGGAGCTGCGCCGCTCCGGCCTGGCGGCGACCTTTGCCGCCGCACTCGAACTTGTCCGCGACGGCAGGGTCGAGCTGCGCCAGGACCGCGCCTTCGGCCCGATCTATCTGCGCAGTCCGCCCTCGGCGGCGCTGCGCAGAGGAGGCGAGGGGGTTCGCCGGTGAGCGAGCGGGCGCAGCAAATTCGGCTCGTCGAGGCGCTGCTGTTCGCCGCCGGTGAGCCATTGACCGAGGAAATGCTAGAGCGGCGCCTCGATGATGCGGCCGGTCTGCGGGACCTCTTGGGCGAACTTGCCGAGCATTACGCCGGACGCGGGGTCAACCTGGTGCGGCTGGCCGGCGGCTGGGCGTTTCGCACCGCGCCCGATCTGGCTGGCGCTTTGCGCATCGAGCGGCCGGTCGCCCGCAGATTGTCGCGCGCCGCGGTCGAGACTTCTGGCGGTGATCGCCTATCACCAGCCGGTCACCCGCGCCGAAATCGAG
Source organism: uncultured Alphaproteobacteria bacterium (assembly GCA_963774345.1). Taxonomy (GTDB): domain Bacteria; phylum Pseudomonadota; class Alphaproteobacteria; order ATCC43930; family CGMCC-115725; genus AP-15. The sequence continues at coordinate 110,911 of CAVZFB010000028.1, forward strand.
GAGATCCGCGGGGTCGGCCTGGGCAAAGGCACGATCGACAATCTGATGGAAGCCGGCTGGGTCCGCCCCAAGGGCCGCCGCATGAGCCCCGGCCGGCCGTTGTTGTGGGTCACGACGCCAGGCTTTCTCGCCCATTTCGGCCTCGACACTCTGCGCGACCTGCCGGCCATCGACGAATTGCGCGCCGCCGGCCTGCTCGACCTGACCCCGCCGGTCCTCGGCGAAGTCGCGCCAGAGCCGCCGCTGGGTATCGCGTGAGGCGGTTCGTCGTTCTCCCATCTTCCCGGCGCAGGCCGGGACCCATGTCTGCGGTGGGCACCGGCCTTCGCCGGTGTAACGCGGAAATTCCCCCGATTCACCAGCCCGTTACGAGGCCTTCGTCAGGCGGCTTGGTCGAGTTTGAAGAATTCGACGCAGTTGTCGGCCCAGATGCGGCGTTTGTCGGCCTCGGGGATGTCGGCGTAGATCTTGTCGATCAGCGGGCGCGAATTGGGCCACTCGCATTCGATATGCGGGAAGTCGGTGGCGAACATGATCCGGTCGACGCCGACATGCTGGCGCTCTTCGACCGCGACGCGCTCGTACTGCACGCTGAAATAGACGTGGTTGCGCACGTAATGGCTCGGCAATTCCTTTAGCGGCTGGAAGCCGAGATATTCCTGGGCCCAGCCGAGATGGCGCTGGTACCACAGATCCATGTGCTCGAGCCAGAACGGGACCCAGCCGAGCCGGGTCTCGGCAAAGAAGATCTTCAGCTTCGGGTGGCGTTCGAATACGCCGGCGAGAACCAGTTGGGCGATGCTGACCGATGGCGCCAGACCGAAATTGCACAGCCATTCGAGGAACGGCCGACGCAGCCGCTGCATGATTACCGGATCCTCTTTCGGGTATTTGAAGGTCGGCTGGGTGGCGCGCGCCCCGGTGCGGTAGAACTGGACGTGCACGGTCACCGGCATGTCCATATCGACCGCGGCGGCCCAGAACTTGTCGTCTTCCGGCGTCGGGTAGCCCTTGGCGCTGGGCAACGCGCCCATCAGGATGCCTTTGAGGCCGAGTTTCTTGCAATGCGCCATCTCGGCGATCGCGTCGTCGACATTGGTGATCGGAATGACGCCCATGCCGATCAGCCGGTCGGGCGCTACCGCACAATATTCCTCGGCGAGCCAGTCGTTGTAGCCGCGGATCACCGCTTTGTAGACCTCGTCATGGCTGATATTGCGCCAGAACACCGGCCCCGCGACCATCGCCGCGAACAGCACTTCGGCGTCCATGCCGTCGCGGTCCTGTTCCTTGACCCGCTGCTCGGGCGAGCCGGTGCCGGCGGCGTCGGCGACCTTGAGGCCGAAAGGCTGCCAGGTCCCCTCGGCCCGGCCAGCGCGCAGATCGAGAAAATTCGCTTCCAATAACGGCTGGCCCTCGATCATCAGGGCGTCGCCGCCGTCGGGCAGATGGACGGTGTGGGGCGCGCGGTCGCGGTACTTCTGCGGCACCCGATGGGTCCACCGCTCGGGCGGGACTTCGAGATGCCCGTCGCTCGACATCAGATTGTATTTGCGCGCCATATCATTCTCCGTCGGTCCATCTCGTCAGATCGCATACTGCACCAGCGCACCGGGGGCCGGGCAATAGTCGAGGCATTCGCCGCAACCGGTGCATTTGGCCGGCTGCACCTCGTAGAGGTGGCGCGGCTCCAGCAGCATCGGCCGGATCGCTGATTCCGGGCAGACCTCGCGGCACAGGCCGCACGAGTTGCAGATCGCGTAGTCGATCCGCACCTTCATCGCCGTCCACCCGTCATTTCGCAATCTCACGCCGGGATTGCCGCGGCGCCTTGCGGCGCCTCGCAATGACAGCCGTAACCGCTCTCATCGGATACCGGCGATTTGGTGCAGCAGATAGTCCAGCGCCTCTTCGACCGGCTTTTGTGTCTCGGAGGTCGCACACAGGAAATCGATCTGGAACTTGCCTTCCATGAAGTGCATCAGTTCCTCGTCGCGCTGGCTCAGATGCTCGTGGCGCACCAGCGGATCGGCGACCCGGTCGAGATAGGCCATGATGCCGATGCAGGCATTGGCCTCGGTGTAGTAGTTCTGGGCGGCGCGGGCCAGCGGATGGATATGCGGGAACATCATCGACAGCCCGAAATAGGCCGGCAACGGCTGGGTGTTGGCCTGCGCGATGTCCATCAGTTCGCGCTCGTTGTCGATCCAGCCCTTGCCGAGCAAAACGTCGGCGTGCAGTTTCGAATGCTTGCACTCGTCCCAGATCTGGCGGGCGCGCATGCGCTGCAGATCGATGTAGCGCTCCTGGTCGGCGATATCGACCGATAAGAGCTGGCCCGACATCTGCTTGATCGACATGTGCACGCCTTCGGCGGCATAGCCGCGCAATGCCCGATCCTTTTTCCAGTCCTCGTCGTTAGTCGCCAATTCGCGCTCGATCTCGGCGAGGGTGCGTTCCAGTGAAATCTCCCACCCCTTGACACAGCGCTCGCGGGTCAGGCGCAGCCGAAACTCGGCCCCGGGCGCCCCCGGCATCGTCGGCCATACCCATTTGTCGAGAAACTGTTCGAGGATCGGCTGCATGTCAGGCCTCCCGCCACGCCTCGGGCGGGGGAGGGACCATCGAGCGGCCGGTCTCGGCCTCGACGATCGACCCTTCGGCCGGGCAATACATCAGGCACGCGGTGCACCCCGGATAGGTGCATTTATCGATATCGATTTCGATGCGGTGCAACGGCTCCAATGCCACGTAGACGGCGTTGAGATCGATCTCGCGGCAGACGACGTAGCACATTCGGCATTCGGTGCAGCGCTGGTGATCGATCTTGAGGCTGGCCATGCCGGGTTCTCTCAATCCAGCACTTGAACCCGCTGCATCGGCGGCGCCGGCGTTTGCCGGTCCAGGACGAAATCACCGAGCTCGTGCAGAAAGCGGCCGTAGTCGCGTTTGGCGACGGCGCAGGCCCAGCGGCACAGCTCGACCTCGACAGGTTTCTCGATGAATTCTTCGACGATGCGGCGGCCCATATTGATATGGCTGCGATTCTCGACAGCCTGGCTTGCGAAGACACCTTGAAGGTCGGCATCCGAGGTCGCCGCGGCCAGCCGCTCCATCCAGTCGAACTCGATGACCTTGGGACCCAGATTCAGTGCGGCGATGCGGATCGGATGCGGATAGGTGGCAAGGTTGCGCAGCGAAAAAACGTAATAGGCCAGCGCCGAATCGAGCACGAATTGGCCATAGGGCTGATGAAACGCCTCCTTTTGGGTGGCGATCGCCCCGCGCCGCAGCAGCGCGTCGAGATACAGCATCTCGTGGGTGGATTCGTCGACGATCTGTTTCGAGAACAGGTATTTGACCGAGGCTGGAAAGTCGTTGATCTCCAGGCCCTGACCCCAGCCGCCATAGATGTAATAAAACATCCGTTCGAGGGTCCACAGCCGGCCGATCAGCCGGGCGGCGGCCGCGGCGTCGATGGCGTTCTGCCCGGCTGCCGCGATCACTGCCTCGATCGGGGTGGCACGGCTTTCCGCCCGGCTCTTGCCGATCAGCTCCTGCGCCAGTTCCCGCCCCGGCAGGTCGGGCATTACCCCCACCCTAAACCCTCCCTCGCGTGCGGCGGAGGGAATGGGAGGGGGCTCACGGTTCGTAGACCGCAAAGCATTTGTTGGAATTGAAAATCCAGCTTTCCACGAACGACGTTTCGGTCGGCCGCCTTTCGAGCGCGTTCATCGCGCCCATCAGGCACATCCAGTTCAGGATCTCCTGCTGGCCGCTGTCTTCGACCGCGCTCAGCGGGCGCTCGCGCCAGGCCGCGTAGTCGCTCTTCACCAGCGCGTCGTATAGCCCGCGGTCGGCCGGAACATCCGGATAAAGCAAATAGTTCTTCGGCGTCAGAAACGCGTGCGACCAGCTCGACGAGGCGATCAGCGCCACCCGGTACGGACTGTCGGCGACGACCCTGGCGCAGGCCGCACCGAGGTCGAAGCAGCGCCATGGAAGCGGGGAGGGCGGATCGAGGTCGTCCTCGGCCGGCAATTCGCTGAGGCTGCGCACGCCGGCCTGCTGGGCGATGACCCGGCGACCATAGCAATTAACCTGGAACGGCAGCACCGGATAGGGGAAGCCCTTCCGATCGTAATCCATGAACAGCAAGGTGTTCAGAAACGCGTGGCCGAGCTGGTGATGCAGCGGGCGATAGGCGTAGGAAACGTCGAACCCGGTTTCGATCATTTTACCGGCAATGTATTTGCCGGCGCCCTGATGCCCCTTGTATTCGAAAACCTTGTCTTTGGGCTCGTTCCACGCATTCTGGGCGCGATAATATTCCCACGGCTTCGGCGCCATTCCTTCGTAAGCCAGCAGGCAAAACGGCGGAATGATGTCTTCGCGGAAGTTTTCGTACTGGTCGTCGCCCCAGATCACGACCAAGTCGGGGGCGAACTCGTCGAGAACCAGGCGCGCGTTGCGGAACCCCGATATCAGCGCCTCGCGATGCCGCCGCGCCGCCGACAGCCCCTGGTCGGCGCCGTATTCCTCGCGCATCGCCGCCGGCCAGCCCTCGGGATGGCGATATTGCTCGGGGAGCGCTGGATCGTCGAGGATCCGCTTCAGGATCCGCCCCATACTCTCGTCGGTTCCCGAAAGCGGCGGAAAGTGGGTGACGCCGAGGCCCAGAATCTCTCCCATGTTTAATCCTCTCAAGGCGCGCGAAGCGCGATCACCGGGGGTACGTTTGCGGGACTGTTTTGTCAAGGTTCGGCATGCGGCGCGGCCGGTCGATTCGCCTTCTGCCGATGCCGGATTTACTTCTGCGAAAGACACGGCCCGAGGATTTCGCCCGATGTCGCCGCGACGTTGCAAAAACCGGCTCGGTTGTGGCAAGAACGCGCCGGGGGTTAAAGGACCGAAGGGGATCTGCGATGGCCGCTCGTCGCTTTAGCCGACGGATGATGCTTGCGGCGCCGCTCGCCGCCACGGCAGGCGCCTTGGCCGGGTCGTCGGCCACGCGAGCCGAGGGCGATTTCTACGCATTTCTCGACACGGTCCGGCGCGAGGCCGCCGCGCGGGGAATCCGGCTGTCGACGGTCGATACCGCCCTGCGCAGCGCCGAATATCTGCCGCATGTCATCGAGCTCGACCGGCACCAGCCCGAACAAGTGCTGACTTTTGCCCAATATCTGCAAAAGACCGTAAGCCCGCAACGCATCGAGAATGCGCGCCGTCAGCTGTTCGACAACCGAGTGCTGCTCGACGCGGTGCGGCGACGCTATGAGGTCGAGCCCCGCCTTATCGTCGCTCTCTGGGGTCTCGAAAGCGATTTCGGCGCGGTCACCGGCAATTATCTCGTCGTCTCGTCGCTGGCCACGCTCGGTTTCGACGGGCGACGCGGCCCTTATTTTCGCGGCGAGTTGATTTCCGCATTGCGGATCATCGATCAGGGAAACGTTTCGGCCCCCCAAATGACCGGCTCATGGGCGGGGGCCATGGGCCAATGCCAATTCATGCCGTCGACTTTTGTCGGTTATGCCGTCGACTGGGACGGCGACGGACGGCGTAACATTTGGACTGACCGCGGTGACGTTCTGGCCTCGATCGCCAATTTCATCGGGCATCTGGGCTGGCGCAATGACGAGACCTGGGGACGAGCGGTGCTGCTACCGCCCGGTTTCGATGCGCGCTTTAGCGGGCTGGGGGTCAGGCGGCGGACCGGCGAGTGGAGCCGGATGGGCGTCCGCAATGTCGATTCGAGCCCGCTTCCGGCTCGGGAGGTCGAGGCCTCGCTGGTCATGCCGGGGGGCGCCGACGGTCCGGCGCTGCTCGTCTTCAGCAATTTCCGAACGATCATGAAGTGGAACAACTCGGTCTATTTTGCTGCCGCAGTCGGCTATCTCGCCGACAGCATGTCGGGTCAGGAGCGCATCGAGCACGGTTGATCGCTGACGAGTGGGGGGATCGGGGGAATGAATGTCGCCGGCCGGAGGCGGGCTACGGCGCCTATGGTCATTGTTGGTCTAGCGCTTGCCGGCTGCGGTTCGCAGCCGCACACGGGGACTTACCACGGCGGCGGCAACCATTACGTCGCCGGGCATCCGATGTACCGCGTCGGCGAACCGTATGAAATCAAGGGTGTCTGGTATCATCCGGCAGTCGACTACAATTATGACAAAACCGGGACCGCTTCCTGGTATGGCGAGCAATTCCATGGGCGATACACGGCGAACGGTGAAATCTTCGACCTGAACCAGCTGACGGCGGCCCACACGACGCTGCCGATGCCATGTATCGTCGAGGTGACCAATCTCCAAAACGGCCGCTCGCTGCAATTGCGGGTCAACGATCGAGGGCCATTTGTCGACGGCCGTCTGATCGACGTGTCGCGCCGGGCGGCGCAGCTGCTCGGCTTCGAGACCAAGGGCACCACCCCGGTTCGGGTCAGGATCCTCAAGGACGCCAGCATCCAGGTTGCCGAGGAGGCCATGCACAACGGCGGCGGCGCCATCATGCTCGCCCAGGCAGCGAGCGTGCCGCCGCCGATGGCGCAGGCCGCGCTCCAACCCTATGCCGCGAAAGGTCTGCCGCCCTCGGCGCTTGCGGCCAACGTCGTGGCGGGACCGATCGTCGACACGCAAACGGCAGCGTTGCCGCCGCCGGCGCGTTCACCCAACGTCGTAGCGGGACCAATCGTCGACACACAAATGCCAACTTCACCGCCCAGGGTGGCCGCTAGCCCGATCGAGTCGCCATCAGGCCGGATCTTCGTCCAGGCCGGCGCATTCTCGGTGCGGGACAACGCGCAGCGCGTGCAATCGCGCATCGCCCCGCTGGGCAGTGTCCAGGTGATGACGGCCTCGGTCAAAGGGATCGCGGTCTACCGCGTGCGGCTCGGCCCGGTGGAGAACGTGGAACAGGCGGACCGCTTGCTGCAGCGGGTCGTCAACAGCGGCTACCGCGAGGCGCGGATCGTCAGCGACTGAGGCTAGGGCAGCGAGCTGGGGCGAACGAAAATGAGCATGGCTCCGCGTCTTTTCGGATTTCTGATCGGTGCGCTGCTGACCGTCGGTCTCGCTTGTCAACCCGCGGCGGCAAAAACTCGCGCGAAGGCCAAGGCGGCCATCCCGAGCCCGGCGGCAACCGGAGCGGCCACTCCGGCCGCCAGCATCGATACCGAAGCGGCACACGCATTCATCATCGAGACCGAGACCGGCACCGTATTGCTCGACAAGGGCGCCGACGAGCGCATGCCGCCGGCCTCGATGAGCAAAATGATGACCGCTTATCTCGTCTTCGATATGTTGAAAAAAGGCCGAGCGAAGCTCGACGATGAGTTACCGGTCAGCGAGAACGCCTGGCGAACCAGTGGATCGAAGATGTTCGTTCCGCTCGGCGAGCACGTCAAAATCGCCGATCTGACACGCGGCATGATCATCCAGTCGGGCAACGACGCCTGCGTCGTTCTTGCCGAAGGTCTGGCGGGGAGCGTGCAGGCCTTTGTCGATTTGATGAATCAGAAGGCCAAGGAGATCGGCCTCAAGGACAGCCATTTCGCCAACGTCGACGGCCTGCCCGATCCCAACCACTGGATGACGGCGCGCGATCTGGCGATTTTGGCGGTCCGAACGATCAAGGACTTTCCCGATTACTACAAGATCTATAGTGAGATTGATTTCACCTATAACAATATCAAGCAAGGCAACCGTAACCCGCTGCTTTACAAGAACGATGGCGCCGACGGGCTGAAGACCGGGCACACCGAGGAAGCGGGGTACAGCATGACCGCCTCGGTGGTGCGCGGCGATCGCCGAATTGTCATGGTGCTGGGCGGGCTGCCGACAATGAAGGCGCGCGCGCAGGAAAGCGACAGGCTGATCGAATGGGCGTTTCGCGAGTACAACGACTATCGTCTCTTCAGCTCCGGCGACAAGGTGGACGAGGCCCCGGTCTGGCTCGGCGCCGACGCGCGGGTCCCGCTTACGGTCGGCAAGGATCTGGTCGTAACCCTGCCGCGCCGGGCGCGCACAGGGATGAAAGTCACCGTCCAATACGACAGCCCGCTTCCGGCCCCGATTACCAAGGGTGAGACCGTCGGCAAGATCGTCATCACCGCTCCCGGCACGGACCCGATCGAGGCGCCGCTGACCGCCGCGGCCGAGGTCCCACGTATGAATGCGGTGGGCCGTATCGCGACGCTCGCGGGTTATCTGGTCTGGGGCCAACGACACTGAGCCGGATGCCGCGCGGCCGGTTCATCACCGTCGAGGGCGGCGAAGGCGCCGGCAAATCGACCCAGGTCGCGCTGCTGGTCGCAGCACTCGAACGCGCCGGGATCTCGGCGCTGGCGACGCGTGAGCCGGGCGGGTCTTCAGGCGCCGAGGCGATCCGGCGGCTGTTGCTCGAAGGCGAGGGCGGGCGCTGGGACGCACAGAGTGAGACGCTGCTGCTCACCGCGGCTCGGCGCGACCATGTCACGCGAGTAATCGAGCCGGCTCTCGTGCGAGGAATGTGGGTGATATCCGACCGATTTGCCCACTCGACGCTCGCCTATCAGGGATACGGGCGGGGGCTCGCAGCGGCGGAGATTGCGGCGCTGCAACGGTTTGCACTCGGCGATTTCGCACCGGACCTGACGTTAATCCTGGATCTGCCGGCCGCGGCCGGGCTTGCCCGCGCGGCGGCTCGATCGCCTTCGGCCGACCGGTTCGAGCGCCTCGATCCAAGCTTTCACGACAGATTGCGCCAAGGATTCCGTGAGATCGCCGCCGCCGAACCCGGCCGCTGCGTGCTGATCGACGCTTCCGGCGAGCCGGCGGCAGTGCACCGGGACGTGCTCGCCGCGGTAGCGCAGCGGCTGGGAGTGGCTCTCAGCGCTTGAAGGGGACACATGCAGCGGTATCGACCCCTCGTTGAGCACAGGCCGCGGCCTCGATGGCCCGCGCGGTAGAGCCGGCCGCTGGAGCGGAGAGCGCGGCGCCGGCGCCGCGGGCGAACCCGCACCTCGTCGGCCACGAGAGCGCGGAGCGCGAGCTCGAGCGCCTTTACCGCATGGGCCGGTTGCCCCACGCAATACTGCTCGGCGGGCCGCGCGGGATCGGCAAGGCGACTTTGGCCTTTCGCTTTGCCCGGTTTTTGCTTTCGCAGGGCGGGCAGGACGGCGGCGCCGGGACCGATTTTTTCGGCGGCCAGGGCGAAACCGGGCTCGCGGTCGATCCTGAAAGCGGCGTGTTCCGCCGCATCGCGGCGAGTGGTCATGCCGATCTGTTGACCGTCGAACGCGCCTGGGATCAACGGCGCCGGCGGTTGCGCGGCGAGATCGTTGTCGAGGATACCCGCGCGATCGCGGAGTTTTTTCGGCTGACGGCGGCGGAGGAAGGGTGGCGCGTCGTCATCGTCGACGGCGCCGAGGAGATGAACCGTAACGCCGCGAATGCGGTTTTGAAGATCCTCGAAGAACCGCCGTCGCGGGCTTTGTTGCTGCTGGTCAGCCACAGCCCCGGCCGATTGTTGCCAACGATCCGGTCGCGCTGTCGCCGGCTGATGCTGGCGCCGCCGGCGGCCCCGTTAGCCGCTGAGCTGATCCACCGCTTTCGCCCGCAGCTCGACGAGGTTGAGGCCGCGACGCTGGCAGCGATTTGTGCCGGCAGCATCGGACGCGCGCTCGAGCTCGCGGACAGCGGCGGTCTCGCCCTCTATCGATCGGTGCTCGATCTGCTGTCGCAGGCCCCGGCGATCGACATTGCAAGGCTGCATGGGTTCGCTGACCGGCTCGCCCGGGTCGACGCCGAGGACGCCTATCGCGCGAGCGCGGAATTGTTGTCGCAGTTTCTATCGCGCTTGACGGCGGCGGCGGCGCGCGGTGCGCCCGACGGGAACGAGGTCGTCGCCGGCGAGGGGGCGGTGATGCAGCGCCTCGCCGCTCGCGCGGATCCCGCGCGCTGGGCCGGACTGCGCTCAGAAATCGAGCGCAGTTTCGTCACTGCCGACGAGCTCAACCTCGACCGCAAGCAGACGGTGCTCGGCGCGATCTTTGCCATCGCCGAGATGTCGCGTTAGAAACGGCGTCACCGTCCGTGCGTTGGATCGTCGGCGGTTCCGGCCCATATCCGGGCTTTGGAGAGGATGATGAGCGCGGACCGGCCCTTTTTCATCACGACGCCGATCTATTACGTCAACGACCTGCCGCATCTCGGCCACGCCTATACGACGGTGGCCTGCGATGCGTTGGCGCGGTTCATGCGGCTCGACGGCCGGCACGTCAAATTCCTGACCGGCACCGACGAGCACGGTCAGAAAGTGGCGCAATCGGCGGCGGCGGCCGGTGTGTTGCCGCAGGAATTTGCCGATCGCAACTCGGCGCGGTTTCGCGAAGTCGCTCGGTTGTTGAACGTCTCGTACGACGAATTCATCCGCACGACCGAACCGCGCCACACTCATGCCGTGCAGGCGCTATGGCAGGAATTGGACCGGCGCGGCGAAATTTATCTCGGCCGGTTTGCCGGCTGGTACGCCGTGCGCGACGAAGCTTTTTACGACGAGAGCGAACTCGTCGACGGCAGAGCACCGACCGGGGCCGAGGTCGAATGGCTTGAGGAGGAGAATTACTTTTTCCGGCTGTCGGCCTGGCAAGACCGGCTCTTGGCTTACTATGAAGATAACCCCGAGGCGGTTGCGCCGCGCGGCCGCCGCAACGAGGTGCTCAGCTTTATCAGAGGCGGGCTGAAAGACCTGTCGATTTCGCGCACCAGCTTCACCTGGGGAGTTCCGGTTCCCGAGCATCCCGGCCACATCGTTTATGTCTGGCTCGACGCCCTGATCAACTACATCACTGCCGCCGGCTATCCAGATGATTTAAAGATATTTTCTTCATATTGGCCGGCTGATCTGCACATGGTCGGCAAAGACATCGTGCGCTTTCATGCGGTTTATTGGCCGGCCTTTCTGATGGCGGCCGGACTAGCGCCGCCGCGCCGCGTCTTTGCCCACGGATGGTGGACGGTGGAAGGCGAGAAGATGTCAAAATCGCTCGGCAACTTCATCCCGCCGCAGCAATTGGTCGACACTTATGGGGTCGATCCTGTGCGTTATTTTATGTTGCGTGAATTGCCCTTCGGCAGCGATGGTGATTTTTCACATCACGCGATGGTGGGCCGCCTCAACGGCGACCTCGCCAATGATTTTGGCAATTTAGCGCAGCGCGTCCTGGTCATGATAAACCGTGACTGCGGCGCCACGGTGCCCGAACCCGGCGCGTTCGCTGCGGTCGACCAGGCCCTGCTCACGAGCGCTCGCAGTCTCCTGGAAATGGTGCGCAAGCATATGGAGGACCAGGCGTTTCATCTCGCGCTCGAGACCATCTGGCGGGTCGTCGCCGAGGCCAACCGCTATGTCGACGAGCAAGCGCCTTGGGTCTTGCGGCGCACAGATCCCGGGCGGATGAATACGGTTCTCTATACCCTCGCCGAGACGATCCGGTATCTCGCAATTATGGCGCAACCTTTTGTCCCGGCTGCAGCCGGGAAGCTTCTTGACCAACTTGCGGTATCCGATGGGTCTCGCGACTTCGCCGCGCTTGCCGCGGCGCCATTGGTTCCGGGGACCCGATTGCCAAAGCCCGAGGGCATCTTTCCGCGCTTTGTCGAAGCACCGCCGGTATGAGCGGCGGGGAGGGCAGGGCGACAATGCTGGTCGACAGCCATTGCCATCTCGACTTCGCCGATTTCGCCGCCGAGCGTGAAGCCGTCATTGCGCGGGCGCGGGCGGCGGGAGTCGGGGCGATGCTGACGATCGGCACCCGGCTCGACGAGTTCCAGGGCGTGCGCGCGATCGCCGAAGCCGACCCGGACATCTGGTGCTCGGTCGGGGCCCATCCGCATGAGGCGGCAGACCACGCCGACCTGTTGCCGGATCAGTTGGTGGCGCTGACGGCGCATCCCAAGGTTGTCGGAATCGGTGAGACCGGGCTCGATTTTCACTATGATCTGAGCCCGCGGGACACTCAGGAGCGGGTGTTTCGCGCCCATATCGCGGCCTCGCGGACGACCGGGCTGCCGCTGATCATCCACGCCCGCGAGGCCGACAGCGAGATTGCGCGGATTCTCGACGAGGAACGACCGCCGCCCGGCGTGCTGCATTGCTTTTCGAGCGGCCGGGCCTTGGCCGACGCGGCGCTGGCGCTGGGCTTCTACATCTCGATTTCCGGGATCGTCACCTTCAAGAACGCCGACGATCTGCGCGCGATCGTGCGCGACCTGCCGCTCGACCGCCTGCTGGTCGAGACCGACAGCCCGTATCTCGCCCCGGTGCCGTACCGTGGCAAGCGCAACGAGCCGGCCTTTGTCAAGGCAACGGCGGCGGCGGTCGCAGCGCTGAAAGGCGTCGAGCCCGAGCGACTTGGCGGCAGTGACCAGCGCCAATTTCTTTCGCCTGTTCAGCAAGGCGACCGCGGTCACCTGATGAGGGTGACGATGCTTGGCTGCGGCGCCTCGACCGGGGTGCCGGCGATCGGTCCTAATTGGGGCCGCTGCGACCCCACCGATCCGCGCAATCGCCGCCGCCGAGCATCGGTGCTGGTCGAAGTCGGTCCAGTCGCCATTCTGATCGACACCTCGCCCGATCTGCGCGAGCAGCTGATCGACGCTCGGGTCAGGCGGCTCGACGCGGTGGTGATGACCCATGCGCATGCCGACCATCTCCACGGCATCGACGATTTGCGTGAATTGAACCGGCTGATGGGCCAGGCGATTCCGCTCTGGGCCGACGCCAAGACCTTGGCGGAAATCCGCCGCCGCTTTGGCTACGTCCTGGAGCCGGTGTCCGAGCCCGGCAGATACTACAAGCCGGCTTTGACGGCCCACGAGATCAGTCGGCCGGTTTGCGATCGGCGGCATCGACATCGTACCGTTCGCGCAGGATCACGGGTTCAGCACGACGCTCGGCTTTCGCATCGGGCCGATGGCGTATTCGACCGATGTGACCGCGCTCGACGACGATGCCTTTGCGGCAATCGCCGGCGTCGAGCTGTGGATCGTCGACTGCGCGCGCCGCAGGCCGCACCCGACGCACAGCCATCTCGAACAGACGCTGGCCTGGATCGCCCGGGTATGCCCGCGGCGCGCCGTCTTGACCCATATGGATCAGACGCTCGACTACCGCGAGCTCAGCGCGGAATTGCCTCTCGGCGTCGAACCCGGCCAGGACGGGCTGGTCATCGAATTACCAGTGCGATGAGGCAATCCCGCGAACAAACCGCCATATTTTCCATAATATATATTATGCGACATTCTGCTGTCGGCGCCCGATCAAAATGTCACCCGTGTGCGCCACCGAGAAAACGCCTGCGGCGATGCTTTTAGCGATAGGCCAGGCACCAGCCCGGCGCGCGCAGCCAGCACTGATCAGCCGGTAGATCGTCACGGCGATAGAGGCGGGTGACCTCGCGCCAGCGCTCGGTGGCGAACGCCCCCGAAAGAGCCGTTTCCGATGCCTCATCGCGCGCGCCTTCGCAAGGAAAGATCCGCACTCCCGAAAGCCATCGGGCGAGGAGTCTCGGCCCCGCCGCTCGATGCGAAAGACCGCGCCATGTCGCTGGATTTCGGCGCCCCGCAGGATTTCGCCGCGCTCCCTCGACCGGAAGCCGTCGTTCGTCGTCAGCGGCAGGATCAGCCGACCGCCGTCTTTTGAGCCCGTCCAGCCACGACGGCGCCGGTCGCGTCGCGCCGGCATTGACATAGATGACATCGGCCGGGTCGAACGGCACCTGCCCGCCGTCACCCTGGATCACTTGGACATTCGGCCATCGTGCGAAATTTGCCGCTGCGCGATCGGCGAGGCCGGGATCGAACTCGATCGCCGTCACCGCGCCACCGGGGCCCACGAGTGTGGCAAGAATCGCGGTGTAGTAGCCGACGCCGGCGCCGACATGAACGACATGCTCGCCAGCCTGGGGGGCGGCGCTCGAAATCAACCGGGCGTGCAGGGACGGCTCGCCGTTGTTGAGGTTGCGCTCCGGCAGGACACCAACCACCTGGTCGGTATAGAGGTAGACCGGATCATCGCTCGGCGTCGGCACGTAGCCGCGAAACCAGCGCAGGATCGGCCACGGGCCGGGGCCGAGAAAGTGCTCGCGCTTGACCGCGGCATAGGCCGCCTCGACGCGCGCATGATCGACCCGAGCCGCCGCCATGACCTGCTTCGCATAGGCGCGGCGGACAATTTCAAGTTCTTCCGGCTTCAACCGCGCTACCGCCTCCGCAACCGACGGGCTTATGTTGGCTGCGGGATCATAGCACGGAATGGGTAATGTCCCTCCCCCCTGGATTCCGGGTCAGCTTCGAGGACCGGCCCTCGGCCGAGGATTGCGACGCTGTCGGCTATGCTCTCGATGGATACAATCGCGAGTTTCTCGGAGAAACCGGCTACTCCCGAATGGGCATTTTTGTCCGCGACGAACGCGGCGCGATCATGGCCGGGCTGGTCGGCTCAACCTATGCCGGCTGGTTGTTCGTCGCCGATCTCTGGGTCCATGCCGAGCTGCGCCGGCGCGGCATTGGTCGCCAATTGCTGGCAATGGCCGAGCACCGTGCGATCGAACTGGGTTGCCACTCAGCGCGGCTCGACACCCTCTCTTTCCAGGCGCCGGAATATTATCCGCGTTTTGGCTACCGGGTTTTTGGGGCGCTCGACTACCCTCTCGGTCATCGGCTGTATTTCCTGTGGAAACGGCTGAAGCCTGAAGCCACTTCGAATCTTGTCAAGTTGTTCCCGGTCTCGGTCAAGGGCGTGCTGTTCGAGGAGGACCGGGTCGCTCTGCTGGAGAACGAGCGGGGGACATGGGAATTGCCGGGCGGCCGGCTCGAACCCGGCGAGGACCCGGCGGCCTGCCTCGCGCGTGAAGTCGCCGAGGAGCTCGGCGTGGAGGTCGCGATCGAGGCAATCCTCGATAGCTGGGTCTATGAAGTGGCGCCGCAGCGCGAGGTGCTGATCGTCACCTATGGCTTGCGGCGCGCGGACCAGCGGGCGATGCGGGTCAGCGACGAGCATCGGCGGTTCGGGCTGTTTGCGCTGAGCGAACTGGACGGGTTGCCGATGCCCGACGGCTACCGCCTTTCGATCCGCGCCTGGGCGGCGCAATGCAGCATGTGATGGCGCGATGACGACCCCTGCCCTCGTCCGTCTGCTCGACATCATGGCGCAGCTGCGCGATCGCGAGCGCGGCTGCCCGTGGGATTGTGACCAGGATTTCGCGACGATTGCGCCTTATACGATCGAAGAGGCCTACGAGGTGGCCGACGCAATCGCGCGCGGCGATATGGCGGGGTTGAAGGACGAACTCGGCGATCTGCTGTTTCAAGTCGTCTTTCACGCCCGCATGGCCGAAGAGGCCGGGCTGTTTGCGTTTGACGATGTCGCCGCGGTCATCGCCGACAAGATGGTGCGGCGTCACCCGCATGTCTTTGGCGATGCCAAGATTGCTTCGGCAGAGGCGCAGACCTGGGCGTGGGAGGAGCAAAAAGCCAGGGAACGCTCGGCCCAGGCCGCCGCGACAGGAACTCCGGAAAGCGTGCTCGACGGGGTGGCACTCGCCCTCCCTGCCCTGCTGCGGGCCGCCAAAATCCAAGGGCGGGCGGCGCGGATCGGGTTCGACTGGCCAGCAGCGCGCCCGGTCATTGCCAAAATCGCCGAGGAAATCGCCGAGCTCGAGGTCGAACTCGATAACGGCGCCGATCCCGAAAAAATCGAGGACGAGATGGGCGATGTCCTGTTCGCCGCCGCCAACCTCGCGCGCAAACTCGGCATCGAGCCCGAAGCCGCACTCCGGCGGGCAACGGCCAAATTCGAGCGCCGTTTTCGCGCGATCGAGGCGCTCGCCGCGGCGCGTGGCGTCGGCGCCGACCTCGACGTTCTTGACGCGCTGTGGAACGAGGTCAAACGCGGCGAGGGCTGACGAGTTGGCCCGACCCGAACCGCGGTCCCGCAGCGGCCGCCGGCTGCAACTATTGCCCGCCCCGCGCCTGGTTGTAGATCAGGCCGCCGGCGAGACCCGCCGCCGCACCGATACCGGCACCGAGACCCGCATTGCCGGCGATGGCGCCAATGATCGCGCCGCCGCCGGCGCCGATTGCGGTGCCCGACAACGCTCGCTGCTGTCCCGGGGTCATGTCGGAACAAGCGGCCAGTGGCACCGACGCCACGACAGCCGCCAAAATCAGCCGTTTCATCGCGACCTCCGTTTCCCGACCACCGACGCCGGACAGGGATACTTCCCGGCGAGATAGATGAACATGCCATCGATCGCCGGCATGTCGAGGCGCGCGGGCCGTTCGTTCGCCCAGGCGATGAAGCTGGCTAGCTCGGGGTCCCGGGGAGGCCGCGGCGTTGGCAGGCAGAACAGCTTACGGCCGCCCCTTTGCGCCTCATGCGCCTCCTCGACGACGACCGCGCCCTCGGCATAGCCGTGGCAGAAATTGACCGCACCGGTCATCAGCGGATCGTCCTTGGCCGGCGCGCAGATGGCGATTAGGTCAGCGACCGTGTGGGGCGGGAACTGCGATTCCGAAACTGCCGCCGAGGCAGCCGAAGCGCCAGCGGCTATCAGTACAGCCGCGAGCGCCGAAGCCCGAAATCTCATTGCGCATCCTCCAATTCTCGCTTTTTCAACCGGAAAGCGATAGCTGAAGGGCTATTGCGGCGTCAATGCAGTCGCTGGTGGTGGCGCAGGCGGGCGAGATCGGCTTCGGAAAGGCGGACCGAGAGGTGGGCGGCCTCGCTGTCGTCGCGCCGGCCCAAGACTTCGCCGTGCTGGTAGATCCAGGCCAGGGTCTTTCCGTCGGTCAGCGGGATATCCAGCCGCACCGCGCGGATGTCGCTTTGCAATCGGCGATCGATCAGCGTCAACAGCGCCTCGCACCCCTCTCCGGTCACCGCCGACAAGGCGGCGGTCTGCGTATTTCGCAGGGTTTGGTTTTCGAGGCTGGCCCGCTGCGCCGGGTTCGAGCAGGTCGATCTTGTTCATCACCTCGATCAGCCCGTCCTCGGCCGCTTCGTCGAGTCCAAGATTGCCGAGCACCGTCAGCACGTCGTCGCGCTGGGCCTCGCTGTCGGGATGGTGGGCGTCGCGAACATGGACGACGATATCGGCTTCGGTGACCTCTTCGAGGGTCGCGCGAAAGGCGGCGACGAGATGGGTCGGCAGATCGGAGATAAAGCCGACCGTGTCGGACAGGATGGCGGTGCGCCCGGACGGCAGTTCGAATCGCCGCATCGTCGGGTCGAGGGTCGCGAACAGCATGTCGCCGGCGGTTACCGCGGAGCGCGTCAGGCGGTTGAACAGGGTCGACTTTCCGGCATTGGTATAGCCGACCAATGCGACCACCGGATAGGGTACGCGGCGGCGCGCTTCGCGATGCAGGGCGCGGGTGCGCTTGATGGTCTCGAGCTCGCGCTTCAACCGCGCGATGCGCTCGCCGATCAGCCGGCGGTCGATTTCGAGCTGGCTCTCGCCGGGGCCGCCGAGAAACCCGAACCCGCCGCGCTGACGTTCGAGATGGGTCCAAGAACGTACGAGACGCGAGCGCTGATAGGAGAGCGCCGCCAGTTCGACTTGCAGGCGGCCCTCATGGGTACGCGCCCGCGCGCCGAAGATCTCGAGGATCAGACCGGTTCGGTCGATGACCTTCGCCTGCCAGCTGCCGTTCAAGATTGCGCTGCTGCACCGGCGAACAGCGTCCCGTCGATGACGACGAGGCCGATCGAATTTTCGCTGATAAGTTCGCGGAAATTATCGACGGTGCCGCTGCCGAGCAGGCTGCTCGGGCGCGGGCTGGCGATGCGGGTAACCTCGGCGCGAACGACATCGAGACGGATCGCCTGCGCAAGGCCGACCGCCTCTTCGAGACGGGCTTCGATCGAACGGGCAAAGGTTTCGGCCAGACCGCGAACCGGCGCCGATTTCGGCGCCGGATGGACGACGAGCGCGCGACCGGTCGTAGCGCCGTCCGTGAGCGGTAGCCTATCCTGCCCCCGGCTCAGGATTCTTCGTTCTCCCTGCCCGGCTCGAACAACTGGATCGGCTGCGCCGGCATCACCGTCGAGATCGCGTGCTTATAGACAAGCTGCGAATGCGCGTCGCGCCGCAGCAGCACGCAGAAATTATCGAACCAGGTGATGATCCCTTGCAGCTTTACGCCATTGACCAGAAAGACTGTAACTGGCGTTTTGTGTTTCCGGACGTGGTTGAGAAAGACGTCCTGGACATTTTGTGATTTCTCCGCAGACATGGGTATCCCCCATTCGCTTTTTGGAGCCGAGTTGGCCCGACTCACGCCAAAACTGCAAGCACCCGGGTGAAGCCGCCGAGCTGCCGGTACGAAGATGGGCTCGCCAAGGTGAATCACAACCCCTGAATAAAGCGAAACAACGCCGCAGGATCTGAAAACGTAAGACGCGGCGCGTGGGCGTCCAACTCCTCCGGCGCCAAATCGCCCCCGAGCAGAACCGGCACGCATCCGCTGTTCCCGGCGCATTCCATGTCGATGCCGGTGTCGCCGACGAACCACACCGCCTCCCCCGCTTCGATCCCGCTCTGCTCAAGCGCCAGCCGGACCGGGGCGGCGTCGGGCTTATCGGCAGCGGCGTCGCCGGCCCCAACGACGTTGCCAAAATAGGCCGACCAGCCGATTTGCTGCGCCTCACGGCGAAGCAAGTCGCCGGTCTTGTTGCTGACGACGCCGAGAAAGACGCCCGCCGTCGCGAGCCCGCGCAGCAATTCGCCGCGGCCCGGCAGGGCCGTCAGCCGTTCGAGATGGATCGCCCGAAAGTGGTCGAGATAGATCTGCCGAGCCTCTTCCCAGCGCTCGCCAAAATGAACCGGAAAGCTCTCGCGCAGGCTCAGCCGCACCCGTTGCTTGGTCTCGGCCAGCGACCAGGCAGGCTTGCCCATCGCCGCCATGCAGATGTTCAAGGCTTCGTGGATCGTGGCCCAGCTGTCGACCAGGGTGTTGTCCCAATCGAACAGGATCGCGCGCGGCCGCCCCAAATCCGACGGGGACGCGACCGCTCATGCCGCCGCCGCGTGGGCCAGGTAGAATTCACGAAGGGCCCGGCTGAGCGGCCCTGGCCTGCCGTCGCCGACCGGGTCGCCGTCGATGCGGACGACCGGCAACAGCTCGACTGCGGTGCTGGTCACAAAAGCTTCGCGCGCCGTCTTGGCCTCGGCCACGGTGAACGGCCGCTCGACCAGGCGGTAGCCTTCGCGGCGGATGATGTCGAAGACCGCGAGGCGAGTGACGCCGTTCAGGATCGCGTTGTCGGCCTGGCGGGTCACGACGGCGCCGTCGGCGGTTACGATCCAGGCATTGGTCGAGGTGCCCTCGGTCACCCGGCCGTCACTGTCGACCTGCCACGCTTCGTAGGCCCCGGCCTCTTTGGCGCGCTGCTTGCCGAGCACGTTCGCGACCAGCGCCACCGATTTGATGTCGCAGCGGCGCCAGCGGATGTCCGGGATCGTGATCACGCCGATGCCGTCGGCTGCCAGACTCGGATCGGCGGGCTTCTTGCGGCGCGCGGTGACGACGAGAACCGGTTTCGCCGTTTGCGGGAAGGCATGGTCACGCGGGGCCGCGCCGCGGGTGACCTGCAGATAGAGGACGCCGTCGCACACGCTGTTGCGGCGGACGACCTCGCGCATGACGATCTTGAGCGCCGCCTCCGACATCGGCGCCGCGATCCGCAAT
The DNA here is from genome assembly GCA_963774345.1 of uncultured Alphaproteobacteria bacterium. Lineage (GTDB taxonomy): Bacteria > Pseudomonadota > Alphaproteobacteria > ATCC43930 > CGMCC-115725 > AP-15. The sequence goes on from CAVZFB010000028.1 coordinate 130,641, forward strand.
TCTCCCAGCGAGCGCGCCAGGCGCGTCAGATGCGGCCCCTCGTCGACAAGGTGCCCGCCGACCACCGCCAGCACTTCGTAGACGCCGTCGGCGAACTGATACCCTCGGTCCTCGATATGCACCCCGGCCGAGCGGTGCGGCAGGTACTGCCCGTCGACATAGGCGATCCGCGACACTGGCTCAGGTCCCAACTTTCAGCGACCGGTCGTTACCGAAGACGCCGAGCGATTTGAGCTTGCGGTGCAGCGCCGAGCGCTCCATGCCGACAAAGGCCGCGGTGCGGGAAATGTTGCCGCCGAAGCGGGTCACTTGGGCCAACAAATATTCGCGCTCGAAAACTTCGCGAGCGTCACGCAACGGTAGCGTCATGATCTCGCTGCCACGGTCCAATTTGACGACAGTCGGGGCGATGGCGGTGATCTCGTTTGGCAGCATATCGGCTCGGACCGGCTCGTTTGCATCGCCTGGCGCCATGATCAGCAGCCAATCGATGACGTTGCGCAACTGGCGCACGTTGCCGGGCCAGGAATAGGCCTGCAATGCCGCCATCGCGTCCTCGCCGATTTCGCGCGGGGTAAGCCGTGCTGCCTCTGACGAGCGCTCCATGAAATGGCGGGCCATCAGCGGAATGTCCTCGCGCCGATCGCGCAGCGGCGGCACTTTGATCGGCACGACATTGAGCCGATAGAACAGATCCTCGCGGAACCGGCCGCCGCCGATCTCGGCAGCGAGCTCACGATTCGATGAAGCGACGACTCGGACATCAACTTCGACGCGGCTCGATCCCCCGATCCTCTCGAAGGTCTGTTCCTGCAGCACGCGCACGATCTTGCCCTGAGTCTCGAGCGGCATGTCGGCGACTTCGTCGAGGAACAGAGTGCCGCCGTGCGCGCGCTCGAAGGTGCCGATCTTGCGCGGCCCGCCGATGTCGTTGTCCGCCTCTGTTCCGAACAGCTCGATTTCGAGCCGCTCCGGCCGCATCGTCGCGCAATTGACCGGCACGAACGGCCCCTTCGCCCGGCGCGATCGCAAGTGCAACAGCCTGCCGACAACCTCCTTGCCGGCGCCGGGCGGTCCGGTGATCAGAACCCGGCTGCCGGTCGGCGCCGCCTTGTCGATCTGCTGGCGCAGCTGATTGGCCAGAGGCGAAGTCGCCGATCAGGTCGAGGTCCCCGCCGGCGCGCAGTCTGAGTTCTTCGTTCTCGCGCCGCAGCAGCGCCGCCTCGATCGCGCGTTCGACGATCAGCAGCAACCGGTCCGATTTGAACGGCTTCTCGATAAAGTCATAGGCGCCGATCTTGATCGCCTCGACTGCGGTCTCGATCGTGCCGTGCCCGCTGATCATGACCACCGGTACCGACGGCATTTCGGCGCGCAGCAGCCTGAGAATTTCGATCCCGTCGAGCTCGCTGCCCTGCAGCCAGATGTCGAGAATGACGAGGGTCGGTTGCCTGGCATGGATCACGGCAAGCGCCTGGGCGCTGTCGGCGGCCTCGCGGGTGGCGTAGCCCTCGTCCTTCAGCACACCCGCAATCAGCATGCGGATGTCGGCTTCGTCGTCGACGATCAGGATGTCATGCGCCATGTCCGACCGTACTCATCTCTAACGGCTGGCTGGCGGCGTTCGCACCTTCGGTCGTGCGAGCCTCGGCGGCGAAAACGAGCCTGACCCGCGCCCCCTCCGGTTCTCCATCTTCCAACATCAGCTCCCCCCCGTGATCTTCCATGATCTTCTTGACGATGGCGAGGCCCAAACCGGTCCCCTTCGCCCGCGTCGTCACATAAGGCTCGGTCAACCGCTCGCGGTCTTGGTGGGGCAAGCCCTTGCCATTGTCCTCGACGATCACCGCAGCTTGGTCAGCGCCCGACGATACCGACACACGGATACGCCCGGGCGCACCGGCTTCGCGTTCGGCGATTCGCGCCTCGATCGCCTCGATCGCGTTCTTGACGATGTTGATTACCGCCTGCCCGACGAGGCGCGCGTCGCAGCTGACCGCGACCGGGTGGTCAGGAAACCTCGTCTCGAAAGCGATCTTGCGATGTGCGGTGCGCTGCAAGAACACCGCCCGGTGCACGATCTCGACCAGATTCTCCGGCTTGAGGACCGGCGCCGGCATTCGCGCGAACGCTGAGAATTCATCGATCATGCGGCCGATGTCGCCGACGTGGCGGATGATCGTGTCGGTGCAGATCGTGAAGGTCTCAGGGTCTTGTTTGATCTCCTTCAGATAGCGGCGGCGTAGCCGCTCGGCCGCCAGTTGGATTGGGGTCAGCGGGTTTTTGATTTCGTGGGCGATGCGCCGGGCGATGTCGGCCCAGGCCGCCTTGCGTTGCGCGGACAACAACTCGGTGATGTCGTCGAAGGTGACGACAAAGCCGCTGGTGTCACGTTCGTCGTGGTCGGCGGCGATGCGCACCAGCAGGGTGCGGGTGCTGTTGCCGCGGGCGAGCTGGACTTGCGACTGCGCCAGGCGGTCGGGGCGACGCTCCGCCTCGTCGAGCAGGATCGCCATCTCGGGTGCCACCTCGGCGAGATCACGCCCGATCGATTGTTCGAGATCGACCCCGAGCAGCGCGGAGGCCGAGCGGTTGGGCAGATTGACGCGGCCCACGCGATCGAGCCCGATCACCCCGGCCGAGACGCCGGTCAGGACCGTCTCGGTGAATCGGCGCCGTTCATCGAGCTGCCGATTCGCCTCTCTCAGCTCGCGCTGCTGGCTTTCGATCTGGTAGGTCATGCGGTTGAAGGCGCGGCTCAACGAGGCGAGTTCGTCGTCTTTCTCCCCTTCGGGCACACGGGCAGCAAGATCGCCTCCGCGCACTTGCTCGGCCGCGGTAGCGAGCCGGCTGATCGGGACGGCGAGCTGGGTTGCGAAATGAATTCCGATGGCCACCGCCGCGACCAGAAACAGCATCGCCACCATCAGGAAAATCAAGCGCGAAGGTGACCTGAAACCCCGATCGCCGACCTTCCATCTTCGCGTATTGGGCGGCAGCGCGCTGGGTCTCCTCCATGTGATTGAGCACGCGCGGCTCGATAAAACGGCCGACATAGAGATAGACTTGGCCAAACTGGTCGAGGCGAACCAGGGCGCGCACCCGGTTGTCGTTGTCGCTGGTCACGATCGCCACGTCGCCTTCGTCGGCGACGCGCATCGCACCGTCCGGCATCGGCTCGAAACCGAGCGTGAATGACAGGCTCGACCGCGCCAGTACATGGCCAGCTGCGGTCGAAGACCATCGCCTCGGTCAGGCCGCGCAGAGCCGCCTGCGCCGCTACCACCTGCTCCAAGCGCGCCTGATCCAGTGTGAGTTCGGGCGCATCCCGATTGAGGTCGTTCGCCATCGCCAGCGCGTCGGCGCGAATCGCCTGTTGATGCTCGTGCAGATAGGCTTCGGCGACGGCGAGCGATTCGGTGATCGCCGTGTGCACCCGTCGCTGAACCAGGATTTCGACCCCGTAGCTGAAGAACAGATACGAGAAAACCGCGACGATAATCGTCGGCGTCACCGCGATCAGGCTGAACAGCACGACCAGCCGGATCTGCAGCCGCGAGCCGGCGAGCCCGCGGCGCCGCTCGGCCCATACCTGCAACAGGCGCTTGGCGATCAGCGCGCCGAGCGCCAGCAGCAGAACGAGGTCCAGATTGAGCAGGGTGAGGACGGTGTTGGGATGCAGCCCAAAGGGCGGCGCCCCGGTCAGCGCCAAATATGTTGCGACACCCGAACCCAGCGCCGCTGTCGACAAACCAAAAGCGAGCGTGTGACGCACACCAAAGCGGCCGGCCCATCTCCGAACCCGCCGCATCAGCTTCATGCAAGACCTCGACCGGATATCGCCGCGACCTGTTCGGACGGCCGACCCGCCGTTACCGGCCGGGCCAGCCCCCGGCCAACGCCACGCGATCCCCGAAATTCGGCGACACGCTGCTCTATTTTAGTCCGCGGACGACCGGGATGTCCAACTCGCGGATCTTCTTGCGCAAGGTGTTGCGGTTGAGGCCCAAGCAGATGCGCGGCCTTGATCTGGTTGCCGCGTGTGGCACCAAGGGTCAAGACGATCAGCGGGCGCTCGACCTCACGCAGTACCCGGTCATAAAGCCCGGCGGCTGGCAGCCCGCCCTTATGAGCAGCAAAATAGCTTCTGATATGGCGCTCGACCGCGCCCGCGAGCCCTTCTCCGCCCCCCGTGTCGACGGCATCGGCCGCCGCCGGCGTGTCGCCGAGCTCGACGTCGATGATCGACGCCCCGATCACCTCTTGCGAATAGAGCGCGGCCAGCCGCCGAATCAGATTTTCGAGTTCGCGCACGTTGCCTGGCCACCGATAGGTCCGCAGCCGCTCCATCGCCGCTTCGTCGAGGCGTTTCAGCGGTAGACCCTCGCGGACCGCCAGGGCCACAAAATGCCGCACCAGCGCCGGTATGTCGGCGGTGCGCTCGCGCAGCGGCGGCAGGCGGATCGGCGCGACGTTCAGGCGGTAGAACAGGTCCTCGCGAAACAGACCCTGGCGGATCAGCTGGCGCAGATCGTGATGGGTCGCGGCGATGACGCGGACGTCGGCGCGGATCGGCACGCGGCCTCCGACGGCGGTGAATTCGCCTTCCTGCAGCACGCGCAGCAGCCGCGTTTGCGCCTCGAGCGGCATGTCGCCGATCTCGTCGAGAAACAGAGTGCCGCCCTGCGCCTGCTCGAACCGGCCCATGCTGCGGGCGGTGGCGCCGGTGAAGGCGCCCTTTTCGTGGCCGAACAGCTCGCTCTCGATCAGCTCGCGCGGGATCGCCGCCATGTTGATCGGGACAAACGGACCGGCGCGGCGCTTGCCGTAATTGTGCAGCGCCCGCGCCACCAGTTCCTTGCCGGTGCCGCTCTCGCCCATGATCGTCACCGTCAGATCGGTGCCCATCAGCCGGGCGATGACCCGATAGATCTCCTGCATCGCCGGCGAGCGGCCGATCAGCGGCAGCTGGTCTTCGAGATCGTCATCGATCCCGTTCGCCGAGCATATCGTGCGGCGCGGTCAGGGCGCGCTCGACGACGCTGACCAGCTCGCGCAGATCGAACGGCTTCGGCAGATATTCGAAAGCGCCGCGCTCGGTCGCCTTGACCGCGGTCAGCAAGGTGTTTTGCGCGCTCATGACGATGATCCGCAATTCGGGGCGGATCTTTTTGATGCGCGGGATCAGGTCGAGGCCGTTCTCGTCCGGCATGATCACGTCGGTGATGACGAGATCGCCATCGCCGTCGGCCACCCACCGCCACAGGGTCGCGGCGTTGCCGGTCATCCGCACCTCGTGCCCGAGCCGGATCAGCGCCTGATTCAGCACCGTCCGGATCGCGCGATCGTCATCGGCCACCAGGATCGTCGAAGTCATCACCCGATACCGTCTTGCGCGACCACGGGCAAAAACACCCGGAACACGGTTCGGCGGGGCTGGCTGTCAAATTCGATGACTCCGCCGTGGTCGCCGATCACCTTGGCCACTAATGCAAGACCAAGGCCAGTTCCGTTTCGCTTGGTCGTCACAAACGGATCGAACAGATAGGGACGCATGTCCTCGGGAATGCCCGCCCCGTTGTCAGCTGACCGCAACCATCAGCGGCAGATGCCGGCGTCCTTCCCCATCCGGCCCCGCCAACCGCAGCCCGTGGCGATACGCCGGTGGTCAAGATGATCTCGCCATCGGCGCCAGCCGCCGCTTCGGCGGCGTTTTTGACAATGTTCAAAAAGACCTGGACCAAGAGGTCGCGATTGCCGTGAACCAAAGGCAGTGACGGGTCGTATTCCTCGACGAAGCGAACGTGGCGGGCGAAACCGGACTGCGCCAACTTGCGCACTCGTTCGAGGATCTCATGGATGTTGACCGCTTCGCGTTCGATCGGTCGATGGTCGGAAAACGCCTCCATTCGGTCGACGAGAGCGACGATTCGGTCGGTCTCGTCGCAGATCAGCCGGGTCAGCTCGCGGCCTGCCTCGTCGGCGTCCTGCTCCAGAAGCTGCGCCGCGCCGCGAATTCCGGAAAGCGGGTTCTTGACCTCGTGCGCCAGCATCGCCGCCATTGCCGTAATCGACCGGGCGGCGTTGCGGTGGGTCAGCTGGCGATCGATCTTGTCGACCATCGGCGCGCTCGTGCATGGTCAGCACCAGTATGTCCGCGTCCTCGCCGGCCAGCGCCCCCTGGATCGTGACTGTGCGGCTGCCAAAGCGCGCGCCTTCGAGCGGCATGTCATATTCCGAGAACGTGTTGCCGCCGCGCCAAACTGCGTCGACGAGCCCCATCAATGGGCTGTGCGGGGTGACAAGATCGGCCAGCGCGCTACCGCGCAGCGCCGCGGCGCCCAAGCCGAAAAACTGTTCGGCCGCAGTGTTGACCAGGCGGATTTCGCCGTTGCGGGCGAGGACGATCACCGGATCAGCGAGCGCCGTCAGCACCGCGGCGGCCTCGGGCTGGGTCTCGCTAACCGGGCGCTGGCCGGCGCTCCGCCGCCGGAACGGCGCCTTGATCATGCTGCCTTCCGAGTAAGCAGCGGCTCATAGAACGCCCGGATCAACGCCATGACGCCCGCCGGGTCGAGCGTCTGGTTAACCGCTGCGCGGAATTCGGCCGAACCCGGCAAGCCTTTAGAGTACCACCCGACGTGCTTGCGGGCGATGCGCGAGCCGACCGCGGTCCCGTAATGGACCAGCATCTCCTCGTAATGCTCGAGTACGATGTCGCGCTGCGCCGCGAGTGGAGGGTCGGGGATTTGCTTGCGGCCTTGCAGCCAGGCGATCACCTGATGTACGAACCACGGCCTGCCATAGCAGCCACGGCCGATCATCAGCCCATCGGCGCCCGATTGTACGAGCGCCTGTTCGGCGTCGTCGAGGCTGACGATGTCGCCGTTGGCAACGACCGGGATCGTTACATTCTCCTTAACGCGCCGAATGAATCCCCAATCGGACGAGCCGGCATAGAACTGGCAGCGGGTGCGTCCGTGCACGGTAATCATTCGAATGCCGCAAGCTTGCGCAATCCGCGCGAGCCGGGGCGCATTGCGGCTATGCTCGTCCCAGCCGGTGCGCATCTTCAAAGTGACCGGCAGGTCGACGGCCTTGACCGTGGCTTCGAGAATGCGTGCGGCATGGGTCTCGTCGCGCATCAGCGCCGAACCGGCATGGCCGTTGACCACTTTTTTGACCGGGCAGCCGAAATTGATGTCGATCATCCGCGCGCCGCGGTCGGCATTGAGCTTCGCCGCCTCGGCCATGACCCGCGGCTCGCAGCCGGCGAGCTGCACCGCCATCGGCTGCTCCTCGGCGCAGCTCTTCGCCATCGTCAAGGATTGTCGCGTCTCGCGAATCATCGCCTCGCTGGCGATCATTTCGGAGACGACGAGCCCAGCGCCCAGACGCTTGACCAGTCGCCGGAACGGCAGATCCGTCACACCCGACATCGGGGCGAGGATCACCGGATCTTCGAGTGTTAGAGAACCGAGCGAAATGGTCATTCTTTGAGCAGATGTTAGACTTGCCTAGTGATTGGGCAGACACTAATCCGTTTCTTTTTGCAGTGCAACATCAAGAATAGTGCTGCGCGCACGGTCCGGAGATCGGCAGCGGTGGCAAAGGCGCGCCCAATCAGCTAATTTTACGTATGGAATCGGTTTATGCACTCGTCGTCGCGGCGGGCCGGGGGAGCCGATTCGGCGGCGACGTGCCCAAGCAATACCTGCCGCTCGACGGAGCCACGGTGTTGCGGCATGCGGTGGCGGCTTTGGCCCGGCATCGCCGGGTCACCGGGGTGCTGGTGGCGATCCGGCCGGAGGATCGAGCGCTGTTCGATGACGCCGTCGCCGGCTTGCCGGTGCTGCCGCCGGTCGCGGGCGGCGCCACCCGTCAGGAATTCTGTCAGGCTCGGGCTCGAGGCGTTGGCGCCGTATCGCCCGCAGCGCGTGCTGATCCATGACGGAGCGCGGCCATTTCCCGACACGGCGCTGATCGACCGGGTCATCCAAGCGCTCGACGAGGCGCCGGCGGTTATTCCTTGCCTGCCGCTGCGCGATACGATCAAGCGCGCCGAGAGCGGAATGATCCGGGCGACGGTGGACCGAGCCGAGCTATGGCGCGCGCAAACCCCCCAAGGCTTTCAATTCGATCAGATCCTGGCCGCGCATCATGCCGCTGCCGGAACTGAGCTGACCGACGATTCGGCGGTCGCCGAGGCGGCCGGGCTGGCGCCGCAGCTGGTTGTCGGCAGCGAGGACAATCTGAAGGTGACGACAACCGAAGACCTCGCCGCCGCCGAACGTCTGATCGCCGCCCGGCGCGGCGATGTACGCGTCGGGCAAGGTTTCGACGTCCACGCCTTTGGACCCGGGGATCGGATTTTCATCTGCGGGGTCGAAATCCCGCACGGTGAAGCCTTGGTTGGTCATTCCGACGCCGATGTCGGCCTCCATGCGCTGACCGACGCGCTGCTAGGCGCGATCGGAGCCGGCGATATCGGTATGCATTTCCCGCCCGGTGATCCGCGCTGGCGCGGTGCAGCCTCGGATCAATTTCTACGCCACGCGGCCGATCTCGTAGGCGCGCGGGACGGCGCTGTTGCGGCGGTCGACGTGACGATCATCTGCGAGCGACCGAAAATCGGCCCTCATCGCGCAGCGATGGTCGAGCGGATTGCCGAGATTCTCGGCATCGCGGCCGAGCGCGTCAGCGTGAAGGCAACGACGACCGATCGCCTCGGCTTCACCGGCCGCGGCGAAGGCATCGCCGCGCAAGCCGTCGCCACCGTCCGCCTGCCGTTATAGATGCTTCCGGACCCGTCCGCCTTCGTCGTGCTCAGACTTGGTCCGAAAATCCACGAACCGTTTCATGGCAACCCCCTGGATGACCGGGACAAGCCCGGTCACGACGACGCGAAAAATTGAGTTGCGAAATTACGCCGTCGAAGGCGCGTCTCGGCCTGCCGCTGCGGCATCCGGCGGTGCTGCTCGCGACCTGGTTCGGGGTGGGGCTGATCCCGATAGCGCCCGGCACTTGGGGATCGCTAGCGGCCCTGCCCTTTGCCTGGGCAATCCGCAGCCTGTGGGGCGCAACCGGGCTCGCCATCGCCGTTGCGATCGTCTTTTTCACTGGATGGTGGGCGGCGGCGGCCGTCATCAAGACGAGTGGGATCAAAGATCCTGGGTTCCTGGTAATCGACGAGGTCGCAGGGCAATGGCTCGTCCTGCTGGCCGCACCACGCGATCCGCTCGCCTGGATCCTGGCCTTCTTGCTGTTCCGGATCTTTGACATCTGGAAGCCATGGCCGGTGCGCTGGGCCGACCGGGACATTACCGGCGGTCTCGGCGTCATGCTCGACGACCTTTTGGCTGCGGTTTACGCTGTCCTCGTCCTATCGGTGCTGTTGGTGATTGGCGGAGTGTTCGGTGTTCGATCCTGAAACGCTTGATCTGGCGACATCGGTGGTTGATGCGTGCCGTGCGCGCGGCTGGCATGTGGCGACCGCCGAATCTTGCACCGGTGGCCTGGTCGCGGCGGCGCTGACGGCGGTCGCCGGCTCGTCCGACGTGGTTGAGCGCAGTTTTGTGCCCTATTCGAATGAAGCCAAATCGGAATTGCTCGGGGTTCCCCCCGAGGTGATCGCCGCTCACGGTGCGGTCAGCGCCGAAACCGCCGCGGCGATGGCCGAGGGCGCCCTTACCCGCGCTCCGGTCGATCTCGCAGTCTCGATTACCGGCGTCGCCGGACCGGGCGGCGGCAGCTCCGAGAAGCCGGTCGGGCTAATCCATTGCGGCCTCGCCCGCCGCGGAAGGTCCCCCCGAACCGAGCGCCGCGTGTTCCCCGGCGACCGTGCGGCGGTGCGCGATGCAGCCTTGCGGCTGGCGCTCGGCCTGCTGGCGGACGAAGCCCGCAGCCAGTAAGGAGGCCATCCTCATGAGCAGCTTCAACATTGCGGTGGTCCAGCCGCATACGAACCCGCCGCCCGACGACGCAAAGAACGTCGACGACGCGGTCAAATGGATCGAGCGGGCAGCCGGTGAGGGTGCGGACTTCGTCTGTTTCCCGAAATCCTATCCGGGGCCGTGGCGGATGCCGGCCGGCTACGACCCATCGGCCCGAATCGCCGAGGCGGCCCACAAATTCGGGACCCATGCCGTATTCGGCACGATGGAGCCGATCGATGACGCTAAAAGGACTGCCTACAATCTGACCTGCATGGCCTATCCCGACGGACGCAACCCCGCGCGGTATCGCCGCACTCATCCGAATGGCCCGTGGATCTATTCGAGCCGCACCGGCGGTGGCGGAGTGTGGGAGTTCGAATGGGTCCCCGGCGACGCGTTCCCGGTCTTCGACACGGTCCACGGCAAAATCGGGCTCGGCATGTGCAGCGAGGTCTACATGCCCGAGGTGTCGCGTGCGTTGGCGTTGCGCGGGGCGGAGATCATCTTTCTCCCGGCTGGCCTCAGTGGCACCGGGAATCTTTGGGAGACTTGGCACACCCTGCTGCGGGCGCGGGCGATCGAGAATTTGGCGCTGGTCGTCTCGACCCGCAACATCTTCGATCCGGCGACGGAGCGCGGGCTGGCGATCATCGCCGGCCCGGAGCGGACGCATTACGAGAGCATTAATGTCGGGATGTCGGTGGTGCAGGTCAGCCTCGACCGAGTGCGCGAATTGCGCGCCGGCTGGGACGGCAACGACAAGACCCCATTCTGCGGCACCAAGCAGGGCCTGTTGTCGCAATGGCAGCGCCCCGAACTCTACGACAGCATCTTGCCGCGCCCGCTGCCGGCGGCGGCCGAATAACGGCAAAGGGTAATCCCGATGGGAGGAATTGTGACGGCGGTGAGCCGCAGCCCGCGGCACAGCTTGGTCAAGTCGAATGAAGACTGCATCAAGCTCGTGGCCGGGCTGGGTGTCGAGGGCGATGCCCATCTCGGCACCACGGTGAAGCATCGCTCACGTGTTGCGCGGGACCCGACCCAACCCAATCTGCGTCAGGTGCACCTCGTCCATGCCGAACTGCACGACGAGCTACGGGAAGCGGGTTTCACCGTGGCGCCTGGGCAGATGGGCGAGAACGTCACGACATCAGGGGTCGATCTGCTTGGCCTCGCGACCGGCGCGCAGCTGCATCTCGGCTCCAGCGCCGTCGTCGAGGTCACCGGGCTGCGCAACCCCTGCGCTCAGCTCGACAAGATCCAAAAGGGGCTGATGGCCGCGACGCTCGGACGCGACGAGCGCGGCAATCTTGTGCGCAAGGCCGGGATCATGGGTGTCGTGCTGGCCGAAGGCGAGGTCCGCCCGGGCGATCCGATCCGGGTCGAGCCCCCTCCTCCGCCGCACCGGCCGCTCGCTCCGGTGTGAAAGGCGCCGCCACCTGTTCCCCTCGCGGTGGCCTAAACCATCCCCATCCAAAACATCTGGCGGTTGCCGACATCGACATCGTATTTGCGCGCGAAATCGAGCTTGCCGTCGGCGCCGATGCGAAAGACCGAAAGACACGCCGGCATCTCTCGGATTGTCGCGCCGTCTTTGACCGGCAATCCCATGATGTGCGCTGCGACAAGGATTTGGCCGCTCGGGTCGATGTGAAAGGTGCGGCAATGGATGCCGCGGGTATCGACATGCTGGATCGGGCTGGGCTCGCCGGTTGCGGGGTCGATGGCGTAGGCCGCCAGCGTGTTTTCGCCGCCGGCAAAGACGCGTTGCGCCCCCTCCCCGACCGTGCTTGAAGCGCGATTGGCGACATAGACAAAGCGGCCATTCGGATGGACATGGACCGTGCCGGCTGCCTGCCGCCCGCGGATATTGCCCGGCTCGCCCAGGGTGCCTTTGCTGAATAGCGGAGCCCCGGACAGCCGGTCGCCGTCGATCGCGAACATGTCGAGCCGGTTCTGCCGCTCCAAGGACACATAGACCCAGGGCTTGGCCGGGTGGAAATCAAGATGGCGCGGCCCAAACCCATAGCCGCCGCCAGGCGCGACCGAGACTTCGTTATTCAGCGATCCGTTCTCGTAGTGGAAAACTTTCAGCGCGCCTGGCTCCTCCGGTTTGCCGGCCGCCGCGTCGTGGCCGCGCGTGACCAGAATAACCAGCCGATTGTCCAGGCTTACTCGCACCTGGTGCCCGTAGATGCCGTAATCGATCGCGCCGGGCTGCGCGACCTCGGCGCCTAGCGTTCCGTCGGGATTGACCCGGTAAACCCGGAGTCCGCTCGGATTGCTGTAAGCAACCAAGAGGTTCCGCGACGGAATGTCGCTGGTGATGTGGATCGGGCGGGTCGGCAGCGCGATCGGATCGCCATGCGGCGTCAACGCGCCCGAGGCGGGATCGATACGAAAAGCTGTGACGTTGTGCCTCTGGCCGACCGGCCCGCCGATCCCCGATGCGCTGTCGCTCGACGCCACATAGAGAAATTGCCGTGAGGCGTGCGGCCAGGCGTAGTGCACATTTGCCGGCAAGGTCACGGCGCCACGCTTGGAGAGGGTGGCGTTTTCGATATCGAGGTCGTACTGCGTCAGCTCCGGCCCGACGCTGGCGTAGACGACGGTCTTTTGCGGCATTGAAGATACCCCTCGACGGCAGCTGAAAGCTTCGACAATTCAGCATAAGGGCCACGGCGTGCGCACCAAAGCGGGAAGGTCGCACCGCCCTTGGTCCGGCAGCAGATCAGACCGCTGCCCGTTTGGCGCCGCCCTGCGCCGGAGCGCCGTAGAGATCGCAAGCACGCTTTTCGAAGGCGCTGACCATGCGGCGCACCGCTTCACTGAACAGAACCTCGATTACCTTTTGCATCAGTCGCGACTTGAATTCGAAATCGACGAAGAAGCCGATGCGGCAGCCTTCCGGCGCCCGTTCGAAGGTCCAGTGGTTGTCCAGATAGCGGAATGGCCCCTCGGCATAGGTCACATCGATCTTTCCCGGCGGGTCGAGGACCACTCGCGAGGTAAAGCGCTCGCGGAATACTTTGAACCCGATGATCAGATCGGCGACGACAAGATTGGGTTGCCTCTCCTTGATGCGCGCACCAATGCACCAAGGCAGGAATTCGGGATAGCGCTCGATATCGGCGACCAGCGCGAAAAGCTGCTCCGGCGTGTAGGGAAGCACACGCTGTTCGGCATGGGTCGGCATCGCGGCAGGATCAGCCGGCGGCGGCGAGCTTGGCAACGCGGGCGGCGCGCAGTCGCGCGAAATCCTCGCCCGCGTGGTAGGAGGATCGGGTCAACGGCGAGGCCGAAACCAGCAGAAAGCCCTTGCCGAGCGCAAAACTTTTATAGCCGGCGAATTCTTCCGGCGTCACAAAGCGGGCGATCGCATGATGTTTCGACGTCGGCTGCAGATATTGCCCGATCGTCAGGAAATCCACATCAGCGGCGCGCAAATCGTCCATCACCTGGAGCACCTCGGTCCGGTCCTCGCCAAGCCCAACCATGATCCCCGACTTGGTGAACAGAGCCGGATCGAGGCGTTTGACCTGATCGAGCAGCCGTAGCGAATGAAAGTATCGAGCGCCGGGCCTTACCTCGCCGTAAAGACGCGGTACGGTTTCGAGATTGTGGTTGTAGACGTCTGGCCGGGCCGCGACGACGGTTTCGAGCGCCCCCTCCTTGCGCAGAAAATCGGGAGTCAGCACCTCGATGGTCGTGGCAGGGGCAGCGGTGCGGATCGCCGCAATGGTCCGGGCGAACTGCCCGGCGCCGCCATCGTCAAGGTCGTCGCGGTCGACCGAGGTGACCACGACGTGGGCGAGCGCAAGGGCGGCGACCGCCGCGCCGACACGTTCGGGCTCTTGCGGGTCGACAAGATCGGGCCGGCCGGTAGCGACGTTGCAAAAGGTGCAGGCGCGGGTGCAGACCTGCCCGAGGATCATCATCGTCGCGTGTTTCAGTTTCCAACACTCGCCGATATTCGGGCAGGCCGCTTCTTCGCATACGGTGTTGAGCCGCAACTCGCGCATCAGCCGCCGCGTCGCCTGGTATTCGGGCGAACCCGGCGCCCGAACCCGCAGCCAATCAGGCTTGCGCGGGATCGGGCTATCGGGCCGATGGACCTTTTCCGGATGGCGCAGCACGGTCCCGGCCGGCGAATTCATCGAAGAATCCATCGGCTAGAAGTGGATGGCGCGGCCGGAGGCGTCAAGCTCGGACGCGGGCGTGCTTCGGATCAGAACCGGCCGAAAATACCCAGTTCCTCGCGGCATGCTTCGCTGAAGTCGCGCAGCGGGTCGATATGTCGGTCGATCCATGTCGACCGCACCTCCTCGAGCGTCATGTTTGGCGCGAGATAGGTATCCATGATGGTACGTGACACCGTTTCCGCGCTCTCGACGACCCGTGCCGACGCTATCAGGCGTATGCGGTTGGTCAGGCCGTAGATCACCATCAGGGCAGCGGTGTCCTCCCGCCGGTTTTGCAGGGCGTCGGAATATAGTTTTGCCGCCTCGTCGACAAAGCGGCCGAACAGGTCTTCTCGTTTGTCCCTTTCGGCAGCCAGCCGTTGGCTCCTCGTTTGCGCCTGCTGGGTCACCCATGAAGTGGCGAACGAGGTGATGCCGCCGACTGCCGTTCCGGCCAGCGCCGCCAGCGCCGATATGTACGCTGTGTTCATCGGTCCCCACACCCAAGCGCCGCATGCTAGATATGGATGGCCCGGCCATAGGCGGCGAGCACGGCCTCGTGCATGGTTTCCGACAGGGTCGGGTGCGGGAAGATCGTGCGGATCAGCTCGGCCTCGGTCGTCTCCAGGGTCTTGGCGATCGTGTAGCCCTGGATCAGCTCGGTCACTTCGGCGCCGACCATGTGCGCTCCCAGCAGCTCGCCGGTCTTGCCGTCGAACACCGTCTTGACCATGCCTTCGGGCTCGCCCAGCGCAATCGCCTTGCCGTTGCCGATAAATGGGAAATGCCCGATTTTGACCTCGTAACCAGCGTCCCTGGCGGCTTTCTCGGTCAGGCCGACGCTGGCCACCTGCGGACGGCAATAGGTGCAGGCGGGAATGTTGTGGACATCGAGCGGGTGCACATCGTTGACCCCGGTGATGTGCTCGACGCAGATCACCCCTTCATGGCTCGCCTTGTGCGCCAACCAGGGCGGGCCGACGAGATCCCCGATCGCATAAACGCCAGGCTCACCGGTGCGCAGCCACTGATCGACGACGACATGGGTTCGCTGCACCTCGACGCCGGTGTTTTCGAGGCCGATATCCTCGACATTGCCGACGATCCCGACAGCCAGGATCACCTTATCGACCGTCACCGCGAACGCCTTTTCGCCGGCCTCGATTTGCGCGGTGATTTGCTCGCCGGTGTGCTCGAGGGCCTTCACCGTCGCCCCGGTATGGATCTTGATTCCTTGCTTCTCAAATGCCTTCCGGGCAAAAGCCGAGATCTCCTCGTCCTCGACCGGAAGCACGCGGTCGAGCACTTCCACGACCGTGACTTCGGCGCCCATGTCATTGTAAAAACTGGCGAATTCAATCCCGATTGCACCCGAGCCGATGACAAGCAAAGATTTCGGAATCGCGGGTGGGACCATTGCCTCTTTATAGGTCCACACAGCCTCACCATCGGGTTCGATCCCCGGGAGCGCCCGCGCCCGCGCGCCGGTGGCAAGGATGATATGCGGCGCGGTGAGCTCTGCGACGGACATTCCGTCTTTCTCGACAGCCAGTTGCCCCTTGCCAGCCAGACGCCCTTGCCCATCAATCACACTGACTTTGTTCTTTTTCAACAAATAGGCGACGCCATTCGAAAGCTGCTTGGCGACGGCGCGCGAGCGGGCCACGACCTTGCCGGCGTCAAAGCGGATGTCCTTTGCCGAAAACCCGTATTGATCGAGGTGATGGAGGATATGGTAAATCTCTGAACTGCGCAGCAATGCCTTGGTCGGAATGCATCCCCAATTGAGGCAGATACCGCCGAGCTGATCGCGCTCGACAACCACTGCCTTCATGCCGAGCTGCGCTGCCCGGATGGCCGCGACATAGCCGCCGGGCCCGCCGCCTAAAACGATTAGATCGAAAGAATTGTCGGCCATCTCACCCGTCCTGCGTCACAGCAGCATCGTCAGCGGGTCTTCGATCAGCTTCTTGAAGGCGGCGAGGAATTGCGCGCCGACCGCGCCGTCAACGGCGCGGTGGTCGCAGGACAAGGTGCAGCTCATCACCGTGGCCACCGCGAGCGCGCCGTTTTTGACGACCGGGCGCTTCTCGCCGGCGCCGACGGCAAGGATGCCGCCCTGCGGCGGGTTGATCACCGCCGCGAATTCGCGAACCCCGAACATCCCGAGATTCGAGATCGAGAAGGTCCCGCCCTGAAACTCCTCGAGCTTCAATTTGCCGGCTCGGGCGCGCGCGGCTAGGTCTTTGGCTTCGTTGGCGATTGTCGCCAGCCCCTTGCGGTCGGCCTGCTTGACGATCGGCGTGATCAGTCCGTCGTCGAGCGCCACGGCGACGGCGATGTCGACCGTGTCCCATAGCAGGATCGCCTCGTCGCTCCACGACGCATTGGCCGCCGGCACCTGACGCAAGCCGAGGGCCGCCGCACGGATCACAAAATCGTTGACAGAAATGCGATAAGTATCGGATTTGGCGTTTAATTCAGAACGGATCTTGAGCAGCGCGTCGATCTCGCAATCTATCGTCAGATAGAAGTGGGGGACGGTCTGCTTCAACTCGGTCAGGCGCCGGGCGATGACGCGGCGCATCGCGTTGAGGGGCCGCTCGGTATAAGGTGCGTTGCCGGCCAATGCCACCACTCGCTCTTTCGACAACGCGGGCGCGGCAGGCGGTATAGGCAAAGGTGTTACCGGCGCGGCTGTCCCCGGCCGGGCCGCCGGAGCCGCGGTAGCGGGTGCGGCGCGCGCTGTCGAAAGCGCGGCATCGATATCGGCTTTGACGATCCGGCCCTGCGGCCCCGAACCGATGATCGCGGCAAGGTCAAGACCGGCCTGCTGCGCCATGCGGCGGGCCAAGGGGCTGGCGAAAATCCGGCCATTGCCGTTGGGCCGGCCGGTCGCGGGCATCACCGCAGCTGCCGGGGCCGGTTGCGGCTCTGCTTCGGCGGGCGCGGCGGTCGGAACAGGCTTGGCGACAGATGCGGCGAAGGTTGTTAGTGCCGACGGATCCTCGCCTTCGCCGAGCAGCAGCGCGATCGGCTGGTTGACCTTGACGCCCTGCGTCCCCTCGGGAACCAGGATCTTACCGACCCGCCCATCGTCGACGGCCTCGACCTCCATGGTTGCCTTATCGGTCTCGATTTCGGCGAGCACGTCGCCCGAATGCACCGCGTCGCCCTCTTTCTTGACCCATCTGGCGAGGTTGCCTTCGGTCATCGTCGGCGACAACGCCGGCATCAGGATTTCGATCGGCATGATCACTTCCTCGGTCGAGCGAGCCGACCTAGCGGTAGGCGACCTCGCGGGCGGCGACGACGATGTCCTCGACTTGCGGCACCGCCAGGTGTTCGAGGTTCGCGGCATAGGGCAGCGGCACATCCTTGCCTGAGACCCGCTTGACCGGAGCATCGAGCCAGTCAAAACACCGCTCCATGACGAGTGCCGCGATTTCCGCGCCGATGCCGGCAAACGGCCACCCCTCCTCGACCGCGACGATCCGGTTGGTTTTTTTGACCGAGGCCACGACGGTGTCGAAATCGAACGGACGCAGACTGCGCAGATCGATGATCTCAGCCGAGATGCCGGCCTTTTCCAGTTCCTGAGCGGCTTGCAGCGCGAGCTTTACCATGCGCGAGAACGCGGTGATCGTGACATGCTCTCCCGGCTTGGCAATGCGCGCTTTGCCGATCGGTACCAGAAATTCGGGGTCGTCAGGGACAGCGAAGCTTTCCCCATAGACCAGTTCGTGCTCGAGAAAGACGACTGGGTTGGGATCGCGGATTGCCGATTTCAGCAAGCCCTTGTGATCGGCGCCGGTATAGGGAGCCACGACCTTAAGCCCAGGGCAGTGCGCGTACCAGCTGGCGTAGCATTGCGAGTGCTGCGCGGCGACCCGAGCGGCGATGCCGTTGGGCCCGCGGAAGACAATCGGACAGCCCATCTGGCCGCCCGACATGTAGCGCGTCTTTGATGCAGAGTTAACAATCTGATCAACTGCTTGCATCGCGAAATTAAAGGTCATAAATTCGACGATCGGGCGTAGTCCGGCAAAACCCGCTCCGATTCCCAGCCCGGTAAAGCCCTGCTCGGTGATCGGCGTGTCGATGACGCGCCGCGGCCCGAACTCCTGCAGCAGTCCCTGGCTGACCTTATAGGCACCCTCGTATTCGGCGACCTCTTCGCCGAGCAGAAACACCGTGTCGTCGCGCCGCATCTCTTCGGCGATCGCATCGCGCAACGCCTCACGCACCGTAATCGTCCGGGTCGGACCGGTGTATTCGGCCTCCGCCGCCGGAGCTGCGCGGGCGGGCGCCGGTGGCGCGCGTGACGGCGCGGGTTGTGACGTAGGTTGCGGCGGCCGCGCCGTCGTCGTGTCCTCGGCTACCGCCCTTTGCCGACCATTCGCGGATGGCGGCGCCCGATGGGCCTCGGCCGCGTCCTCCCCATTCCCGGCGATCAACGCGATCGGGGTATTGACCGCGACGTGGTCGGTCCCTTCGGGGATCACGATCTTGGCGAGTACGCCCTCGTCGACAGCTTCAACTTCCATCGTCGCCTTGTCGGTCTCGATTTCGGCCAGCACATCGCCGGCTCTGACCGGCTCGCCTTCGCTCTTCAACCAGCGCGCGATCTTGCCCTCGGTCATCGTCGGCGACAGCGCCGGCATCAGCACTTCGGTAGCCATGAGTTATCGCGGTCTCCTGCGGGCTTTGCCGCATATCGGGACTCGCCTGCCACGGCTTGGGCGCGCGTCCCGGCAAACAGAATAATCGTTCGCGGCTCAGGCGTCGACCAACACGTCCGTCCACAGCTCGGCTGGGTCCGGCTCCGGGCTGTCCTGCGCGAATTGCGCAGCCTCGGTGACGCGGTCCCTGACCTCGGCGTCGATCGCCTTTAGCGCCGCCTCGCTGGTCCCGCCCTCGATCAGCCGCCGGCGCGCTTGATCGATTGGATCGTGCTCGGTGCGCATCCGGTCGACCTCGTCGCGGGTTCGATATTTTGCCGGGTCGGACATCGAATGGCCGCGATAGCGATAGGTCGACATCTCGAGGATCAGCGGGCCTTGACCCGAGCGCGCATGCTCTGCGGCGGCGAGCCCGGCTTCGTGCACCGCCAGCACATTCATGCCGTCGACCTGCTCCCCGGGAATGCCGTACGCCATGCCGCGATGGAACAAATCGGTCCGGGCCGACGCGCGGTCGATCGACGTTCCCATCCCGTAACGGTTGTTCTCGATGACATAAACGACCGGCAGTTTCCACAATGCCGCCATGTTAAAGCTTTCGTAAACCTGACCCTGGTTGATCGCGCCATCACCGAGATAGGTGACCGAGATCAGCCCGTCATCGCGATAGCGATGGGCGAAGCTCAGCCCAGTGCCGATCGGTACCTGCGCGCCGACGATGCCGTGGCCGCCGAAAAAATTCTTTTCGCGGCTGAACATGTGCATCGACCCGCCTTTGCCGTGCGAGTAACCGGTGCGGCGACCGGTCAATTCAGCCATGACGCCCTTGGGGTCCATGCCGCAGGCCAGCATGTGCCCGTGATCGCGGTAGGAGGTGATGACGGTGTCGCCAATCTTCAGCGCCGCTTGCATGCCGACGACGACCGCTTCCTGTCCGATATAGAGGTGGCAGAACCCGCCGATCAGTCCCATGCCGTACATCTGTCCGGCGCGCTCCTCAAAGCGCCGGATCAGCAGCATGTCATGATAAAAGCCGAGCAATTCCTTTGGTGAGGCATCGAGTTCGGCGACGCCGACAGGCTTGGCCTTGCGTCCTGCTGCCATCCGCTCCCTCCGGGCATACGCCCAAACTCATTGCCAAAAGCTGGCCCGGAGCATGGTGGCAAATCCATTCCTATGCAATCGCGACCTTGGCAATCTCGACCTGTTCAAATCGTCGTCGGCACAGAGGAAATCACCGGACCGGCGGACCGCCTGGAGTGTTCCCCGAGGATGCTTGGGGCGTAGTCGGCGGGTCCGCCGCTGGCTTCATGATCACCCGCTCGTTCGGTCCGACGAGATTCAAGGTCCCCCGGACCCGTTCGTCGAGCAGATCGGGGTCGAGATGGCTCGGGGTCAGGTCCGACACCTTTAGCTTGAGCGCCGCACGCTGGGCGCGTAGCGCGTCGAGACGGGCGTCCTCGGCTCGAAGTTGCCGGGTGAGCCGCGTCCAGGCGATGAACCCGCGATCGCCTTCGACGAGGTTGTAGGCGAAATAGGCGGTCAGGGCGATCCCAAGGATGGGGCCGACGACGACCCGTGCCCGCTTCCGCAATTCGCGCATTAGGATCATCGCGCAACAGCAGCACCAGCCGAGCCGCCCGTCAACCTCGGCGTGGCGCGGGGGCCGAGCGCGCGAGGACCGAGCGGCCGCCGTAAACGGCGCCGCCGCCGAGCTGCTCCTCGATTCGGATCAGCTGGTTGTATTTGGCGATCCGGTCCGAGCGCGACAGCGATCCGGTCTTGATCTGGCCGCTATTGGTGGCGACCGCCAGATCGGCGATCGTCGTATCCTCGGTTTCGCCCGAGCGGTGCGAGAACACCGTCCCCCACCCTGCCCGCTGGGCGATTTCGACCGCGTCAAGCGTCTCGGAGAGGGTGCCGATCTGGTTGACCTTGACGAGCAGCGCGTTGGCGGCGGCGCGCGCGATACCGTCACGCAGCCGCTCGGGGTTGGTGACAAAGACATCGTCGCCGACGAGTTGAATCCTGCCGCCCAACTCGCGCGTCAGCAGCACCCAGCCGTCCCAATCGTCCTCGGCCATTCCGTCCTCGATCGACACGATCGGGTAGCGGTCGACCAGATCGCGCCAATAGGCGATCAAAGCCTCCGAATCGAGGGTCCTGCCTTCCAGCCGATATGCGCCGTCGCGGTAGAACTCGCTCGCGGCCGGGTCGAGCGCCAGGACCACGTCGTCGCCCGGATGGTAGCCGGCGGCTTCGATCGCCTGCATGATGAACCCCAGCGCGGTATCGGCCGAAGCGAGGTTCGGGGCAAATCCGCCCTCGTCGCCGACATTGGTGTTGTGGCCGGCGTCGGCGAGCTTTTTGCGCAAGGCGTGAAAGATTTCGGAACCGGCGCGAATCGCCTCGGTTGCGGAAGCGGCGCCGACCGGCATGACCATGAATTCCTGGATGTCGATCGGGTTGTCGGCATGCACGCCGCCATTGATGATGTTCATCATCGGCACCGGAAGGGTGCGGGCGAACACGCCGCCGACATAGCGATAGAGCGGCTGCGCAAGATCGGCGGCGGCAGCCTTGGCCGCGGCGAGGCTGACGCCGAGGATCGCGTTGGCGCCGAGCCGCGCCTTGTTCGGGGTGCCGTCGAGCTCGATCAGTACCCGGTCGAGCGCCAGCTGGTCGGCCGCGTCGAAGCCCGAAAGCGCATCAAAGATCTCGCCGTTGACCGCCTCGACCGCCTGAAGCACGCCCCTACCGCCAAAGCGCTGACCGCCATCGCGCTTTTCGATCGCCTCATGCGCGCCGGTCGAGGCGCCGGACGGCACCGCTGCCCGGCCGATCGTCCCGCCGTCGAGCGTGACCTCAACCTCGACAGTCGGATTTCCGCGGCTGTCGAGGATCTCGCGGGCATGGATATCGGCGATCGCGGTCATCGCGTTCTCGTTTTGGCTACAGGTGGCAGGGCGACCCCCGGTCTCTCAGCAAACCGGCATCGCCGGACGGGCCTTGGCGAGCCGGTCGAACGCGATCAGGGTTTCGAGCAACGCCGGCAAGCGCCTTGAGCGGCAACATCGTCTGACCTTCGCAGGGCGCTCGGTCGGGATCCTGATGGGTTTCGATAAAGACTGCGGCGACCCCGACGGCGACGGCGGCGCGCGCGAGGACAGGCGCGAATTCGCGCTCTCCGCCCGAACGGTCGCCGAGGCCGCCCGGCTGCGCCACCGAATGGGTCGCGTCGAACACGACCGGGTAGCCGGTCTGCGCCATGATCGGCAGCGCGCGCATATCGACGACGAGGGTGTTGTAGCCGAAGCTCACGCCGCGCTCGCACAGCAGGATTTGCTCGTTGCCGGTCGAGGCGATCTTTGCCGCGGCGTGCCTGATGTCCCAGGGCGCCAGGAATTGGCCCTTCTTGACGTTGATCGGCTTGCCGGTCTTGCCGGCCGCGAGCAGCAGATCGGTCTGGCGGCAGAGAAAGGCCGGGATTTGTAGAATATCGACAACTTCGGCGACCGGCGCGCATTGCTCGGGCGCATGAATGTCGGTCAGCACCGGCAGGCCCGTCGCCTCGCGGACCTCGGCGAGGATCGGCAGTCCCGCCGTCAGCCCGATGCCCCGCGCGCCCGAAATCGATGAGCGGTTCGCCTTGTCGAACGAGGTTTTGTAGATCAGATCAATTTTCAGCTTGGCCGCGATCTCGGCCAGCGCTGCACTCATCTCCAGCGCATGCGCCCGCGATTCGAGCGTGTTCGGCCCGACGATGAACACCAGCGGCAGATCGTTGCCAAGGGTGATGTCGCCGACGGTGACGTGACGAGGGGTCATTGCGCGATGCCATAAATATCATTGCGAGGAGCAGAGCGACGAAGCGATCCCGACCAAGGGAGGCGATGCCGCAACGAGATTGCTTCGCTGCGCTCGCAATGACAGGCGCTTTCGACGTCAATCTCACACCAGGCGCGACTGGTCGCGCGCGGCACGGATGAACGAGCTGAACAGCGGGTGCGGCGTGAAGGGGGTCGATTTGAGCTCGGGATGAAACTGCACGCCGATGAACCACGGGTGATCGGGCAACTCGACGATCTCCGGCAGGACGCCGTCGGGCGACATTCCCGAAAAGCGCAGCCCGGCGGCTTCCAGCCGGTCCTTGTAGCCGATATTGATCTCGTAGCGGTGGCGATGTCGCTCGCTGATATGCTCGGCGCCATAGATTTCGGCGACTCGGCTGCCAGCCGCCAGCACCGCCTCATAGGCGCCCAGTCGCATCGTCCCGCCGAGATCTTCGTTCGAATTACGCCGTTCGATTGTGTTGCCGTGCATCCATTCGGTCATCAGCCCGACCACCGGATGCAGACACGGCCCGAATTCGGTCGAGCCCGCGCCGGAAAGATCGGCGAGATCGCGCGCCGCTTCGATCACCGCCATATGCATGCCAAAGCAGATGCCGAAATACGGCACCCGGCGCTCGCGAGCAAAGCGGGCGGCTTCGATCATGCCTTCGGTGCCGCGCTCGCCGAAACCGCCGGGGACCAGGATGCCGTGAACCCCTTCGAGCTGATGGACCGCCTCGGTCTCGGCCTCGAACACCTCGGAATCGATCCAGTCGAGATCGATCCCGACATTGTTGGCGAGGCCGCCATGGGTCATCGCCTCCGCCAATGATTTATAGCTGTCGGGAAGGTGGGTGTACTTGCCGACAATGGCGATTGTCACTCGTCCTTCCGGTCGGTGGATCAGATTGACGATGTCATTCCAACGGTCGAGGTCCGGAGCGGCCGCATCGAGTCCGAAATGGCGACAGACTTCATCGTCGAAGCCCTCGGCGTGGTAGGCGGCGGGCACCGCATAGATCGTGTCGATGTCGAGAGCCGGAATGACCCGGCTTTCGCGTAGATTGCAGAACAACGCGATCTTTTTGCGCGCGCCGGGCGGGATCGGCCGGTCGCAGCGGCACAACAGGATGTCGGGCTGGATGCCGAGGCCGAGCAGTTCCTTGGTCGAGTGCTGGGTGGGCTTGGTCTTTAGCTCGCCGGCCGAGGAGATGTAGGGCACCAGGGTCAGGTGTACGAACAGCACCCGCTCGCGGCCGAGCTCGTTGCCAAGCTGGCGAATCGCTTCGAGGAACGGCAGACTCTCGATGTCGCCGACGGTGCCGCCGATCTCGCACAACACAAAATCCTCGCCGTCGAGATCGGCCTGGATGAACTCCTTGATGGCGTCGGTAACGTGGGGGATGACCTGAACCGTGGCGCCGAGATACTCGCCACGCCGCTCGCGGCTGATCACGGTCGAATAGATCCGGCCGGTGGTTACCGAATCACTGCGCCGCGCGGCAACCCCGACATACCGCTCGTAATGGCCGAGATCGAGGTCGGTCTCGGCACCGTCGTCGGTGACGTAGACTTCGCCGTGCTGGTATGGGCTCATCGTCCCGGGATCGACGTTCAGGTACGGGTCGAGCTTGCGCAACCGTACCTTGAAGCCACGCGCCTGCAGCAACGCGCCGAGCGCTGCAGCCGACAAGCCCTTGCCGAGGGAGGAGACCACGCCGCCGGTAATGAAGATGAACCGCGTCATGGAATCTTAGCCTACAGCAACTCGCGCCCCAGTCCCATTAATTATGACAACGGCGAGCCCTCCCTCCCCCCTCCCCCGGTTGCGGAGGGTTGGGGCGAGGCCCCATTAGTGCGCGAGCGGCGCGCTAGGAGTCGGCGCTTGCGGCTTGGCGGGAGCCGCCGGAGCGGTTGGCGCCAGCGGCACAGCCGGGACAGTCGGTCCGGGCCGGTCGATGATCGACACCGGCGCAGTCTGACGATTGTGCATGACCACCAGCAGCGCGCTGGTTGCCATGAAGGCGGCAGCGAGGATCGCGGTCGCGCGGGTCAGCAAATTTGCGGTCGACCGGCCGGTCATAAAGCCCGACATGCCACCGCCGCCCATGCCAAGCGCCCCGCCTTCGCTCTTCTGCAGCAGAATGACCCCGACCAGCGCGATCGCGACCATGATGTGAATGACCAGGAGAATAACGATCATCGGGGGGTTTTAGCCGCTTCTCTACGCCCTGGCCAGCTTGCCCCGAATCGCCCTATCCACCGCAGCGGGCGATCGTCCAGAACGAATCGGCGTCGAGGCTGGCGCCGCCGACCAGCGCGCCGTCGACATCGGTCAGAGCAAGGATCCCGGCCGCGTTCGTCGGGTTAACCGAACCGCCATAGAGGATGCGCGTGGCCGGCGCCATACGGGCGCGAATCGCCGCGTGAATCTGAGCGATGTCGTCGAGGGCGCAACTGAGCCCGGTTCCGATCGCCCATACCGGCTCATAGGCGATGACCAACCCATCACCGGCGGCGCCGTCGGGGATCGAACCCATGAGCTGCGCCGAGACAACCGCGACCGCCTGGCCGGCTTGGCGCTGCTGCTGTGTCTCACCGACGCAAAGGATCGGTTTCAGTCCGGCGCGCCCGGCCGCGGCCAGCTTGGCGCGGATGTCGACGTCGGTCTCGCCGTGCCCGTGGCGGCGCTCGGAATGCCCGAGAATGACATAAGAGCAGCCGGAATCGGCCAACATTTCGGCGCTGACGTCGCCGGTAAAGGCGCCTTTGGGCGCGGCGTGGCAATCCTGTCCGCCCAGCGCAATGTCGCTGCCGGCGATGGTTTCATGCACCGGCGAGAGCAGGGTCGCGGGCGGACATATCAGCAGCTCGCAGTGGAGCGCTTCGGCGCCCTTCGCCGCTCTCGCCCGCTGCGCCAGCTCGCCGGCCAGCGCCACGCCATCGGCGCGCAAGCCGTTCATCTTCCAATTACCGGCGATGAGCTTTGTCCGTTCTGTCATCCGCCCCTCCCCTATCTCGGCGGCAAACAGGCGGGGGTGTTGCGGCCCCGCCGGCGCGTGCCTATCATCCAGCGGTCTACGATCACACCGGCATTCGGGCGGGTCAACCTGTCCGGGGCCATAGCGAGAGGCCAGCCGCCTCCATGCTCCAAGCGATCCGCTCAAGGGCGGGGTCTATCTTCGTCAAAGGCCTATTCGCCCTCCTGATCGTGACCTTTGGGATCTGGGGGATCGGCGACATCTTTCGCAATCGTCCGACGGATACGACGGTGGCCACGGTCGGCACCCAAAGCATCGACGCCGGCAGCCTGCAAACGGCGGTGCAACCGGCGCTCGAGCGCCTGAGCAGCCAGCTCGGCAGCGCCGTCGATCTTCGGCAGGCAAAACAGATGGGGGTCATCGACGACGAGCTCGGTCAGCTAATCGATCAGAGTCTGATCGACCAGGAGGCGGCGCGGCTACAGCTCGATGTTTCGGACGACGTGATCCGCGACGGCATCGTAACCGACCCGATGTTCAAGGGTTCCAACGGGGCTTTCAACCACGGCGCGTTTGATGCGCTGCTCGCAGCAAACCACATGACCGAAGGCCAGTATGTCGAGCGGATGAAACGCGATATCCCGCGTAGCGATCTGATGCGCGCGGTGACCGCGGGGGTCAGGCCGCCGCAAACGGTGATCGACCGCCTATATCAATACCGTAACGAAAAGCGGATCGCTGACGTCGTGGCGCTGCCCGATGCCGTTGCCGGCGATGTCGGGCAGCCGACTGACGCAGAGCTGACCAAGTTCTACGACGCCCATCAGGATCTGTTCCGTGCGCCAGAGTATCGCGCATTCACGATGGCGAGCATCACCCCGTCCGATATCGCCCGAAAGATCGAGATTCCCGAGGACAGGCTCAAAAAGGAGTACGACCAACGCCAGGACGAATTCGTGGTGCCCGAGCGCCGCGATGTGCAACAGATCCTGGCGCCGTCGGAGGACAAGGCTAAGGTGGCTGAAGCAGCGCTCGCGGCCGGCAAGGACTGGAAGGAGGTCGCAACCACGATCGCTGGGCAGGATCCCGCGACGATCGATCTTGGGCTGACGAGCCGTGCCGAACTGCCAAAAGCGTTGGCGGAGGTTGCGTTCTCATTGGCGCTGGACAAGCCGAGCCAGCCGGTGAAATCGCCGCTCGGCTGGCACATTCTACAAATCGTTAAGATTGAGCCGCCGAAGACGCAGAGTTTTGGCGAAGCAAAGGCGAAACTTCAGGCCGCCGTCGCTCACGACGAAGCCGTCGATCGTCTCTACACAATCGCCAATAACGTTGATGACGCGCTGGCGGGCGGCTCCGACATCGACGCGGCTGCCGCCAAATTCGGACTGAAAAAGAACGTCGTCGTCGCGGTCGACGAGCACGGTCGTGATCGCGGCGGCAAATCGGTGGAGCTGCCGGTTGCTCCGTCCGAAGTGCTGAAACTCGCCTTTGCGACCGAGCAAGGCCGCGTCAGCCGGGTCACCCAAACCTCCGACGGCGCTATTTTCGTGCTGTCCGTGAGCAAGATCGTCCCCCCTGCTGTTCGGCCACTCGCTGAAGTAAGAGATAAGGCGATCGCCGCCTGGCAGGCGGAAAAGCGGCGCGATATGGTCGCCAAGGAGGCCGATGCGCTGGCCGCTGCGGCCAAGTCGGGCGAGCAGCTCTCGGCCCTTGCCACCGCTAAGGGCCTCAAGTTGACGACCACACCGCCGCTGCTGCGGCAATCGCAGGGCGCCGACGGGGTTCCCGCCGCGCTGGTTGCCAAGCTGTTTACGGTCAAGCCCGACGCCGTCGTCACCGGCGCCGACGGGACCGGGTCCTACGTCGCCCGGTTGAGCGCGATACAGACGCCGCCGATCACCGCGAAGACCGCGACTGCGGAGCTGTCACGCGAAATCGGCGCCGGTCTAAGGTCCGATATCGGCGAGGAGTTCACTCGGGCGTTGCGCGCCCGTTTCCCGGTCGCGATCCGATCCGAGACGCTCGACCGTCTGTTCTGACCGGTCGCGGCTCGATCGCGCGAGCCCGGCGACAAATGGCCTGAGCCGATGCTCGGCAAAGCGAACAGTCCGGTTCAGCCGACTAAAGCGACAAATGCGAGCGTGCCCGCCGAACCCTATTTGCGGCCGGCGGAACTGGTTTATGCCGTCGACGAAATCCCACCGCCGCTACGGCTGGTGCTGATTGGTCTGCAATACGCGATCATGACGGCAATTTACCTGATCATCGTCGCGATCATTCTGCGCCACGTTAAGCCCCCTGCGAGCGACAGTGTTGGCATGATGGGCATCGCGTGCATCGCGCTGGCCGTCGGGACTGCCTTGCAGGCGTTGCCGCGCGGACCGATTGGTTCGGGGTTCCTGGCGCCGCCGGTGTTTTCCGCAACTTATCTCGGCCCCTCGGTAATCGCGGCCGAGATCGGCGGGATGCGGCTCGTCCTCGGAATGACCCTGTTCGCCGGTATCGTTGAAGTGCTGGTCGGTCTCTCGCTCAATCGCCTCCGCCTGGTCGTCACGCCGATCCTCAGCGGGCTGACCGTATTTGTCGTCGGCCTGCAGCTCGGCGTCGTCGGGATCGGCGAGTTCCTCGACGTGCGGCATGAAGCGCTGCCGGCCTTCCCGCTGCACTTCATTGTCACCGTGTTGACCCTGTCATCGTGCATTGCGCTGAGCATCTGGGGCCGTGGCACGCTAAGGCTGCTGTGCTCGCTGATCGGTCTGCTCACCGGGATGAGCGCCGGTTGGCTGGTCGGGCTCGTCACGCCGGCGCAACTAGTGGCGGCAGGCGACATGGTTTGGATCGCAATTCCGCACCTGACCTTGCCGGACTATCAATTCGACCCCGGCCTGTTGCCGGCGTTTTTCGCCGCCGGGGTGGCTGCCGCATTGCGCGCCGTCGGCGTGGTCACGACCTGCCAGCGCATCAACAACGCCGCCTGGCGTCGGCCGGACATGATCAATATCCGCAAGGGTGTTCTGGCGGACGGGTTTGGCACCATCGCCAGCGCTGCCCTCGGCGCGCCGGGTTTGAATATCGCGCCGAGCCTCGTCGGCATCTCCAGCGCGACCGGAGCGACAAGCCGTGCAATCGCCTTTGCTTCGTCGGCGATTCTGCTGGTGTGCGGCTTGTCGCCCAAACTCTCGGGATTGTTCCTTTTGGTGCCGCAGGAAGTGGCGGGGTCGCTGTTGGTGTTTACCGCCTCGTTCATGATTACCGGCGGGATGCAGATCATGCTGTCGCGACCGACCGGCACGCGCGGCGTCTATGTGATCGGGGTCTCCACCTTGCTCGCGCTGAGCGAGAATGTCTTTCCCGACTATTTCCGCCACCTGTCGCCCATGGCGCATAGCGTCGCCAGCAGTCCGCTCGCCCTCGGGCTGACCGCCGCGATCGTGCTGACCTTGGTGTTCAGGTTCGGCGCCCGCCAACGGACGGAGGCGAAATGGAGCGAGGCCGACGGATCGATCGCCGCGGCGATCGCCTCGCTGCGCGACAAGGCGCAGGAATGGAAAGTGGCGCACGAGGTTGCCGAGACCGCCGCCGTCCAGGCGCAGTCGGTCCTGACTTACATCCTAGGAGAGTATGCGCACCGCCCGGCCGGGGTGTTACGAGTCAGCTATAACGGGATCGAGCTGCGCGTCGATATTGCGTACCAGGGAGCCCACTCACCGCCGCTTCCAGAGAGCGTTGTGCTGCCGCAGGCGAGAAGGGAACTCGACGATGAAGAAGCTGCGGCTTTTGCCGGGCTGCGCGACTTCCTGCACAGCTTGGCTGCTGACCGCAAACTGGCAAGGGAGCACAACGGCCGGATCACGGTGCGGCTATCCTATGCCGCGTGAACGCTGAGACCACGCAGTACCGCGCCGATGATCGGCATCCCGATTTCGTCGCGGAGGGTCATCACCAATTCGGGATGGAATTGCACCGCAGCAATCGGCAGATCGGCGTGCTCGATCGCCATGATCACCCCATCTGTGGTTTCCGCGGTGACTGACAGCGCCGCCGGCAAGGTGCTGCGGCGGGCGTGCAGCGAATGATAGCGGCCGACGGTGAACTCGCGGGGCAGGCCGCGCAGCAGCCTGCCGCCGAGCACCCGGACGAGCGATGCCTTGCCGTGATAAGGAACCTCGAGCACATCGAGTACGCCGCCGAAATATTCGACAATTCCTTGCAGCCCGAGGCAAACGCCGAAGACCGGGAGACGGCTCCGGACCAGGAGCTCGATCGTCTCGGCCATCGCAAAGTCCGACGGGCGCCCCGGCCCCGGCGACAGCACAACCAGATCCGGCTTGGCGCCCTGGCGCAATTCGGCGCGGGCCATGTCGGGGCGCATCGTCACGACCTCCGGCGCCGGTCGTGCGAATGTAATTCGCCAGTGTGTGGACGAACAAATCCTCATGGTCGACCAGCAGCACCCGCGCGCCTCGGCTGGTCCCTGTCCTCACCGTGGCCTGGACGCCCGGCACGGCAGCCGCCTTGCCGCGGATCGCGGTGAACATCGCCGAGGCCTTGAGCCGGGTTTCGGCCTCCTCGGCCTGCGGGTCGCTGTCATAGAGCAAGGTGGCGCCGGCGCGAACCTCGGCTACGCCATCCTGCATCCGGATCGTGCGCAAGGTGAGCCCGGTATTCATGTTGCCGTCGAAGGTGACGCGCCCGATCGCGCCGCCATACCACCGGCGCGCCGATCGTTCGTTGTCCTCGATAAAGCGGATCGCCCAGAGTTTTGGCGCGCCGGTGACGGTGACCGCCCAGGTGTGGCTGAGAAACCCATCGAGGGCGTCGAATTCAGGGCGCAATTCGCCCTCGACGTGGTCGACCGTGTGGATCAGCCGTGAATAAAGTTCAATCTGGCGGCGGCCGATCACCCGCACGCTGCCCGGCGTCGATACCCGCGATTTGTCGTTGCGGTCGACGTCGGTGCACATCGTCAACTCGCTCTCATCCTTCGCCGAGTTGAGCAATTCGCGAATGCGCTCAGCGTCCTCGACCGGGTCGCGGCCGCGGGCGATAGTGCCGCTGATCGGGCAGGTCTCGATTCGCCTGCCTTCGACGCGGACATACATCTCGGGCGAAGCGGAGACCAAAAACTCGCCCTCGCCCAGGTTTATCAGCGCGCCGTATGGCGCCGGGTTCGCCTGACGCAACCGCCGAAAGACGATGCTCGGCATGTCGGGGCAGCGATCGGCAAACAACTGGCCGGGGACGACCTCGAACAGGTCGCCGCGAACAAACAACTCCTTGGCGCGCTCGACCAGGGAGGCATATTCGCCGGGACCGTGATCGCTCTCGCTCGGACGTGCGGCTGGGGCATGATCGAGGCGATACGTCGACTTGGAAGTTGCTCGCGGCAGCCCCAATGTCGACACCCCCGCCACCTCGAATTCGTAACGATGCGTCGCTGCGATCTGGCGCATGTGGTCGACGACGACGATCTCGTCGGGCAGATAAAGCACCAGGTCGCGCTGATCGTCGGGCCGCGGCAGTTTTAGCCGCATCGGTTCAAACTGAAACACCAGGTCATAACCAAAGGCGCCATAGAGCCCGAGATGCTGATCCTCCGCGCTGCCGAACAGATCGATCAGCGCGCGCAGGACCGAAAAGACCGAGGGCTGGCGACTGCGCATCTCCTCCGGAAAGCGCTGCGCGGGCTCTGCGACTTCACCGCGCAGAGCGTCCTCGCCGATTTGGCCGAGACCAATCGTCGGCAGGCCAGAAACAGCCTGGGCAATCGCCGGGAGCAATACGCGGCCGCGGGGGTTCAACGCATCGATCGAAAAGCTCCGCCCGCGCGCGGTAAAGGCCAGCGGCGGATCGACAAACCCCATATCCCAGCGGGTGTAGCGGCCAGGAAACTCGAAGCTCGACGAAAACAAAACGCCGCGGCGATGATCGAGCGCTTCAGCCAGCGCGTTGTCGGCAGGCTGATAAAAACCTTCGCGGATCTCTCGGGTTACGCCGATGCCGCCTTTGGTGGTGTAACTCGTGCGCTTCATGCAGATCTCCTGTGCGCCGGGGTCGCCTCGGGAGATCCGGGTAGGTTTGCCTCAAATTACAAAGGCCGCCCGGAACTCCGAAACGGCCTCTATCGGAAATGTCAAACGACGGCCGCCGGTGTCAGACGGGCCACCACCAAATCAGTGACTGAGCGAGCGAAATCATAGAAACTATCCTTAGCAGACCGATGTCCCCGCCGCAATCGCCGTCTGACATGTGAACCGTCATAAAATCGTAAATTCGAGATGCTTCGATTTTGCTCCCACCAAGCATCGTATCGGTTCTCGCGACGCTTGCTCGTTGGATTGTGCGTTGCCGCGCTCGGTCTCGGTCTCACATGCGGGACAGGGGTAGCGGCGCCCGTGCCTCAGGTGAGTAGTGCACCGGCTGAAGATTTCTGCGCATCGGGTAGGTCCGGACGGATCCTGCGCGGGGATCCGTCGAACTATCGCAGGTTGCTTCCAACGCTTACGCCTGGCGACACCCTGCTTCTCGCACCCGGTCCATATCGACTGCT
Organism: uncultured Alphaproteobacteria bacterium; assembly: GCA_963774345.1. GTDB lineage: Bacteria > Pseudomonadota > Alphaproteobacteria > ATCC43930 > CGMCC-115725 > AP-15. Next base: position 162,806 of record CAVZFB010000028.1, read on the forward strand.
GACGATTGCGCACATCAACGGTGCGCCCGGCCGCTGCATTACCATAACTGGTCCGGCGACAGGTCCGCGCGCGGTAATCGTTGGCGCGATCGGATCCAATACCGTCAACATCGTTGATTCGAGCTACGTCGTCGTCAGCAATCTCACGATCGACAGCCGCGGCATTCCCGGTGCAGATGGAATCAAGGCGCCGGTCACGCCGCATCCTGCGACGCATCACATCGTGCTCGACAACAACCTTATCGTCGGCGCCGGAGCCAATCAGCAGAATGACGGGATCTCGACCAAGACCCCGACTTGGAATTGGATCATCCGCCGCAACACGATCGTCGCTGCGGGGACCGCGATCTATCTCGGAGATTCCGACGGCGGCCAACCCTTTGTCGCCGGGATCATCGAAAACAATCTGGTCCTGGATCCTATCGGTTATTGCATGGAGATAAAATTTCAGCTGGCTCGCCCGGCTCTAGCCGGCATGCCCGAGGGACCGCAATCGACGATTATCCGCAACAATGTATTCATCAAGGACGACCGCCTGTCACCCGAGGGCAACCGGCCTAACCTGTTGGTCGGCGGCTTCCCGGATACCGGCTCCGGCTCGCAAGATCTCTACCAAATATACGGCAATCTCTTAGTTCATAATCCCCGTGAGGCACTCTTTCAAGGCTCGGGCCGCATCAGTTTTCACGATAACATACTCGTTGACGGGCAATATGCGGCCGCTGCCTTTCACGATCACGACTTGCCGCTCAGGCTGGCGCATGTCTACAACAACACGATCTATTCGTCGCAAACCGGCATAAGCGTCGGGAGCCGGGCACGCGAAGGCGCAACTGTGCTGGGCAATCTTGTGTTCGCGTCGACGCCAATTTCCGGGATCGGCATCGACGAGAAAGATAATCTCGTCGCTCAGACGGACGAGGCGCGGCAATATGTCGGGACGCCGGCAACCCAGCTGGGGGTAATGGATTTCTTCCCCCGCCCTGGGAAAGTCAGCGGCGTACCGCTCGATCTGGCGCCCTTCGCGGCCGAGCTCGACTTCGACCGCGATTTCAACGGCATCAGCAAGGACGATCGCAGGTTCCGCGGGGCCTATGCCGGCGAGGGAACAAACTCTGGGTGGCGGTTGCAGGCGCAAATCAAGCCCGAGAACTAATCCTCAAAATTCTGTGCACGTTCGTGGGAGTGCTGTGGCTGTCCCGCCGCGTCTGGACGATCCGTCAGCGAGCGTCCCCGTCCTCGGCTGTGCGGTACCGGACTACGGCGCTGACCGGTACGAGGATGAGACCCTTACCCGCCAGACTCGGCAGCCATGCCCGCAACGCCGCCATGGTCGTGTCGTGAGCATGCCCGATGGCGATGGCGCTGCCGCGCCGGCGAGCCACCTCTTCGACTTCGGCAAGCTGGCGGGAGATTGCAGCCGGGGCGAGATCGTCGTCGAGGAACACGTCGCGCCCGGCGTGCGGTACACCGTCGGCCGCCGCCAGGCCGAACCCGACACTCCTGGCCGTCGTCCGCGAATCGAGAAAGACGAGACCGCGGGCGCGAAGTTCCTCGATAACCGGAGTCATTGCAGACCGATCCGCGGTGAATTTGCTGCCCATATGGTTATTGATGCCGACATAGCCGTCGAATCGGTCGAGCCCCCAGCGCAGCCGATCGAGGATCTCTTCCCGCGACAGCGAGGTGTAGAGCGCGTGTGGACCGGGGTCCTCGCGCCGGTCGACCGCTTCCATCGGCACATGCACCAGCAGCTCGTGACCGGCCCGGTGCGCCGCTTCGGTCTGCTCCGCGAGGTCGGGGGCATAGGTCATAAACGACATTGTGACCGGCCCGGGGAGCCGGATTGCCGAGGCGGTCCGCGCCCGGTCGAGACCGAGATCGTCGAGCACGATCGCGACGAGCGGCCGATTGCCGCTCGGTGGCGCCGGCACCGCAAACCGTAGCCATGCCGGCTCGCCGCGCGGCAGCGCGGGCAATGGCGGCGGCGGGCGCAATGACGCCTGCTGCATCGGGCTCGGCGCAACGACAGCCCTCCCAGATGAGAGGGTCAACCGCGCCGTGGGCGGGGCGGGAGGCGGGGAAGGAGCAGCTTTCGCCGCGATCATCCGCGGCGCATTCGTTCCCGGCGCTTTTTGCTCGTGACGGGTTGGAAGCGTCGCCAGAAAGATTCCGCCGCCCGTTAAAGCCAGCAGAAACAGGAAACCGAGCGGGGGATGCTTGCTGCGGAGCCGCCGCCAGGTCCGCGTGAGCCGACGCCGCCCACCCTTTGCCAATCGACCGATCCGACGACGAGACCGCACCCCCCTGCCCTCAGATGGTTTACATCGGTCCGGCATAGCGGGGTTGGTGTCCAAATGTCGAGACCAGCCCGTAATCTCAGCTTTGCCCGACGACCATAAGTCTGCTCCGGAGCGATGATTTTGCAGCGGTCCGGACGCAGCGTTCCGTCCGGCGGCGCAGGCTGATATAAGAGGGCTTGATTGCAGGCGAATCCGCTGAAGCTGCGAATCGATGATTTTCTCTGCTCGGTGACCGCGGAAACTGACGCATGAATGCCGCCACCGTCGATCTCAAATCGTTGCTCTCGCTGGTCGCACAGGGGCGCAGCCTCAGCGAGAGCGAGGCCGAAGCGGCGTTCGACATCATCATGAGCGGCGACGCCACACCGTCGCAAATGGGCGCGTTTCTGATGGCCTTGCGGGTGCGCGGCGAGACCGTCGACGAAATCGCCGGCGCGGCGCGGATTATGCGGGCAAAGGCGGTCGCGATCGACGCGCCCGCGGGGACGATCGACACCTGCGGCACCGGCGGCGATTCCTCGGGCAGCTTCAACATCTCGACCGCGAGCGCATTGGTGGTCGCCGGTTGCGGCGTCCCGGTCGCCAAGCACGGCAACCGCGCGCTTTCGTCGAAATCGGGCTCGGCCGATGTGCTGACCGCGCTCGGCGTCAACATCGATGCCGACCTCTCCATCGTGCGCGCCTGCCTGTGGGAGATCGGCATCGGCTTTCTGATGGCGCCGCGTCACCACAGCGCCACCCGCCATGTGGCGCCGACCCGTGTCGAACTCGGCACCCGGACAATATTCAATCTATTAGGTCCGCTGTCGAACCCGGCTCATGCGCGCCGCCAGCTCGCCGGGGTATTCGCCCCCGAATGGGTGCGGCCGATGGCCGAGGTGCTCGACCGGCTCGGCGGCGACCGCGCCTGGGTCGTGCATGGCGACGGGCTCGACGAGCTGACCACAACGGGCCCGACGACGGTCGCCGCGCTCGACAACGGCAAGGTCGAAACCTTTGAGATCACCGCCGCGGATGCCGGACTGCCGTCTGGGCGGCTCGAAGATCTGCGCGGCGGCGCGCCCGCGCACAATGCACGGCTGATGCAAGACCTGCTCGCCGGCTTCGGCGGACCGTTGCGCGATGTTGTGCTGTTGAACAGCGCCGCCGCGTTGCTGATCGCCGGCCGCGCCGACGAACCTCTATGAGGGTGTCGAGCTTGCCGCCCGCTCGATCGATTCGAGGCGCGGCGCGCCGCGTGCTCGACGATCTCGTCGCGCGCACGAACGCGCCGGCAGAGACCGCGGAGGCCACCCGATGAGCGACGTGCTCGACCGCATCTGCGCCGACAAGCGCGCCCACGTCGCCCGCGCCAAGGCGGCGGTCCCGGAGGCGGCGCTGGTGGCCAGCCTCGCCGCGGCGCCACCGGTCCGTCCGTTTGCGGCGGCGCTCGAGCAACATCTCGCGGCGGGCCGATACGGCCTGATCGCCGAAATCAAAAAGGCCTCGCCGAGCGCCGGGCTGATCCGGGCGGATTTCGATCCGCCGAACTGGCGCGCGCCTATGCGGCCGGCGGCGCCACCTGTCTTTCGGTGCTGACCGACATCCCCTATTTCCAAGGCAGCGATGACGATCTGCGGATGGCGCGGAACGCCGCCTCGCCTGCCGGTGCTGCGCAAGGATTTCATCCTCGACCCGTACCAGATCATAGAAAGCCGTCATATCGGCGCCGATTGCGTGCTGCTGATCATGGCGGCGCTGTCGCGATGCCGCGGCTCGCGAGTTGGCCGCCGCCGCGGTCGAGCACGGGCTCGATGTGCTGGCTGAGGTGCATGATCAGCGCCGAACTCGAGCGTGCGCTGTTGCTTGGCGTGCGGCTGATCGGCATCAACAACCGCAACCTGAAGACCTTAGCGTCGATCTCGGCACGACCGAAAGGCTGGCGCCGGAGGTGCCGCGCGACCGCATCGTCGTCGCCGAAAGCGGGATTCGCAGCCCCGACGATCTCGATCGTCTCGCGGCATCTGGAGCACAGTGCTTTCTCGTCGGCGAGACGCTGATGCGCGCAGTCCGACGTCGCCGCTGCGACGCGCCGCCTGCTCGGCCTCCCCGAATTCACCCATCTCGACGCTCAGGGCCGCGCCCGCATGGTCGATGTGTCCGAGAAGGATGAAACCGATCGCGTTGCCGTCGCCGGCGCGCGGGTCGTCATGCGCCCGCAGACGCTCGAACGCATCCGCGCCGGCGACGTTGCCAAGGGCGACGTGCTCGCGGTCGCGCGGCTTGCCGGCATCATGGCGGCAAAGCGCACCGCCGAGCTGATCCCGTTGTGCCATCCGCTGGCCTTGACCTCGGTCGAGGTGGATCTCGCCTGCGTGCCCGAGCGCAGCGCGGTCGAGATCACCGCCACCTGCCGCTTGCGCGGGCGCACCGGGGTCGAGATGGAGGCGCTGACGGCGGCGAGCATCGCGGCGCTGACGATCTATGACATGTGTAAGGCCGTCGATCGCGGGATGATCGTCACCGATCTCCGGCTATTGCGCAAATCTGGCGGCAAATCAGGAGATTGGGAGGCAGTCCGTGATTTCGGTCGAAGAAGCCCTGACCCGGCTACTGGCTCTGGTCGAGGCCTTGCCGCCCGAGCAGATTTCGCTCGCCGACGGGCTCGGCCGGGTTCTCGCCGAGGACGTCTCGGCGCGTCGCACCCAGCCGCCCTTCGCGGTCTCGGCGATGGACGGCTATGCCGTGCGCGCCGACGATCTGGCGCGGATGCCGGTCGAATTGCGCATCGTCGCCGAGGTGCCGGCCGGAGCCGGGTTCGGCGGCCATGTCGGCCCGGGCGAGGCGGCGCGGATCTTTACCGGAGCGCCGATGCCGGCCGGCACCGACACGATCGTGATCCAGGAGGACACGGAACGCCTGGGCGACCGTGTGCGCGTGCTCGAAGGGGCGCCGCGCGGCCGTTATGTGCGCCGCGAGGGCCTCGATTTCGCCGAGGGCGAGGCGTTGCTGAACGCCGGCAGGCGGCTCAGCGCGCGCGACGTTGGTCTGTTGGCGGCGATGAACCGCCCTTGGCTCTTTGTCCATCGCCGGCCGCGCATCGGCATCCTGTCGACCGGCGACGAGATCGTCATGCCGGGCGATCCGATCGGGCCGCATCAGATCGTCAGCTCGAACAGCTTGGCGCTCGCCGCGTTCGTCACCGCTTGCGGCGGGGTCGCGGTATCGGTCGGCAACGCGCCGGACGACCCCGAGGCGCTGCGCCGCATCGCCGCGGCAACCAGCGGCGTCGACTTGTTGGTCACGACCGGCGGGGCTTCGGTCGGCGAGCACGATCTGGTGCGCGAGGCGCTGGCCGTGGACGGGTTCGAGCTCGATTTCTGGCAGATCGCGATGCGACCCGGAAAGCCGTTGATGGTCGGCCGCTACCGCGGGACGCCGATGCTCGGGCTGCCCGGCAACCCGGTGTCGACCTTTGTCTGCGCGATGCTGTTCCTCAAGCCGGCGATCGAGCGGTTGAGCGGCCTTTCTGCGACCGCGGAACCCGTGGCGACCGCGCGGCTCGGTGCGGCCTTGGAGGGAAATGATCGGCGCCAGGATTATCTGCGAGCCCGGCTCGGCCGTACTGCCGACGGCGTCGAGGAGGTGTTTGCGTTCGACGTCCAGGACAGCTCGATGATGCGGCTGCTCTCGGCCGCCGACTGCCTGATCCTGCGCCCGCCGCACGCCCCTGCCGCCGCGCTCGGCAGCATTGTACCGATCATTCGCTTTCCGACGGGAGCTTGGCCGATCTGATCGGCTGCCTGCACTCAAATTTGATCCCCCCGCGGTACTTGACGCGCCGCGCGAACCAAAGTAGAACGAACTCAGCGTTTAGGATTTGTTCCCACTGCCCGAATGGGGGTTTCATGCTGACCGTAAAGCAGCGCGAGTTGCTGCTCTTCATAAACCAGCGGCTGACCGCAACCGGGGTGTCGCCGTCGTTCGACGAGATGAAGGATGCCCTGCACCTCAGGTCCAAATCGGGGATTCACCGGCTCGTCGGCGGGCTCGAAGAGCGCGGTTTCATCCGTCGCCTGCCGCATCGGGCGCGGGCATTGGAGGTGATCAAATTGCCCGAGGAGAGCGCCGCCGGGGTGGCAGGCGACCGCGGCAGATTCTCGCCGACCGTGATTCGCGGCGACTTCAAAGCCTCGCTGCCGGGCGCTCCGGTCGCTCCCGATGTCGAGGCGGTCGATCTGCCGCTCTATGGCCGAATCGCCGCCGGTACCCCAATCGAAGCGCTACGCGACCAGAGCGCGACGGTCGGCGTCCCGGCGAGCCTGCTCGGCCATGGGAGCGAGCACTACGCGCTCGAAGTTGCCGGCGACAGCATGATCGAGGCCGGTATCCTCGACGGCGACACCGTGATCATCGAGCGCGGCGATAGCGCCGAAAACGGCGCTGTTGTCGTGGCTCTCGTCGACAAAGAAGAGGTCACCCTGAAGCGGCTGCGCCGGCGCGGCGCCTCGATCGCACTCGAACCGGCGAACAAGGCGTATGAAACCCGGATCTTCGGCCCCGACCGGGTCGAGGTTCAGGGCCGCCTCGTCGGCCTGCTGCGCCGCTACTAACGGCTGCCGCCGCCCGGTACACGGCAGGGCATCAGCAGCAGGGTCCCCTCCCCTCGCCCCATCGCGGCCCAGACCGGCTGTTCGCCACGCGCTCTTTCCTTTGAGTCCTGTTACGGACGCTCGAGCGCCGCCGCGGAATTCGTTACGATACGCGATAGAAGCCGTCCGCACGCTGGAGAAGGCTGCAGCGGAGTAGAAATGGTTCGCGAGAACCAGAACCTTGCGATCCGGCGATCACGATCGCACATTTGCGGATCGCTTGGGTTATGGCCCGATGACATGCCTGACACATTAGACGCTTCGCAGTACGAGTTCCCTTTAGCCGCATTGATCGATGCAACCGAATGGACGGAGGCGGCGAGCGGATGGGCCAAACTCCGTTCTGCGCAGGAAAGAGCGATTGCGGCCCTGGAAAATCGCCGCGTTGAGCTCAACAGCCTCTATGAGCGAGCAGTTGCACCGGATACGAGTTGGGAAGAAATCACCCAGGTAGCCTCAATAATCGGCGAATGGGGGCGCGTCGCAGCTGAAAAACTTTATCCTCAGATTGCAGCGCTGCAGCAAAAACTCGCGGCTCCGGAGAACTACATGCCCCCGGAGGTCCGACTAACACGTCAGGAAAGCGTGAAAGTTGCCGAGAGTTGGCTTGCGCTCTATCGTGACCTTTGCAACAAGCTGCACAGATTAGCAGCGGAGCGGCGACCTACCGATGTAGTTTTGCTCGCGCGGCTGGCCGCGGTCGAAATTGACCACGGGGAATTAACCCGCGAGATTATCTCTCGCTTCCCCAAAATTCTTTCAGAACTTGCCAAATGATCCTCAATGGCTGTCCGCGGAGACAGTCATCGACATCAATCGAGCGGTCGTAGCTGTCACCGGAGAGCCGCATTTCCTCTGTGATCCAGGTTTGCTCGAGGGCGCCTTGGCACGTCCGCGAAATGCATTCGCCTATGGTGAAGAGGATATCGCGGCCCTCGCTGTCCGGCTGCTTGCGGGCGTTGCTCAAGCGCACGCATTTACGCAAGGAAACAAGCGCACCTGCTTCGTGACAATGGTGCAGTTCCTGAAGGTCAATGGCTACGATCTTGCGATCGACGACACACAGGGCTGGGCGGATGCAGTCATCGCACTCGTCGAGCATCGCTCGACCGAAGAGGATTTTGTGCGGGCGATCCGGCCATTCGTCATCTCGGCCGGGTAAGCCAAACTAATGACTCTCTGTCTGGGCTTCGGCTACTCAAATGGCCGCATTCGGGTGATATCAGCAAACTTCCGAAGCGATTTTGGCAGATCGGCTTTCGATGAGAACAGACCAACTTCCCGAGAGTTCTTCATTGGCCGGCCGGCGCCTCCTTTCATCGTTGCATCGCGAGCGCGGATTGCGGCAAAAGTCGGAGGCTTTCGCGCCGGCTGACCACATGTAATGCTCGTGTATCTGCAGGTGAAGGCACAGAACTCTCGGGCCGGCCCGCCGTGCAAACTGGCAGAGGATCAGGCGGGATATCGCGATGCGCCACGCACGCATCCCGACCCAAAGGCGCTTGCGTCCGCTTCGCGTTGCCGCTAGGGTAATTTTCATGATCCGCGGCAAGGCCCTCTGCGGCCCCCCATATTGCGCGCGATTTTGGTACTGCCGGTACATGACGGCGGCCTAGGATCACGCGTTTGCGTTTTTTCCAAAGCCGCCTTACCGAGGCGGCTTTCGTGTTTCAAGCTCTCGCTGATCCGAATGTCGCCGATGGTGGAGCGGCCTCCAACCTGGAGGTGATGCATGACCCGGTCGACCCCAAAACGCGACGAGAAGGCGAGGAGGAATAACAACATGACGGAACAATGGACCCCCGACAGCTGGCGCGGCCTGCCGATCCGGCAGGTGCCGGGTTATTCGGACGAAGCGGCGCTGACCCGGGTCGAAGAAACCTTGCACAATTTTCCACCCCTCGTGTTCGCCGGCGAGGCGCGGCGGCTCGAAGAACGGCTGGCCGCGGTTGCCGCGGGCAAGGCATTTCTGCTGCAGGGCGGCGACTGCGCCGAGAGCTTTGCCGAGTTCCACCCCAACAATATCCGCGACATGTTCAAGGTACTGCTGCAGATGGCGGTCGTGCTGACCTTTGGCGCGGGGTGCCCGGTGGTCAAGCTCGGCCGGCTCGCTGGCCAGTTCGCTAAGCCGCGCTCGTCCGACACCGAAACCCAGAACGGCAGGACCCTGCCCTCCTATCGCGGCGACATCATCAATAGCCTGGACTTCGACGACGCCGCGCGCGAACCCGACCCGCAGCGCATGATCCAGGCCTACAGCCAATCGGCGGCGACGTTGAACCTACTGCGGGCGTTCGCCCAGGGCGGCTACGCCGATTTGCACCGCGTCCACGCCTGGAACCAGGATTTCGTCGCCGACTCGCCGCAGGGCGAGCGCTACCGCGAGCTCGCCGACCGGCTGACCGAGACGCTCGACTTCATGGCCGCCTGTGGGCTCGATTCCGACACGACGCCGCAGATTCGCGAGACCGAGTTCTATACCTCGCACGAAGCGCTGTTCCTGTCTTACGAGCAGGCCCTGACGCGCGTCGATTCGACGACCGACGAATGGTATGACTGCTCGGCTCATCTGGTCTGGCTCGGTGACCGTACCCGCCAAGTGGACGGCGCCCATGCCGAATTCCTGCGCGGCATCAAAAACCCGATCGGCATGAAATGCGGACCGACCCTCGAACCCGACGATCTGTTGCGGCTGATCGATTGGCTCAACCCACAAAACAAGCCGGGGCGGCTAACCCTGATCACGCGGATGGGGGCCGACAAGGTCGATGCGCGGTTGCCACGACTGATCCGCGCCGTGCGACGCGAGGGGCGCGAGGTCGTATGGTGCATTGACCCCATGCACGGCAACACGATCACCTCGACAAACGGTTACAAAACCCGAATGTTCGACCGCATCCTTGACGAGGTGCACAGCGCCTTTGCGATCCATGCTGGGGAGGGCAGCTACGCCGGCGGCGTGCATTTCGAATTGACCGGGCAGAACGTCACCGAATGTGTCGGCGGCAGCCAGGCGATCAGTGAAGCCTCACTCGCCGACCGCTATCTGACGCATTGCGACCCGCGGCTCAATGCGACCCAGGCGCTGGAGCTCGCCTTTGAGATCGCCGAGGCGCTGAAGCGCGCGCGCCAGGGCAATGGCGTCCAGGGCAATGGCGTCCAGGGCAAGCCCCGCCTCGCCGCCGTCCTGTGAGCCGGCGGTTATGGCGGCAATCGAACCGCCTTCACTCGCGGCCCGGACCGACAGCTATTTCCTAAAGGCCAAGGCGATCGTCGGCCGGTTCGGCGATTGCCAGGCGACCTATGCGGTGTTTATGCGCCGACCGGTTGTCTGCACGCCGCGGCTGGCGGTCGCATTTCTCGAAGACGCAGCGGCCGAGCGCGACGCCCGCTTCGACATCGAGCTGAACCACCCCGAAGGCGCCTTGGTCGGCGCCGGCGAGCCGCTCCTCTACATCACTGGCTCGCTGTTTCACCTGGTCGATCTTGAGACCGTGCTGCTGCAACGGTTGGGGCCCGCTTGCGTTGCCGCCCATAACGCCTACGCGATGTGCGCCGACCTGCCAAAGGTCGCTTTTATGGCGATGGATGCCCGGCATTGCGCCGGGAGCGAGATGGCCGACCTGATGGCCTATGCGGCATCCGTCGGTTCGCAAGCAGCGCGCCGCGAGGCGGGGGCGGTCGGCTTTGTTGGCTGCGCCGCCGATGCGACCGCCCAATATTTCAGCCAGAGCAAAGGCCTCGGGACGATGCCGCATGCGCTGATCGGCTATGCCGGCTCGACGGTGCGGGCGGCCGAGATGTTTCGCGAGGAGTTTCCCGACGAGCCGATGACCGTGCTTATCGATTATTTCGGCCAGGAGATCACCGATGCGCTGGCAGTCGGCCGGCGTTTCCCTGAGATCGTCGCTGCGGGCCGGCTCGCGTTCAGGATAGATACCCCCGGCGGCCGCTATTGCGAGGGGCTCGATCCTGCCCGCTCCTATGAGGTGATCGAGCGGCATGCGCCGCAATCGATCCGCGGCTATCGCACCGAAGAAGAGCTGCGCTATCTGGTGGGCACTGGTGTGTCGGGAGCGGCGATCTGGCTGTTGCGCCAGAGTTTGGACGAGGCCGGGTTCAAGCGGATCAAGATCGTCGCAAGCTCGGGCTTCGGTCCCGCCAAATGCAGGATGATGGCCGCCGCCAAAGCGCCGATCGACGTGATCGGCACCGGCTCGTATCTTCCCGAGCAGTGGAGCGAGACCTACGCCACTGCCGACATCATCGCCTATGACGGCAAACCCATGGTCAAGGCCGGCCGCGAATTCCTGCTGCGAAAACGCGCGGACGGCTAGCAGGGTGAGCGGGCCGGCTCGATCGGTCGGCTTCTTTTGTTGGATGACAATTCTGCGGCGCTGGAGTACGTTGATTGCATGGCCCAGACCGGGTCAGCGAGGCGAGCAAGGATACCGCCTCCTCGAAAAGGAGCAACACGTCAATCCGGCGGCGGTTCGTGGCTGCCAAAACTGGCGAGGTCTCAATACCAGAATAACAAAGTAATTTAGAATTTATTCTCGAATCGAAACGACACGCCGTCTCGCCTGTTTTGCGCACCCGCATGGTCCCCCGGTTGACCAATCTGGGAGGGTCACCATGGCAGAAATCCGCCCGATCGCCCGATCGGTAACGGGCGCCAGCTATTTGCTCGGACGCAAGCTCGACAGTATCCCGTTCGGCGGTTACCACATATTGATTATCACCGTTCTTGCCCTTGTCGGCTTTATCGAGGGCTACGATCTGGTGCTCACCGGCTCGTTGCTGGTGCTGGCCAAAGTGCCGCTACAACTCACCGGCTCCGACGTACGTTGGCTCGCTGTCGGCCCGACTTTCATGCTGTGTATCGGCGGCTACTTGGCCTCGACGGTATCCGATCATTGGAGCCGCAAGACGATCATGCTGATCGGCGTGATCGCTACGACGTTTTTCACCTTGCTGATCCCGCTGGTGCAAACTGCCGAGCAATTGATCATCGTGCGTCTGCTGACCGGGCTTGGCGCCGGCGGCGCGGTCTCGGCGGCGTTCCCGATCGCCGCCGAACTGATGCCGGCACAGCACCGGCGCACCTACGGCGCGGTCTACGAGATGGCGTTGGCGATTTCCTTCACTGTGGTGCCGTTTATCGCCTTCTTGCTTGCCGGCAACGCCAATGCTTTTCGGTTTCTGGCACTGCCGGGCGGGCTGGCCATCACCGTCGTGCCGGTGCTGGTCTATCTGGTACTTCCCGAAAGCCCGCGTTGGCATTTGCGCAAAGGCCACCCACAGGTTGCGGCCGACATCGTCAATCAAATAATTAGGCGATCCGGCAGTCGCGTCCCGCCGCTGACTGTCGAGGCGCTCGGCGACCACGCAGAAGCCGCCCGCGAAAAGCTGCCGCCTTATTGGGCTTTGTTCGCCCGTGGCCAGCTGCGCTGGACGACGGTTGGCATACTGGCTGGAGTCTGCGCCGGAACTGCCTATTTCTTGATTTCCGTGCTGTTGCCGAAAGCGTTGGTCGACCAGGGCGCGGCCGTCAGTCTGAGCTTCGGGCTGACTTCACTGGTTTACGCCGCGAGCATCCCGGGAAAGGCCTTCACCGGGTTTCTGATGGAGATCATCGGACGGCGGTGGACCATCGCATACGCGCTCGCCGGATCGTTGCCTGGTATATTCCTGATGCTGATGGCACATCGGGCCGGGGACTACGCGACGGTTGTCATGGTGACCGGGGCGTTGATCACCGGCTTCACCGTCCTATCGGCTTTCACCGCCACTCGCGTCTACCTGTCCGAGCAGTTCCCGACCGCTCTGCGCGGGCGCGGCCATCCCTTCGGCGAGTCGACCGGACGAATTTTCGCCGGCGTGCTGGCGCCGTTTCTGATGGAACCGCACACCGGCTCGCCGACAATCTTCTTCGGCACGATCTTTGTGGTTGTGGCGATCGGCGCCTTCATTCCGCTGGCCTTTGGCCGCGAGACCGTCGGCCAGCTTGAAACCGTGACCGAGGGGATCACAGCCCCGGCCTGAGGAACTCGGCAGGGCAAAGAGACGCGAGCGGCGCTCATAATCGTCGCCAATTTGGAACAGGGCAACAGGTCGACCGATGGGAGATGCTGTGGGTCGTAACGGGTGAGGTGCGGGCAAAGACTTAGATCGGCAAAGTCAGAAATTCTTCGTCAAGAAGCACCGGCCTCCCCTGTTTTGCGGTTGCCGCATCGTCCCCCCCGGTTCGACCAGCTGGGAGGTCACCGTGGCGGAACTCCGCACAATCGGTCGATCGGCAAATTCGGCCAGCCTTACGCTCGGGCGCAAGCTCGACAGCATTCCGTTCGGCCCCTACCACCTGATGATCATTACAGTCTTAGGCCTTGTCGGCTTTATCGACGGGTACGATCTCGCCATGACCGGTTCCCTGCTCGTGTTGGCAAAGCACCCGCTGAATTTGACACCCGGAGAGGTCCGATTTCTAGCCATCGCGTCGACGATGATGATCTGTGTCGGCGGCTTCATCGCCTCGACGATCTCGGATCACTGGAGCCGGAAGACCATTATGCTGATCGGCGTCGCCGCGATCACCTTTTGCACACTACTGATCCCGCTTGTGCAGAGCGGTGAGCAGCTCATCGCGCTGCGGCTGTTGACCGGCCTCGGAGGTGGTTTCGCGGTCTCGGCGCCGTTCCCGATTGCCGCCGAACTGATGCCGGCGCAACATCGCCGCACGTTCGGTGCCGTATATGAAATGGCGCTCGCCGCCTCGTTCACGGTGCTGCCGTTTGTCAGCTTCCTGCTGTCCGGCAACCCGAACGCTTTCCGGCTGATGGCGGTGCCCGGCGGCCTCGCCTTCTTCATTGTGCCGGCGCTGATTTATTTCCTGATTCCGGAAAGTCCGCGCTGGTATCTGCGCCGAGGCCGAACCGTGGCGGCGGTCGATACGGTCAACGCGATGATCCGCCGCGCCGGCAATCGCGTACCGCCGATAGAGTTCGCGGCGCTCGGCGACCATACCCCCGGTGCGCGCGAACAGCTTCCACCCTATCGGGCGTTGTTTGCTCGCGGCCAATTGCGGTGGACGGCAATCGGCATTTCCAGCTACGTCTTTTGCGGCTCCGCGTTTTTCCTGATCTCGGTGCTGTTGCCAAAGGCGCTGGTCGATCAGGGCTCGGCGGTGACCTTGAGCTTTGGCGTAAGTTCGCTGGTTTTTGCCGCGAGTATCCCGGGCAAGGGCTTCACCGGGTTCCTAATGGAAATCATTGGACGACGCTGGACCATTTTCTATGCGATGTTCGGCGCGCTTCCCGGCCTCTTGTTGATGATGCTGGCGCACCGCGCCGGGCCATATGCGACGACCGTCATGGTCGTCGGCGCGTTGATGACCGGCTTCACCGCGCTTTCCACCGCAACCGCCTTCCGGGTCTACCTCGCCGAACAGTTCCCGACCGCGCTGCGCGGCCGCGGGCATATCTTTGGCAAATCGGTCGGGCGGATCTTCTCGGGTGTGACGGCGCCGTTCCTGATGGAGCCGCATACCGCATCGCCGGCGATCTTCTTCGGCACGATTCTAGTCATGGTCATGATCGGCGCCTTCATCCCGTTGCTGTTCGGCAAGGAAACCGTCGGCCAGCTCGAAACCGTGACCGAAGGCGCTCCGGCGCTGGCCTGATCGCCCTGCCCCGCTTGATGGTCAGCTTTGCTCGCGGGTTTCCTTGAAACGCAACGTCGGCCATTCCTCGATCGTGGTGCGCAGATCCCAAGGGTTGCGAGCGAGAAAGACAGGGACGCTGTCATGGTCCTCGGCGCTCGCGGACGGATTGCGGACCCGGAAGCGCTCGATCTCGGCCGGGTCGTCGGCTTCGAGCCAGCGCGCGGCCTGATAGGGCGCACCGTCGAGCCGGGTGGCGAGACCGTATTCGGCCTGGAGCCGCGCCGCCAGCACGTCGAGCTGCAGCGCGCCGACGACGCCGACGATCCAGTCGCCGCCAGAGGCCGGCTTGAATACCCGGGTCACGCCCTCCTCGGCCAGTTGTTCGAGCGCGTGGCGCAGATGCTTCGATTTCATCGGGTCGTCGAGATGCACCCGGCGCAGGATCTCGGGGGCAAAGCTCGGAATGCCGGTGACCCGGATCTCGGCGCCCTCGGTCAGGGTGTCGCCGATCCGGAGGCTGCCGTGGTTGGGGATGCCGATGATGTCGCCGGGCCACGCCTCCTCGGCGAGGTTGCGCTCGCGCGCCAGGAAAAACACCGGGCTTTGCACCGACATGACTCGCCCGGTGCGGATGTTCTTCAATTTCATGCCGCGGGTGAACCGGCCCGAGGCGAGGCGCACAAAGGCGACGCGGTCGCGGTGCTGCGGGTCGACATTGGCCTGTACCTTGAACACAAACCCGGCGACATCAGGCTCGTCAGGCAGGACCGGATGCGGCCCATCGGCGCCCAAGGCCGGCTGCGGGCGCGGCGACGGCGCCAATTCGGCGACCCCGTGCAATAATTCGCGCACACCGAAATTATTGAGCGCGCTGCCGAAAAACACCGGCGTCAGATGGCCCTCGCGAAACGCCTGCGGGTCGAACGGCGGACACAGGCCGCGCGCCATCTCGACCTCCTCGCGCAATTTCGTGACCGCAGCTTTGGGAAGACGCCGCAATAGCTCGGGATCGTCGAGACCTCTGCAGCGGACCGGTTCGACCACCCGATCGTGGGCATTGCGCTCGAACAGCAACAGAGCATTCGCGAACAGATCGTAGGTGCCGAGAAAGTCGCGCCCCATGCCGATCGGCCAGCTCGCCGGGGTCACGTCGAGCGCCAGGCTCTGCTCGATCTCGTCCAACAGGTCGAACGGGTCGCGGCTCTCGCGGTCGAGCTTGTTGACAAAGGTCAGGATCGGCACGTCGCGCAGCCGGCACACCTCGAATAGTTTGCGGGTCTGCTCCTCGATCCCCTTGGCGGCGTCGAGCACCATGACGGCACTGTCGACCGCGGTCAGCGTGCGATAGGTGTCCTCGCTGAAATCCTGGTGGCCCGGCGTGTCGAGCAGATTGAAGGTCAGCCCGTCATGCTCGAACGTCATGACCGCCGAGCTGACCGAGATGCCGCGCTCGCGCTCGATCGCCATCCAATCCGAGCGCGCCCGCCGCCGGTCGCCGCGCGCTTTGACCTCGCCCGCCAGCTGGATCGCCCCGCCGAACAGCAGCAGCTTTTCGGTCAAGGTGGTCTTGCCGGCGTCTGGATGCGAGATGATCGCAAACGTCCGCCGGCGCGCAATCTCGTCGGTAAGGGTGCTCATTAATCCGCTATTGCCGGAAGGGGACCGCGCAGCAGGTAGTTCGGCCGCGCCACCCGGCATATGATGGGCCCGCGCCCTTTTGCCAACAGCCGCAAAGAAGCCGGTGGTAGAACCGAGCCAAACTTCGAAAAAGCACCGGCGACTACCGGCCCAGTAGATGCAGGAATTGCTCCACCGTCAGCCCGGCATCCGCGATGATCCGGCGCAACGTGCCTCGGCGGATTTGCGCGTGATCCGGCACTACGACGCGCGCATGGGGATCTTCGCGGCGCAGGATCATATGACTGCCCGTCTGGCGACGAAATGCAAAGCCCGCACGTTCGAGTGCACCACGGACTTGCCGGCCCGAAAGGTCAGTGGGCAGCGTCGGCACTTATGCGGCTTCGACTTCGACGAATTCCTTGCCCGCCTCCGTTGGGACGGGATCGCCGGCGTCGCGGCAGTCTTCGACATAAAGCGCAATGGCCTCGCGGATATTGGCGAGCGCTTCGCTTCTATTGTCGCCCTGGCTGATACAACCCGGTAAAGCCGGAACGCTGACGACGTAACCGCCGTCGGGTTCTTGCTCGAGAACGACCGTGTACCGCATCGATTCACCTGCTCAGCCTCATGGCGTGTGTTCGCCATGCTTACGACATTAAGGCCGAAGGAGCCATAAGCTCGGAAACGGCCGCGGTTTTGGTTGGTCCTCAATTGGCCGCCATTCCTTTGGGGAAGAGGCGGGGTATGCGAAATGATCGCAAACGTCCGCCGGCGCGCGATCTCGTCGGTAAGAATGCTCATCAATCCGCTTCAGCTATTCCCGGGATGCCGGTCGGGCTGACGATCGCTGCGGCCGCGCCAGACCTGCGCTGGATATGAGGGCTGCACGGCTCTTTGGCAACCGCTAGTGGCAGGAACCGGCCGTCTGCTGGCATTCTCGTCGTTCCCATCCAGGCTGCCCACATACAATCACAAATTGCCTCGCTAATTCCCCTCTGCTACATCTGCAGCAAATCTGTAGCAAAATCTCGTCGTTTGGTTGCAGCTGCCCCTTTAGTGATGCCTTTTCACCCCGTCTGATCCCGTTCCGCAGCGTCTAGAATGGAAGTATGGCAGGTCAAGAAGGCAGTTTCAGGATCAACTTTACCTGTCAAGGATCGCCGACCCGACCGAGATGCCGCGCTCGCGCTCGACGGCTCCAGTCTGAGAGCACCGGTCGCTGCGCGCCTCCCCTCACCCGCTAGTCGGAGGGTGCCCGCCGCCGGTCGCTGCACGGCCTGGCCTCGCCCGTCAATTGGATCGCCCCCAAACAACAGCAATTTGTCGGTCAAGGTATTTTGCAGCGGCGGCCGGAGCGCGCCGTATTGCCGGTGTTGGCAAAAGCCTCGAGTGATTGTCACGTCACAATCAGTCGAACCGAACGAACGACTTTCCGCGACGACGCGCGCCCTCGTGTACGCTGGCTTCCACATTCGACTCTTGCAGAGTAGTTCCCCCAACTGTAATACTTCTGCCGTCGTTCTTCGTAATCACGCTGTCGCAATGGTGCTCAATTCGGGCGTGCTCCAAAGGGCGATTTCCGCAGCCCGGCGGTTCTTCAGACCTGGGCTAACGGTCAGCACCCCGTTGATCGTAGTCTTGTCCCAAAGTGACATGTGCGGCACGACGGAACTCAGTTGACCCTCTTTTACGAGCTGGAGGGCAGAGCTCCCGGCGAAGGCTTTCAGACCAATGTTGCAGGCAAAGCAAACTAGGGCGGAAAACTGGTTATCGTTAAGCCGAGTAATAATTAGTGGTCGGACCTGGCTAATCACCGCAGTAATGTCATCCTGTAGCGCTTCTTCTGCTTGTTCTTGACTCCATATAAGTCCCGGAAAAACGCCCGTACCAGTATGGCCGTAACCGATGGTTAGCGTGCCATGAACCCGATCTCCCGGGTTCACAGGGCGGCCATTTGCATCGTCATAAGCATGCAAGACAAGGCCCTCCCATTTCTTGAGCAGAGCAAATCCGGCTTCGTTCATTTGGGGAAGCGGAATTGACTCCACGGCTGGGCCTGGACCCTCCACAAACGGAGCTGTACTGGGCAAATATGAAATAGTTGTGGTTCGTTTCGTTAACTTAAGCAACTTAAGCGAGCTGCTCACCCATTGCGATCTTCCAATCATCCGCCGATACCGTCGTGAACCCGGTCGAGGTCGCATAGACACGGTAAGTCTATCGTTTATCTCTTGATCGGGATCGGTCGCCGCCATCTTCCAAGTCCATTGGTTATTCTCGAGCCACATCAAGAAAGTGCCATGTATGGCGGTTGGTAAAGGTCCCGGCAGTAAACCGTGCAGATCATACTGTTGATCGGTCTCATAGAAATATCCTGGTAGGGCAATTCCAGAGACCAATATACCATTTACGAAATAGCCCTGAGAATCCATAGACAAAGGATCGCCCACCTCCACCAAATATTGACGACTTCCAACGCTGACCATGCGCTGCATCCAGGGATCGACTAGGATCTCAGCGACTTCGTGTGATAAAACGCGCGAGACTGTCTGTTGATCTTGGAGTGTCGTTTCGACAAATACTTTTCCCATGGGGAGACGGTCCGGCGGAGGTGTTAAATCATGATACCCTAATGCGGTTGCGTCATCGGTATTGTCCAGATATACCATCCACCATTGGTCGGTGGGTCTCGGAGCTCCCTTGGGAATTTGATTTAATTTGACTTGAAAATTCCAACGTGGGCCGACATCTCGGTCCATTTGCTCTTGGACGGCCGCGATGTGAGTGGAGATTTCCTGGTCGGATAACCGCGAAGACTCATTGATTATCGCCAATTGCTGAACCATCATGGTCCTCCCGTAATGAGCGAACGAATTCAGGGTTGTGGTTTCGATTCTGGTCAGTTTCCCTGAATCAGTAGAATGGACGTGTGATCTAGTTCACACTAAACGGGCATTTGTTGGTGACAGAGCCGAAAATAGCAGAAATGCAACATTTAGCTGAAACCCTACATTTGGGATGTGGGCCGCGCGGCGCTGGGTGGTGGCCCGCCTGACGCGGCCCGCCGTGCCGGCGGGGGTAACGGGAATTCGCCTGACCGATCAGGAGGACGGCGTGCACTTGGGCAATGCCCCCATCACCGTGTTGATGCGCTGGGTCATTGTATCGGCCATTGCTGAATTATTCTGTAGCTCAAGAGTAAGGGTGGCCGCGTCGGGGGCTCGGGCCGCTGCCAGGGCATGGGGTGGCGCAGGCGCCTGAGCTGGCTTTGCGGCGGCGGTAACTGCCGCCGTCACGGCGGAGACATTCTGAACGTTGGCAAGGACCCTATTGGTCGCCGTAGTTATCACTGTCAAGCCGTACTGCGCCAACTGGATACTCGCCGCGTTCAGCATCTCAAGCGCGGTCTGCAAGGCGGCGAGCGACTTTTGCGCTTGATTGTATGCCGCCAGCAATACAGCATTGCCGCTGAGGCTTGGCTCGGCGGCGGTGATGTTACTGGCTAAGTCGCTAACTAACTTAGGCCCTGTTGCGCTATCTCCGGCCTTTTCGGCGGCGATGCTATCGGCAACCAGGGAGGCGCAGGTTAGGGAGAGCCATGCGGCATTGTAGGCGGTCACCTTGGCTTGGGGTCCGAAATAGGTCCGTCCGCCCCCGGCCGCCGCTGCACCCAAGGCGAGGCCAAGAGTCACATTCTTCGAACCCTCGAACAGGGGATTGACAATCGCGGCCACGCCGAGGCCGATCATTGGCACGTCGAAGAGTAATTGCTGGCGCATCAGGTCGTCACGCTGGTTGGCATAGCCGTTGGCCAGCGCTAGAAGCTTGTGCTTGGCGTCGGTCGGCGGGTTATCGAAGGTCAAGATCGCGTCAGGGGTGGGCGGATTGACATTTGCCAGCACCCTGGGATCGTTCAGTGGATTGTACGGGGCAGGATCAAAGATGGTGCCGCACCCAGTAAGGGAGACGGCAAGACATGCCAGCAGGATTTGGCTCATATCCTCCCCGCTTGATATTCAATTTTCTTGCCAGACGAGCCTTCGTTGGTCGCATGGACTCCCTGATAGGGAAGATGGGATACCTAACATAACGGTAGGATCGCGGCAACACTTTTCCCCAAATAGGTGCTATCCAAAGACCGGCTTTGGGTCGGCGACGTTGTCGCATTGCCACGGACCTAGGTTCGGAAGCCACGGCCTTCGTCACGCGGGCAATGTACCTGACTGCTCGCGATCTAAGGCAAAGGCGATCTGATCGTCGTGCACCGGTGTTGCCATGCTGGCTTCGTGAGAAAACATGGCCTTAGCGAGCGACAGCATGGCGGTTGTGTCGTTGACCGAGAATTGGGTACCCGGTGCTATCGGAGGATGGAATCCTCTCTACTCCAGCCGGCGACCAAGTCAGGGATCGCGGCGGGGTTCCGGACGCCGGCATAGCGAGCTGCAAGATCGTTCAGGGTGAAGCTTCCGGCCGAAAAGTCATAGACCACAGCGAGCAAGTGGTACCACGCTGCCACGCCATGCTCGGGCGTCCGGTAAATTGTCGTTACATTGTGGTCGGGCGATTTATCTGGCTGGGTGATCCCGACATAACCGAGCCGACTTTTCTGCCACGAGGAGAAATTGAGCGCTCCGGGGTTGTTCGTTCTGATGGAGCGATGGACATTAAGATCATCAGGGTCTGCGCTAAAAAAGCCGCCCGGAATGAGGGAGCCGAAGGTGACGCCGTATTTCGGATTGACTGGGCTGGCTGGAACCGGCGGAGCAGGAGCTACCGTGACGACGATGGGGGCGGGTGTCAACTGAGCTGGGGTTTGCGACGAGCCAAGCTGTCCTCCGAAGAGTACCGGCGGGGCTTTGCTTGTGATCGTGGGCGCGAAGGCCTCAATGAAATCGGTTCCGGCATATCCGGCGGCCGCGATGCCAAGCAGAATATTTATGTCGCCAGAACCAATTGCGAGAATCTTTCCGAGGCTGAGCGCCAGTCCAGCCGCGTCCCGGCGATGAAGCCTATCAGGAGGCTAACAATCAAGCGTGCGGCGATGAAGAGGTCGGCTGAACTGACGCCTTGCGCAGCGGCGTTCTCGTTCAATTTCTTGAGCCCAACGACGGCTCGGACACCCTGGCCCAACATGCCAAGCAGACCGGCGAGGAGGAGCGCGAAAAAAATGCTGGTAGGTGTGGCAGGGGGCGCAACGGGCATACTCGGGCGCCTTGAGAGGGACGGAACCGCTCTTGCGTTCAACTGGAAGTTACCACGATTCGAAAGGTCGAAGCAATCAAAATTGCGCTGAGGGCGCAGACCTTGCGGGGGCATTCGCCCATCACGAGATCGGCAACGACAATCAACGCTTCGAGGCGTTGTCAGAATTGATCGGGCACAGCGTGCCCGCGGCGAGGGCGAGGCATTGCGCAGCGATCTGAGGGCACTAAGGGTTCGCGCCCTAGCACCCATATGTTCGAAGGTGCGATGATCGATCGGGGTTGGGCGGCGAGCTCCGCCCTGATGCCAGCCCGCCTTTGAGGAAAGCCATGCCGCAATCTGTACGTCCGCTGATTGAAGCCCGGCGCGGGCAGATGTTTCCGGTGCTCGAGCCGGAGGAAATCGATCGGCTGGCGCGGTTCGGCGAGCGCCGATCCTATGCGGCGGGAGACCGAATGGTTGCCACCGGCGAGATCGCGCCGGGCGCTTTTGTTATCCTGAGAGGCCGGGTCGACGTCACGCAGCGGGGACCGCATGGACAGTCCGAACTGATCGTGACGCACGGTACGGGGTCGTTCCAGGGTGAGCTAGCGCAACTATCCGACCGACCGTCCCTGGTCGACGCTATTGCCACGGAAGCGGTTGAAGCGATCGTCGTTCCGCCGCGGCGGTTGCGCGATCTGATGGTCGAAGAGGCGGAACTCGGCGAGCACATCATGCGCGCCCTGATCCTACGCCGCGTCGGCCTGCTCGAGACTGGCGCCGGCGGCCCAATCATCGTGGGCAGCGCCGATAATGGCGACGTTCTTCGACTCGAAGGTTTCCTCACCCGCAACGGGCATCCACACCAGCGGTTCGATCCAAAGGCCGATCCGTGCGCGCAAACCTTGATCGAGCGCTTCCACATTGACGCTCGAGAATTGCCGATCGTTTTGTGTCCCGACGGACGGCTGCTGCGCAACCCGAGCGAGGTGGAACTCGCCCGCTGCATCGGGCTCGTCAAAACGATCGACCAGGACAAGATCTATGACGTCGTTATCGTCGGCGCCGGTCCGGCGGGTCTTGCGGCCTCGGTTTACGCGGGATCCGAGGGCCTGTCGGCGCTGGTGTTGGATTGCCGCGCCTTTGGCGGCCAGGCCGGGGCGTCGGCGCGGATCGAGAACTATATGGGCTTTCCGACCGGCATCACCGGGCTGGCACTGATGGCGCGGGCCTATCACCAGGCGCAAAAGTTCGGCGTCGAAATGGCGATCCCGGATGAAGTGGGAAGCTTGCAGGGCCTAACCGACTCGCCGCGGTACGGCCGATTTCTGATTACTTTGGCCAACAACGAACGAGTTCATGCCCGCGCCGTCGTTATCGCCAGCGGTGCGCGTTATCGCCGTCTCGATGTCGAGAACCTGGCCGCCTTCGAGGGCTCATCCGTTCACTATTGGGCCTCGCCGTTGGAGGGGCGGCTATGCACCGGACAGGAGGTGGCGCTGGTGGGCGCCGGCAATTCCGCCGGTCAGGCCGTGGTGTATTTGTCCAGCCAGGTCGCCAAAGTCTGGCTGATCGTCCGCGGAACCAGTCTCGATGCCAGCATGTCCCGCTACCTGGTCGAGCGCATTGCCGCACGCCCGAACGTCGAGGTGTTGACCGAGACGACCGTCAGCGCCCTTGAAGGGCAAGACGGGGTTCTGGAGGCAATCCGCTGCCGCTCGCGCCGGTCGGGTGAGGAAGTCCGACGCGTAATCCGCCACCTGTTCCTATTCATCGGCGCGGACCCGAACACCGATTGGCTGTCCGGGTCGAGCGTGACCTTAGACGATAAGGGGTTCGTGCGCACCGGCGCCAACATCTTGAGGCCACTCGAAACCAGCCTGCCCGGCGTATTCGCGATCGGAGACGTGCGCGCGGGATCGGTCAAGCGGGTCGCCGCCGCGGTCGGCGAGGGCGCACAGGTAGTGGCGGCATTGCACGGCTTTCTCGCGGAGGCCGGCGACAAGGATGCACTTCTTGCCAATATCGGGAGATGACGATGTCCGAGGAATGCAGACATATCGACGCCATTCGCGATGTAACGCCGAGCGCGCTTGGCTGCGAGGAGTGTCTGAAGATCGGCTCGGAATGGCTCCATCTGCGGCTGTGCCGGACCTGCGGCCATGTCGGCTGTTGCGACAACTCGCCGAACCACCACGCCACCAAGCATTTTCACGCGACGCGGCATCCGGTCATCGAAGCCTATGACCCGCCGGACGGATGGGGCTGGTGCTATGTCGACGAGGTCATGCTCGATCTCAGCGAACGCGCCACGCCGCATAACGGCCCGATCCCGCGCTATTATTGAGATGTCGGCGCAGCCTGCTTCCGGAGCCCTTAAGTGAGCAGTTTCTTCAGCCGTTCGGCCATTTGGGCGGGCGGGTCTTCGCCGGTGAACGAGGCGGTGAAGCGGCCTTTTGGGTCCATCACGTAGATGACCGAGGTGTGATCCATCGAATAATCCCCGCCGGCTTCGGGGTGCTTGGCGTAATAGACCCGATAGTTCTTGGCCGCTTGGGCGACCTCGGCAGCGGTCCCGGTCAATGCCAGGATCGGCGCGTCGAAGGCGGTGACATAATCCTTCATCACCTGC
Source organism: uncultured Alphaproteobacteria bacterium (assembly GCA_963774345.1). Classification (GTDB taxonomy): domain Bacteria; phylum Pseudomonadota; class Alphaproteobacteria; order ATCC43930; family CGMCC-115725; genus AP-15. The sequence goes on from CAVZFB010000028.1 coordinate 186,836, forward strand.
GGCGTGTCGCGCTCGGGGTCGATCGTGATGAACACCGGACGGACTTCGTCGCTCTTCTTGCCGAGATCGTGGAGCGCCAGAGCGATGTTGTTGAGTGTCGTCGGGCAGGCATCGGGACAATGGGTATAGCCGAAATAGACCAGTAGCCATTTCCCCTCGAGTGCGGTGTTGGTGACCGTCTTGCCATTTTGATCGACGAGGGTAAAAGAGCCGCCGATCGCGCTGCCAAGCACGCTGCCGGCGACGCCTTTTCCGTTGTCGTGCAATTCCACGGCAAGGAAGGCCGCCGATCCGAGGATGATGAACGCGATCAGCAGCGCCGCCACCAGAAGCAGACGGGGAGAAAAACCCGGCGCGGATTTCCCGGCCGTGCCGCCCGGGGAATTGCCGGTCATCGTTACACCTCCCTCAGTGCTGCGGGGCCGGGGTTGGTCCCATCGCGCCGATCTTTTCGACCGCGACATTTACCGTCCGCGAACCGGCCTTATCAAAGGTCAAGGTCAGCGGGAAGGACTGACCCGTCTGCAGCGGCTTCGCCAACCCGACCAGCATGATATGCAACCCGCCGGGCTGCAGGGTAACCGCTTGACCGGCGGGAATGTCGATACTGGCGACCGGCCGCATTTTCATCACCATGCCCGACATCGACATCGTGTGCAGCTCGGCTTTTTTCGCGACTGGCGAGGACACCGCGACGAGTTTGTCGGCGGTCGGCGATTGGATCGTCACATAGGCGGCCCCGATCGCCGATTTTCCCGGCGTCGCTCGCGCCCAGGCGTTATTAACTTCGAGTTGCCCGGTCTGAGCCGACGATATGGCGCTCGCGGCGCAGACACACCCGGCGACGAGAACCAACATCCTGATCGCCTTCACCACATCCTCCCTGATATTTGCCGGACGCGCGCAGCATAATGCTGTCCGGCTGCCGGCGGAGCGGGACGCTTTACCGCGGCCCTTGCTGTGCGGCGGATTTTCCAGGCGCCGAGGCGAGCGCTGCGCATGCGTGCGGCAATTCGCCGACCAGCAGCGGTTTGGCGTGCGAAGGCGGCGGATGGCGAGCCTCGGGGGTAAACCACCAGGCGAGCTCCTTGCCGCAGCCGTCGCCCGGCGGAGGCGGCGCCTGATCGCGGCATTCGGTCTGACCGGGCGGGCATAACAGGCGCATGTGGAAATGATAATCATGGCCCCACCAAGGCCGGATTTTGGTCAGCCAGGCGCGAACCGCCCCGGCCTCATGGCACAATTCGCGTTTGATCGCCGGGTTGACGAAGATCCGCGCCACGTCAGGCTCGCGCGCCACCGCCTCGTAGAGACGGCGATAGGCCGGGTTCCACACCGCGGGGTCGACATGCTCGCCATCGGCTGCAACGACCTCGGTCGCGGACATTTCGTCCCGTTCGGCTGTGCTCAGCCGTCGGCTCGGCATCGGCGTCAGCCAGATATCGGCGTCGAGCCCGATCTGATGCGAGCCGTGCCCGGTCAGCATCGGCCCGCCGCGCGGTTGCGCGATGTCGCCGATCAGCAGGCCCGGCCAGCCGGCCTCGGCCGGCAATTTCGCGGCGAGCCGCTCGATAAACGCGATCAGCGCCGGATGCCCCCAGGCGCGATCGCGCGATGGGCGCATGACCTCCCAGTTCGGCCCGTCGGCGGGAAGCTCGACTCCGCCTTCGAGACAGCCCCGCTCGTAGGCACCGATCGCCTCGGGCCGCCCCGGCGCCGGCGTCACCTCGAGGCCGAAGACGCGCTGCGCCGCATCATGTGGCAATTGCGCCAGCAGGGCCGCCCGGTGCGCTTTCTCCTCGGCGACATTGTCCTGCGCCGCCGCCACTCCGCATGCCGCCCATAGCATGAATGTTGCCAGGTAGACCCAGCGCATCGGTCTCCCCGTCAATCAATCGGCCCGGAGGACCGAGGGAGGTGCCGCCGCGGCCCCCTCGACCGCGAGCCGGCTATCTGCGAGAGGAGGTACGCTCTGCCGCCCGGATTGCCTGGTCGAAGGCGGTGAGCACGGCGGCGTGGGACGATCGGTCGTTCATTGTTTCGACATTGGTGAAGCCACGCGACCTCGCGACATCGATCAACAGCGCATGCGCCGACCAGGCGATGGTGGGATCGTTCAGCCGCTTGGCGGCGGCTCGCAGAGCGCCGACCGCGCAGCGCTGCCCGCCGTACGACCGATAGGTGCGTCGCGTCCAATCTTTCGGACCGTTGATCAGTTCTTTGGCATCGCGCAATAGATCGGCGACGGCATGCTCGCGTTCGCTCGGCGAGGGCGCCAGCAACGCGCTTGGCGTGGCGGTTTTTCTACGGAGCAGCCGCGCTCCGAACCAAAGCCGGCAGCCGTGGCGGCTCCAGATCGGGAAGAGCCCAGTATCGTATGGGGTCGGCGCGGGGAAATACTTACCATCGAACGGCATCGCGATCTCCTATGTTCTCCCGTCCTCTCAGTAACCACTTGACCCGGTCGGCGCCGCGGCATGCGACACTGACCTTCCCCCCAACATACGCGCGCAAAAATCGGGCCGAGCCAAACTGCTTCGCAGGGCGGGCTACGCCCAACCCCTGCCGGTGCGGCGGGTCCTGCCGGTGTGCCGCGGTCAACCCCATAGTCAGTCTTTCGGAGCTCGGTTGCCGACGGCAATGATCGCCCCGGGGCTGCAGGGTGTCAATCTCCGAGCCGACTTGCGCGTCGGCCGTGGCGCTCATGCCGCGATTGCAAGGATGATGACCAATAGGATGCCAATCGTCGCCAGATAAAAATTGAGATTGCCGGATTGAAAAGCGCTCAGCCGATAGGCAAGAAAGCGCACGACCCGCGTCGCCGGCCAGAACAGATAGGGCCCGAACAGCGGCGCCACCTCGTGGGTAAACACCAATCGCGTCACAAAATAGCGGGGGCCGCTGGTCTCCCGAGCCGTCTCCTCGCGCGGCCGATAGACGAAGCTGTAAAAGGTCCGCAGGGCATTGGCAAAGGTCAACGCCGTGGTCGAAGCGCGCGCAGGATCATGGTCACGCCCGCCATACCACACCGGAACCCGGCGAACGGCAAAGCGCCGGCTCGCCAGCAACATCGCCAATGGCAGCAGGGCGAGGAGCGGCATCACCACGATCAGCAGGCTCGGTGAAATAAACGCGAATTTCGGCGTTAAGGGCACCAGTAGCAGCCCGGGGTGCATTTCCCCCACTGCCTGCGTCGCGAATTGCCGCGACACCGCAAGATCGAGCGCAGGCAGCCAGTGGGGCATGCCGACGGCGAGCGCCAACACGCCGAACCCGAGCACACCGACCGCGGCGGTAGCGCCGGGCGGCAACTTGCCGGTCGGCGCGGCCGTGCGCCCGGAGAGGCCGATCCCGATCAGCTTGACATAGGTGGCGAAAGCAACAGCGACCGTCAGAGCGATGCCGGCGCCGGCCAGGGCGAGCACCAGCCGGCTGCTCAAGGTCGATAGATGAAACCCCTGAAACACGGTCTGGAAAACATACCACTCACTGACAAAGCCGGCTTGAGGGGGCATCGCCGCCAGGCTCATCGCCGCGAACAAGGCGCCGACGCCGAACAACGTCGATGCCCGCCGGAACAGGTCGGTGTGGACGATCGCGTAGCTTCCGGTCGCGCCAAATACCCCGTCCGCGGCGAGGAACAGGCAGCCCTTGGCCAGCGCATGGCCGGCGAGATGGAGCAGCGCCACGACCCAGGCGAGGCTCGCGAGATCGGGCAGATGGTCGCCGCGAAACATCAATGCCGCGCCGAGGGCGGCGACGGCGATCGCCGCGTTCTCGGCCGACGAAAGACTGAGCAGCGCGCGCCAATCCTCCTGTTGAAAGGCGTAGAGAGCGCTCAGGATCGCGCTCAGCACCGCGGCGGCAACAACGAACTCGCCGAGCCCGGTTGCGGCGATCGCCTGGGCGCCGGGTATCCAATCGAGCAAGCCACGCCCAAGCCCGAAAAAACCGGCGTTCAAGACGATCCCGGAAAGCAATGCACCCGAGGCGCCACTGCCGCCGCCATAAGCAGACGGGAACCATTCGTAAAATGGCAGCAGGCCGAGCTTCGCTCCGAACCCGATCACCAGCAGGACGCCGACAAAGATCTGCACCGGGCTGGACAGTAAACCCGCCGTTGCCGGGAAGGCCGCGAAAGATAGGCTCCCTTCGGGGAAGGTGAGCAGCACGATCGCGACCAACAGCGCGACCGCCCCGACTTCGAGCAGCGCCAGCATGAACAGGACCGAGCGGCCGGTCGACGTCGGCCGCCGCTCGCCGAGCAGCATTACCGCGCCGCCGAGGCTCATGACCTCCCAGGCGATCAGAAACCCGGCGCCATTGTCGATCCCGAAGACGCCGAGAGCGCCGATCAGGCTCAGCGCCGCGCCGAACAACCATCCGCAACGCGCGTGCGGTACCGGGCTCGCGAGCCAGCAGGCAAGGGTCGCCGGGACCAGTCCGAAACCCATCAGCCACGCCGCGTCAGGCCGCAGCCGAGACGCCACCGCTTCACCCGCCAACCGCGTCGGCAGCGTCACCGCCACGGTCCCGCCCGGCAGCGCCAGTAGCGCTGCGGCAACGCCAGCCAGGCAGCCCAGCACCAGCAATAGGCGCGCGGCACCCAGGAAACGGCCGGTTAGCGACGCAGCGCCGCCGCCAAACCATAGCAAGACCGCCGCGGCGAGCAGATCATTCGGCAAGCCGACCTCCAACGACTCGCTGCGGCATCCGGCGTAAAAACATCAGCAGCGCCTCGATAATCGCCGCCGGATTGGGTGGGCATCCCGGCAGGTAAAGATCGACCGGCAGCACGCCGTCGAGACCGTGGCCGCAGGCGTAGCCGCCCTCGACGACGCCCCCCGACACGGCGCAGGTTCCGGTCGCCATGACCCAGCGCGGCTCCGGCATCGCCTCATAGGCGGCGCGCAGCGGCGCTTCCATCGCATGGGTGACCGGCCCGGTGACCAGCAGCAAGTCGGCAAAACGCGGCGACGCGGTAAAAAATATTCCGAGCCGGTGAAAGTTGTAGAAGGGATTGTTGAGCGCGCGCAGTTCGGATTCGCAGCCGTTGCACGAGCCCGCATCGACATGCCGGATATGCAGGCTGCGCCGAAACCCGCTACCCGCCCCCGCTGAGACCTCTCCCGCCGCGCTCGCGGTCTGCCAGACCAGGTCCGCGCGCCGGCGAACGCCAAAAGCCCAATCCGAGGAGGGTACCAGCGCGCTCGTGGGGCACGCCTCGGTGCACAATTGGCACACCACGCAACGGCCGTAATCGATTCCGAGGGGGACCTCCGAGACAGCACCATCGGCGATGGTAATCGCCCGGGTCGGGCAGATCTCGGCGCATTCCGCACAGCCTTCGCGGCACAGTTCGGGATGGTAGCGCGGCATGCCGAGAACGCCTTCTTGGCCGTCGCTGCCCTCGCGCAGCGGCCAGGGCGTCGTTGCTTTACCTTCGCGCAGTCCAAACAAGGTCCACAGCCGCATCGCCGTCTCCTAGCGATCGCAGCCGGCGATGGTTAGGCCAAAGCTGGCCTCGTTGATGGCGTAATCCATCATGTTGGTCTCATGCACGGTGAACGGGAACACCCGCCAGTTCGAGAAGGACGGAGATTTGATCTTGACCCGGGCGAGCCGGCCGTCGCGATCGAAATGCACGGCGTAGAACAATGCTCCACGCGGCGACTCGCACCAGCCGAGTCCTTCCGCGCACGGCGGCGGTACGCATTCGGCGCGTATCGGCCCGTCAGGAAGCCCTTGCAGCACCTGCCGTATCAGGTCGATGCTGGCGTCGATCTCGGCAATGCGCACCTCGAACCGGGCATGGGCGTCGCCAGCCTCGCGGACCGGAACCGCGATCCTAAGCTCGGCATAGGCCGCGTACGGATGATTGCGGCGCAAGTCGCGATCAAGCCCGGAGCCGCGCTCGATCGGGCCGGTCGCGCCTTGATCGAATGCGGTCTGACGATCGAGGACACCGGTGGTGATCAGCCGGTCGAGATGACTGTCGGTGTTGGCCAGCCGATGGGTATAGCCGTCGATCTTTGGGCGCAAGGTCTGGAGCGCATCGCCGAGCCATTCCTGCGGCTCCAGATCGCGGCGCAGCCCTCCCGGGATCAGCACGCTGCGCAAAAACCGGCTGCCGGTCAGGCGCGCGTTCAATTGCTTGACCCGTTCTTCAAGCAATTTTCCCTCGGCCTCGCCGACCTTGAGCGTCGTCGTGTGGGCAAGGTGGCCGAGATAGTGAAGGTGGTTGTAGAGCCGCTCCAGCTCCGCCAGCAACACGCGCAGCCATTGGGCGCGGGGCGGCACGGTGCATCCGGAGGCCGTCTCGATCGCTCGGCAGTAGGCGAGGGCATGCGCCAGACTGCCGACGCCGGATACACGCTCGGCCAGCACTACGGCCGGACCCGGCATCAGGCCTTGGAACCGCTTTTCCATACCGCGATGCTTGAAGAACAGGCGTGGCTGATAGTGCAGGATGGCTTCGCCTATGTAATAGAAAAGAAATTCCGCCAACTCCGTGACGTCGGCGCGGATCGGGCCGTACGGCAATTCCTGCACGTCGGCGACGGCGCCGGCGATTTCGGGGATGAAGCGCCGGTTCTGGTCGACCACCACTGCGGCGTCGGGCGGATAATCCGGATCAAGTGGCGGCAGAACCGGTTGTGCGCCCTCGCGCAAAACCAGCCGGTGGGGCTCGGGATGGCCGACAAATTCGAGACCGAACAAATCGGTGATCTCCCGCTCGTACCAGCCCAAAAGCGGGCAGATCGGAGCAAGGCTCGGAACCGGGCCGACCGGCCGGCACCGCCAAATCTCAAACGGCTGCAATGCCGCCCGACTGAGAAGATAGCGCAGCTCGAGCGTGTTCGGGTCGGGCCACCAGGCATAGGCCATCTGCATCCGCCCGCCCTCGGCCAACACGCTGGTGCAGGCATCGGCCAGCTCCTCCGACTGCAGCAGCCGCACCTCCTCGACCCCGATCACGGCGCTGCGCTCGATAGAAACCGCTCCGCCTGACGAAAAAACTCCCAGAAGGATTGCGGCCACCACAGGCCAAGAATGAGCAGTGGGATGAGCGCCAGCCACATCGGCGCAACGCACCACCCGCCAGGCGTTCGCGTAGGCGGGTCAACCGCGGCATCGGCCGCCCGCTCGAAATACATCGCGCGGAAATGATTGAGAAACCCGATGAAGATGACAATCAGCAGGCCTGCCATCAGCAGTGCCGCCCAGGCGAACGAGCGCTGAAAGCCGGCTCGCAGCACGACCAGCTCGCTGAGAAACAGACCGAATGGCGGCGCTCCGGTGATGGCGGCGGCGCCCGCGAGCCATAATCCCGCCTGTACCGGAAAGCAGCCTCCGACGTTGCGGATCCGGCTGATCTCCTTGCTGCCGTAGCTGCGCATCATATTGCCGGCGCCAAAGAACATCAGTGACTTGTTCAGCGAATGATTCAGCATGTGATAGAATGCCCCGGCAATGCCGAGCGGACCGCCAAAGCCGAAGCCGAGGGCGATGACGCCCATATGCTCAACGCTCGAATAAGCCATCAGCCGCTTGATGTTCTGCTGCCGCACGATGAACAGCGCTGCGATCAGCAAAGACAGCGCGCCGAGCACCACCAGCGCCACCCGGGGCAGAACGCCCGACGGCGCCGCGTTGGCAACCGCCAGATAGCGCACAATGCCGAGCATCGCGGCATTTAGCAGTGCGCCCGACAGCATCGCCGAAATTGGCGCCGGGCTTTCGCTGTGCGCGTCGGGCAGCCAGGTGTGCATTGGCGCCAAGCCGACCTTCGTGCCGTAACCGATCAGCACCAGCAAAAACGCCAGAACCACGAGAGCCGGGTTCATTGCCGGCGCCGCCTGGCGCAATGCATCCCAGGTCATGTTGTAGGTCGGGCCGAGCACAAAGCTGCCATTCCAGTAGAACAGCACCGTGCCGAGCAGCGCCAGGCTGATCCCGGTCGATACGATGACGATGTATTTCCAGGCAGCTTCCACGCTTTCGGCGGCGCGCTCGAAGGCAACCAGAAAGGTGCTGACGAGGGTCGTAAGCTCAATCGCGATCCAAAAGAGCGCGGCATTATTCATCAGCGGGCAGACGAGGATCGCCAGCGCGAAACCGGCAAACAGCGCATAGAACGCCGGGAGCCTGTCATCCTCACCGAGCAGCCGCATATAACCGACGGCATAAATCGACGACAGCAGGTAGACGATCGCAGCGCACAGCACGACCCACGCGCCGGCAGCGTCAAAGACGATGTAGTCGCCCCAGTAATGGTGGGGACTGCCGCCACTCGTCACCGTCAGCGGCACAGCAACGGCAAATACGACAATGCTGGCGGTGAGGTTGAGCGCGGCGGCATAAGCCGATCCGCGCGCCATCAGGCAGCCAAGGGCAGCGATCGTGGGCGCCCCGGCAAGGACGAAGAGCAGTGCTCCGACCACCTGCTAGCCTACCAGCCGCTTCAGCTCTGCCGTGCTGGCGGTGCCGAATTGGCTCAGCAGGTAACGAACCAGCACGCTGAGACAGGCTACCGCCGCTAACACGTCGGCAAGGATCATCAGCTCGATCAGCAGCGGCATGCCCGGGATCAGGATCTGCGCGCCGAGGCGAACGCCGTTTTCGACCACGAGCAGGCCGATGATCTGGCTGACCGCTTCTTGGCGGATGGCAAGCATCAGAAAGCCGATCAGCACCGTCGCCAGCATAACGGTCAGCGCCAGAACGGCGACGGTGCCGCCGAGGCCGAGGGGGGTAGCAATCTTGGTGGATACTCCGAGCGCGAAGACCACGCCGAGCGCACAGATGAGGAGCGCCGAAGCCGGGCGCACGACCTCATGCAGCTCGCGTGCGACATGCAGGCGCGCGATCATCCGCCAGATCAGATAGGGCAGCACCAGGCCGCGAAACAAAGCGCTGAGCGCGGCAATCAGGTAAAGGTCGGGGGAATTGGCGAAATAGCCGACCGCGACTCCCAAGCCCGCCATCGCCCAGGACTGGGCGGCGAAGGCGTAAAGATAATTGTCGAGCCAGCGCGACCCGAGCATGACGAAGGCGAGCAGCAGGCTGGCGATCGCGGTCGCGCTGAACAGCGAGGCAGCCAGCGGATCGAGCTGGGTCATCAGCATGACTAGAGCTGGGTCCCGATGATCGCCAACACTGCGAGAAGAAACGAGGCCGCAGGCGGTTCCTGGTAGCGGTAAAAGCGCAGCCGTGATTGTGCGGTCTCGACAAAGACCACGACGAGCGCCACCAGTAGGAACTTGCCGAGGAGTACGACGAGCGACGCCACCGTGCCGGCTGCGCTGCCGAGGTGCGACAGCCCCCAGGGCAGGACCAGCACGTTGCAGAAAATCGTGTAAAGAATGAATTGCTTCATCATTGACGCCCATTTCAGCAGCGCCAGCAACGGACCCGAATATTCAAGAATCCGGGCCTCGTCGATCATGTACACTTCGATGTGCGTGTTGGAATGGATGGGCAATCGGTCGGTCTCGACCAACAGCAATATAAAAAATGCGGCGACTAGAAAGAGATGCGCCGGGCTCCAATAAACTGCCGGGCTGCCGACCAGCAAATGGTTGACGACAAATGGCAGCATTGTTTTTGCCAGCAGGGTGATGCCGACAAACACCAGGATCAGTGTCGGCTCGGCCAGGATCGCTACCATGACCGCGCGGCTCGATCCGATACCGCCATAGGCGCTACCGCTGTCGAGCCCGGCGAGCACGACCATGAATGAGCCGAGGGTCAGGATCAGGCCGCCGCCGAGGATGTCGCCCATATCAGAAAGCGGCAGAGGAAAATCGGTCAGCACCGGGATCAGGATCGGCACCGTCAGCATCGCCGTGAAGGCGACGATCGGCGCGGTCCAATAGATCCAGGACGCGGTCTCAGGGGCGACGATCTGCTTGTGAAACAGCTTCCACAAATCGCGATAGGGCTGGAACAGGCCGGGACCCTGCGCCCGCTGCACCCGCTCTTCGAATTGCAGGATCGCCCCTTGAAGCAGTGGCGCGAAGGCCATGACCGACAAGACCTGCGCGATCTGCAGCAGAACATCGCGCGCGGTCATGAAGCGGTGCTGCCGCGTTTATCTACGCAAAGATTACTGAACGCTCTCACCGACCCCTCCCGATCTGTAGGAGATCACGTCAGGGGTCATCAGCCATCGGGGCGGTTACACGGCGAACCCCATCGCCAGTACGCACATAAAAGGCTGCGCGCGCCGCTGTCAACGGCGAAAGGCCGCCCGGCTTGACGCCGACGGACGCCGGACGACACAATTCGCGATCAGAGCCCAGGGGAGGAAAGCCATGTCCGAGATACGCGTAATCGCCAGCGGTTTGCGGTTTCCCGAAGGCCCAGTGGCGATGGCCGATGGCTCGGTCATCCTGGGTGAGATCGCCGGAGGCGCGGTGACACGGGTGATGCCCGACGGCGCGAAGACGATTCTCTCGAATACAGGCGGCGGGCCGAATGGCCTCGCGCTCGGTCCCGACGGCGCGCTCTATCTTTGCAACAATGGGGGTGCGGAATATGCCGCCGGCAGCTTCCTCGCCATTGGGCCGGCCAAGAATTACCAATGCGGCTATGTTCAGCGGATCGACCCGCGCACCGGCGAAATGCAGGTTCTCTACAGCCAATGCGGCGGGCATAAATTATCCGCGCCGAACGACATTGTATTCGACCGCCAGGGCGGGTTTTACTTTACCGATCTAGGCAAACGATACGGAAGAGACCGCGACCACGGCGGGCTCTATTACGCGCTGCCCGACGGAACGAAAATTGTCGAGCTGGTCCATCCGATGCTGAGCCCCAATGGTGTCGGCCTGTCGCCGGACGAAAAGACAGTTTATGTCGCCGATACCGAATCATCGCGCCTCTTCGCCTTCGACATCATCGAGCCCGGCGTTCTCCGTAAGGAGCCCTTCCCTGCCCCGTACACCGGTCGCCTTGTTTGCGGGCTACCCGGCTTCCAGCGCTTTGACAGCCTCGCCGTCGGAGCTTCGGGCAATATCGCCGTGGCGACGCTGATTACCGGCTACATCACGATCATCGCTCCCGACGGTCGGGTTGTGCGCCAGGTCAAGATGCCCGATGTCTACCCGACCAACATCTGCTTTGGCGGCGCCCACATGAAAACCGCCTACATCACTCTCTCCGGCACCGGTCAGCTCGCCCAGATGGACTGGCCCGAGCCCGGCCTGCGCCTCAACTTTGCGTCGTGAGGTCCCGATGAAGGCCGCCGTTTTTCATGCTCCGCACCAGCCACTGACCATCGAAGAGGTCGCGATCAACAAGCCTGGGCCGCGCGAGGTGTTGTTGCGTACGGCCTTTGCCGGGCTGTGCCACAGCGACCTGCATTTCATAGAGGGACTGTTCCCGATCCCGACGCCGGTGGTGCTCGGCCACGAATCCTCGGCGATCGTCGAGGCGGTCGGCGACGGGGTGACTTATGTAAAGCCGGGCGACCACGTCATCACCTGCCTCTCGGTGTTTTGCGGCACCTGCCCGCAATGTCTGACCGGCCATCCGAACCTCTGCGAGAACACCGAGGTCAAGCTGCTGCCCGGCGCGGCACGCCGCATGACCTGGAACGGACAGCTGATGAACCAGGCCTTCAACCTGTCGTCGTTCGCCGAGCAGCTGCTCGTCCATGAGAACGCGATCGTCAAGATCGACGACGACATCCCGCTCGACCGCGCCGCCCTCGTCGGCTGCGGCGTGATGACCGGGGTCGGCGCGGTGTTCCACGCCGCCAAGGTCGAGCCCGGGGCGACGGTCGCGGTGATCGGCTGCGGCGGCATCGGGCTGTCGGCCGTCAACGGCGCCGCCCTCGCCGGCGCCGAGCGCATCATCGCGATCGACACCGTGCCATCAAAGCTCGAACTGGCGCGCGAGATGGGCGCCACCGACACGCTCAACGCCAGCAACGTCGATACGGTCAAGGCGATCCGCGACATGACCGGCGGCGGCGTGCAGTATTCGTTCGAGGCGATCGGCACCAAGGCCACCGCCGAACAGTCCTTTCAGATGCTGCGGCCGGGCGGTACCGCGACGATCATCGGCATGGTTCCGGCCGGCGTGAAGATCGAGTTGCACGGCATCGATTTTTTGCGCGACCGCAAGCTGCAGGGCACCTCGATGGGCGGCAACCGGTTTCGGGTCGACATGCCGCGCCTGCTGTCATTGTGGCGCCAGGGCCGGTTGAAACTCGACCACCTGATTTCGGGACGGATCAAGCTCGGCGAGATCAATGAAGGCTTCGCCGCGCTAAAATCCGGCGCGCCGGTGCGGCAATTGATCGACTTCGCCGCCTGAAGCCTCTCGAAGCGCAGCGGGTTCAGCAGTTGTTATCCCAGCTTCGATTGAGGGTCGTGCCGGTCACCCGATAACACTTGTTGTCGGGTCCATCGAGACTGATGTTGAGGATTTCGCCCCACGGGTCCCAAACCAGGCCGGTCGCCGCCCATGCCTGGAGTTTGACGCCTTGGGCATCGCCCGGCAGGTCGACCTGATGGGTGTAACCCGCCGTCTGATTGCCGGACTCCCAATCCTTGTTCTGGGTGTAGTTGCCTTGAGCGTCGGCCTCCGCCCATGTCACTTGAAACTTAGCAACATAAGCCCCGGCGTGAGAGAACTTGACGAACGCATTGGGATACCTGACGCATTGGGTTTCAGTATAGTCCGTGGTGAATCCCATGCGGGCGAATTCATTGTCTTTAAGAAAGGCGACCGTGTAGGCAACCGGTAGACCAGGATTGTCCCGCCGATAGCGCGCATCCTTTGCGATATAGTCCTTAAGTCCTTTGAGCCCGGCCTCGGATCCGCCGGCGAAAATTTGAACTGGCGTTTCCGCGCCGCCGCCAATGGCGAGCGCGGTGAACGACGCGTTGTTGATGATGTCCTTATACGTCGCCTCAAGCTTGCCGCCGGCGGTCACCCCTCCCTGGGTTGCCTGCTCGAATGCGCCTTTGAGATTGACCGAGGTATTGATGGAGGAGGTCTCCATCTTGACCATCAGAAGACGACCATAATCGACGCTGCGCACATAGGCCGGCGGATTGCGCTCTGAAAATGCCCGTTGGGCTTCTTCGAGGTCGACCGCGCTGTCGAATACGCCTGCCGGGGTCGTCGGGGTATCCATCGTGATCGTGTAGAACACTTGCTGGTAGTAGGCGACGACGACGGACTTTTCCGTCGAGCTGCTGGTGTTGATTTGCGCCGACGCATTGCCGGACGCCCATTTCGAGCTGAATCCGAGATCCAACGCCACCTGTTGCGAGGAATACGCCTGGGTGGTTTGCAAGAAGGATCGAGCCGCGTTGATGTAGCCCTCGCTGCCCGCCTGCTTGTTCCATTCCTCCAGCTTGGCGTTCACGAATTTCTGGATATTGGAATTGGTAGGAACCAAAGTCTCGCTGGGATTGGCCAGCCCCGGCAAATCGACCGATAACGTCGCGGGGCCTCGAGGCAAGGCGATCGGGGTCGGATGTCCTTCGCTCAGGTTCTGATCGGCACGCACCAGCGCACCGGGGAAAACCACTCCGGCGGTCGGGCTTAATATCGCCACCGCGTCCAAGTTCTTGTTCAGCTTGTGCTGGATCTTCGTGCAGATGATGACGCCGTTGCTCGCCGGTTGACGATCCTTGACCGGCACCGCGGAAGTGGTCCCATCGGGGACCACGCTCAACAGCACCCGAGGATCATAGTTCAGCCTCGTGATGTAGTTCTCGACGCTGGCGTTCGGCATTCGAGGCTGCTCCTGGGAGTGCAGGGTGACTGCATCGTTCTTGATCGGTGCCACCGGCCAGGGCAGCGATAATCCCTCGGACGATGGCTTGTTAACCTTATCGCGGGAACCCGCCGCATGTACAGTATCAGCCCATGGGCGGAGCAATTAACTGTTGTTCGTCGCAGCCCGGGCGAAGGCAGCAGCGTCGCAGGCACTCGATCGGCGATCCCTTCACGCCCGACCCAGGCCCACTGGCCCCGCATCGGGGGCCGAACTTTCACCCCGTGGTGGAGGAAACGTCGCCGGCGGTGCCTTCGGGATCGGGCGCACGATTGCCGCGGTAGAGCCGCCAGCGCGATCCAGGTTTGAGGATATCCAGACTGCCGCCGATTTCGCCACCGCCGACCTGGTCGCCCTCCGCGGCGGGCTGCGGAGCGAACCCCTCGAGGCTGCTGCCGAGTTCGCCGCCGCCGGGCATATCGATCGGCGCAGCCGGCTGAGACGCTTCTGCGACAATCGCAACGCTGCTGTCTTGTTCATCGCCGCCGGGCGGGTCGGTCGGCGCCGCTGCCGGCTCCAAGGGGATTGCGCCGTTCTCCCGATTGAGTTTGAGCATAAACTCCGAAGCGGCGCGTTCCAGCGTCTCGATCACCGCTAATTCGGCGTCGAGCGCCTTCTTTTCCTCGGCATATCTCGTTTCGATTTCGGCGTAGCGCAGCTGAAGTCGATCTTTCGCTCGCTGGACATTGTTCGAGGTGATGTTCCACATGTCATGACCACGCTATGTGGGACGCGATACCCCCGATTTCGCCACAACCATGTTGATGGAAGGTTAATCGGGTTCGAATTCCTCTGAATATCCGCCAGCGGCTAATCGAACGGCCCACGCCAAGGATGCCGCGGCAAGTCCGCCGAGCGGCCGGCGAAACTGCGCCGTCAACGTTTCGTCAATAAAGATGGCCCAACATCTTCCTCCAGAGGGGACCGACAGGCGGCGTGGCGCGTTGAGCGGCTGAGCGGGAGACAGCAGTGAGCGAAACCCGGGAAGATTCCTCGCAAAACAATACTGAAATCGAAGTAATCGAGGCCAAGGAAAGGTGGAGCGAATATCGGCTCGCCGATGGCACCACCATGCGGATCAAATCGGTGGTGATCGCCGTGTTCCGCGATGACGGCCACCAAACGCCGGATGGCGAGCCGGTCTACAACATGAAATCTACGCTGATCACCGATATCAGGAGCTCGCCTCGACCGGAAACATAAAATGAACCGCCTCAAGATCATCAGTTCGAATACGTGGACGCCTTCGACGTTGGTGTCATCGGGATTGCATCCGACCACCACAACATCGGGACTGAACACGACCGCGAAAGAACTGATCACGACGGTGGCCTTGGCGTCGACGGCGATGGTCAACTTGGATCGAACTGCTTCGTCACGCCTTCTCAGTAGCCGTGCACGGCGTTCGCTCTGGGCCAGGGTTCAGGACGTCGCTGTCGGTCGAAGGCATGGCGGCAACGCGCGGACGACCGGCGAAGCCGGATGCCACCGCGATGAAAGAGGACGGCGCTTCCGACGCGGTGAATGCGGACACCCCCACCGACGCAGCTGAGGCCTCGCTTGCCAAGCCGATCTCGGGGACCTCGCGGGTCGAATTGACCATCGACTCGCTGCGAACTTACGAGCTCGTCAAACCAATTCCGGTTTTTGTGGAGGCGTTGGGTGAACGGCATTATGTCGCGGAAGTACCGGACCTCAACATCACCACTTCCGCAAGCAGCCTAAGTGAGATCCTGATCGTTCTAAAAGACAGTGTCACACAAACCTATGACAGGCTTCGCATTCGAAGAAACCTGGAACCAGAACAGGCGAGACAACTCAAAATGTTGGAGACCTACATCGGCAAATCGAAGCGGGGCTGGCTAGACCGACGCTGATGAGCAACCCCAGCGGCGGCAGGCGGGGATCAACAATCGCTCCCCTACTCTAGTCGCCCGCGCGCCTGAGTTTTGTTCCGGTGTACCGCGCCGGCGGGCGGCGCAATGCCCAGAAGGCGACACAGCCGCAAACATAGGAGGCGATCGACAGGCTGAAGGCCAGCTCGTAACTGCCGGACAGATCGAAGATCCAGCCCGCCGCCCATGAGCCGACGGCGGAGCCAATGCCGCTGCCTATTGTAATCACGCCGAGAATGGTGCCGAGCTGGCGGCCGGGAAAAAGGTCGGCGGTTTTGGCGGTAATAGCGGGTCCTCGGGCGCCCCAGGTAAGCCCGAAAAAGCAGGCGAACAGCCATAACAGCCAGCTCTGTGACGGTCCGGTGATGAACAGGGCGCAGACGACGCCGATGATCGAAATGCCGTAGGCGAGGATCGCCGCCGCTTCGCGGCCAATATAGTCGGAGAGTGTGCCGGTAAAGATCGTGCCGGCAATCGCCAGGAAACTGCCCATCCCCAGCACTTCGGCGGCGTAGAGCTTGTCGAAGCCGCGGTCGACGGCAAAGGCCAGCTGATGCAGCGAAACCAGAAAGCTGCCGAGCCCGGTGAACAGGTAGACCGCGAACAGCAACCAGAAATGCGGCGTGCGCACGGCTTCGGCCAAGGTCCAGCTCGGCGACGGCAAGCTCACTGGGGCCGAAACGGCAGACGCGGCAGGTTGGGGCCAGGGCGGCACCGAAGACGAAGTATCGGCGCGGCGAAACAGCATCACCAGCGGCACCATCATCGCCGCCATGAAGCCGGCCTGTACCAGATAGGTCTGGCGCCATCCGACTGACGAGATCAGCAACTGGACCAGCGGAGCCGAGACGGCTCTGGCGAAGCCATTGGCCGACTGGACAACAGAGATCGCCATCCCGCGCCGGCGCACGAAGCGCCGCGACAACAACGGCACAAAGACCACCAGACCCAAGCAGTTGGCGCCGATAGTCATGACCACCCCGTAGAGGGCGATGATCTGCCACAATGCCGACATAAAGGCGCAGCCCAGCAGTCCGAAGATCAGCAGGCTGCCGCCGAGCAAGAGCAGGCGCAGCGGCCCGAGGCGATCGACCAGCCCGCCGACCAGAGGCGAGCTGGCGCCGGCGACAAGCTGCGAGACCGAATAGGCG
This sequence comes from uncultured Alphaproteobacteria bacterium, assembly GCA_963774345.1. Lineage (GTDB taxonomy): Bacteria > Pseudomonadota > Alphaproteobacteria > ATCC43930 > CGMCC-115725 > AP-15. Next base: position 203,680 of record CAVZFB010000028.1, read on the forward strand.
ACGGAGGTCTCGGCCCGGCTCCACGCGAAGTCCTGAATGAACGCGACCAGAAAGACCGCATAGGAGTGCATCAGCCCGGCGCTGACCGTGAAGGCGGAAAAGGCGCCCCCGAGCAGCAGCCAGTCAGAGCGCCCTCCCCTGCGCGCGCCTGCGCCGGGGAGATCGGGCGGAGGCCGCAACTCGTCGCCGGGGTCTGACCTGTGCGGTCGGATCATCGCTGTCGTCTCTTCGTCGGTGGGTCGAGCCGGGCACTTGACCGGATCCCGGGCATGGCGCACTGATCCGCGGACGCTACCGCGAAATCAAGGAGCGCGCGCCGATGCTGACCGCGGAGCAGGTAGAACGATATCGCTGGGACGGCTACCTGTTCCCGTTGCCGGCCCTCTCACCCGATGAACTAAGCGCGTGCAACCAGGGCCTCGGCCGCTTCGAGCACTGGCTTGGCTCGCCGCTGACCGAAGGCGACCGTAAATGGCGCTCCGCCGGGTACGTCCTATTGCCTTGGGTCGACGCGCTGGTGCGCCATCCCGGCATCCTCGACGCGGTTGAAAGCGTCATCGGCCCCGACATACTCGTCTACACCGGCACCTTTTTCATCAAGGAAGCGCGCTCCCCGACCTTTGCGGCTTGGCACCAGGACGCGACCTATTTCGGCCTTGACCCGCATCAGCACGTCACCGCCTGGGTGGCGCTGACCGACGCGACCAGTGAGGCCGGGTGCATGGAGGTCGTGTCGTCGCGGGGCATGCCGAGGCAGCTGCGCCACGCCGCCCTCGGTCTCGAACACAGCATCAACGGCGGCGGCCAAGAGATCGTCGAGCCCTTCGATCAGACAGGCGTGGTCGCGATGGCGCTCCGAGCCGGCGAATTCTCGCTGCACCACACCCTCGCCCGCCATCGCTCCGCGCCTAACAGGGCCGGGCATCGCCGGATCGGATTGGGTGTCAGCTATATTCCTGCGCATGTGCGGACGATCGGCTCGCACCGGTTGCCGGCATTGCTCGTCCGCGGTCATGACCGCTTCGGCCATTTCGACTTGCTGCCGCCGCCAGGGAACGAACTCGACCCGGTCGCGATCGAACGTCATGAACAGGTCTATCGCCGCTATCGCCTGAATTACGCTGAGCAAATGGAATTGCACGATCGCAGCTTCGCCGCGGCTTAGCTCTCTTAGCGGGCCTTTCGCGGCAGCAAGACCGACGAGAACCTGATGATCGCCCGCCACGCCCGCGCACTGGTAGCGACCTGAAATTGGAAGAAAAAGAGGGTAGAAAAGCCTCCTCAGGCTTCAATGCGCCAGGATTTGGCTCAAGAACAGCTTGGTGCGGTCGTTCTTGGGGTTGGCGAAGAGTTCCTGGGGCGACCCGCGTTCGACGATCTCACCGCGATCCATGAACACAATCGTGTCGCCGACCGTGCGGGCAAAGCCCATTTCGTGGGTTACGCAGACCATCGTCATCCCCTCCTGCGCCAACTCGATCATCACGTCGAGCACCTCCTTGATCATCTCCGGGTCGAGCGCGGAGGTCGGTTCGTCGAACAGCATGATCTCGGGCTTCATGCACAGTGAGCGGGCGATGGCGACACGCTGCTGCTGACCGCCCGACAATTGGCCCGGATATTTGTTGGCCTGGTCGGGAATGCGCACCCGTTCGAGGTACATTCGGGCGGTTTCCTCAGCCTCTCGCCGGGGTTGCTTGCGCACCCAGACCGGGGCGAGCACCAGGTTTTCCAGCACGGTCAGATGCGGAAACAAGTTGAATTGCTGGAACACCATGCCGACCTCGCGGCGGATCGCGTCGATATTCTTGATGTCCGAAGTCAGCTCGATGCCGGCGACGATGATCTGGCCGCGCTGGTGCTCCTCCAGCCGGTTGATACAGCGGATCATTGTCGATTTGCCGGAGCCCGAAGGTCCACAGACGACAACGCGCTCGCCCTTGGCGACCTCGAGGTTGATGTCCTTAAGGACGTGGAACTCGCCATACCATTTGTCGACATGGCGCAGCTCGATGATTTGCTCGCCTTCTTGAATCTCCCCCGCCGCGTCAGTCATGCCGCCCTCCCCCGCTAGCGCCGCCGGCCCTTGTTGAACTCGCGCTCGAGCATTTGGCTGTAGCGCGACATGAAAAAACAGAAAGTGAAGTAGATCGCCGCCACGAAGACATAGGCCTCGGCGAAGAAACCGCGCCAGTTCGCGTCGGTCAATGCCGCGTTGGCGGTGCCGAGCAGGTCGAAAAGCCCGATGACGATGACCAGCGAGGTGTCCTTGAAAGTGCCGATAAAAGTATTGACTAGGGGCGGGATTACCAATGCCAGCGCCTGCGGCAGCACGATCAGTCGGGTGCGCTGCCAATAGCCGAGGCCGAGCGCATCGGCCGCCTCGATCTGTCCCTTTGGGATCGCCTGCAATCCGCCGCGGACGACCTCGGCGAGATAGGCCGCGGCAAACAGAATGAACGCGACTTGCGCCCGCAGCAATTTGTCGATCGTCATCCCGGTCGGCAGGAATAGCGGCAGCATCACCGAAGCCATGAACAGCACCGTGATCAGCGGCACGCCGCGGATCAGCTCGATATAGGCGACGCAGATCGCGCGCACCGCCGGCAGTTCCGAGCGCCGTCCGAGCGCCAGCAGGATCGCTAGCGGAAAGGCCAAGGCCATGCCGACGACCGCGAGGATCAGGGTCAGTGGCAGGCCGTTCCACAAATCGGTCTCGACATAGCTCATGCCGAGGATGCCGCCCCACATCAGCAGCCCGACCAGCACCAGCCCCGCGAGCCAAAGAAGTATGAGCCGGCGGCCCCACAAACGGCGGTCGCAGCTTGCCAGGATCAGTCCAATAAAGATCAGCACGACGAACAGCGGCCGCCATTGCTCGGCATAGGGAAACCGGCCGAACAGGATGAAGCGCAGCTTTTCGCCGATAAACGCCCAGCATGCGCCGTCGCCGCGGCAGGCGCGGCCGCTGTCGGCATGCCAGTTCGCGTCGACCACAGCCCACCGCACTAGCCGCGGGATCGTCATCACCAGGAACCATGCCGCCGCCAAAGTCAGCAGCGTATTGCCGACGCCGTTGAACAGATTGGCGCGCAGCCACGAAACGACCCCGGCAGAGGGCCTCGGCGGGCGTTCCGCAGGCAACGGCAAATCTTGCGTGGCGTCGGTCATCATTCTAGCGCTCGACCAGCGCCACAGCGCGGTTATAGAGGTTCATCGACAGCGCAATGGTCAGACTGATCGCCAGATAGACCGCCATGATCAGCGCGATGCCTTCGACCGCCTGACCGGTCTGGTTCATTGTCGTGTTGGCGATCGAGACGAGATCGGGATACCCAATGATCACGGCCAGCGAGCTGTTTTTGGTCAGGTTCAGATATTGACTGGTCATCGGCGGAATGATGACGCGCAGCGCCTGCGGCAATACGACGAGCCGCATCGTCAACGCCGGTCGAAGGCCGAGCGCCGAGGCCGCCTCGCTCTGCCCCCAGCTGACCGACAGAATGCCGGCGCGCACGATCTCGGCGATGAAGCTCGCGGTGTAGATCGTCAGCCCGAGCAGCAATGCCGCGAATTCCGGCGAGACAGCACCGCCGCCGGCGAAGTTGAAGCCCTTCAACGCCGGCCAATCGAACGCCAGCGGCGCGCCGGCAGCGAGAAAAACCAGCAATGGCAGCCCGATGATCAGCCCGATGCCGACCCAACCGGACGGGAATTGCGGCGCCGATCGCCATCTGTCGCCGCCTCGCCCATCGGCTGACGGCAATTGCGGCCGCGAGCCCGAGGATAAAGGCGAGAAGTATCCAGATATGTGCCGGGTTGCTTTGCGGCACCGGGAATTCGACGCCGCGATCGCTGACGAAGACACCCGGCAGCGGCCTCCAGGCCTGGCGCGGCGATGGCGCGCCCTCGCGCAGAAAGGTCCACCAGAACAGCAACTGCAGCGGGAGCGGGATGTTGCGGAAGGTCTCGACATAGACCAGCGACAGCTTGGCGATCAGCCAGTTGCGCGACAGCCGGGCGATGCCTATCACGGTGCCGAGAACCGTCGCCAGCACGATCCCGAGAATGGCGACGTAGAGCGTGTTGACCAGACCGACAAGAAAGGCGCGGGCATAAGTGTCGGACGGCGCGTAGGCGATCAGCGACTCGCCGATCGCAAACGATGCCTCGCGACCCAAAAAACCGAACCCGGTGGCGATGTTCTGGCGCCCGAGGTTGACCAGCGTGTTGTGGACGAGAAACCAGCCGAACGCGACGACGACCGCGACGAACAGCACCTGATAAAACGATGCCGCGGACCGCCGAGTCGCGCCAGAACGGCGGCCGTGTCGGCCGCGGGACGGCGTCGAGCGGCGGGCTCGCCACTTGCCGCTAGCAAACGCCGCCGCGCCGCGGCTCAGCGGATCGGCATGCCATAGATCAGCCCGCCCTTGGTCCACAAATTGTTGAGCCCGCGCGCGAGCTTGAGCGGCGAGCCCTGACCGACATTGCGTTCGAAGATCTCGCCGTAATTGCCGACCAGCTTGATCTCGTTATAGACCCATTTGTCGTCGATCCCGAGCGACTTGCCCGACCCCGGAGTGACGCCGAGCATCCGCTTGATATCGGGATCGTCCGATTTCAGCATGTCGTCGACGTTCTTCGAGGTGATTCCTTTTTCCTCGGCATTGAACAAGGCGAAGATGACCCAGCGCACCAGGTCGTTCCATTGATCGTCGCCCTGGCGCACCGCCGGCGACAGCGGTTCCTTCGAGATGACCTCCGGCAGGATGACGTAGTCGTCGGGGTTGGACGCTCGGGCTGCGCGGGTTGCCGCCAGCCCGGAACGGTCGGTCGTATAGGCATCGCAGCGCCCCGAGAAAAACGCGCTCTCGACCTCGTCGAGCTTTTCGATGACCACCGGCTTGAAATCGAGCTTATTGGCGCGGAAGTAGTCAGCGAGGTTGAGTTCGGTGGTCGTTCCCGGCTGCACGCAGATCGTGGCGCCGTTCAGCTCCTTGGCGCTTTTGACCCCAAGTTTCTTGGCCACCATGAAGCCCTGGCCGTCATAGTAGACGACGGCGGTGAAGTTGAGCCCGAGATCGGTATCGCGCTGCAAGGTCCAGGTCGTGTTGCGCGACAATACGTCGACCTCGCCCGATTGCAGCGCGGTGAAACGCTGTTGCGCGGTCAGCGGCACGTATTTGACCTTGCTGACATCGCCAAACAGAGCAGCGGCAAGAGCCTTGCAGATGTCGACGTCGAGACCGGTATAATGCCCCTGATTATCCGGCTGCGCGAAGCCGGCGAGGCCCGTATTGACGCCGCAGACGACTTGTCCGGCCTGCTTGACCTTGTCGAAGGTCGCCCCGGCCTGAGCCGCGATCGCGAAGCTAAGCGCGACGACGGCCGCCCCGAGCGACAGCGTCCATTGCCTGAATTGCATTACTCCCCCTCCCCGTCATCCCCGCGGCTGGTACATGCCGCGTCTAGCACAACCATGCCGCGCTCGGCAACGCGGCGGCAACTGCCGAGGTCACGACGCGTTACGCATATCCGCGATGATTTGCGCCGCCGCGGCGGCGGGGTCGGGGCTTTTGACGATTGGGCGGCCGACAACCAGATAATCGGCCCCCAAGGCAATTGCTTCGGCCGGGGTGCCCGAGCGCTTGTGGTCGTCGCGTGATGCGCCCGCAAGCCTTACGGCCGGTGTTACCACCAGCAGCTCCTCGGCACCGGCGGCGCGCCTGATCTGGTGCGGATTATCACGGGGCGCGGCGATGATCCCGTCGCAGCCGCAGGCGAGCGTCCGGCTGGCACCTTCGTGGATCAGCTCGCCAACACTGCCGCGGTATCCGAGTTCGCGCAAGCCGTCGTCGTCGAGGCTGGTCAGCACGGGCACGACCAGGACCTTCAGATCGAAGCCTCTTTTGCCCTCGGCGGCGGCGCGGATAATGTGGTCGTCGCCATGCACGGTGACAAAGCTGACCCCGCGTTCGGCCGCGTGCGCCACCCCTTGCCGGACGGTTTCGCCGATATCGAACATCTTGGCGTCGAGGAAGATTCGTGTGCCGTTGTCGACCAGGTCGTCGAGCAATTTCTCGAAACCGGGCGCGTACAGCAACCACAACCCGATCTTGAAAAACGAGACAAGCCCCTCGAGCCGCTCAATCACCGCCCTCGCCTGGGCGACGGTGGGCACGTCGAGGGCCACGATCAGGCGGTCTTCGATCCGTTCGGGAACTTCACGAAGGAGCGGCAAGCCGTCTCTGCTGAGTGCTGTCATTACCGCGAAAAATAACGCAGCTGGTGGGCGATGGCGAGGCTCAAGTCATTTTCGCCGCCGCTCGGGGGCGCAGATTTTGGAGGATTTCGAGATCTCCTTTCGCCGCAAGCCGAAAACTTCGCGGAGATACCGCGGCAACCCGATGAAATGTTCGCACAAAGTTAGACAGATCACCGAACCCGACATCGAGCGCGATCTCGGTGATCGACCTTGTATCGTCGGCCAATAGCCGTGCCGCCCGGCGCAGCCGAGAGCGAATCAGGTACTGGTGCGGGGTCACGCCGAGGACCTTTGCAAACAGCCGCAGGAAATGAAACGAGCTGAGCCCGAACTCCCTGGCTGCGCTCTCGAGATCGATCGGCTCATGCGCGTTTGCGTCGATCCACAGCGCCGCCTCTACCGCGCGGCGGCGATCGCATGCCCGGACTTCTACCGGTCGTCGCGACCGTCCGGAGAGGATCTCGACAAAGCGAGATGCCAGCAGCATTCCGATTTCGTCGAGGCCGACCTCGCTACTGCACTCGACGGCGGTCTGGGCCAACTCGCCGAGCACCATCAGCTCGGGTAGCGGCGGCACATAGACCGACTGCCAGATATCGCGCCGGTACCCAACCATTTCGACCAGCGCCGGCGCGGGGTGAAACGACAAACATTCATCCCCACCGCCATGTTCGTGCGTGCAGATATATTCGTCACCGGGATGGCCGATCAGGATCGACCCTGTCACCAGTTCGAACGATCCACCTCGGGCGCGGCAACCAAAATTGCCCTTACGCACGTAGGAAATCGAAAAGCTGTCATGCTGCTCGACGAAGGGCGCGTCGGCCGGTCCCGCCCAGCATCGGTGGTCGATGACCGAGATCGCTTGGCTCCGGAAGACTAGGCGGGACAGCATGGGGCGACTATCCGCTATTGACGTGAAGCCGGGACCACCGCTGTCAGCGTTTCACCGGGCGAACAGGTCAGGTCTGCTCGGCGCGGTTGCGGCGCAGCCGCTCCTTGCTTTCGGCCGGCCAGACGTCGTCGATCTGGTAAATCGTTTCGAACGCCGGCACGCCTTCCGGCAGAGCCAGCCACGGCAGCTTGCTCCGCGTAAAGATATGAACGTCCGGCGTAACCGCTTCCGGAGTGTCAAGCGTGCCGGCGCGCACGAATAGGCAGTCGCTGGGCACGATGTGGTAGCGGCTCCACAAGGTGGTGCCGCACGCCGCGCAAAAGAATACGTCGTGGTGCTTTCCGGTGCCTCCGGCCAGGCGGTACGACCTCGCCGTCGCCGAATTGCTTTCGACAAATTTCCCTTCGATCCAGAGGTTGATCGCGAACGGACCACCGGTCAGACGCTGGCAATCTCGGCAGTGGCAGGCATGCACGATCAATGGACTGGCCGTCAACCTGTATCGGATCGTACGGCACGCGCACCCGCCCTCGAGATTCATGCCTCCTCCTTGGCTCGGCGCGGCGGGCGGGGTCTTCGCCAGTTCCACGATGCGCCATAGATACCAGCTTGCCACCGTTCGGTAAGGCTTCCAACGGGCGCCATAGGCTGCAAGTTCTTTGGGTGAAGGCAACTCACGATCGTAGGCGAGCGCAAAGCCTTTGCGGACGCCGTAATCGTCCACCGGCAGCACGTCAGGACGGCCGAGGTAGAAGATCAGCAGCATCTCGGCGCTCCATCGGCCAATTCCCCGAAATCTGCGTGAGGCGCTCGATGATCGCGTCGTCCTCCATGCGATCGATTTTGGCGCGCGCCGGAATTTCGCCGCCGGCAGTCCTTCGCGCGAGGTCGCGCAGCGAGAGGAGCTTCGAACGCGAGAGCCCGACACCGCGCAATTCTTCGTCGCCGGCACCGAGGATTTGCTCGGCGGTCGGCCCATCATGCGCGCCCGGGAACAGGGCGCAGAGGCGCGCGAAGATCGTCGCCGCAGCCTTGCCGGTAAGCTGCTGGTAGACAATCGCTTTGGCCAGCGCGAGAAAAATGCTCGGCTGATTGGCGCCCTCCATGCGAAACGGCCCGACCGTGTCGATGACACGGGCAAGCGCGGGATCTGAGCTGCGTAAGTGCTCGACCGCGATGCACGGATCGAAGCCGAGCACAAACCCTCCATCAGCCATTAAGTCGCGCGCCTTCGATCGCCAGGAGGCGGCGCTTCGTCGTGATGCCGCCCTCGGCCGAAAAACCTCCGATCTTGCCGCCGGCGGCGAGCACGCGATGGCAGGGCACGACGATCGGGAACGGGTTTCGTCCGAGCGCCTGCCCTACGGCGCGCGCTGCACCGGATGCGCCGAGTCGAGCCGCGATGCCGCCATACGACAAGGTAATGCCCGGCGGAATGGTGCGTGCCACCTCGTACACCCGGCGGTGGAACGCCGGCACGTGCTCCATGTCGAGCGCGACCCCGGAAAGATCGCTCGCCTCGCCGCGCAGCAGCCCAACGATGCAATCAATGGCACGCTGCACCTCAGGCGGCGGAGTCGTCTCCCCCGCCGTGGGAAATCGATGGAGCATGCGCGCGCGTGTTTCCGGCTCGCCCGCCTCGGGGAGCTGCACGCCGGCAATCCCGCCTTCTCCCCAGGCGATGCCGCACCGGCCGATGGCCGTGTCGAAGAGCGCAAAACCGCTTGCAGTCATGACCCGATCCTAGCACCCGCGACAGCCTCTCTACTTGGAGAATCTTGCTGTCGAAGATCCTGGTTAGCCGCCGGTCGCCGCGTGCGGAAGGCGTGCTCGAATTTCGGGGATTCGTCGGGGGAGGCGTCGGAGATGGCCCAGTAGCCGAGATCAGTGGTGCCACGACCCAGCGATGCGCTGGGTCGTGGCACTGCCTTTAGGGGCTCTTTGACAGTGGTCGCACGGCCGGCATCGTTGTGTCCAGGCGGCAAGACGGAAATGAAGATCTCACCATTGCGCCTGCGGTTCTTGGGGTCTGCCGGCCCCTTACCCCGCGCTTAATAGCGACGAGGAGACCAGCAACCGATATCGTCAATCACCTCCGTCCTCGAACAGGTCCTTGTGCAGTGCTTTGAAACTGTCAGTAAAACGCAGGACCTGAAAACCGTTGCCATCACTGACGGTCCAGATTTCTAACGCGGGTCTGCCATAGCCCTTGGTCTTGTCGTGGCCAGGAACAACCTTCTGGAAGCGCGCATAACCAGCTATCCGATCGACAGTTAGATCGACACCCGGGATCCAGCTACCCGATCCGGGAAGGAAAGCCGTGCGCGGAGCCGGCGGCTTGTAGTACGCGATCTCTTTAGCATGGAATAAATCGCGAATGTCGAAAACTCGCAAGCCTGCGTTGTGAAACGTGCAAGCGAGCATTGTCGGATTTTCGGCACGGTTTGCAACGCATCTTTCCACGCTGTACTCTGGGGCTCCGGCGCCGACATCGGGCGGATCGTTGACGAGCTTCATGCAATTGGCGGGTTCGCTCACTTGCAGCATCAGTTTAGCGACGATGGTTGGCTTCTTCTCATTGGTGATGTCGATTATGTTCGGGTAGCCAAACGGCGATGCCCCGCGGGCACAGGCGGCGGGGAGACCCCCGACCCCACCCGCGCCGCCGGACTCGTCCGTGCTGACGATGTAAGTCCGCCCGCGCACATGGATTGGATACATGTCCTCGGCCTGCCCTTGGTCCTGCCAAAAAACCTTGCTGACAATCCGGATCTGCGGATTGGGCCGACGAAACTGATAGTCGCTGACGTCGTCGATCACCAGTCCGTCCGGACCGATCGAGGAGCCGGCGGTGTTGCCGTATAGGCCGGGCTGCCCCGCGTAGAGTCGGGTCCCGGCTGCGTTCGTCCACATGCCGTGGGGCCTGCCGTCACCCAGGAACTGCCAGGGCGGGAGTTCCTGCGGGTTGGACGGGTCGTCGAGGGCGACGACGTATAGAAAGCCGCCGACGCCTCGATTTTTCTGGCCAACGTAGTATGTCAGACCGTCCTGAGCGAAGTTGCCCATGTGCGCCTGGCTACCGGAGAGGGTGATGCTCGCCAGTGGTGACGGATGGAGGCAGTCGGTGGACAGGTCGTAAATCGCAAAGTTCGGCCCGTTGCTTTCGGCGGCCGCGAGGAGTTTGCGCCCCACATGCGCCCTCAGCGTCTCATGCGGATTCAACATCGCGGGCGTGTCGGCTATATACTTGCTCGCCGTTGGATTGTCGGGATCCGAAACATCCACCACCACGACGCCGGGGTTCTGCTGCTTAGGATTGTCATTCGTTGCAAAGTAGGCGCACTGGTTGAAGTAAGCTGGCCCGTTCTGCGAGACTGATCCCTCACCTTGGAATTGGGATACGAGTTCCAGGTTGCAGTTGTAGGCGCGCTCGGAATCGCCGCTAGAACGTTCTAGCGGCGTGGTCTGGCCCTGCAATCCGCTTTCGGTGTGGTCCCCTCGACCACACTTGGCTTGGGGCACTGATCCGGCTAACGCCACTGAAGCGCTGAGGAATAGAGTCAGCGACACGACTGTTGCGATTGCGAATGCGCAGAATCGCTCTTGCTTGATCATGTTTCCTCCTTGCCGCAATTGTTCTTAAGGCCGCCGCGGGCTATCCGCGGGCTGTGATTTGGACGGCGTAACCCGCGCATCGGCGACGGGCGTAAGGCCCAAACAAAAAATCCCAGTCACTGCTAGGCTGCAGATCGCAGATTTTTCGACACGCGCAAACAGACGCCGTCGCATTTAGGCTTTCCTCCAGTGGCGACGGGTATGCCCGCCGGCGCGTTAGCAGCCCAAGAGCGGCAAAGTTGCCCAATCTGGGCGTTGAATAGCAATATGGTTTAATGCGCTCACAAAAAATTGATCAAGGCTTACAATATACTTACAATAGACTTACAATAGACTTACGAGCCCTCATTGACAGCCATATTTCGCTCGGGTTGCAATAGCGGGCTCGTGCCGTTGGCAATGCCGTCGGGTTCGAAGTGCTTCACCCAAAATGGGGCTGATTGGCAGTCACCCCGCGGTTGCCGCGTGAAAGGCCCGTTCGAATTTCGCGAACTCGTCGGCGGAGGCGTCGGAGACGGCCCAGTAGCCGAGATCGCCTTCGTTCCAGTGGTGCAGGGTGTAGCCGCGACGGGTGACGGTCTCGGCATGATCGCCCGTCCGGGCCGGCAGCACGAAGACGTTGATGACGTGCTTGCCGGCCCGGTAGACGAGCGCCGGGACCGGCTTTCCTTGGATCAGGTCGAGGCGTCCGCCGATCAGCGGAAAACCCTCGGCGGCGAGATCGACGCCCGGCGGCGACAGATCGGTGCGCCCAGCGAACCACGGCTTGACCGTGTGCTTGTCGGACGAGGCGACATCGGTCAGGTGGTTGCCCAATAGCGAGCGCAGATGGCTGTCGATGACCTCGTTGGCGACAGTGCTTTCCTGCCGCTCGCCGGTCAGCAAAAACGTGCCGCCGGAGCCGACTGCAGACGGCGAGCAGGATCGAGGCGGCATAGGCGAGCCAACCGGACGCGCGCATCGCTGCCGGCCGCCGCTGCGGTCGCCTCGCGCCGCACCGCCGAACGCACGCTCGAACGCAATGCCTGGGGCGCGCGATAGACCGGAGCCGCGCGGCGGATCCCGTCGCGCAAGCGCTCCAGCGCCGCCGCTTCCGGTCCGCACTCGGCGCAGTCCTCGATATGGTTGCGAACCAAGGTCCGCTCGGCCTCGGCCACCTCACCATCGAGATAGGCGTCGAGAAGCGGGCGCACCTCCTCACACTGCATCGCTCACATCCTTTCCATCCCAAGCCCGGCGTAGCGCCGAGCGGGCGCGGTGGAGGCGCGACATGACCGTCCCGATCGGCACTCCGGTCACCTCGGCGATCTCGCGATAGCCGAGCTCCTGCAACTCCCGCAGTACGATCGCCTCGCGCAAGGGCACCGGAAGCGCCTCGATCAGCTGGTCGAGGCGCCGTAGGTCCGATCGGTTCAGCAGCAGCGCCTCGGTATCGCCCGGCCCGTCCGGCGCCCCCGCCACCGCCTCGTCAAGATCGGCCACGGTTTCGAGCGGAATAACCTCCGCCGGCCGGTTGCGCTCCAGCCAGCTGTAGCAGGTGCGCCGCACGATCCGAAGCAGCCAGCTTTTGGCGTCGCCCTCGCGGTAGCTGTCGAAATAGCGGAACGCTCTCAGATAGGCCTCCTGCACGACATCGGCGGCATCGGCATCGTTGCGGGTCAGCCAGCGGGCCAGCGAATAGGCGGCGTCGAGATGAGGCATCACCACCGCCTCGAATCGGCTTTGCTGCCGCCGCTGCGCAATCCAGCCCATCCGTTCATTCTACCTCACCACCGTGCAGACCGCAGCGGGCAAGCGTTTATTCCCGCGCCGGGTCGATCAAGCAGGACGCCATCGCGCTGACCATCGGGACGGTTGCAATCGGCGCGACCGGACACCACACTCAGCGCACGCAGAGAAAGGATCGTACCGATGGAAATGACGGGCGAATTTCGCATCCCCGCCCCGCGCGAGCGCGTCTGGCAAGGGCTCAACGATCCCGAGATTCTGAAGCAGTGCGATCCCCGGCTGCGAGACGATCGAAAAGGTCTCGGACACCGAATTCACCGCCAAGGTCGTCGCCAAGGTCGGGCCGGTCAGGGCCACATTTCGGCGGCAAGGTCAATCTGACCGACCTCGACCCGCCGAAGGCCTACACGATCTCGGGCGAGGGCAACCGGCGGCGTCGCCGGCTTTGCCAAGGGCAGCGCCAAGGTCGATCTCGACGAGGACGGGCGGCGAAGCGACCGTGCTTGCATTACGAGGTCCAGGCGCATGTCGGCGGCAAGCTCGCGCAGATCGGCTCGCGCCTGATCGACGCGACCTCGCGCAAGATGGCGGATCGATTTTTTCGAGCGCTTTGTCGCGGCGATGTCGCCGCCGGACGCGGCGAGCGAAGCGCCGGAGTCGCCGCCGCCTGACGGCGGCGGGCCAACGCGCCGAGGCGGAGTCGCTGTTGTTCGGACCCGAGACGACGTCCGAGACCGGTGCCGTCTCCGAGCCGGCTGCCGCCGGGGCGCGGATCACCGGTCTGACCGCGAGCGTTGCTCCGATCCGCACGCTTCACCGCGACGGTGGTTTGGGTCACCGGGCTTAAGCCGGCCGGATCGTTGCTGGGGTCATGCTCTATGTACTTCGAGCGCCGCAACGGCGGGATGCGAGCAGCCGGCTCCGCGAACGCCTTGACCCGGAAGGCGCTCCGGGCACGAAACTCCGGCCGGCGCGGCCGTCCGGATGACGGCCATCGATGCTGCGACCCAGGGAGGTTACGATGCAAAAGACGGTGAGCCTCACCGTGAACGGCAAGCCGGTGTCGGCGACGGTCGAGGGGCGCACCCTCTGGTGCAATTGCTGCGCGAGCAATCTCGGGCTGACCGGCACTCATGTCGGCTGCGACACCAGCCAGTGCGGCGCCTGCGTCGTGCATGTCGACGGCGAGGCGGTCAAGTCGTGCACGCTGCTGGCGTTGCAGGCCGAGGGCCGCTCGGTGCTGACGATCGAGGGGGTGGCGACCGGCGACACCTTGCACCCGATGCAGGAGGCGTTTCGCAACAACCACGCGCTGCAATGCGGGTTCTGCACGCCGGGCATGGTCATGAGCGCGCTCGACCTGGTCAAGAACAACCCCAACCCGACCGAGCGCGAGATCCGCGAATATCTCGAAGGCAATCTCTGCCGCTGCACCGGCTATCACAACATCGTGCTGGCGATCGCCGAGGGGGCGGCGGTGATGCGCGGCGAGGCGCCGCCGGCCAACGTCCATGGGGCGGCGGCGGAGTAGGGCCGATGACCACGATCGGAACGCCGGTCCGGCGGCGCGAGGATTACCGCTTCCTGACCGGGCAAGGCACCTACACCGACGACATCGACCGTCCGCACCAGCTCTACGCCTATATCCTGCGCAGCCCGCACGCGCAATGCGCGGATCACCGGCATCGACACCGCCGCGGCGGCGGCAGCCCCTGGAGTCGTCGGCGATCTACACCGGCAAGGACATGGCGGCCGACGGCGTCGGCGGGCTGCCCTGCGGCTGGCAGATCCATTCCAAGGACGGCTCGCCGATGGCCGAGCCGCCGCACCCGCTGCTCGCGATCGACCGGGTGCGGCATGTCGGCGACCCGGTCGCGGTCGTCATCGCCGAAACCCTGGCGCAGGCGCGCGAGGCCGCCGAACAGACTGCGCGTCGACTATGCCGAGGAGCCGGCGGTCGTCGATCCGGCCGAGGCGCTGAAGCCGGGTGCGCCTCAGGTCTTCGCCGAGGCGCCGGGCAATCTCTGCTACGACTGGCATCTGGGCGATCTCGCCGCGGTCGATGCCGCGTTCGCCAAGGCGGCGCGGGTCGTCAAGCTCGACCTCGTCAACAACCGGCTGGTGCCCAACGCGATGGAGCCGCGCGCCGCGATCGGCGAGTTCGACCGGGCGACCGGCGAATACACGCTCTATACGACGAGCCAGAACCCGCATGTGATCCGCCTGCTGATGGGCGCCTTTGTGCTGCACATCCCAGAAGCCAAACTGCGGGTCGTCGCCCCCGATGTCGGCGGCGGCTTCGGCTCGAAGATCTATCATTACGCCGAAGAGGCGATCGTGACCTGGGCCGCCGGCAAGCTGCGCCGGCCGGTCAAATGGACCGCCGAGCGCTCGGAAAGCTTCATGTCCGACGCGCATGGCCGCGACCACGTCACCCATGTCGAGCTGGCGCTCGACGCGCGAGGCGAAGTTCCTGGCGCTCAAGGTGTCGACGATCGCCAATATGGGCGGCTATCTGTCGACCTTCGCGCCGTGCATCCCGACCTATCTCTACGGGACCCTGCTCGCCGGCACCTATACGACCCCGGCGATCTATGTCGAGACCAAGGCGGTGTTCACCCACACCGTGCCGGTCGACGCCTATCGCGGCGCCGGCCGGCCCGAGGCGACGTTCCTGCTGGAGCGCATCGTCGATCTCGCCGCCGACGAGATCGGCATGGACCCGGCCGAATTGCGCCGCCGCAACTTCATCCCGGCCGACGCCTTTCCCTACCAGACCCCGGTCGCGCTGCAATACGACAGCGGCGATTACGGGACGACCCTGGAACTGGCGCTGAAGGCGGCCGATTACGCCGGCTTCGAGGCACGGCGCCGCGAGGCGATGGCGCGCGGCAAACTGCGCGGCATCGGCATCGCCACCTATATCGAGGCCTGCGGCATCGCCCCCTCGGCCGTGGTCGGCTCTTTGGGCGCGCGCGCCGGCCTCTACGAAAGTGCCGCGGTCCGGGTCCACCCGACCGGCAGCGTGTCGATCCTGACCGGCTCGCACAGCCACGGCCAGGGGCACGAGACGACGTTCTCGCAGCTGGTCGCCGACCGGCTCGGCATCCCGATCGAGAGCGTCGAGATCGTCCACGGCGACACCGCCAAGATCCCCTACGGCATGGGCACCTACGGCTCGCGCTCGCTGGCGGTCGGCGGCATCGGCGATCGTCAAGGCGATGGACAAGGTCGTCGCCAAGGGCCGCAAGATCGCCGCGCACCTGCTCGAAGCCGCCGAGGCCGATGTCGAGTTCAAGGACGGCAAGTTCAGCGTCGCCGGCACCGACCGCTCGAAGAGCTTCGGCGAGGTGGCGCTGACCGCCTATGTGCCGCACAACTACCCGCTGAGGAGCTGGAGCCGGGACTCGACGAGACCGCGTTCTACGACCCGAAGAACTTCACCTTTCCGTCGGGCGCGCACATCGCCGAGGTCGAGATCGACCCCGAAACCGGGCAAGTAGCGGTCATCAACTTTACCGCGAGCGACGATTTCGGCCGCATCGTCAACCCGATGATCGTCGCCGGCCAGGTCCATGGCGGGCTGGCCCAAGGCATCGGCCAGGCCTTGCTCGAAGGCTGCGTCTACGACAAGGAGACCGGGCAGCTGTTGACCGGCTCCTACAACGACTACGCGATGCCGCGCGCCGACGATCTGCCGGCCTTTGCGCTGTCGACCAACGTGACGCTGTGCACGCACAACCCGCTCGGCGTCAAAGGCTGCGGCGAGGCCGGGGCGATCGGCGCGCCGGCGGCGATCACCAACGCCCTCGTCGATGCGCTGAAACCGCTCGGGGTTCGCCATTTCGACATGCCGGCAACCCCCGAAAAACTGTGGCGCGTGATCCAGCAGCACCGCCAGCCGCTCGCCGCGGAATAGGGAGATCCCTGATGTACGAATTCACCTACCACAAGCCCGCGAGCCTCGACGAGATCGCGAACTTCCTCGGCGCCAATGAGGACGCCAAGCTCGTCGCCGGCGGCATGACCCTGATCCCGACCTTAAAGCTGCGTCTCGCCAAGCCGTCGGATCTCGTTGATCTCGCATCGATCCCGTCTTTGCGAGGCATTACCGATGCCGGCGACGCGATCGTGATCGGCGCGATGACGCGGCACGCCGAGGTCAACCGCTCGCCGGTCGTCAAGCAGGGGATCCCGGCCTTGGCGGCGATGGCCGGGATGATCGGCGACCCGGCGGTGCGCAACCGCGGCACGATCGGCGGCTCGATCTCGAACAACGACCCGGCGGCCGATTATCCTGCGGCCCTCG
The DNA here is from genome assembly GCA_963774345.1 of uncultured Alphaproteobacteria bacterium. Lineage (GTDB taxonomy): Bacteria > Pseudomonadota > Alphaproteobacteria > ATCC43930 > CGMCC-115725 > AP-15. Next base: position 220,495 of record CAVZFB010000028.1, read on the forward strand.
TCGCGCTCGGCGCCACTGTGCACACGACCAAGCGTGAGATCTTGGCCGAACCTTTTTTCACCGGCATGTTCGAAACGGCGCTCGAGCCGACCGAGATCGTCACCTCGGTCAGGTTCCCGAAGACGCAGTCCGCGAATTATCAGAAATTCCGCAATCCGGCCTCGCGCTATGCGATCGTCGGCGTCTTTGTCGCCCGCACGCCAGGTGGCGTCCGCGTCGCGGTAACCGGCGCCGGCCCCTGCGTGTTTCGCGTCCCCGCGATGGAGACAGCGCTCGCGGCCTCCTTCACCCCCGACGCGATCAAGGACATCGCCATCCCCGACACCGGTCTCAACTCCGACATCCACGCCTCAGCCGAATACCGCGCCCACCTCGTCAACGTGATGGCCCGCCGCGCCGTCGCCGCCTGCGGGTAGGCCTCGCAAAGCCAGGCGGCCGCGCGCCTTCAGACCCCGTGATATTCGGCCGAGATGTCTTTGCCGGTATAGTCCGTCAGCAGCGACGCCGCGATGATGCCGAGGACTCCACAGAGCATGATATAGAGGGCGATCGGCAAGCTCGAATGAAAGGTCGCAAACAGCGCTGTCGCGATAAACGGCGAGGGGCCGCCGGCGATGATCGAGGCGAGCTGGTAGCCGAGCGAAGCGCCGCTGTAGCGCAGCCGAGGAGTGAAGCTCTCCGCGATCAGCGCCGCCTGGGGGCCGTAACACGTCATCACCGGAAGTAACGACAGCGCGATGCCGATAAAGACCAAGGTCGGCACCTTCGTATCAAGCAGCGCAAAGTAAATGAAGCCGAAGATTCCGACCAAGATGGACCCGATCACGTACATGCGCCGGCGGCCGATGCGGTCCGACAAATGCCCGGCGACCGGAACCCAGAGAAACCCGAGGACCGCCTGAACAAGGACGGCGATCAGCACGAAATTGCGCTGCATCCCAAGCACGGTCGTGGCATAGGTGAAGATAAAGGTGCCGACGATATAACCCGGCGCCTGCTCCGGCATCCGCAGCAGCGCGGTCAGCGCTACCTGCTTGGGCTGGCGCTTGAGCACTTCCAAGACCGGCACGCGTTCGATGCGCTCTTCGTCGAGCACCTTCTGAAAGACCGGGGTCTCGGTGATGCCGAGCCGGATCCACAGCCCGATGGCGACCATGACGATGCTGAGGAAGAATGGGAGGCGCCAGCCCCAGGCAAGAAACTGGTCACCGGAATACCAGCTGAAAAACAATACCGCCATATTGGCCAGAAACAGTCCCGCCGGCCCGCCGAATTGCGGCCAGGCAGCGAGGAAACCGCGATTGTTGGTGCCGCGCGCCCACTCCATCGCCAGCAGAACCGAGCCGCCCCACTCGCCGCCGACGCCGATCCCTTGTATCAGGCGAATGACGATCAGCAGAATGGGGCCCCAGATCCCGATGCTTGCATAGGTCGGAACGAGGCCCACGGCAAAAGTGGCAACACCGGTCAACAGCAAGGTCGCGATCAGGGTCGCCTTGCGCCCGATGCGATCGCCCCAATGGCCGAAGATCGCAGCACCGATCGGCCGGCCGAGAAAGCCGACGAAGAAAATGGCGAAGGCCTGGAGGACGCCAACGATCGGATCGGAGTGCGGAAAAAAGAGCTTGCCGAAAACCAGCCCGGTGACCTGGCCGTAGAGCAGGAAATCGTACCATTCGATCGTCGTGCCGACCGTGCTCGCGACCAGAGCGCGGCGCAACTGCCGGCGGTGCTCGGTTTCAGAGAGCCCACCGACGGCCACATCAGCTATCGTCATTCCCGTTTCCTCGCCACGTCCGGGCGGTTGCCGCCCGTTGTCATTTCTCCGTGACGCCCGATGCGCCCGGAGTCGCTTCTGCTGTCAAAGGTTAGCAGCGGCAGCGATGGCTGCCAATCTTGGCGCGCATTGCCAAGCAGGAATACATTGGGTTGCGCGCTGCCGCGCGCCTTCAGACCCCGTGATATTCGGCCGAGATGTCCTTGCCGGTATAGTCCGTCAGCAGTGAGGTCGCGGTGATGCCGATTACGGCGCAAGCAAGGATGTACAGCGCGATTGGGTGGCTCGCATGAAAGGCGGCGAGTAGCGCCGTCGCGATGAACGGCGACGGGCCGCCGGCAATGATCGAGGCGAGCTGGTAGCCGAGCGAGCTGCCGCTGTAGCGCAGCCGGGGCGAGAAGCTTTCCGCGATCAGCGCCGCTTCGGGGCCGTACATCGTCATAATCGGCAGCCCCGACACCGCGATGGCGATAAAGATCAACGCCGGCACTCTGGTATCGAGCATCGCGAAGTAGACAAAGCCGAACACCGCAACAAACACGCAACCGATTATATACATGCGCTTGCGGCCGACGCGGTCCGACAAATGTCCGGCGACAGTCACCCAGAGAAACCCCAGGACGGCCTGGAGGAGCACCGCGACCAACAAGAAATTGCGCGAAGCGCCGAGGACCGTCGTGCCATAGGTGAAGACGAACGCGCCAAAGATATAACCCGGCGCCTGCTCCGGCAGACGCAGCAACGCGGTCAACGCGACCTGCTTCGGCTGGCGCTTCGAATACTTCGAGCACTGGCACGCGCTCGACGCGCTCCTCGTCGATCACTTTCTGGAAAACCGGGGTTTCGAGGATGCCGAGCCGGATCCACAACCCGACCGCGACCATGACGATGCTGATCAGAAACGGGACGCGCCAACCCCAGGTCAGGAACTGGTCGCCAGAAAGCCAGCTGAACACCAGCACCGCCAGATTGGCCAGGAAAAACCCGGCAGGCGCGCCGAATTGCGGCCACGACGAGATGAAGCCACGATGCTTATTGGTTTGCGCCCACTCCATCGCCAGCAGCACCGAACCGCCCCATTCGCCGCCGACGCCGATGCCTTGAATCAAGCGAATGATGGTCAACAAAACGGCGCCCCAGACGCCGATGCTTGCGTAGGTCGGGACGAGGCCTACGGCAACGGTCGCAATGCCGGACACCAGCAAGGTCGCGATCAGGGTTGCCTTGCGCCCTATGCGGTCGCCCCAATGGCCGAATATCGCTGCCCCGATCGGCCGCCCGACAAAGCCGACGAAAAAGACGCCGAATGCCTGCAACACGCCGATCAGCGGGGAAGATCCGGGGAAAAAGAGCTTGCCGAAGACCAGCGCGGTCACCTGACCGTAGAGCAGGAAGTCGTACCATTCGATCGTGGTGCCGACCGTGCTGGCGATCATGGCGCGGCGCAATTGCGCGCGATGTTGGGTTTCGGAAAGCCCGCTGCCAGCGGCCATTTCAGCTGTCGTCATTTTGTTTCCCCCTTACTGCCGGGCGATTTGCATGTGCCCGTTGTTGCTCCTCCCGGCACGCAATACAGCCGGCGTCGCTTCATTTCGTAATAAGGTTAGCAGCGGCAGAGAGCTCTGCCAACTGCGCGTGCATCGCCTGCGGGGCGCGCGGCTGCAATCAAGCCAAGTCGTATTCGGCCGAAATTTCGCGGTTGGTGTAGTCCGGCAGCAAGGCCTTTGATGCGGGTGCGGGTCCGAGTACGCCGTATCATGCGAGAACTCTCCCTTTACATAGGCCCGGCGACTCTTCGCAGAGAGCGCCGACGGCGCGAGATGACGGCGAGCACTGGAACCGATAGACTGACCGCTACCCGGCAGCCTTCGAGGAGACGCAGAAATGGCGTGGAAACGCATGGTGCTGCAGATCGGCATGGGGACCGATATCCGCGGCGCGGATTATACCAAGGCGGCGGTGCGCGCCTTGCGCGACGCGCTGTGGCACAACTCGCTGAGCGTCGCCGACGCGGTCGGCCTGCCGGTCAACTCGATGCGGGTCGAAGTCACGATCGGCGTCCCCCGCCCTGAACAGGTGGACAAGGAAGCGGTTCTGGCGGTGCTGCCGCATGGTACGGGTACGGTGCAGGTCGTCGAAGGCGGATTAGAAATCGCCAATGATTCCGGCACCAATAAGACGGTGATCGCCAACGCCGCGGCACTCGTGCGGCTCGACGTTCCGTGAGGAGGCGACCAATGCCAGCAAAGCGCGTCATTCTCGAAATGGGCACCGGCAACGATTTGCACGGCGGCGACTATACCAAGGCGGCGGTGCGCGCGGTCGTCGACGCCCTCCATCACAGCTCGCTGCCGTTGATCCGCACCTTCGGGCTCGATGCGCGCAAGATGCAGGTCGAGGTCACGATCGGAGTCCAGCGCCCCGATAAGGTTGACGCCGCGGTGGTCAAAGCCGCCCTGCCGCATGGCGAGGTCACCGTGAAGGTCGTCAAAGGCGGCCTCGACGTCCCCGACAACGAAACCAACGACATCGCCGTGATCGCCAGCGCCGCAATCGCCGTACGGATGGAGCTGCCGCAAGCCGGAGACTGAGACGCGTTTGCGGGTTATTCACGGGCGACAATGGCAGCAATCTCGACCTCGCAGTGCGAGGTGGTGAGCCTACCTTCACCTCACGCCCGGCCAGGGTATTTGCTGGGCAACGTCCAGGCGTCCCGCCGATTGTTAACTTAAACAGGTGGCTCGCCGTGCGGCCAGCACTCATCGGATTTAGCGGATAGCCGGTAACGGAAAATATAGAGACCGAAGACTATCTTCGCGAAGGAAGAGGCAGACGGCTATTATGGAAGAGGCAGAAGCACCCGAACCCCCAAGGCCACTTGGCCCGGAGCTTTGCCCACGCGTGGGCTTCGTCGTCATCAAGTTCGCGGCCGGCGGTGCGCATCCGCCTCTCGAGTTGAACCAGGAAAATCTGTTAGATGCCTAAGTTCTTTGGCTCTACCCTGTTGGCAACTGTGCTCCTGGTAACCCCAGCAATGGCACAGCAATCCAAAACTTTGCCGCAGGCAAGTCTGCCCTCCGGGCAAGCCGTTTCCCATCTGATGTTCCAAAGAGGACTCGCTGATCGCACGAGATGGGAGCAATTTATTAACTCAGAACAGCCCGATATCAAAGCCGGTTCACTATGGTGGGCTGGGCAACGCTCGCTGCCGCACCCTGGCTCTTGCGACCAAATGGCCGATGCTTTCGGCAAGCCCACGGTCGACCCAAGCGGTCGGATCGACGACCCAAGAGTCTTGTTTTATACGGGATGTATTGCTGCGCAGATGTTGCTCGCCCCAAACGACGCTATGCGCAAATCCGAACCGTCCTACCGGTTGGGATGGAACGCCTACGAATCGCCCGCTTTACCTTCCGCAGATCTGCCCCCAGGGCAAGCGCAAGGAGACAGATAATCGACTATGGCGGGCGGAGGGCGCATTGATCGAGGAAAGGCGCGGCGACGGGGGAACCTATGACCGTAATCGTTAAATGCGATTGGCGGGAACTTGGGTTAGGCAATATATTCGCTATTGATTCAGCATGGCTCTATAAAAACTGTCCGCTGAAGTGGGGCGACGAGGTTTTCATCTGGTGGCACGAACGCAATAGGCGACACACGGAATTGGAGATGCGAGGCAGGCTTTCGCGATTCTCGTACCTTGGTAAATCGCCTACGACTGGCCACCCTGAAGCCTCGCTGCAAATCAATGTTACACAAAGGATCATACCAACTCGTCGATTGACTGTTGCTAATCTCGATAAAAATAGCGACATCCCCGCTCTACGTACACTATCATATAAGCTAAAGAGCAATAGACATAAGAAAGTCGCATTTTTGGATACGGTCGAGGCGTACTATCTTCGAGATTTTTTCGAAATACTTTGAGGCGTACAGCGCGATCCGGCTATTCGCGGGCGGCGATGACGGCGATCTCGACTTTCCAGTGGGGGGCGGCAAGGCGGGCCTCGACGCAGGCGCGGCCGGGGGTGTTGCCGGGCGACACCCAGGCGTCCCACACCGCGTTCATGTCGTTGAAGTAGCGCATGTCCGAGAGCCAGATCGTCGCCGACAACAGCTTCGAATTGTCGGTGCCGGCATCGGCCAGCAGCTCGTCGATCTTGCGCAATATCTCCTCGGTCTGCTGGCGCACATCAGCGGCCGGGGTATCCCCCACCTGCCCAGCCAGATAGACGGTCGAGCCATAGGCCACGGCCTGGCTCATCCGCGCTCCGACTCTATGCCGCTCGATCGTCATATCGGCTCTCCTGGGAAAAGCTGGTGTGATGATAGCACCTGACGGAAAAGTCCTTCCGGGCTTCCGGGGATGGTTGGGGCGCTGATCTGCCCTAGTCCTCCTCGCGACTATCGCAGAAATTCGTCGCCGGGGTCGAAACGGGTCGGCCAGTCATTCTATACGGTTGGCTCAGCAGGTCTCCGGAACATTATGGCAGGGGGCGGGGAAAATGAGCAGCAACGACATTCCACAGCGGAACCGAGCTGGGCAACCAACAGTGGGACACGCCGGATTCTATCGCTTTCATGTTCCGCACGCGCATCTCTCGTCGGTGTTCGGCGACGACTGGTTCGCGCTGAAAGCAGAGGCGTTTGCGCAATTCTTTGGGACTCCGGTGTTCCTGATCGCCCAGACGGGGATCGTCGCAATATGGATCCTCGTCAACATCGCGGGATGGTGGATCTTCGATGTATATCCCTTCATCCTGTTGAATCTCGCCTTCAGCCTGCAGGCTGCCTATGCGGCGCCGCTGATCCTGCTGGCGCAGACGCGGCAGGCCGACCGCGATAAGGCCACGGCGACGGCCGACGCGCAACATCGCGAGGATCTGCACCAAGCCAGCGAAGAGCGTCAGCGCCTCGCGGCCGAGCAGACTGCGCTGCTGGTGCGCATGCTGGAGCAGAACACGCAATTGACCGAGGCAGCTAAGGCCCTGACCGAGCGCATCGAAAGCCTGACCGCCGAGGTGCATAAACACATTTTGGAGTCAAATCAGGACTAGCGACCGGTATCGGCCCGCCGGGCGCCAAGTGTCCGATTTCGACCGCTAGCCGGAGCCGGGGATCGTCCCCTGCGGCAGGCCTTCGCAATAGCGGGCGATTTCTCCGGGGGTGGTGATCCACAGCGCCTCGCGCTGCTCGAGGATGTGCCGCAGAGCGTCGCGGAAAGCCCGCAGCCGAAACGGCTGGCCGATGATAAAGGGATGCACCGAGACGGCAAAGACCAGCGGGTATTTCCTCGATTGTTCGAGCATCTCGTCGAACTGGTCGACGATCATCTCGGCGAATTGGCGCCCCGTATGGCGGCGAAACACCAAGGACGGCGAGTCGTTGACTTCGAGCGGATAGGGCACCGACAGGATCGGCCCGGCGCGGGTGCGCATCCAGACCGGCTGGTCATCCATCGCCCAATCCATGACATAGCGGTAGCCGGCCTCCTTCAACAGGTCGAGCGTGACCCCGCTTTGGGCGATATAGGGGCCGAGCCAGCCCTCGGGCCGACGGCCCGATACTCTTGTCACCACCTCGGTACACTCGGCGATCAGTCGCCGCTCATCCTCCTCCCACAGCACATCCTGGCGCTCTGAATTGGTTCGGCCGTGGCCGACATATTCGTCGCCCCGCCCGTTCAGCCGCTCGACGATGTCGGGACAGGCTTCGAGCACCGCCGAGTTGACGTTATGGGCCCCCGGCAAGGCGAACTCGTCGAGCAGGTCGAGGTAATACCAAAGACCGACACGGTTGCCGTAATCGCGCCACGCGTAATTGCGATGGCTCTGGGGCGAGGGCGCCCCGGTCGAATCACTGCCGAGCCCGGCGCCGAACGCGAAATGCTCGATGTTATTGTTGAAGGTTACAGCGAGCCGCTTGCCCTCGGGCCAGTCATATTGCGGCCGCTTGATGATCGGGACGTAATCGTACCTGCTGTGAGCGGGAAGTTTCATCGACGCAGCTCGTGGTGGGTTTCACAATCGCCCCTCACCGTCCCTTGAATTCCGGCTTGCGCTTTTCCATGAAGGCCGTGCGGCCTTCGGCGTAATCGGCGCTGGCGAAGCATTCGTCGACCAAACGCTTGCACAGTGCGAGGTCGCGTGCAGACTTGTCCTTTAGCGCCTCGCGAATATTCACCTTCGCCGAGCGCACCGTTAACGGCGCATTCGCCGCGATCATGTCGCAATAGTTCCTGACGTAAGACTCCAACTCCTCGTCCGGCACCACCTGGTTGACGAGGCCCATGCGCAACGCCTCCTCGGCGGTGAACTGTCGCGCGGTGAAGAAGATCTCGCGGGCGTAGGCGGGGCCGACCAGGTCGACCAGCTTCTTGATGCCGTCATAGGCGTAGCCGAGCCCGAGCTTTGCCGCCGGAACGCCAAATTTCGAGCCCTCGGCGGCGATGCGCATGTCGCAGGCGAGCGCTGTGCCGACCCCGCCGCCGATGCAATAGCCGCGGATCATCGCGATCGTCGGCTTCAACGTCTCCTGCAGGCGCATCCGCGCGCCTTCGGAAATCTTGCTGTAGGCGGCAGCCGCTTCCTCCGACGCGCGCCTTTCCTTGAATTCGGAGATGTCGGCGCCGGAAACGAAAGCGCGCCCACCGGCGCCGCTAAGGACGATCACGCGGACCGCGTCGTCGGCCTCGAAATCGTCCATGATCTGGGCCACGGCCTGCCACATTTCGAGCGAGACCGCGTTGTGCCGCGCGGGATTGTTGAAGATCAGACGGCCGATCGCCCCGTCTTTTTCGGCGATCATCTTGCTGGTCAACGGCTGGTCGAGCATGGCGGCGTTAGCTCCTCGTTTATGGCGGGTCCGGTTCGATCGCTCGATTGTGGCAGATGGCGCGCCAGCGCGCATCCGCCCATTCTCGCCGCCTGCTAACCGGCGACCGCTAGCTGGCCGACCCGCGGCAGATCACTGATCGGGCGATCGGGCCGAATCCAGTGGGTCATGACAATGGCGAACAGCAACAGACCGACCGAGAAGGCGAACGGCGTCGTCCAGCTACCGGTCCGGTCTAAAATCCAGGCGAAGGCGACCGGCGAGAGAATTCCGGCAACGGCGCCGGCGGCATTCATCAGCGCGCTCGACGAGCCGGCGTAATTGGGTGCTATGTCCATCGTCGCGGTCCACAGCGGCGAGATCGCGAAGCCGAGGAAGAACAGCGCGACCGTGAAGCCGGCCAGCCCGATAACCACATCGTGGACGAGGATCGCCGGCACCAGCCCCGCCACCGCGAGAACCCAGCTGACGGCGATCAGCCGCGAGCGCGCAATCTGCAGATTGCTGGTGCGGCGCAGCAGGTAGTCGGTGGCCATCCCGCCGAGCAACTCGGCAAACATCGCGCAGAGCAGCATCCCCATGAACAGGAACGACGATTTTTTGAGTTCGAGGCCGTAGTTTTTCTGCAACAAAGACGGCATCCAGGTCACAAACAGCCAGCCGGTCCAGCCCTGGCAGAAGTAGATGATCATCAACGGCGTCACGCGCGGGATGAGACGCCGCCACGGCACCGGGCCGGAACCGGCGAGGGTTGCCGGATCAGCGGTCGGTAATGCCGCCAGTTCGGCGCTGGAAATGCCCGGATGCTGGCGCGGGTCTTCGTGGAAATACCACCACCACACCGCCGCCCAAACAGCCGACAAGATGCCGACCGCGATAAATGAAAATCTCCAGGAGACCCAGGTGATCAGCAAAGCGACGATCGGCGCAGCCGTTCCCGCGCCGGCGCGCCCGGCGGCGTGGGTGGCCCCGATCGCCGTGCCGCGCGCCTCGACCGGCATCCATTTGGAGAGCGCACGGGTAGCTGCCGGCAAGGTGGCGCCCTCGCCCATGCCGAGCACCAAGCGCACGCCAAACAGCGAAACAAGCCCGGTCACCGCCCCGGTCGCAATCGTCGTGAGCGACCACGCCAGGCCGCAGACGGTTAGTGTGCGGCGCGCGCCAAAGCGGTCGGCAAACCAGCCCCCGACCAGCTGAAACGGGGCATAGGCGTAGTTAAAGGCCGAAAAGGCGAGGCCGAGCGCGATATTGCTCAGGCCAAGGTCCTTCTGCATCACGGTCGCCGCGGCGGCCAAATTGACGCGGTCGATAAACAGGATGAAGTGCATCGAGATCAGAAGGAGCAGGAAATTCCTGGTGGCGCGTCCGTTGAAGCCAAACAGCATGTCGCGCTCCCTCCCTAAGCCGACGCAGTCTCGCGCGGTTCCGCGCCTTCCGGGAATTGCCGGATTGCATGGCAGCTAGGCAAAGAGAGAGGGCTGCCTGTTGCTGAGGGATGTTGAGCACGAGGCCGCAACGGCAACGACAGGAGGCTGAGTAAAAACCCACCCCCCAGTACCGCCGCCCAAAGGCGGCGGCCGGTTCGAATGCTTGGCGTCAGACCACTTCGCGGGCGCGCAGATCGGCGATCTTGGCGTCGCTGTAGCCGATTTCGTGCAATACCGCGTCGGTATGCTCGCCGAGGCCGGGCGTCGGGCGTAGCTTTTCGGGTTCGGGCGTGCGCGTCATATTGATCGCCTGACCGACGGCCTTGAGCGGCCCGAGCTTAGGATGGTCGATCGGCCGCGCCATTTCGAGGTGCTGCACCTGCGGATCGGCGAAGGTCTGGTCGATCGTGTAGAGCGGCCCGCACGGGACCCCGACCTCGTTCATCAATTCGACCCAATAGGCGCTCGGGCGCTTTCGGGTAATCTCGGCGATCCGTTCGTTGAGTACCTTGCGGTTCTTTGAGCGCTGCGGCCCGGTGGCGTAATCGGGATCTTTGAGCAGATGCGGCACATCGGCCGCCTCGCAGAAGCGGCGGAACATCTGATCGCCCGAGGCGGCGATGTTGATCTGCCCGTCGGCGGTCGGGAACAGCCCGGTCGGGATGCCGGTGGGATGGTCGTTGCCGGCCTGCTTCGCGACTTCGCCGGCCATCAGCCAGCGCGAGGCCTGGAAATCGAGCATGAAGATCTGCGCCTCGAGCAATGAGGTGTGCACCCATTGCCCCTCGCCGGTCACGTCACGGTCGAGCAGCGCCATCAGTATCCCCTGCGCCAACAGAATGCCGGCGCACAGATCGTCGATCGGGATGCCGACTCGCACCGGCCCCTGCCCCGGCAATCCGGTAATCGACATCAGCCCGCCCATCCCTTGGGCGATCTGATCGACCCCAGGCCGCTTGGCGTAAGGGCCGGTCTGGCCGAAGCCGGAGATGCTGCCATAGACGATGCGCGGGTTTACCTTCTTGACCGATTCGTAGTCGACGCCGAGCCGGTGCTTGACCGTCGAGCGGAAATTCTCGACGACGACATCGGCCTTCTCGGCCAGCTTCATGAAGATCGCGAGCCCGTCCTCGGTTTTCAGGTTGAGGGTGAGGCTGCGCTTGTTGCGGTGGAGATTCTGGAAATCGAAGCCTTCGCGCCGCGAGCCGGTTACGTCGCGGCCGTCGTCGCCGCGCTGCTCGATCTTGATGACATTGGCGCCCCAATCGGCGAGCTGGCGGACCGCGGTCGGTCCGGCGCGGGCATGAGTGAGGTCGAGGACGGTAAAGCGGGACAGCGGCAGGGTTCCGATGCTCACGAGTGCGGGCCTTCCGATCTGAGGTCAAACTTGCGGTCGAAATTTACGTCAGCGGCAACTTTGGTACTTTCATCGGGCGGGCGTCAAGCGCGCGGCGCGCCGCTATCAGGCGAGGCGAGGTCTGTCCGCGCTACCGCATCAACCCAGTCAGTCCCCGTCTCAAAGTAAGAACTCAAGACAAAGTGCATGATCTTATGGGAAAGAACACGTTAATACATATTTCTAATGTCACGCCCTTCTCAGTAAATCTACATCATCATTTTTTACATTGATCACCCGATCGCTGACTGGGGCGATCGTCATCCCGCCGGTATAGGGGACGAGCAGCCGCCTTGCCGTATTCGGAGGCGCTGTAAGCCAGCGTTGATAGTCCCCAGGTGCGATGATCACCGGCATGCGATCGTGCACCTCACTGACGAGTTTGTTCGCCTGCGTCGTAATGACCGCGAACGTCTCGACCGGTTCGCCGCTCTCCGGCGCCCACTTCTCCCATAGGCCTGCGAACGCGAACAGGGCTCCGCTCCTAAGCGCCATCTTGAAGGGGTGCTTGTTGCCGCCTTTTGTCTGCCATTCATAAAAGCCGTTGGCCGGCACGAGACACCGTTGTGTTTCGAGGGCTTTCCGGTATGCCGGCTTCTCTTCGAGTGTTTCGGCGGGCGCATTGATCATTCCCGCTCCGAGCGACAAGTCGCGCGACCAGGAGGGCACTAAGCCCCATCGGGCCATATGAATGCTCCTGCCCTTGTCGACAGCGATCACAATCGGGGAGAGCTGCTCCGGCGCGATGTTATAGCGGGGCGCGAGCTCTGGCACGGCATCGACCCGCAGCGCCTTCCTGATTTCGGTCGCTGTGGCCGTGAGGTAGAAACGTCCGCACATGGCCCATTATACCATTTCGCGCCCGCATGCGGGTTGAAACCGGATTGCGAAGCAAATCATTTGACCTCTCCCCCTTCATAAGATTGTGGCGGTGCTTCGCGTCCGACATCTATCGGGTGTGGTCGACGTCATCCAAAAAGCGCAGGTAATGCGCGGGCAGGCCGTGGGCTCGCGCACCCTCGCGCAGCAGTCTGATGTAGCGCAGCGATGGTTTGCCGTCGATGTCCTTTCCTCGAGCGATGTAGGCGATGGCCTGGAGCGGCCGGCCGGCAGCGTCTTCGGCCTCGACCGCCACATGGCGATAACCCCGTCCGGGTACTCCTTCGGTCGAGTCCAAACGGATCAAATCGCGCTGGGTAATGCGATAGAGCACGCCCCAGACCTCGGCGCCCAGATCGGCGCACAAATTTGCCGGCGCCGCCTTCCCCTTGGGCCGACCTTCCAGGTTGAAGCGGAGCCGATACCCCTTGATCCGGCCGGGCCGGCACTCGAATGACTGGATACCCCGTCGGATCCGAAAGGTGGCTTCGTGCATGTTGGCGCCGTAAGCGAAATACCAGATCTGATCGCTTGGCCGACCTGACAGCCGAGCACCGTGCAATGGATAGTAAAGACGCGAAAGCACCCAGGACTTCGCGATCAGCCGGCGCCGTCTGCGCCACAGCGCGATGATTTCCTGGCGCATCGGCAACGTCATGCGGGAGCTCCCTTTGCCGGCAACGCATTACCCCTGGTCTTCGATTACCCGACGATAAATATAACCCGATCAAGCCCTCTGCGGTGCTAGGATGGCCCGGCAATGCGCATCGATGCGATTATGGGTTCGGTCGAGGCTGTCCGTCGAAAGCTGCGGGCCGTAACCGCGGTGGCCGGGGATGCCGGCGCCACGGAACATGAAAAGGCCAACGCAGAGGCTCTGAAAGCGCGTCTGGAGCAGCGCCTTAGGAAGGCCGGAGCTCCCGCTGGGGATTGGACGGACAACATTTTCCGGCTCGGCAGGCGGACAAAGGTAATCGGTAAATCTGTGTCTCCCGCATCACCGAAAGGAGATTGGACGGACCATGCTTTGCGGCTCGGCAAGGCACTGAGGCTGGGCTATAGGAAGTTGTCGTCGTCGGAATAAGAGGAGCTGAAAAGGCTCCGCTAGACGGCCTGCCGGGTAGTCCCCATAGCTGTAGTCCCCATAGCTATTGCTTGTAGGACGGGTCGATGCGGTCGAGCTTGCGCAAGAGGGCCAGCCATTCGAATTTGGCCGGATCATTGCGGCCGCCGCCGGGCGCACCCCGGCATTGTCAAAGGCGGCGCTGACGACCTCGTCGCCGATCGGCTGGAACTCGGCGCCAGATTGCTGGAAGGCGAGCTGCATCGCGCATGCCCGCTCCATGCGGTAGGTCGCGAGGAAGGCCGTGGCGACGCTCGTCCCGACGATCAGCAGGCCGTGGTTGCGCAGGACCATGATGTGGCGATCGCCGAGATCGGCGAGGAAGCGCGCGCGTTCCTCCGGGCTTCGGGCAGCGCCCTCGCGCCGCTGCCGAGAGCCTGGCCGAGGCGGCCGATGAAATCGAGCGTGGCGCTCAGCTTTGGCGGGAATTGCCTTTCTCGCTTGTCGAGCGCCACCGGCCCCCGGCGGAGGTGCGAGGATATTTGGTTGCGCTCGCGGACGAGATGAAGCGAATATTTGGAAAGTCCACGTCAGTTTCCATGATGCTTACTATTACCCAGGTCGCCTTGGGTAAAAATAAAAACGAAATCACCCGAGAAATGGTTCGCAATGCCTTCAAAGCAAATGGTTCTTAAGGTAGTGCCGCTCTCCTCTTAAAAAACCACCGGAAATGGTTCTTAACTCGGCAACACCCGCTGTTAAAAACCTCCGTTGATCGGTCTTTCTTGTTGTACATCGGTATCCGTGATTGTCCGCTGTCGACCGTGTGGCGACCGTTGATGACTGATATTGCCCCGGAGAGTTGTTTCCGAAGATCGCGCCGAGCGTCGAGCGGCTGCGCATGAAGAAAAACGGCGGAGATCGCGCGAGAATTTTCCGCCGAATATGCGTCGCGAAGAGGCGTCATATTATTTCACAAAATATGGGGCTTGTCCATTGCCAAAAATACTCTGGCAAAGCAAACTGTCCAAGGAGGCGGACCTCAATTCCGCAAATGTGGCCGATTTCCAATGTACACACCTGACGACTGCTACGAACATGCGCGTGAAAAACTTGGTTCATCGCTATGCACTACTTCTGCATTAGACGGCTGAATTGACGAATTTGCTCAATCAGCTGCGCGCGAACGCACGCCGCTTTGATGCTGCTGTCGGCGCTGGGCTTGTCGCCCGCTTTCATGTCGGTGCCCAATACCTTGAGAAGCTGCTTTCCGATGATGAGGCTTGTCTCGCCGCGATGCTGGCGCGCCCATGCCGCTATGTCCTGCCGCCGCGGTTTGTGCGGCATGAGCTGGCTGGCATGCTCAAACTGCCATCGCCCCGACCTGAGCCATCAGTGCCGGTACCGCGGACAGTGACGCGCCGCGCCAAACGCCACACCGCTCGAAGCCGGCCGGAACGAGCCGGCGATCCGCCCGATCCGGAAGCGGAAGCGGAATGCCACCCGGGGGCGTCGGGCGGCGCTCGATAGGGACTAAAAAGTAGCAACCAGGACGGGATATCCAAACTCGAGCTCGCGCGCAAGCCCGCTGATCGGGACCAATTGGTCGCCTGAGAGTTGCCAGGATTCGACGATTAGCGGGGGATCCCTTGAAATGACGCTAAGAATTTCCGCCGAGCCGCGGTCGTACCGACCACGGGGCCGCGATGAGCCGGCTGCCTCAGCCAAAATTGAAGGCCTTTGGGCTTTGGCAGAAAACCTCGACAGCGGGCAACACGTACTTCATGGGCCGATTTGGCGGGGTGCGTGTCCTGGTTCTCAGCAACCGCGACCGCGGCGAGGAAGGCGAACCGGATTGGAACGTCTTTTTCATTGATGGCAAAAAGCCGCGTCCGGCCGATGGCCAGGGGCGGTCCGCCAGCGAGCGTCGAGCGTCACCACGCCGTCGATCTGCTCGACCACGGCCGTGCGATGATGCGGATTCGCTGCCCCCCTCGACGACCCGATTGACGATCCGTGGCGAAGGCCGCAGCAATGACCGCGGCCGAGGTCGCCGCCAGGCTCGACGGGCGCCGAGAAGGTCGAGTGTGGCGCTGCCGCTGTCCGCTGCATGGCGGGCACAGTCTCGTTCTCAGCGACGGGCGAGCCGGGCTGTTGGCGACATGCTGGAGCGGTTGCGATCGTCTTGCTGTCCTCGCCGAGCTGCGTCGCCTCGGTGTCGACGGCGCGAGCCCGCCGCAGCCTGCCGCCGAGGACAAGCGCGTGCGACGGATCATCGGCGCGCGCCGGCTATGGGACACCGCCAGGGACGCCCGCCGCAGCCCGGTAGTCACCAATCTGCGCAGTCGCGGGATCTCCATCCCGCCGCCGGCGACGCTGCGTTGGCTGGCGTCCTGCCCGCACCCGAGCGGCGTGCGGGTGCCGGCGATGGCGAGGTGCTTGCCGCCGACCGCGAGCGACTGGCCGCGGTGGTAGGAGATCGCAACAGCTCGCAAAAGCATGTGTGGCGGGCGCGGATCATTCTGGCCACAGGCGAGGGTTGCGGCACCGCCGAAGTCATGCGCCGCGCCGGGGTCTCAAAGCCTTGTGTGTGGCGCTGGCAAGAACGGTTCATGCGCGAGGGTGTTGTCGGCCTGTTGCGCGACAAGACCAGAAAGCCTGGGTTGCCACCCTTGCCGTCAGCGCTGGCCGACCATGTCGTCGCGCTGACCCTGGCGGAGCCGCCGGGTGAGACAACCCATTGGACCGGCCGGGCGATGGCGGCAGCGAGCGGCATCTCGCTGCGCTCGGTGCAGCGCATCTGGGCGGCGCACGGTCTGCAGCCGCACCGGATGCGACGCTTCAAGCTGTCGCAAGACCCGGCGTTTGCCGCCAAGCTGCGCGATGTGGTCGGACTCTATCTCGACCGCGGATCTCGACCCGCCGGCGCACAGCCTGGTGCTGTCGGTCGATGAGAAGTCGCAAATTCAGGCGCTTGACCGCACCCAGCCCGGCTTGCCGATGAAGCGCGGGCGCGCCGGCACAATGACGCATGACTACATCCGCAACGGCACGACCACCTTGTTCGCGGCGCTCAATGTTCTCGACGGCACGGTCATCGGGCAATGCATGGCGCGCCATCGCCACCAGGAATTCCTCCGCTTCCTGAACCGGATCGAAGCGGCGGTGCCGGCGGGAAAGCTGATTCACGCGATCCTCGACAATTATGCCGTCCACAAGCATCCGAAGGTGCGCGCCTGGCTCGTCCGGCATCCCCGCTGGACCTTCCACTTCACCCCGACCTCGTGCTCCTGGGCCAATGCGGTCGAAGGCTTCTTCGCCACCCTGACCCGCCGACGCCTGCACCGCGGCGTCTTTCGCTCGCTGGTCGATCTCCAGGCGGCGATCAACCGCTATCTCGGCGAGCACAACCGAAAACCCAAACCGTTCGTCTGGACCGCCGACCCCGACCGCATCATCGAAAAGGTCAACCGTGGCCACCAAGCCAGCACGCCTAGCAGGCTGCTGAAAAAGGGGTTGCTGATTTTGGGCATTGTGCTCCCTTGGGGTGGGGATGGGGGTGGCGATGCGCGGCGACGATGGGATTTGCGGCAGCCTTTTCAGTTACATCGATCTTGAGCAGCGGGTTCGGGCGGATCATCCGCTGCGACTGATTCGGCAGATCGCCAACGCGGCGCTTCACGCGCTGTCCGGCGAGTTTGCCAAGCTCTATTCGCCGATCGGGCGGGTGTCGATCCCGCCGGAGCGGCTGATGCGGGCCTTGCTGCTGCAGGCGTTCTACTCGATCCGCTCGGAGCGGCAATTGGTTGACCGGCTCGACCACGACCTGTTGTTTGGCTGGTTTGTCGGGCTCGGCATCGAAGACCCGGTATGGGACGCCACCACCTTCACCAAGAACCGCGACCGGCTGCTGGAGGGCGAGGTGGCCGGGCAGTTTCTCGCCGCGGTGCTGTCCCAAGCCAGGGTCAAAGCCTTGTTGTCGAGCGATCATTTCTCGGTCGACGGCACCTTGTTGGAAGCCTGGGCGAGCCTCAAAAGCTTTCGCCCAAAGGACGGCTCGGGCGAGCCACCCGGCCCCGGACGCAACGGCGAGCGGGACTTTCACGGCAAGCCTCGAACCAATGACACGCACGCCTCGACCACCGACCCCGACGCCCGTCTCTATCGTAAGGGGCCGGATCGTAAGGGGCCGGGCAAGGAGGCCCGGCTCTGTTTCATCGGCCATGCCCTGATGGAGAACCGCAATGGTTTGGTCGTCGCCGCGGTGACGACCCGCGCCTCGGGACATGCCGAGCGCCTGGCCGCCTTGGCGCTGATCGACCCGCATGCCGATCGTCCACAACCGGTCACCCTCGGCGCCGACAAGGGCTACGATACCGGCGACTTTGTGATCGAGCTGCGCGACAAGGCGGTGACCCCGCATGTTGCCCAGAACCAAAACGGCCGGCGCTCGGCGATCGACGGCCGCACCACCCGGCATCGCGGCTATGCGGTCTCCCAGCGCATCCGCAAACGCATCGAAGAGATTTTCGGCTGGGCCAAGACGGTGGCCGGCTTGCGCAAGATGCGCCATCGCGGGCTGCCCAAGGTCGATTGGCAATTTACTCTCGCGATGGCCGCCTACGATCTCGTCCGCTTGCCCAAATTGCTTGCCGAGCCCGCGCCGTGACCCGGGCCCGAGCGCCCAAAACGCGGGTCCGTATCCGCGACATCGCCAGACACCGCCGGCCCGACCGACGTTTCCACGACATCGCCGCCGTTGACCGGCCGCAGAAGCCGAAGCAGCGCTGAAATCCGCTGTCTTTCAGCAGCCTGCTAGTGGTGGTCCTAAATTTCAAGTCTGTTTCTGCTCCGCCTCCAAACCGACCGGCAACCTGAAGCCTCGCGTCGATCTTAAATGTCGTATCGCCGCCAATGACTAGTGATTTACTGAAACTACTGGAACTCACCGATAGGTTTCGAAATTGATTTCGTGTGCTCGTGGGTAAACGACTGCTCGTCCGTCATGCAGTTTTAAATCAACAACAAAACCATAACGTCGCGCAGCCAAACGAATTCCTCCGCCTAGAATTAGGTTCCGAGGACCGGGCGGCCCAGAGCGCTGCGACCGCCTCTCGCAGCGCGGCCGGAGGAAGACTTTCGGCGGCCATTAGCCCGCGCGCAGCGCCGCGGTAGCCACACAGTCGAGGGTCCCGTCGGCGGCGAGGGCGACGCGGTAGTCAGCGCGCGCTGTCTCGCGCGAAATCAGCCCGTCGAGGACATCGATCGCGACCTGCTCGGGATCGCGTTCGGCCGCGTCGCCAAACCCGCCGCCGCCCGGCAGTTCGAGGCGGATGAAATCGCCGCCGGGCACGCTCTGCCTTCCTTTGGGGCCGATCGGCTTGCCGGAAACCAGGGTGACCCGGCCCGGAGCACCTTTGCCGCCCCCGTCGCGGCCGCGCGCCGGGTTGCCGATCCGCTCGAAATTGCACAGCATCGCGATCGGCGTGCCGTCGGCGCCGCCTAATTCGATGATCTGGCCGAGCCCGCCGCGGAACTGCCCGGCCCCGCCCGAACCCTCGCGAAACTCGCGCCGCCGGAACAGCACCGGCGCCACCGCTTCGGTCGCCTCGACCGGGATCGTGCGCACCCCTGAGGGGAACGCGGTCACGTCGAGCCCGTCCTTGCCCGGCCGCGCCCCGGCCCCGCCGCAATGAAAGATCGCGGTGCTGAACGGCCTGATCACGGGCGGCGGCCTCCCCTCCTCCGCGCCCAGCTCGTCGAGCACATCGGCGCCGCCATAGATCTGCGGGATCCACAGTGACGAAGCCCCCTCGGCCGGCACCCCGCCGTCGATGACCTGGTGCAGGCAGCCGAATACCAGATCGGGCAGCATGTGGCCGACCGTGTGCCGGGCGGCGACCGCGCGCGGCCGCTTGGCGTTCAACAGGCACCCCTCGGGTGCGGTGACCGTGATCGGCGCTAGCGACCCGGCATTGTTCGGCACTTCGGGCGCTACCAGGCATTTGACCCCGAACGCGGTGTAGGCGAGCGTGTAGTTCAGCACGACATTGATGCCAAAGGCGCTGGCCGGCGATGTCCCGGCAAAGTCGATATGGATGCCGCCGTCGCCGATCGTCATGTCGGCGGCCAGGGTCAGTGGGCGGTCATAGCCGTCCATCGTCAGGCTGTTCTGGTAACGGCCGGGATTCAGTCTGCCGATCGCCTCGATCGTCGCCTCGCGCGAGGTCTCGATGATATGTTCGCCGAGCCGGTCGAGATTGGCGGTGCCGAACTCTTCCATCATCTCGACGAGCCGCCGGCTGCCCTCATCGTTGCACGCGGCGAGCGCATAGACATCGCCCTCGACCTGCAGTGGCTCGCGCACATTGGCCCGGATCACGCGCAGCAAATCCTCGTTCATCCGGCCTTCCCGCGCCAAGGCCATCAGCGGGATCGACAGCCCTTCCTCGAACACCTGGCGCCCGTCCGGACCCATGCCGAGCCCGCCGATATCGACGACATGGACGGTGCTGGCGAACAGGCCAACCGCCTCGCCGTTCAGAAAAGTCGGACTGACCACGGTCAGATCGTGCAGGTGGCCGCAGGTCAGCCACGGGTCGTTGGTGATGTAGTGGTCGCCCGGCCGCATCGTCCTCAGCGGAAAGGCGTCGAGGAAGTGCTTGACCGCCGCCGCCATCGAGTTGACGTGGCCCGGCGTGCCGGTCACCGCTTGCGCCAGCATGTTACCGTCGCGGTCGAACACGCCGGCCGACAAATCCCCCGCCTCGCGCACCGTCGTCGAAAACGCGGTGCGTATCAGGGTCTGCGCCTGCTCTTCGACCACCGCAATCAGCCGGCTCCACATGATCTGCATGTGGATCTGCGACAACGCCGTATTCGCTCTCGACAGCATAGCCTCGGCCTCTCATCACCCCCCGCTCGCGCCGCGAGGGTGACGGCATCTTATGTTTTCCGGCCCGCCCGGCGCAACGCGTCACCAGGGCACCCGGAAGCCATGGCGCACACGGGCCACAATCGGATGCCCTGCGCGGCGGCCCGTCGCAAACGAGCCGAGATGACTCGGCGAAAGTGATCACACGCAAAAACCGCGATAAACGTCTCCCAGGTGTGAACTACGTCACACATTTCGAGATATTCGCTGGGCCATTTTATCGAAGTGAGTCGGATAAGCGGTCTATCTGCGAAAATTCATCGAGCGAGGAATGCGATGAGGCGGATCAATCACCCCCCAACCCCGATAAGCCTTTCGACGAGCCAACGGGTTTCCTATCGCAGGCCGGACGGCTTGATCTTGTCGACCGGCAACCTTTACTTCACCTATCACGACGATGCCACGGCCAGCGTGTGGAGAGCTGCCCAGACCGCCGTGCCCGGTCAGGAAATCCTGCTCTATTCAGAGCCGAGTGTGCGCTTTGGCGACATCGTCTTCGCAAACGTCGGAGGCGCGTTCTGGGGGTACTTCTTCTCGGACGACGGCGGAGGCAATGTCTCCATCAAGCGCGTCCCGTTGACTGGGGGAGCGGCGACCATCCTCGCCACGGTCACCGATATCGATGTCGAGAACAGCCATCGTAACCTCGTCACCGACGGCGTGAACCTCTATTGGCAGGATGCACAATCGGTGCGGAAGATGCCGATCGCCGGAGGCCCCGTCACCGTGCTCGACCCGGCGAGCCCGAATACGCCGACCGCGGGCATCGCCTTGCAGAACGGCAATATCATCTACGCCTCGGTGGCCGCCATTCGCTATGTGCCGGTTAACGGGGCCGCGACCCCGCCATCGGACCGGACGATCGTCACCGCATCAGAGCGGGTCACCGCGCTGCACGCAGTCCTCAGTTTTATCTATTGGGGTGAGGAGAACGGCGCGATCCGGGTGGTGGTGGACAATGGATCGTCGCAGGAGACGATCTCGACGATTCCCGGCTTCATCCCCACCTCGATTGCGACGAGCACGCATGGGGGCGTCTATGCCCAAGCGTGGACCCAGTGCGACTCGCAGTCGTGCCGGCTGCACTTCGACGTCCCCTCGGGAGAGGACTCGCTGTACACGATTGCCGGCGACGCTCTCGGCGTTTCCGTGGCAGGGTCGGGGAATGTCTTTTGGGGCGACGACGCCGGTGTGCACCGGCATATCCCGCACTGACGATCCGGGCGGCCGGACGCCGGCATTCCTCTAATCTGGCGAGACCGTGGTCCGGAACGCCTTATCCAGTCCTCCGGACCACTTTGGCGGATTTGACCGACGCGACATCAGAGTTGGCGAAGGCTTTTGGGATGTTATTGTTGCGACGGCGCTGACCCGGCCTAGGGTAAGAATTTGACAGTTAGTACCCGATCCCTTCTTGCGTCATTCCCGCGAAAGCGGGAACCAA
Organism: uncultured Alphaproteobacteria bacterium; assembly: GCA_963774345.1. GTDB lineage: Bacteria > Pseudomonadota > Alphaproteobacteria > ATCC43930 > CGMCC-115725 > AP-15. The sequence goes on from CAVZFB010000028.1 coordinate 242,249, forward strand.
GAGCAGCCAAAACCCCGATTGCCGCCCTAGACCCCCGCTTTCGCGGGGGCGACGAAGGATGCTCAATGGGAACCATCCGTCTGGTTCACACCACTATGCCTCGCCGCGGCTGCGTGACCATCGAAGCGATCACCGCAAACTCGCCCGAGGTAACACGGGATTGGCCGGCTCTTATGCCGAGCATTGTCGGGCGGCCCGGGAGACAACAAATTGAAGGTCGGCATGCGATCCCTTGCACCCAAGCTGAGCTCATCTCCAAAGCCTGTATCCGCCGCCGCCGCTCGGCCCAACCTGCCCCGGACGGCATCGACTTATCTCAATTACGATTTCGGCCGGATTCCCGTGCATCCGCCCGCCGCACAGGCAGAACAAACGACGGTGGCGATCAGCGAGCCGAGCGACCAACATGAACAACAGGCGGATCGGCTTGCAGATCAGGTGATGTTCGGGGATCGACCAATTGATCGATCGAATCGCCAAGTCGGTTCCGGCACCCAGGATCCGATCGCTGCCTCGGCGGGTTATCCTGCGCGCGGTGAAAATGCCCTCGCGCCCGAGGATCGACGATTTTTCAAATCCCGGTTTCACCATAATTTTGCAGACGTCAAAATATACTCCGCTCGCGAGGCAAATCAGTCCGCTCTCGCCCTGCAGGCGCGCGCGTATACCACAGGGAACACGATCAGCTTCGCCGCCGGTGAATATCGGCCAGGCACAGCCGAGGGCAGGCACTTGCTTGCTCACGAGCTCGCTCACGTCATTCAGCAGCGTAGTGTGGCCACACCGGGCACTCCGCTGATCCAGCGCCAGCCAAAAGATAAACCAAAGGAAGCTCCTGCACAGCAACCGGCTAAACCGCAGACGCTACAACAGTCGAAGGTCGATACCGCTGATCCAGTGTTTAACGGGACTTCTCAACTCATCGATGCAGTTTTGCAAAGAAATCGAACACTAGCGCCTTATATCGGCGACCGGATCAAAAAGGGTTTCAGCATCGCGGCTAGCGGCAAATTCAAACAAGATGTAACCGATGGTGAGTTTTCTAATGCACACAAGGCGGCGTTCGGTTCAGAGCCAGAATCTTATACCATGGGTTTTTATGACTATGTCAACACCAAAACGATACACGTTCGACCAAGTGCGGTATTCGGGACAGCGTTGCACGAAGCGGTGCACAGCTTGGCTCAGCAGCAGCTTTATACGGATCTACCCCTGATCAACAATGTTTCATCACACTTGGTAAACATATTGACCGAGGGCGTAACCGCGTATTTTACCGATATCATTTTGCACGATGAGGGATTGACTAATTTCAACGATGCGTATGTCCGGCAAAAAGAAGAGGTAAAAACGAAACTGTTAAAACTTTTGGGATTTGATGTTCTCGCGAACTTTAATTTCAAATATGACATAGTTGCACTTGCCAATAGATTAGGCATTTCCACCAAACAATTTGCCGATTTCAAAGCCGGAGCAAAAACGGAGGTGTTCAAACGCCTCAACGCTCTATTGTAGCCACGGGGTTACCTGGACACCTGCTTTATCCGTCTATCGGAGCAGAACGAAGCTCGAGCCCCGAAATCAATGAAGTAGGGGGTTGGTCGCGGCGCTACTGGAATTCGCCGAGCCAGCGGCCGGCCGCCGGCACCGTTCATAATCAGTACGCCAAGACCCCTCGCCGCCTCAATCGAAGGCTCCGTCTCCAGATTCGGAGGTCCCCACTCAGGCCAAACGGGCTGTTGCTCACTTATTTAGAGTGGATCGAATCAGAGAGACGGTGCCGTCGTCAGGTTGCCTCTGTCGGGTTGCTGCGCGACAAAATGCGCCCATCGCCCATTCCCCAGCTCCCGCCCGATCGGCGCAACGCGTCACCTTGATCGACCGGCGCCGATCCCCCTATTCCGGCTCTACATCCTCCAATTTCACGCCGCGACCCTCCCGCAGGCTTTTTCGCGCCTCTTCTATCCGGCGCAGAAATCGTGGGTCGTTCTGCAGGCAATAGTCGAACCAGTCGTCTTCGGACCCAAAACCGATCAGCACGCCGGCCGGCTTGCCGTGGCGCGTGATGACGATTTCTCGCCTCTCCGCCTCGCGCAGAAATCGCGAAAGATCATCCTTCAATTCGGAGAGCGCCACCCGCCTCACGGAGGATTGCCGAACCTTCTCAACCATCCTTCGGCCTCCGATTTGGCCACGATCGCCAGAATTTCGACGGTCGCACCGGAAACATCGTAGAACACTCGAACCTCGCCCACGTGGAGCCTGTATTGCGGCCCGCCGATGACCCTCGGCAACGCCGCTGCGGCCAAGGTGCGGTTGATCGTCTGGTGCACCGATTGCCGCCATCAGGTCGAGCCGGACCCTGCCGAGATGGCGGAGCGTTATGGTGCCGAGATGAGTGTCCCCGACTGGCATCAGCAGCTCGTCTGCGGCAACTGCGGGAGCCGGCAAATTGATATGGTAGTTAGCGGGACTGAGCGACGATAGCGGGGCTGATCTCATCGGTGCGTTCGTTTTGATGTCTCCGGTGCAGCCAACCGAAAATCACGAGCGCTGAAGCGAGTATTCCTACGGAAGGAGGTTCCGGAAGCGATCCCGCTTGTGCATTGATCGTACCGGTAAAATCCCACGTCATATCCGTGTCCGCCTGTACAGAGAATATAGCCTCATTGAAATCGAGGAAACTGCAGCCGGATGGCCCGACGCCAACAAATCCGCGGGGAGGATAGGAACAAGAGCCAAAGGCAATGAAACCATCACGGTAGGAGTAGCCCCCGAAGACATCAAGAGGATTTGTAAAATCCATTGAGAACTCGTAATCTACCCTGAGATAAACCCCTTCAACGTTTACGGCTTCCGAATTGTTAATATTAAGCGAGAAATCGACGCTTTGAGTAACATCTACATTTGGCAAACCGGGTCCTGCAGTAATCGCGACCTGGACGTTGGGATTATTTGGATCTAATGTCGCAACACATCCGGGAGGGAAGCAATCGATATTTTGCAGGCTATATTGCATATCGCCAAAGACCGTTATCGTAGCATTTGCCGACCCCGAGCAGAGGATTGTCCCGAGGGTGATCGCGAAAACGGTGATAATGGCCGGGCGCAGCATCGTGAAGCCCCCCATGTGTCGGCCAGAGCGACCGAGCGTGTTTGGAAATCACGATGGACCTTTCCTATCGTACCCGCAACCGAAGCGGGCGGCCGGGGCACCCTAACGCTCACCGCCGAAAACGCGGCGGTAGGAATCCCGCCAGTCGGCCGGCGCGTGAAACCAGCCCTGCGCCGTACGAAGGTCGAGTTGACCCGCGCACACTGTGCGACAGGCGTGGCTTTCCAGCTCGTCCTTCGCGTAGGCACTCCACCGGCCCCACCGGGGCTCAGGCCAGCGGTTCGCCGCCGTGTCCGCACCGCCGAGGCAGAGCGGTACCAGGTGGTCGTCCTCGTACCGGCCGCGCTCCGACCACGGGATGCCGTATCGGGCGAAATCGGTTCGGCGCGCGCCATCATCATGGTGCGACCGTCGCTTTCGCACACTTCGGCCAAATTGGTGCTGGCAACTGCGCCGGGCGTTAGGTTCGGGTCTGGCACGTCGCCAGCTCGGGCGGCTGTCGCCATCAACAGCGCGAGCCCGGCGGCCACTAGCGCACCTGCCACCACGGCCTAGATCAGCTTTAGGTCGCGAAAGCTGACGTGACGGTCACGCGCGATGATGACGTGGTCGTGCAACACGACGCCGAGCGGGGCGGCGGCTTTTTTGATGTCTTGGGTGACGGCAATGTCGGCCTTGGACGGGGTCGGGTCGCCCGAGGGATGGTTGTGCACCAGGATCAATGCCGAGGCGCCGAGCTCGAGCGCGCGCTTGACCACCTCGCGGGTGTAGACCGGGGTGTGGTCGACGGTGCCGCGCTGCTGGCGCTCGTGCTTGAGCAACACATTCTTGCGGTCGAGAAACAGGATGTGGAACTCCTCGACCTTGTTGTGCGCGATTTGGGCATTGCAATAGTCGATTAGCTTGTCCCAGGAATTGACCACCGGCCCCCCCTGCAATTCCGTGCGCATCAGCCGTAGGGCCGCCTCGCGCCCGGCCTTGATCGCGGCGATGCCGGCGAGGTTGAGGCCGGCTTGCGCCAGCGCGTCGGGATCGGCGGCCATCACTTCGCCAAAGCCGCCGAGTTTTGCCAGCAAGGTCTTGGCCAGTGGCTTGACGTCGCCGCGCTGATAGGCGGCGAACAATAGCATTTCGAGCAATTCGTAATCCGGCAGGGTATCGGCTCCGGCAGCCATCATCCGCTCGCGCAGCCGGTCGCGGTGGCCGTAATAGTGCGGCCGGGCGGCTCCTTCGGCGAACTGATTGCTGTTCCTGCCACGCGCCGGGGCGTTTGGGAACGGGGCCGACCGGTCTTTGCCGTCTTCCGGCCCGTCCGTGCCATAAATCTCTTGGCACAGCGACCGTTACCCGGTCCTGCTCGGCGGCGTCGAAGACCCAAACGTGTCGGACGGCATCCCATTCGCCGCCAAGGCCGCGTGCCCTGGCCGGGAAGTTGGGGTGGTACGGAGAGTTGACGACGATATGGCCGTCTCGTTCCACGATCGAGAAAGGCATCAGACGCCCCGCCTGCAGCATGCCCCTCGCCGAGCCTGGCGCGGGGAACGTCAATATCGCGTCACCCCCGGCGCATCGGGTCGATTGGGACAAATCTCGGCGTCCCGTCGCCCGCGGCGGATGATCGTCGTGCGGCGCGCCCTGGGCCGCGAACCTGATCGCAGCCCGTCATGGTAGAGTGGGCATGCCTCAGCAAGCCGATCGACCGCCGTATGCGTCTGCCACGCCGCCTCCCGCAGTCCCTCAGGGACATACTGCGGTTCACCTCGATCGGTGCGATCGTCGGCGCCGCCTACGGGCACATGATGGCCGTATCAGACGGCCGTCCGCTCCTCAGTATTGGCGGAGTGCCGCGCGGGGTGCTCACCGGCGTGGTGATTACCGGTATTCTGTCTTCTTTCGAGCAGGTCTTGGCGCAGCCGGCGATGGCACGGCTGCGTGCGACGCCCTTTCTTGTGCATCTGGCAATAAAAACGGTCATCTATCTGGCCGTTATTTTGTTCGGCCTGGTGATAGGAGCCTGGTTATTTCCGGCACCCTCGGAGGTCGGGGTTTGGTGGCCAATTCAGCGCGGGGACGTGCTGTTTGCCGTTGTCACGGTTTTAGCCATCAGGTTCATCGACGACATCAACCACCTGCTCGGGCAGAACGTGCTGCTCAATTTCATCACCGGCCGTTATCACCGGCCGCGGCTGGAGCAGCGGGTATTCCTGTTCATCGATATCGAGGGCTCGACCGCCCTTGCCGAGCGGCTCGGCGAACTGGCCTTCCACCGCCTGGTCAGCCGCTTCGTCGTCGATATCACCGTCCCGATCGTGGCGGCTTACGGCGAAATTCACCGATATGTCGGCGATGAGTTGATCGCAACCTGGAAATTGGCGGACGGCATCGCGGACGCCCACTGCGTGCGCGCCTGTTTTGATGCTTTCGACCGGCTGGCAGTACTTAGCCCCGCCTATCTGCGCGACTTCGGTACGCCCATTCATTGCCGCGCCGGATTGCATTGCGCTCCGGTGGTTGCCGGCGAAATGGGCTCCGCCAAAAAGGAAATCGTCTTTCTCGGTGATACGGTGAATACGGCCGCACGCATCCAAGAATTCTGCCGGCAGACCGGTGATCGCGTCCTTGCCTCCGCGACACTGGTCAATCTGCTTAACTGCCGTCCGGCATCGCCAGGCGCCCGCTCGGCGATCTGCGCCTTCGCGGCAAGGAAAGCGAAATCGTGCTTTATGCGCTCGAGAAAACGCCCGGCGACAACCTGTCGGGCGTGGGCTAGGGCGAGACGCGCCGCCAACCTCCGCCGCCACGGTTTGGCCGCGAAATGATCCTATGATCATCGCCAGGTTTTGCCACTGAAACACTGCTGCCGTGCTGACAAGTGCTCCGACCAGGGCAAATCAGGATTTCCCGTGAATTCCCGGTTGTGTGAAATTAATTCCCGGTTCGGCCGAAAAATTCCCGGTTTGCCGCCGACGGGAATTTGCCGGCAAGTGTTTGAATCTTCTACTATTTTCTTGCAAAAGCGAGACGAAGAGGGCGAAATCGATGAAATTCCCGGTTATTTTCCCGGTTCGACGGGAATTTCGCCGCGCCGCTCAGTTCGCTCGGCGGGTCAGTTCGATATAGCCGAAGGCGTCGACGGTTGCGTCGAACAGGCGGGTGACGACGGTCGAGGTCTCGTCTTCGACGATGACCGCAGGGCCGGCTATTTGGGCGCCAGGCTTCAGGTCGCGGCGGTCGTAGATCGCGACGGTGACGAACTCGCCCAATTCCGGGTCGAAGACCGGGCGATGACGGGCGGGCTCCGGGGTGTGGGGGGTGGGCGATGGCGGGACGGCGGCAGGTTCGCCGGGAGGCGGGGCGGAGAGCAACAGGACCCAGCTGAGGATTTCGACTTCGACGCCGGGGATGATGCGGCTGTAGAGCCGGCGATAGGCGTCCTCGAAGGCCGCCCGCAGGGTCGCGGCGTCGGCGGCATTGTAGGTTCTGGCCGGCAGCGGCACCGCGATCTCGTGGCCCTGGCCGCGGTAGCGCATGAACGCCGAACGCGTCTCGGTCAACGGCGCCGCGCCGGCGCCGCGGCGGACGATCGGCTCGGCCTCTTCGCGCATCGCGGCGAGCAGCGCGTTGGCCGCGGCGGCGTCGAACGCGTCGAGTCGCTGCAACCGCGGAGCGCACGATCTCATAGGCGATCGGCGCGCGCAGAAATCCGACCGCCGAGCCGACCCCGGCATAGGACGGCACCAGCACCCGGTCGAGGCCGAGCTTTTCGGCCATCCGCGCGGCGTGCAGCGGCGCCGCGCCGCCAAAGGCGACCAAGGTGCGGCCGCGCGCATCCTTGCCGCTCTCGATTGCGTGGACGCGGGCGGCATTGGCCATGTTCTCGTCGACGATCTCGCTGACCCCGAGCGCCGCCAGCTCTGTTGCCAGGGCGAGAGGCTCGGCCACTTCGTGCCGCATCGCCGCTTCGGCCGCGTCGCGGTCGAGCGCCATGCGCCCGCCGGAAAAGCCGGTCGGGTCGATCCGCCCGAGCAGCAAATCGGCATCGGTCACGGTCGGCCCGGTGCCGCCGCGGCCATAGCAGGCCGGCCCCGGATCGGCGCCAGCGCTGTCCGGCCCGACGGTGATCCGTTTCAGCCGGTCGACCCGCGCGATCGAGCCGCCGCCGGCGCCGATCTCGACCATCTCGATGACCGGGATGCGCAATGGCAGCCCGCTGCCCTTCTTGAAGCGATAGATCCGCGCGACCTCAAAGGCGCGGTTGGTCTGCGGCTTCAACTCGTCGATTAGGCAGATCTTCGCGGTGGTCCCGCCCATGTCATAGGACAGAACCTTGTCGAGACCGCATTGCCGGGCGATCTCGGCGGCGAAGATGGCGCCGCCCGCCGGCCCCGACTCGACCAGCCGCACCGGGAAGCGGATCGCGGTCTCGACCGCGGTCAGACCGCCGCCCGACAGCATCAGGAACAGCGGGCAGGAAAACCCCTCATGACGCAGCAGGGTTTCGAGATTGGCGAGGTAGCGGCCGATCAGCGGCTGGACATAGGCGTTGGCGCAGGCGGTCGAGAAGCGCTCGTATTCGCGCATCTCGGGCGACACCTCGCTCGACAGGGTGACCGGGACACCCGGCAGGTGATCGGCCAAAATCTCGCCAACGCGGCGTTCATGCGCCGGGTTGGTAAAGCTGTGCAAAAAGCCGACCGCAACCGCCTCGATCCGCTCGGCCATCAGACGGAGAGCGAGCGCTGCCACGCCCGCCTCGTCGAGCGGCACCAACACCCGGCCGCCGGCATCGATCCGCTCGCGCACCGGAAAGCGCAGCCGGCGCGGCACTAATGGGGGCGGCAGGTCGATGTTGACGTCGTATTGCTCGAACCGGTTCTCGTGCCGGATTTCGATCGTGTCGCGAAAGCCCTCGGTGGTCAGGAGCGCCGTCTTCGCACCCTTGCGCTCGATCAGCGCATTGGTCGCCAGGGTCGTGCCGTGGATGATGATCGAAAGATTGGCGGGCGCGAGCGCGGCTTGGCGCAATACGCTATGGATCGCGTCGATGACCGCGCGCTCGGGCGCTTCGGGGGTGGTCAGGATCTTGGCGCTGTGGCGCCGCCCATCTGCTTCGAGCGCGACATCGGTAAAGGTGCCGCCGATGTCGACCCCCAACCTGCCACAAGGTGTCACCACCGATCGCTCCGCGTCAGGTGTCGCTGATCCGATAGGCCCGAGCCGCCGTGTCATGGAACAAGGCTGCACGCTCTGAGGTCGAGTAACCTCTGGAAAACCGCTTGAAAGCGTTGAACAAGACGTGGTGGGAAAACGACACCTTGTCCACCGGGAAGTTGCTTTCGAACATGCATCGGCCGGGGCCGAACTGCTCGATGCAGTAGGTCATCAACGGGGCCATGGACGCGGCCAATTCTTCCGAGCCGATCGGCTTCTCGCGAGTGTGCCAGTCGAAACCGATCCGAGGCATGCCAATGCCGCCGAGCTTGAGATTGACATTGGGACACGCTGCCACCTCGGCAAGACCGCGCCGCCAGGTGGCGAGAACCTCGTCCTCGCGGTTGCCATACGGGCCGACCCGGTTCAGCCCACCGAGGTGGTTTAGGATAATCGTCAGATTAGGAATGGACTTGGCAAAATCCGCGAGCTCGGGCAATTGCGGGAAGCACACCCCGGTGTCGAGCGACAGACCCATCCCCGCCAATACTTTGGCGCCAGCGCGATATTCCGGGGTAGCGAGCACTCCCTGCTTTTCCCGGTTGCCGATTTCGGGATGCGAGTCCCAGGTGACCGTGTGCCGGATGCCGCGAAACCGGTTCGGGCTGGCGGCCTGCAGCGCCTCCAGTACCGGCTTGACCCGATCTCCTTGCTTCAAATCGGCATGGCCGATGATGCCCGCAGCCGCCCGGCACTGACCATAGAGCCCGGTGGCGCTGGCCGCGGCCAGACCCTGGACAAATTCGACCTCGCCGACCGGACGCAATTCCGCCGGCCCATCCGGGCGGTACATGGATCGCGCCTCGATGAAAACGGTGGAGCGCACGTTATGGCCGCAATTGACGTCGGTGGCCAATTCGTGAAGCAGATAGCGCTGGTACGGGACGCGCTCGGATCGAAAATCCCAGAAGTGATGATGGGGGTCGCAGATCGCGATCTCCGGCTCCAATGTCGGTTCTTGGGTCAGGGCCAGCCAGTCATTTCCTCCGTAGGCCATCGGGATACCCCTCCGTTGGTGTTGATTTTCCGCTGCGTCAGGCGACAGCATATTGAGAGGACATAGGCCAAACAATCTCCGGAGGGAGGACCCTGCGATGATCGTCGGCAGCATCCAGTTCAAATACCGCGTCAATGCCGATTGGGCGAAATTACCCGACGGCTGGTCCTTCAAGGAGGTCGGCGGGGTCGGCGTCGACAGTAACGACAATGTCTACGTCTTCAACCGCGGCGAGCACCCGATGATGGTCTTCGACCGGCAGGGTAATTTCCTGCGGTCGTGGGGCGAAGGCGAGTATCCGCGCCCGCACGGCGTTCACATGGCGCCTGACGATACGATGTTCCTGACCGATGATGGCGGCCATTTCGTGCGCAAGGTCAGGCTGGACGGCAAGGTGCTGATGGAACTCGGCGTGCCGGGAAAGCCCTCGCCCTATATGAGCGGCGAGCCGTTCCACCGCTGCACCCATACCGCGCTTTCGCCAAAGGGCGAAATCTACGTTTCCGACGGCTACGGCAATTCCAGGGTCCACAAATATTCGCCCGACGGCAAATTGCTGATGTCCTGGGGAAAGCCCGGTACCGGCGAAGGCGAATTCAATATCGTCCATAATATCTGCACCGACGCCGACGGCTGGGTCTACGTCGCCGACCGCGAAAATCACCGCGTGCAGGTGTTCGACGGCAACGGTAAATACGAGACGCAGTGGAAGAACCTACATCGACCCTGCGGGATGTACATGCCCTATGGTCACCAGCCGATTTGCTACATCGGCGAAGTCGGCCCTGCCGCCGCAGTCAGCCGCGACATCCCCAATCTTGGGCCGCGGGTCAGCATCGTCGACCACCAAGGCAAGTTGATCGGCCGCTTCGGCGACACCCCGGCCGGGACCGAACTCGGCAAGTTTCTGGCGCCGCACGGGCTCGCGGTCGACCGGCACGGCGATATCTATGTTGGCGAGGTCTCGTGGACCGCCTGGCCGCAAATCTACCCAGGCAAGCCGCACCCCACCGACCTGCGCTCCTTGCAAAAATTCGAAAGGGTCGAGTGACCCTTAGCGACTAGCGAGAGCTTTTTTATCCTGGAGGCCAGTGATCTGCTCGTCACGCTGGTCGTCCTTGAAGAACGGGTAAGCGGCTGAATCGACTAGGCCGGTGGCGCCTGCGGAAGTAGCCGATTTTGCCAGAGACGGCAGCTTTGGGGCGGGATTTCAAAACATAAACCCCGGCTCCGATGATCGAGTGTGATCTCTCTCACGCCCTCGAGCGGCGCTCTTGCCGCACCCCGCACTTGAAACCACCAAACCTGTCGCAGCGCGTACACCTTGACATAAATATGCTCAGAATATATGTCACAAAATATGATTGAGCGCACCACCGTTCGACTTCCGGAGGGACTTCTCGAGCGCTCCAGACGCAAGGCGGCCGCAGAGGGTCGCACCCTGACCTCGTTGATCGAGGAGGGATTGCGCCTAATCCTCGACGGCGGCGGTAAGCCTGCGCGGCGTCGGCGCGTCCTGCCGCGAGTCAGCACAGCCGATGGCGGGCTGATGCCGGGAATCGATCTGAGCAATCCATCAGCGCTCCAGGAGACGGATGATATGGACTACATACGGCGAATGCAGCGTCCGGCATGATCCTGCCGGACGTCAATGTGTTGATCTACGCGCTCCGGAGGGATCTGCCCCTACATCGAATTTGTCGTCCATGGCTCGTCGCCCTTGTATCGGGCGGCGCACGGTTCGGATTGTCACTCCTGGTGCTGAGCGCAGTGGTGCGGATCACGACTAACACGCGTGTTTTCAGGAAGCCGAGCACGATCGCGGAGGCTTTCGGGTTCTGCGAGGACCTTCTTGGACAACCCCACTGCCAGATCGTGGAACCTGGCGAGCGGCACTGGGACATCTTCAAACAGCTCTGCACCGAGACCGAGACGCGAGGACCGAGCATTACCGATGCCTGGTTCGCCGCTCTCGCCATCGAATCGGGCTGCGAATGGGTTACCTTCGATGGCGACTATGCAAGGTTCCCTGGGCTGAAATGGCACGCGCCGCGGGCGCGATAGAGGCAAACCCCGGCGCGACGCTATAGCAAAACACAACTCTGCGGCCGATATGCGGGTTCGGAGGTCTTGTGCCATGAACCAATACGGCATCGGCCAGCCGGTTCGTCGCGTCGAGGACCGGCGATTTGTCACCGGCCGCGGCAGTTATATCGATGATCTGGTCCGCCCTCGCCAAGCCTACGCCTACATGCTGCGCTCGCCGCACGCGCACGCCCGCATCCGCGCCCTCGACACCGTGGCTGCTGCGGCCGCGCCAGCGGTGTTCGGCGTCCTGTCCGGCGAAGATGTGGCCCGCGACGGGCTCGGCCCGATCCCTTGCCTTAGTGCGGTGACCAATCGTGAAGGCTCGACATCGCCTATACCACCGCGCCCGGCGATAGTCCGCGACCTCGTGCGGCATGTTGGTGACACCGTGGCGATGGTGGTGGCCAAGAGCCTCGCCGCCGCCCGCGACGCGGCTGAACTGATCGAGGTCGATTACGAGGCGTTGCCGGCAGTCGTCGAGACCGCGTATGCGCTCGACCCCGGCCAACCGACGGTGTGGACCGAGGCGCCGGGGAATCTCGCCTTCGACTGGGGGTTAGGCGACGAGGCCGCCGTCGAACGGGCGATGGCAGCGGCGCGCCACCGGGTCGGCCTCGATCTCGTCAACAATCGCATCATCGTCAATTCAATGGAGCCGCGCGGCGCCATCGGCGAATACGAGCCTGGCGAGGATGCTTACACCTTGTGGAGTTCGACCCAGGGCTCGCACTTTCTGCGCAATCTGTTGGCCGAGAGCATCTTCAAGATCCCGGAAAACCGCATCCGGGTGGTGACCCGGGATGTCGGCGGCGGGTTCGGCATGAAGTTTTTTCTCTATCCCGAGCATATCCTGGTGCTGTGGGCCGCCAAAAAGCTCGGCCGCCCAGTCAAATGGACGCCCGAGCGCTCCGACGCGTTCATGACCGACACCCAGGGCCGCGATAATCTAACCCGGCTCGAACTGGCGCTGGACGATCAGTTGCAGTTTCTTGGGCTGAAGGTCGCGACGATCGCCAATATGGGCGCCTATCTATCGAATTTCGCGCCGGAGATCCCGACTGGATCGGGCGGGGTAATGTTCAGCGGCGTCTATGCGATCCCGGCGATCCATGTCGCGGTCAAGGGGGCGTTCACCCACACGGTTCCGGTCGACGCCTACCGCGGCGCCGGGCGGCCGGAGGCCGCCTATGCGATCGAACGCCTGATCGACTTTGCCGCTCGCCGGCTCGGGGTGGCCCCGCAGGAACTCCGCCGGCGCAATTTTATCGAGCCCGATGCGATGCCCTACGCCACCCCACTTGGCCTCGTCTATGACAGCGGCGACTTCGGCCGTAACATGGCGGATGCACTCGCCACCGCCGACGCCACTGGCTTTCCGGCGCGGCGGGCCGCCTCGCTTTCGCGCGGGCGTTATCGCGGCTTCGGCCATGCCGTCTATATTGAGCAGTCGGGCATGCCCCCCGATGAATTTGCCGAATTGCGGTTCGACCCGAGCGGCGGCCTGACGATCTTGATGGGGACCCAGTCCTCGGGCCAAGGACATCAGACCGCCTATGCCCAGCTCGCCGCCGAGCGGCTGGGGCTGCCGCTCGAAAAAATCCGGGTACTGCAGGGGGATACGGACGCGATCGCGTTTGGCCGCGGCACCGGCGGTTCACGCTCATTGCCGGTCGGCGGCGCCGCGCTTGCCGGTGCCGCGGAGAAGTTGATCGCCAAAGGCCGCCGCATCGCCGCGCATCTGTTGGAAGCGGCCGAGGCCGATCTCAACTTTGCTGACGGCGCCTTCCGCATATCGGGCACCGATCGCGAAATCGGCATCGAGGCGGTGGCGCGGGCGGCTTTCAACCCCGCTGCGCTGCCCGCCGATGTCGAGCCGGGTTTTGCCGAGAGCGGACATTTCACCCCGCCCGCTGCGACTTTTCCCAATGGCTGCCATGTCTGCGAGGTCGAGATCGAGCCAGAGACCGGACAGGTCGATATTGTGCGCTATCTGGCCGTCGACGATTTCGGCACGGTCGTCAACCCGCTGCTGCTGAAAGGCCAGGTGCAAGGCGGGATCGCACAGGGAGTAGGACAGGCGATGCTCGAACATTGCGTCTTCGACCCGCAGACCGGCCAGCTGGTGACCGGCTCCTTGACCGACTATTGCCTGCCGCGGGCCGACGATCTGCCGGCGATCGAATTCGCCTATAACGTCGTGCCTTGCCGCACCAACCCGCTCGGCCTGAAGGGGGCCGGCGAGGCCGGCGCAATCGGGGCGCCGCCGGCGCTGGTTAATGCGATCGTCGATGCGCTCGCCCCGCTCGGCATCGAACATATCGACATGCCGGTGACCCCAGAGCGGCTGTGGCAGGCGATCCGCACGGCGGAACGGCGGGCGGCGGCATGAGCGAACCTCGTGATCAGCTGCTCGAAGTCGCGCGGCGCGCAGCGCTGGCGGCCGGCGAGGCGATCATGCGGGTCTATGCGCAAGATTTCGACGTACGCCAGAAAGCCGACAAGACCCCGGTAACCGAGGCCGACCTTGGCGCGGAACGGATCATCATCGCGATGCTCGGCAGCGCCTTTCCCGATATTCCGATCTTTGCCGAGGAGTTGGTCGAGGCCGAAGGGCTGCCGCCCGCGGCTACGCGTTTCTGGGCGGTCGACCCGCTCGACGGCACCCGCGAGTTTGTCGCCAAGAATGGCGAGTTCGCGGTGTGCATCGGCCTCGTCGAGGATGGAAGGCCGGTGCTCGGCGTACTCCACGGCCCGGCGGTCGGGCTGACCTATGCTGCATATGGGCCAGGGACCGCGACCCGTCGGCTTAACGGCGGCGGCGTCGAGCCGATCCAGGCGCGCATTCCGTCGCCCGACGGGCTCGTCGTCGTCCACAGCCGCTCGCACGAGAATAGTCGCCGGCTCGGCGAGTTCTTGCAGGATTATCCGGTGCGTTCGCGCGTCAGTTGCGGCAGCGCGCTGAAATTCGGGCTGATCGCAGCCGGCGAGGCCGATCTCTATCCGCGCTTCGGCACGACGATGGAATGGGACACTGCGGCGGGCCAGGCGATCCTCGAAGCCGCCGGCGGCCGGGTCGAAATCTTCGCCGGCGCGCCCCTCGCTTACGGCAAGCCCGGGCTCAAAAACGACGGCTTTATCGCCTGGGGCCGTCGCTCGTGACACGCCCTCGGGTCCCTGAATATCGCCGCGTCACCTGCCAGGGACTGGGTTGGGTTGCGGGAGTACGCAACCACCTCTTTAATCTCGAAGCTGAGAATCAACGCTTACCGTAGCTAACCTGCACCACGCTCATGCTTGGCCAGATGGGTGTCAACGGCCTCCATTCTGTCGTGCAGGGACGCTCGCCGCTTCCTGCTCCCGACCAGGCAAAACAAGCGCTGCGGGGTCATCGGCAGCTCAAAGAGCTCGGCTTCCAGCGGCGCCAGCGCATCGGCGAGCGCGTTGGCAATAGCCGCCGGGGCGCCGATGGTCCCGCCTTCGCCCATGCCACGGAAGCCGCCGACCGTCGACGGAGACTCGGTTTCGAGATGCCGAGTGGCGATCGCCGGCACCTCGCTTGCGACCGGGATACCATAATCGGCGAGGCTGGCGGTCAGCAGCTGGCCGGCCTCGTCGTAGACGATTTCCTCGTAGAGGGCCGCCCCGATGCCCTGGGCGACGGCGCCGTGAACCTGGCCCTCGACGATCATCGGGTTGATCAGGCGACCGCAATCCTCGGCGACGACGTAGCGGTTGAACGTGACTTTGTAGGTCTCCGGGTCGATCTCCAGTGCGGCGATGTGCGTCGCGCACGTCGTCGTGCCGAAATACGGGTCGTAGAGCTTGGTGACCTCCATCTCCTCGCGCGCCTCTCTCGGCAAGCGCCCGATTTCGGAATAAACCGCCCTTGCGATCTCCCGGAAGGTCAAGGAGCGGTCGGTACCCGAGACGAACACCCGTCCGTCGGCGGCCTCGATGTCATCGACCGCCGCTTCGAGCAGGTGCGAGGCCGCGCGGATCACCTTCTCCTTGAGCAGGCGCGCTGCCAACGTCGCCGCTCCTCCGGCCAGCACCGCGCTGCGGCTCGCATAGCTTCCGGTGCCGTGCGCGACGACGGCGCTGTCGCCCTGCCGGATTTGAATGTCCTCGATCCGGGCGCCGAGCTCGTCGGCAATCACCTGCGCGAGCGTGGTCTCAAGCCCTTGGCCGTGTGAGGCAACCCCGAAACTGCCGGTCACCGCCCCGGTCGAATCGAGGCGGATCGTGGCGGTTTCTGTTCCGGTGTTGATCGGCATCCCCGGTGCTGCCGAAATACGAGACCCGATTCCGGTCAGTTCCGCGTAGGTGGCGATGCCGATGCCAACGAGCCGGCCTTCGGCCCTTGCCTTCGCCTGTTCCTCGCGCAGCAGCTGGTAGCCGGCGGCCTGGCACGCGCTCGTCAGGCTGTCGACAAAGCCGGAACGGTCCCAGACGATGCCGGAGGCCACTCGGTAAGGGAACTCGTCGGCTCGGATCAAGTTCCGCAGACGAAGTTGAACGGGATCGATTGCAAGACGCTGCGCCGCCATGTCGATCAGCCGCTCCATTACGAAGGTCGATATTGGCCGGCCGACGCCGCGATAGGGACCGGTCGGGGTCTTGCAGGTTGCGACCGCCCGTACCTGCCCGCGGTAGGTTGGCACCCGATAGGGACCCGGCAAGAAACTCGCGACCTGGACGGGCTCGAGCGCGGCAGTCCACGGATAGATCGAATAGGCGCCGACATCACCGATCACCTCGGCGGCAAGCGCCAGAATGTAGCCGTCCCCATCCAGCCCGAGTTCGGCTTCAATGATTTCGTCAAAGCCATGCGTCGTCGAGACGAGATCCTCCCCTCGGCTGCCGGTCCAGCGCACCGCGCGGCCGAGGTGATGGGCGAGTAGCGAGACAATCATCTCCTCCGGATACAGCGATGCCTTGCCGCCAAAGCCGCCTCCGACATCGGGTGCGACGACGCTAACGCCATGTCCCGGCATCCGGAGAAGATCGGCCAGAACGTCGCGGAGGATGCCTGGGATCTGCGTCGATGCGGTCAGGGTTAGCAAACATCGCCCGCGATCGTACTCCGCGAGGCAGGCACGGGGCTCAAGGGCGACAGGCGCCTTACGGCGGAACCGGAAACGGCCGCCGACCCGCACCGTGGCCCGCGCCATCGCCTCGGCAAGATCGCCGCGCGCAAACTCCCGGATCGCGAGGATGTTCGTCCCCGCCTCTTCGTGCAGCAGCGGCGCGTCCTTGAAGGCAGCCCTCTCCGGGTCGATCACGGTTTCGAGCGGTTCGTAGGCGATCTCGATCCGATCGAGCGCGTCCTCTGCGCGGTACCGGGTCTCGGCCAAGATAGCGACGACGGGCTCGCCGACGTAACGGACCTTTTCGCGCGCCAACGGATACAGCGCGGTCGAGTGATAATCCGGCAGCCGCGAAGTGGCATAGACCGGCTCGACCAAACCGTTGAGCTCTCTTGCAGTATAGACGCCGATTACGCCCGGCATTGCTTCTGCCGCCGCGGTGCTGATGCTTGAGATCAAGGCGTGAGCGTGATCGCTGCGGCAAAATGCGATATGCAATGCGCCCGGGACGATCCGGTCGCCGGTGAAGGCGCCCTGGCCGGTCAGCAACCGCCGATCCTCGACCCGCTTGACCCGCGCGCCGATGTTCTTTGGCCGCAGCCCGAGGCCGAAATCCGCGCCTTCGAGCCCCAACGCTTGCCTGCGATCGTCAGTCATAGAGAATCCGGCCCTTTCCAGTTTGGGCGAAGCATAGAATGCATTGAAGCGAGCGCGGCCATGAACCGACAGCGAGGTCGCCAAAAAGAGATGGCGCGATGGGCAAGCTAGACGGAAAAGTGGTGATCGTAACGGGCGCGGCACGAGGCCTCGGCAAGAGGCTCGCTGGGCTTGGCGCCAAGTTGGCGGTCGCCGACCTAAACTTGCGTTCGTACGAGGAGTTCGAGGCTGAGGCGCAGGATATGACCGGTGTAAATACCGTCGCGGAGATCGAGGCATCGGGCGGGACGGCGTTGGGGATCGAGGTGGATGTGCGTGACCACGAGGCGGTCGAGGCAATGGTGGCCCGGGTCGTCCAGCAGTGGGGGCGGGTCGATGTACTCGTCGCCAATGCCGGCGGCGGCCGTGGTCGGCCCATGGATACCAAGGCCAGCACCCTCGATCGGGCCCTGTTGCACCTCGTCACCGAGATGAACCTGTTCGGGACCGTGTATAGCTGCAACGCCGTCGCCCCTACCATGAAGCAGCAGCGTTCCGGGAAGATCATCACGGTCAGTTCAGTGGCCGGCACGGCGCCATCCGCTGATGGTGGCTACGCCCATTACGGCGCGGCCAAAGCGGCGATCGCCCACTACACCCGCTATCTGGCCCAGGATCTCGGCCCGTTCGGGATTACTGCGAATTGTATCGCCCCCGGTGTTATTGCGACCGGCCGGATCATGGCCACGGTCATTCCGGGCAGCACCCAGAGCAACCGCGATCGGGCTGAGTTGGTCGCTCTCCGGCGTCTTGGGACGGTCGAGGATTGCGCCAAGGTGGTCGAGTTTCTGGCGACCGGCCTGTCAGATTATGTGACCGGAGCAGTGATCCCAATCGACGGCGGATTGGTGAGAGGATAGCGGAATTGGGGGCGACTTCATGCAGGCCAGCTTTCGCCCGCCCCTTAACCCATGAGGGCAACGGCGAGGTCGGTGGCGGCCGGTGATGCCTATGGCTCGAAAGCGGTCACTCACTGCTTGAAGCCACGATATTCGCGCAATCGCCGTCGTGGTCGTAGTAAACATGTAGCGTTGTCTTCTCGGGTTCTCGCTCAGGCTGCGGGACTAATGTTGTAATTCATTCGGAAGACGTTGTCGGAGTCGTATTTTGCTTTGATTTGCTGGAGCCGGCGATAATTGGGGCCATAGGCAGCAACGACGGCCTCGCCGCGTTCGTCGTCTGCAAGATAGTTGACGTAGCGATTGACCCCCATATACGGCAGGGTGGTGGCATAGGAATTGCGCGCCCAGGCAATGCAGGCGTCGTTGTCCTTGTGGTCCATCCACTCCGCCAGCACAAGCAGATTGAAGCCCTCTTCGCGGTACGGAAACGCGGTATCGGTCACGCCGATCCGGCTGACCGCGCCATGGAAATGCTCAAGGAACAGCGCACCCATCGGCGAGTGACAGGATGCGAAGCACTCTATCATCGCCCGGATCGCGTCATCGCTCAGGCTCGAGAGGAATTGCGACTTCCAATAATTCAGCGCTCCACGGGGAAAGCCGCCGTCGAGCATCGCGTTTATCTGGCAATACGGCATCGGCCCAACTGCATCCATCGCCGGCGCACCATAAGCCTTGATCGGCAGAACCGCCTGCTCGCCATCCGCAAGCGATCCGCAATGGCACAGCACGATTGCCACGAGTTTTGTACCCGACCCGTCGGGCGCATGCACCAAGCCGCTGAACACGGTGAATTCGTCGGGAAGCGCCGCGGTCAGGTCGCGGTAAAAGCGCAAGACGTCCCACGCCGCCTCGAACGGATAGGCAATCAAGCCACCTGTTATCGCGGGCCCGACCGGATGCAGGCGGTATTCGAGCGACGCGGCCACCCCGAAATTGCCACCCCCTCCCCGCAGCGCCCAGAACAGATCGGGGTTGTTATCGGCGCTTGCCGTGACGACGCGGCCGTCGGCCAGCACAAGCTCGATCGACAGCAGATTGTCGAGAGCGAGCGCGTGCTTGCCCATCAACCAACCAATCCCGCCCCCGAGGGTGAGGCCGCCGATGCCCGTTGTCGAGATCACGCCGCTGGTTGTCGCGAGGCCATGCAACTGCGTTTCCCGGTTGAACAAATTCCAGGTGAGGCCGCCTTGGGCACGGGCCGTACGAGCCTTGGGATCGACATGCATCCCGGTCATCGGCGACAAATCGATCAGCATGCCGCCATCGATCGTCGACAGCCCGGCAACGTTGTGACCGCCACCGCGCACGGCGACGTCGAGCTTATGCTCACGCGCCACGCTGATCGCGTCGACAATGTCGCCAACGCCGCGGCAGCGCGCAACGATCGCCGGACGCTTGTCGATGAGGCCGTTGTGGACTTTCCTGGCTTCTTCGTAGGCCGGATCGGCCGGCCTCAAAAGCTGTCCCGTGAACGTCCCAGCGAGTTGGTCGACCGCTTCCGACAGAGATTCCGCTGAGCTCATGACCGCGTCTCCCTGGATTAAACCGACATTCCCCGGCTTCCGGGTAGTTGCGAGATGAGGATCGCCCCTCCAGGCGTCTTGAGCAACGGCAAATCGCGCGTGCGCAGCAGGCGGTCAAGATCGCGAGCCACCGAGTCTGTGATTGCTCAAGCTGGTCAAACGGGCGATCCTCGCCTCGGAACCGGCGGGAATCTAACGAATGTCCGTCTAGACCAGGAAACGGAGAAGACGATGAGCAGGTTGTTTGGGCCGATGCGGCAGGTCGGGATCGTCGTACGCGACATCGAGAAGGCGATGCGCCACTGGGTCGAGGTGTGCGGCGTCGGCCCATGGTTCTACGCCGAGCAGCTGCCATTGGACGAATTCCGTTACAAGGGCCGGCCCTACGATCTCAAGGTGTCGATCGCGCTTGCCAACTCAGGCGATGTGCAGCTCGAGTTGATCCAGCAGCGCAACGACGTGCCAAGCCTCTACCGCGATTTCCTTGCCGCCGGCTACGAGGGGATGCAGCATTGGTCGAGCTGGCCGGTGAACTACCACGAGATCCGCGACAGCGCGCTCAGGTCCGGTTGGCAGATTGGCCAGGAGGGTGACACGCCGCGCGGCCCTTTCATTTATTTTCTCAATGAAGGGCACCCCGGCACGGTCATCGAGATGGCGGAGGCGACACCCGTCCGCATGCGCATCTTTGACCAGGTGCGCAATGTCGCCCTGAACTGGGACGGGCGCGACCCCATCCGCATCAACTGGCCGCAGGGGTAAACATTTACGCAGCGGGCAAGTCGGCATCGCCCGTGGCTCGTCTTGCCGTCCAGAACGATAGGCCACCAGGTTTCGTCCAGCCATCGCTAAGTGAACAGCTATTCGGCACGATCATGCCAACGATGCTGTCATCTTGGTATTTAAAGACCAGATTCCTCTATCTTTAGCTGCTGCGCGAAATATCCAAGTGTACGACATTTTCCGATTGACCGCCAACCAATCCAAATCGAGATAGGCTCGCCTGACCAGGAAAGAACGACCCATGAAAATCATCAACGTGTCCGCGATTCCAATGTCGGCGCCGGTTCCTGAGGAAAAGCGCCACCGCACTGACCTGGGAACCAAGGTCAAGAGTGACGCGACCTTGATCCGCGTCGAAACCGACAGCGGGCTCACCGGCATCGGCGCCGCTCTCGGCACGCCGCCGATCGTCGCAGCGATCATCGAGCATGAGCTCGCGGCAGAATGCGTCGATGAGGATCCCGTGTTCTCCGAGCGCATCTACGAGAAGATGTATAACGGCTCGCGTAGCAGGCCGGCGCTCGAGCGTGGCATTACCCAGGCTGACGAGAGCCGACGCCGCGGCGTCATCATGGAAGCCATTGCCGGCATCGACATCGCGGTGTGGGACGTCAAGGCGCAAGCGCTCGGCATTCCGCTCTACCATGCGCTGGGTGCTGCGCGCAGCTCGGTGCGCGGCTATGCAAGCGGCGGTTGGGCGCCGGGCGACGAGGCCGAGGCGGAACTCGCGGGCTACGCCGCGAAGGGCTTCACCGCGGCAAAAATGCGGGTGGTGGGTCGCGACGGCTTCTCGATCTCCAACTGTGTGCGCCGCGTGAAGGCGGCCCGCCGTGGGCTTGGCCCCAATGTCGAGCTAATGATCGACGCGCACGGCTCGCTCGAAGTTGCGACCGCCATCAAGCTTGCCAAGGAGCTCGAGCTATACGACATCGCCTGGTTCGAGGAGCCGGTCTCGCCGGACGATCACGCCGGTCAGGCGGAGGTGCGCCGATCGACGACAATTCCCATCGCCTCGGGGGAGCGCGAGTTCACGCGGTTCGATTTCCAGGATTTGCTCCAGCGCCGGGCGCTCGACATCGCGCAGCCGGACGTCGCCCGCGCCGGCGGCATGACCGAGATCCGGCGGATTGCGGCGCTGACTTCGGCGCACGGTGTGCGTCTGGCCCCACACGCCTGGGGCAGCGGGGTTCTGTTCGCCGCAAGTATTCACGTCGCAATGGCGGCCCCCAACTGCCACATTCTTGAGGTAAGCCAAGGCTACATGCCGATGATGTGGGAGCTCTTTAGCGAGCCGTTCGACATCCGTCCGGACGGCATGGTGCATGCCCCTGACCGGCCAGGCCTCGGTTTCACCTTGCGCGCGGATGCGCTGGAGCGGTTCAGGTACGTCGACGGCCCTGAGTATAAATTCTAGCGGCAATCTGTAGACGATCCGCCACGCTGCCGCACGTCCCTCGGATTGAATCTGAAGGTCAATCCGTTGGCAGCGCCGGATGCTGGTGGTGCCAATCGGTGGCCGTCTGATAGGCGTAGCCGGCGCGCACCAGCATCTCTTCTTCGAGATGACGCCCGACAAACTGGAATGCGACCGGAGTTCCGGCTTCAGTAAACCCGCAAGGCAGGGTGATCGTGGGGCTGCCGCTCATGTCGAACGGCATCGTGTAGCGCACTAGGGCGTTCAGCATTTCGGCATTATCGCCGAGATTTGCCAACTGCGCGGTGGTCGGCGATGCAAGGCTTTGTGCCGGCACCAGCAGCAAGTCTATGTCCTGGAACAGGGCCGCGACGCGCCCTCGGAAATTGAGCCGGCGCAGGATGATTTTCTGATAATCGAGGCCGGAAAGCCCGCTGCCAATGTCCATGAAACTGGATAACGAAGGGCCATACTCGTTCTTGCGCACCGGGTAGGTCGTCTCGTGCGCCACCGCGGCCTGCACACTGCAGAGTGGGAACCAATCGGTGATGATCTGGCCGACATCAGGAAACTTCACCTCGCGTATCTCGGCGCCGAGATCGCGCACCGTCGCGAGAGCCGCGGTCACCGCATCGACCATGGTCTGATCGACACCACTGGTGTTCCAGGCGTGATCGACGCCGATACGCAGACCACGCAAGCCGCGCCTCATCCCGGCAAGATAGTTCGGAACCGGGTCCAGCACCGCGGTGGGGTCGTTCGGATCGCTGCCGGCGATAACGCCGAGGATTGCGCCGCAATCGGCGGCACTGCGTGCCATCGGACCGATGTGATCGAGGGTCGCCGCCAGCTCGAAGACGCCATAGCGGCTGACGCGGCCCCAGGTCGGCTTGATCCCGGTGACGCCATTGGCCGCGCAAGGGAACCGAATGGAACCGCCGGTGTCGGAGCCGAGCGAGCCGTAGCAAAGCCCCGCTGCCGTCGCGACGCCGGAACCGCTCGACGAGGCGCCCGACCAGTGCGCCGCGTTCCACGGATTGACCGGAGCCGGGATCTGCGGGTGGTGCTCGGCCCAGGCCCCTTCGGTCAGCTGCAATTTGCCGAGGATAACGGCGCCGGCTGCGTTGAACTTGCGTACGACGGTCGCGTCTTCGGTCGGGCGAAAATCTCTATAGATCGCCATCCCGGCCGCGGTCGGCACGCCCCGTGTCCAGCACAGATCCTTGACCGCGGTCGGCACGCCGTGGAGCGGGCCCCGGATCTCGCCGCGCATGATCTCGGCCTCGGCGGCGCGGGCCTGGATCAGCGCCGCCTCGGCCATCATGTGCGCATAGCTCTTAAGGCTGCCGTCCAACCTTTCGATACGTGTCAGTTCGGCGGTTGTCGCCTCCACAGGCGAGATTTCGCGGGCGTGGATGCGGCGCGACAGTTCGGTCAAATCAAGATAGTGGAGGGCTGAAGTCATGGCAGTCCGACAAACTCCTTGAGCCTCACGCCATTGTCCCGAGCGATCATCTCCGCCGCTTTTTCGCCGATCATGATCGACGGCGCGTTAGTGTTCCCGCTGGTCACGTTGGGCATGACGCTCGCATCGGCCACGCGCAACTTTCCCACCCCCAGCACCCTGAGGCGCGGATCGACGACGTCGCCGATGCGGCAGGTGCAGGTATGGTGGTAGACGGTCAGCGAGAAATGCAGGGCGAGGTCCTCCAGCAACGCATCGCTGGGCTCCGTACCGGTCACATATCCGTGTTTTTCCGCGAGGAACGGCGGGATCATCACCGGGCCGATCTTGCGGTTTCCCGGCCAATGTTCCGCGATGTCCAAGACCCGGCGCATCACCGCGACCATGACCTTCATATCGTGCGGGTCGTCGTAATAGTTCATGCGGATCGTCGGGTGAACGGTGGGATCGGCGCTTGCGAGGACAATTTCGCCTTCGCTGTGCGGCAGCACCGGATTAGCAAGCAGGTAGATGCTTTCCGCGTCCGGCGCCAAGCGCTTCGACACGTCGTCGAAATATAGCGAGGTGTCGACGTTCAGGCATAAACGCACAAGGTCGTCATTGCCGCCGGTGGCAAAGCAGATGATCTCGGTGTCGTGGCTATGCGTGTCGCCAAGCCCGGTCGAACAAAAGGCCACCGCGTCGACCAGGGATGAGGCAATCAGGCCCTGCCCAGTCGTCTTCCACTCGGTGATCCGTCGTTCCGCTTCCTGCTTCATGCTCTGAAGCTCGGCCGGCAGCTTCGCATCATCGGCGGGATCGGCGGGCAGCGGTCCCCCGGGTCCGCGAAGAGCCTCGGGTCCCATCGAGAGCGCGACCTCGTTCATCGACACACCTGCCCCTGGCGCGGGAAAGAACAACGGGACGTCCAGGTGGTCTTTCAAATGCTTGCCGACATGAGGCTGATCCAGCAGGCAGTGGACGCCAACTGCTTCCAGTTCCGGCCGCGGCCCAATACCGGACAACAGCAGTAAGTGCGGCGAGCCGATCGCGCCGGCGCTCAAAATCACTTCCTTGCCGGCATGTGCAATCAGGATCTCGCCAGTGCCGGTGCGATATTCGACGCCGGTGGCGGTCAATTCTCCGGCCGCTTCCTCGAGGAGCACGCGGGTGGCCTGCGCGCCGGTGATGATCGTCAGGTTTGGCCGCTGCTCCGGCTCGCCTTCCAGGAAGGCGTGATAGGTGCTCGATCGTTTGCCTTGACGGATCGTGTATTGGGTCAGCGAAACCGCACCGGCAGCGCCGCCCCGGTCGCGTCCATTGTAGTCACCGCGCGGGATGCCCGCTGCTTCCGCCGCCTCGACGAATTCACTGGCGGCCTGGAGCGCTGGTGCGCGCGCGGAGACCCCAAGAGGGCCGGCAGAATTGTGCGCCGGCGCGTCGATCGGGATGTCGGCGTTGGGCGCCAGTCCCTCGCTCTTGCGGAAATAGGGCAGCACCTCGGCATAGCTCCACCCGGTGGCGCCGTCTGCGGCCCACGAGTCAAAGTCGCCCGGATGGCCGCGCACATACATCATGTAGTTGAGGCTGGACGAGCCGCCGAGCATCTTGCCGCGCGGGACCGGGATGCGCCGCCCATTGAGCCCGAGGCCGGCTTTCCCGGGGTCGGCGGTGTACATCCAGTCCGTAACCGGGTTCAACTGCATGGCAGCGGGGGCCACCGGCATCAATGACACATCAGGCGGCCGCTCGCCGGCCTCGATCAGCGCCACCCGGCACGATGGATCTTCGGAGAGACGCGACGCGATCACCGCGCCCGCGGAGCCCCCGCCCACGACGATGAAATCGAAGTTTTCAGACATGTCACCCTCTTCCTTCTCCGCTATGTCCGGCTGCGTGTCAGTCATCGCAAGCCTCCCGATAAATCCGTTCTGAACGGTCAGTCCGAGGACGGCAACGCAGACGTCGGCGCATCCCAGCGGCTGTGGTCGTTACCAACCGCTGGGATATGGCGTGGGCATTGTGGTCGTTCCGCGCGGTCGGCGCGAACGTCCGCTTCTCTGCCGACCCGACGATGTTCTAGCGAGGCCGTGAGCGGCGGGTCAGGGTCGACTCCAGCGGTTCCATTGTAGCCCCGCGAACGGCCGGAGTCAGCGCTCGCAGCCTATTCGCCTCTTTCCGCAAAACCCTTCTCAAATCGCCAGGCGGGACTACACCCGCTGCGGTACCGGGACCGCCGGGCGTCGACGCCGTAAGGTCTCGCGCCACAGAATGTACAGGCCCGAGGCGACAACGATCGCGGAACCGGCCAGCAGGCCCGGGGTCGGCACGTCCCCCCACACCGCTAAGCTGAGGATAATTGCCCATACCAGCGACAGGTAGTTGAACGGCACCACTGCCGAGGGCGGCGCCAATGAAAGCGAGCGCGTCCACCAGAACTGGGCGATTCCGTTGCCGACACCAGCAAGCGCCAGCATCAGCGCGTCGCCCCAATGCGGGGCCCGGAATCCGAGGGTCAGCAGGCCGGCGGTGCACAAGGTCATAATGATCATCTGGTAGAGCGTCAGCGTTTCGGCCAATTCGGTCATGCTCATGCGGCGGATCGCGATCGCCACGGTTGAGATCAAGATCGCGTTGGTGAGCGCGAACAGCGCGCCGTAAGTCAGCGTGCCGCTGCCGGGATGGGTTATGATTAGGACGCCGACAAACCCGATGATAAGCGCCGACCAGCGGTGGACGCCGACCTTCTCCTTCAGGATTACGATCGACAGCAGAGTAGTGAACAATGGCGCCGCGAAGCCGATCGCCGTCGCCGAGCCGAGCGACAGCACGCTGACCGCGAGGAACCAGCACAGCATCGAGCCGAACTGCGACAGGCCGCGCTGTATATGTTCGCGGTAGCGTCGCGTCCGCAAGACGCCCCACCCGGCGCGCGGGAATACGATCGCCGCCACGGTCAGGAACGCAAACAGGGTGCGCCCGAACGCCACCTCGCCCAGCGGATAGCTGGCAAGTTGCCACTTCACGACCGCATTGCCGCCGGCGAACATTACGGTCGAGCCTACCATGTAGGCGATCCCGAGCGGGACCTGGTTGCGTCGCCCAGCAGCTGCCTCGGCAACGCTCATCGCGCCGGGCCGACGGGCCGGATTTCCATCAGAACCCCTCTTTACGAGCCCCGCTGCCGGTCCGAGCCAAGCGCGGCCTCCCAGGCCTGCTGCATCGTGATCTCCTGCGTCCACGGGCGCATCAGCGCGGCGGCCCGCGCGTCGCGTGCGTAGCGCTCGAGCGGATAGCGCTTAAGGAAAGCCCGTCCGCCACAGACACGGATCGCCTCCTGTGTAACCGCGACCACCGCGCGTTGCACGGTGACGTGCGCCGCCCGGGCGCGCTGGACCGCCTCCAGCGGGGCATCGACCTGGGCCTCTGAGATTGTTCGGTAGTAGATCGCGCGGGCCAACTCGATCGAAAAAAGCATCTCTGCTATCGCATGACCCTTCGCCACGATCTCGGTATGCGGGACCGGCGCGCCGGGCATCCGGCCGGTCAGGTACGCGAGGGCATCATCGTAGGCCGCTTGCATGAGCCCGAGGAAGATCGCGGAGAAGCTCACGAAGAGGTGGGGGAAGGCGTTGTACATGGCCCCGAACAGGCCAGGCGGCAGCACCTCCGCCTCGTCAGGGACGAACACGTTCTCGAGCGACATGTCGCGGCTGACCGTGGCGCGCATCCCCATCGGGTCCCAGTCGCCGGGGAAGGACACCCCCGGCGTGTCTTTGGGAATCTGGAGATAAAGGGTGCGTTCGATCCAGGGCTCGTCGCCAAGCCGAATAGCGGGGGTGGCGTAATACGGGGCGCAGCCTGCCAGAGAGACGAAAAACTTCCGCCCGTTGACCACATAGCCGCCATCCACCTTCCGCGCGGTGGTGCCGAAGCGCCGGCCGCCGACACCGAGCTTGGTATCGGTCTCGCCCTGCTCCACCGGCTCGCTGTGGGGCTGTCCGTAGAAAGCGCCTTGCTCCACGACCTCGCGGAACTTGGCGGCCCGGAGCTGCTCGTGGCGCTCACGCACGTCGGGAGGCATCGCCATGTTATCGGCAATCGGGCCCATCATCAGCATCGTGAGGCAATGCATGTTGAAGGTGAGCGCCGTGGAGGCGTTCCCCTGCGCAAGCTGCTCCGCCACTAGGCAGTAGGTTTCGTAGTCAGCCCCGCGCCCACCGTAGCGTTCGGGCACGCACAGGCCGAGGAGCCCCTCGGTGCGCAGATCGGCATAGTCGTCGAACGGAAAGGACGCGTCGCGGTCGTGGTGGTCGGCGCGCGGCGCGAAGCGCTCGAGGGCCAGACGGCGGGCAAGGGCGATCAACTCGCGCTGCCGGGAGGAAGGCTGGAGGTGCATCAAAGGGCTCGCTGCGCTGACCACATTTTGCGCCAATAAGCCACTCCCCAAGACCCAACTTCAAGGCGGTACCGAATTACGGCATAGGCCGGTGCGGCTTACGCAGGCCGGCTTGCTCGATCAGCGGCATGACCTCCGCCATCCATTGCCTCATCTCGTCATCGTAGTTGACCCAGCGGCAGGCCGAACATGCGCAATTCCTGCGAATACCAGCCGCACACGACGTTCAGCGCAAAGCGGCCTCCCGTCAGGTGATCGACGGTAGTACCCTGCTTGGCGGCTACAATCGGGTGGATCGTCGGCACATGGGTCGTGCTAAAGATCGCGGCATGGTCGGTCACCGCGCCCATGCCGGCAGCCCAAGCTAGACCACATGTCCGCCTGAGTGCGGGGCGACCCGTCTCACAGTATGCAGGTAACGAGGGTTGCACCGGGTTGGCCGGTGCCGAGCCTCATGCATAGGAGACGGGTCATGGCGGATGGTATCAGCTACGTCGGGCTTGATGTGCACAAGGATGGGATCGTTGTCGCGATCGCCGATAGCGGGCTGCGTGGCGAGGTCAGGGACTATGGTCGGATTGCAAACACGGCGGCGGCACTAGAACGCCTGGTGCGTAAGCTGGGTGACGATGGCACGACCCTGCGATTTTGCTATGAGGCGGGGCCGTGCGGCTATGGCATTCAGCGTCAGCTGTCAGGGCACAGGCACGAATGCGTTGTCGTCGCGCCGTCGTTGATCCCAAAGCGGCCGGGCGACCGGGTCAAGACCGATCGACGGGACGCCGCCAGCCTGGCGCGGTTGCATCGCGCCGGCGAGCTGACCGCGGTGTGGGTTCCCGATGTCGGACACGAGGCGATGCGCGACTTGGTGCGTGCCCGTCTTGACGCGGTACATGCGTTGCGCCGGGCCCGCCAGCAGCTTTCGGGCTTCCTGTTGCGCCAGCGTTGCCATTATGGACGTCCGGCCTGGACCAAGCTGCATCGCCGCTGGCTGGCTGGTTTGCGTTTTGAGCAGGCAGCACACCACCTCGTGCTCGAGGATTACATTCAGACAGTCGAAGCCGCCGCGACGCGGCGCGATCGGCTGACGGCGCAGATCGAAGCGATGTTGCCCGACTGGACACTGGCCCCAGTCGTGGCGGCGTTGCAGACGATGCGCGGCATGGCCTTGGTCAATGCGGCAACACTGGTCGCCGAACTGGGCGACCTCTCGCGCTTTGCCAATCCGCGCCAGCTGATGGCCTATCTCGGACTGGTGCCGTCCGAGCATTCGAGCGGCGCCAGCGTCAGGCGCGGCGGCATCACCAAAGCCGGCAGCAGCGCGGCGCGCCGGTTGTTGATCGAAGCGGCGTGGTCCTACCGCTTCCCAGCTCGGGTCAGCCGTGACTTGCGCCTGCGTCAGGAAGACCAGCCCAAACTGATCCGGGAGATCGCCTGGAAGGGACAAGTGCGGCTGTGCGCACGCTATCGCCGTCTCGCCCGCACCGGCAAACCCGCCAATGTCGTCACCACCGCCATCGCCCGCGAACTGGTGGGCTTTGTCTGGGCCATCGCCCGCCAGATCACAATACCGGCAGGCTGATTGGAGAAATCGTGTGGTCACCAGCAAAGGAGGCACTGTCAAAAATACCAATCAGCGATTTCCGGGCAGCGCCGGAGGCATGACCGCGGTCAGGAGAACCCTCGCAACCACTATCTGCCGGATCGCCGATCCGACGCTGGTCACTAGACCGAGGCAGCTCCGCGACGCATCAACGGTCATGCGGTTCCGACCCGCGCATCAGAGTATGATCAACCGTCGCTTTGACGGCCGTGCCTCCGGCCCTGCCCGCAACAGCCCAAAACAGCCGCTTCAAAGAAAGCCACGAATTTACTTGCCTGCTACTTTAAATGGCGGACATGAGAGTGGTGTGACGCGATCACTTGGTGCCCACGGTTGACCTTTTCGATGATGCGGTCGGGGTCGGCGGTCCAGACAAAGGGTTTGGGTCTTTTGTTGTGCTCGCCGAGATAGCGGTTAATCGCGGTCTGCAGGTCGACGAGCGAATGGAAGACACCGCGCTGCAATCGTCGGCGGGTCAGGGTCGCGAAAAAGCCTTCGACCGCATTGGCCCAAGAGCACGAGGTCGGAGTGAAATGAAAAGTCCAGCGCGGATGGCGGGCGAGCCAGGCGCGGACTTTGGGATGCTTGTGGACGGCATAGTTGTCGAGGATCGCGTGAATGAGCTTTCCCGCCGGCACTGCGGCCTCGATCCGGTTCAGGAAGCGGAGGAATTCCTGGTGGCGATGGCGCGCCATGCATTGCCCGATCACCGTGCCGTCGAGAACGTTGAGCGCCGCGAACAAGGTGGTCGTGCCATTACGGATGTAGTCATGCGTCATCGTGCCAGCGCGCCCGCGCTTCATCGGCAAGCCGGGCTGCGTGCGGTCGAGCGCCTGGATTTGCGATTTCTCGTCGACCGACAGCACGAGGCTATGCGCCGGCGGGTCGAGATAGAGTCCGACCACGTCGCGCAGCTTGGCGGCAAAAGCCGGATCTTGCGACAGCTTGAAGCGGCGTACCCGGTGCGGCTGCAGACCGTGCGCCGCCCAGATGCGCTGCACCGAGCGCAGCGAAATGCCACTGGCCGCGGCCATCGCCCGCCCGGTCCAGTGTGTCGCCTCACCCGGCGGCTCAGCGAGGGTCAGTTCGACGACCCGGTCGATCAGGACTGAGGGCAATGGCGGCAGACCAGGTTTGCGCGTCTTATCGCGCAGCAGCCCGGCCACGCCCTCGCGCATGAACCGCTCTTGCCAGCGCCACACACAGGGCTTTGAAACCCCGGCCCGGCGCATAATCTCCGCTGTGCCGCAACCCTCCGCCGTTGCCAGGATTATCCGTGCCCGCCAGACATGCTTTTGCCGGCTATTGCGATCGGCTACGACCGCGGCCAATCGCTCACGGTCGGCCGCACTCACTTCGATACTGATCCCCTCGCGCATTCAGCATCATTGCACAGATCCAGCCGCAATGGAATCCTGTGACTGCGTCGTACCACTAGGGTGTCGTAGCAGGTGCCGTTGAAATCGGTGGCGCCGCCGAAGCCCCTCCAGCGCGCCACCGGGACCAACGCCTCAAAGCCGGCCCGATCCGCGGTGGTGACGATGGCGCGGCTGTTCGGCCAAGTCATTTCGAGATGCCCCGGCGCCGTCGTCGCGGCGCAGCCGTTGCTGACATTGGCCCCGAACACACCGAGCTTCAGCCGGTTGTCGCTGTAGAGCGGGCTCAGGATGCGGCGATCGGCGCTCATTGCGTAACGATTGTCGCCCGCATCCATGTGCGTGGCAACCTACCCCGGTCAAGTGTCGAGCTCGGACTTGCGGCTAAACCACGACGATGAGCGATCCCAGTTGCCGACGCCGCCGTCATCGTCTCCTAAGGGAGAATCCCGGCTTTTCCTGGCCCCTCACTTCCCAACTTGACTTTCACTATTTCGACCAAGGGCCTAACGAAGCGGCCATAGTCGGAACAAGAAGAGCGATGCGTCCACATGTAATCAAGAATCTCGCTGTCAAAATTTGGGTATCTCTCCTTGAACGACCTAACCACTTTATACGTCTGTTTGTCCCGTGCCAACGCTGTTGCCGCGATTAATGCCAAATTGGCTGACCCATACCCGGGGTTTATCGTCATCGAACGTTTTAAATCTTTAATGGCCCCATGATAGTTTGAGAATAGGGTGTTGGCGAAACCCCTGAAATAAAGGGCGGCTGCTAACCGCCGTTGACTGCCCTCGGTCTCGGCAATCTCGACAGCTTCGTTGAGACCGGGTAGAATGCGGTCACCCCTTGGATCAATAAATATATCGTTGAAATGTAAAAAATAAAGACCGCTAGAATATCCTGGGTCGATGTTTATGCCGTCATTTAAATACTTTCTTGCGACGTTCGATTGCCCGATTGCTGAATAAATTTGGCCGCACACAAGTGCTTTATCTCTCGATTCTACGACACTATCTGCCCTAACTGGCTCGTCCAGCATAACCAATGCTTTAGCGGCGGCGCTTTTAGCGAGAGACACGTTGTTGTGCCACCATGGCTGGGAAGCAACATATTGGTACACGCGGGCAGAACCCAAACGCGCCGTCGCGTTTTTAGGGTCGACCTTCAAAACAGAGCGAAACCAGAATAGTGCTTCGGTGGAGTTGTGAAAAGTCCATCAGCTCTCTAAAGCCGCTTTAGCAAGAGACAAAGACCGAGAGATAACAGTATACTTTGCATTATTCATATTATAAGCGCGGATCACGTGGTTCGGCTTCATCAAATCCAGATATATTGATACTATCTTCGACCTCAATGTAATTATATAACAGGTCGGCAGGGTGAGACGCAGTCGCTTCGGCAATTGAGGTACTGAGTTTGGAATTTTTGCGACGTTGCCGCTCTTCGCAAGCCGCCAAAATTAATCGTTCATAGATCTCGAAGCGCTCTTGCGGAGTTCGTCCCTGCACCATAGCTGCACGCGCAGCCTCAGCAGTGACTTGGGTCGCCCATAGCCATTTAGGGTCGAAAGCCGGATCGGAGACGTCAACGGACATTGGGTATCAGGCGCGGTCGTTGCAGGTGATGTGCTCGCCCCTCGGCTCACAGTTGATCCCCGGATCTGGTCGCGGCACAGAGAGATCGCCTCGGGAGATCGAAGCTCCGTTTGCAGGATCTCTATCTATCACATCCGATCGGCTTCAGTCGAGCAAGGGCGCTTGCTCCTGTACCTGGGACCATACGGGATTGCCGTTGCAACTGATATCGGCGCATTTTGGACGTCGGCGTCCGCGCGCCGTAAAGCCCCGCAACGGGCCGCCATCGGCAAAACCAACGAAAGCCGACTCCTCCGCCGCGTGAACGCAAAAAACTCCGCCCGGCAGACAGCCGAACGGAGTGTGTCTCGGATTCAGGAACTCCTTGTCGGAGCGGAAGTGCTCCGGCGGCTCGACCCCGCCGGCTGCTGCCAACGAGGGTGAAACGGCTATGCCTGTCGGCAGGGGATTGAGGCGGGTCGAGCCGACAAGCGGCTCAAGCTCGCGTCATACACGCCGCGAACTCACCCGACCAAGCCAAGACCTTCGTCAGCGTTCTCGATCGTGAAGGCCCAGGCGGCGGCCTTGTCATTACATCCGTGGGGCAACACACCGGAGGAGTGGCCGCGGAGCGAAGTCTGCCTCGTCCTGATCGAGGAGAGGCGCCGTGGCCGATGAGCTGTACCTCGACGTCGACGCCCTGACCAGGTGGCCGGCATCCTCATCGTCGCGGCCAATGCCTATCGGGCCTGCTGTCAAGCTCTCCGCCGCCCGGCAAGTGACCCTGAACCGTTGCGATAACCGGCTTCTTCAGCGCTCACGGCGTCATCTCAAATTCAAGCTGGACCTCGAGATGCGCGTGCGCCTTGGTTGGGTCGCTGCGCCCTTAACCCCACGCCGCGCCGCGGCTTCAACAGTGTCGAGAACCCGGTCGTAGCCCATGTAGAATAGCGCGACGTCGGGCGTCTCGGGCAAATCGGCGAGGTCGGGGCAGCAGTGGCGGTCCGAGAACCGCCGCTCGTCACCGCTGGTACGAGGGCAACGTGAAGCCTTGCGCTCATTCGGAAGCGTGCCGGGGCCCTGGCCGGCCAGTTGCCAGGCTACCCATTGGGCGACTTCGTATCTGCCGCGGATCCGACGACAAAAACCGTGACGTTTTCTTGGCGGCGTAGGTCATGATGCGCCAGAGGATCAAAGTCGGGTCGATGCCGCCCATTGGCTCGATGTGCACTTTGTGCACGCTGAC
The DNA here is from genome assembly GCA_963774345.1 of uncultured Alphaproteobacteria bacterium. GTDB lineage: Bacteria > Pseudomonadota > Alphaproteobacteria > ATCC43930 > CGMCC-115725 > AP-15. The sequence continues at coordinate 275,713 of CAVZFB010000028.1, forward strand.
AGCCACCGATCGGGTCGAGGCGGAGTACGTAGCTGTTCCGGGAAGGGAGGCAGGCGATGAGCGAGCAGATCCGTGACAAGGCCCGGGCGCTGGGGCTGGATCGTTTGACCGACGAGCACTTGGCTCAATTCGACCGCGCCACGAGCAGTATGGAGCAACACCTGAAGCGTCTGCCGCGTAATATGCCGGTGGAGCAGGAACCGGCTCATACCTATCGCGCGAAGGGTGAAACGCCATGAGCAGCAACCCCGCCTTTCTCGGCATCGCCGAGGCCGCCGAGCTGATGCGCGCCAAGAAATTGTCGCCGGTCGAATACACGAAGGCGCTGTTGGGTCAGATCGAGCGACACGACGGCAAGTTCAACGCCTTCATCTCAGTCACGCCCGAGCGAGCCCTGACCGCGGCGCGCGCCGCCGAGGCCGAGATCACCGCTGGAAACTGGCGCGGGGCGTTTCACGGGATGCCCTATGCGCTCAAGGACATCATCGATTTCGAAGGCATCGCCACTACGGCGCATTCGAAGGTCATGACCGGCAACGCCGCTCGCCAGCATGCCGTCGTCACCGAACGGCTTGAAGCTGCCGGCGGGATCTTGCTCGGCAAGCTTTCGACGCATGAATTCGCGATCGGCGGGCCGTCTTTCGACCTGCCGTGGCCGCCCGCGCGCAACCCGTGGAACCGCGACCATTTCTGCGGCGGCTCGTCGAGCGGCAGTGGCGCCGGACTCGCCGCCGGGTTCTTTCCGGCTGCGCTCGGCACCGATACTGGCGGCTCGATCCGCAACCCCGCCTCGATGTGCGGCATCACCGGTATGAAGGCGACCTACGGTCGGGTCAGCCGCCGCGGGGTCGCGCCGCTCGCGTACTCGCTCGACCATGTCGGCCCGATGACCCGCACGGTGCGCGACAACGCCCTAATGCTCCAAGTGATTGCCGGGCATGATCCGGGCGACCCCGGAAGCGCTGACGAGCCGGTCCCCGACTACACGGCCATGCTCGGTCACGGCGTCAAAGGGCTGCGGATCGGCGTCATCCGGCATTTCTACACGACCGATGTCGCCGGCGATCCCGAGCAGGTCGAGGCAATCGACGCCGCGGCCAGCCTCTTTGCCGAGGCGGGAGCGGAGATCAGCGAGATCACCCTCCCGGCGTTGCAGGATTTCGCTGCCTGCGGTCAGATCATTCTCGCTGCCGAAGCCTACGCCGTGCATGAGCCATGGCTCAAAGAAAAGCCTCAGGATTACGGGGCCCGGGCCCGCGAGCGGCTGCTCGCCGGGGCGACGTTGCGAGCCGTCGACTATCTCCAGGCGGTGCGCTGGCGGCTGCAGCTCCGTAATACCGTGGCAGCGGCCTTTGCCGATATCGACATCGCGGTCACCGCGTCGAGTCTGGACCCCGCCTGCCGCGTCGACCATGAGGTAGCGCTCGCCGCCAATTACTCGCGCCAGGCGCGGATGCCGTTCAACGTCACCGGCCAGCCGGGGCTGGTCATCCCGGCCGGGTTCTCCACAGCCGGCCTGCCGCTGTCGCTGCAGGTCGTCGGCCGTCCATTCACGGAGCCGATGCTCTACCGCGTCGCCCAATTCTACGAGGACGCCACCGGTTGGACGAAACGACACCCAGCTGGGTTGGCTGACTGAACGAAGCACAGACCAAACCGCTTGCTCTGTCATGTGCCGGATATGATCCTCGGTTCCGCCCCGACGCCTCGCCTGCGGCTTCCGCCCAGGCAACCAGGGGCCGGAACATCAGCTGGTCATAGAGGATGATCACCACAGTCATCGTCAGCACCACCCAGCCAACCGCGGCGAGATCCTTCTCCCTTGTCGCTCGCGCCAGATAGGCGCCGATGCCCGGCAAAGTAATGGTCTTGTCGCCGACCGTGATCGCCTCGCTCGCCACGACAAAGAACCAGCCGCCGGACTTGCTCATCATCATGTTCCAGATGAGGCCGGGCATGGCGAACGGCACTTCGAGACGCCAGAAGCGCTGTCACCACGAGAAGCGGAAATTTTCTGTTGCTTCCTTGAGATCGCGCGGCGTTGTCCGCAGGAATTGATAGAAGCTGAACGTCATGTTCCAGGCTTGGCTCGTGAAAATCGTGAAAATCGCCGCGGCTTCGGCGCCGGTGACCCGGCCGGGAAATAGGGACATAAAGAAAACGACGGTGAAGGAGATGTAGCCCAACACCGGGACTGATCGGAATATGTCGAGGAGTGGGATCAGGACGAGCTCGGCTCGCCGGCTTTTGGCCGCAAGCGTCCCGTAGGTGAAGGTGAAAAGGAGTGATGCGACCATCGCCGCCAACATGCGCAGGGTCGTGCGCAGCGCGTATTCCGGCAGGTTGACCGGATCGAGCGAGACGACCGGCTCCTTGAGCGCCGAGAGCGGCGCCAGCGTCTCGCGCGCCCCTTTGCCAGCGGAAAGCCGATCAGGTCCCATCGGTTAGGGATCAGGCCCCGGGCCGTCTGGCTCGCATAGCTGATCGCGCTTCCCTGCACTCGTGTCCCCCACGAAAGTCGTCGCACTCGCCGCACGCGGCGTCGTAATAGTCAAGTTCCTATGTACTGTGTCCTGTCACAGAACTGTAAGATTAGTTGGACTTAATTGGCTGGTTCGCCGACACCTTGGGGCGAAACTTCAGCGCTGCCGACGCCGGCCGATGGCGGCGGTTGCGCAACGCGGAGGCAGTTCTACAAAGTCAGAGCGTGCATGCGCTCTTAATTGCCGCCAAGGCACGCGCGCCCGGGCGAGACGGCGCCAAGCGAAATCCGCATGAGGAGTCCCGGATCATGGCAAAAATCGAGCAGCTCGCCGTCCTCCGCCAGGGGGTGGGCATCTGGAATGCCTGGCGAGGTGAGAACCCGTCGATCCGTCCGGACCTCGCTGAGATGAACCTCAGCGGCATAAATCTCAGCGAGGCGCTCCTCACCGGCGCGATCCTCAGTAAGACAAATCTCAGCAGAGCGAATTTGAGCAGAGCGTTCCTCACCGGTGCCGACCTCGAGGGTGCCAATCTCAGCGGGGCCAACTTCAGCGGGCGAACCTTGTCGGCGCAATCCTGAACGGAACGAACCTGAGCCGGGTGAACTTCAGCCAGGCTGTCCTCAACGGCGCGGACCTTGGAGCGGCGACCCTGAGCACGGCGAACTTCACCAAGGCAAACATCAGCGAGGCAAATTTTGGCAAGGCGATCCTCAGCGGGGCGCTTCTCAGAGAGGGGACCCTGCGTGGGACCGATTTCAGCTCAGCGGATCTCAGCGAGGCCGATCTGAGCCGCAGTTACCTTAGCGGTGCAATCCTCAAGGGCGTAAACCTCCGTGGCGCCAACCTTAGTCGTGCAAACCTCTCAGGAGCGGACTACTTTTCTGGCGCAAATCTCAGCTTGGCTGATCTCAGCAGCGCGAACCTGGCGTCCGCGGATCTCAGCAAGGCAGACCTCAACGGGGCTAACCTACGGCGAGCCAATTTCGGCCTGGCAGATCTGAGTAACGCCGAGTTGACGAATGTCGGGTGGGAACTCGGCGCATGCGCGGGTGTTATCTCGGAGCCCGGGGTCTTGATTCATGCTTTAGCAATGCTCTTCTCAAGCGTGCCGCAGCTGACCAGGATTTTCTCGATACCCTCGAGGCCCATTTGAAGGGCTCGCGGCGTATGGTTCTGTTTCGGGCATGGGGAATTATTGATTATGGGCGCAGCTTGGTTCGTGTCGCCGTTTTATCCTTCGGATTGGCACCCCTTTATAGCGCGGTTTATCGGATGTTTCCGAGGATCCTCAATTACCAACAGAGCGCCAAAACTTGGTTCACACCCTATTTTTCTCTATCGTCACCTATACCACGCTAGGCTTTGGCGATGTGAGGCGGCGAGTCTTGTCGGCGAGATCATTGTCGTGAGCGAGGTCATCTTGGGGTACACCACCCTTGGTCTGCTCCTGGCCGTCCTTGGGCAAAACATCGCCCGCTGAAGCTGAGGATGGGTTTCCGCCGCGGCAACCGTCATATAAGCGTCAAACTAACCCGGCATATTTTGTTCTAGCTGTAGTCATTGGGGTGAACGTTATGACCGATGCTGCGGTACGCGTACCGGACGCTGGTGGGAGAGGGGCGCGTCCGGATCTCGATCCGTGGGTTACACCCGAGTACGGCGTTCGTTTTTCTTGGGTTGCTGGCAGCCGCTGTGCTGTTCGTCGCCTACAGCCTTTATTCCGACGTCGAGGCGAGCGGCGCCACGACGACGTTTCTTCCCTATCTGCTGCTATTTGTCGCGTTGCTGACCGCCCTCGGCTTTGAATTCGTCAACGGGTTCCACGACACCGCGAATGCGGTGGCGACGGTGATTTACACTCACGCGATGCCGGCATCGATCGCGGTCGTATGGTCGGGCTCTTTCAATTTTCTCGGGGTGCTGCTGTCGAGTGGCGCGGTCGCCTTCGGCATCATCTCGCTGCTGCCGGTCGAACTAATCCTTCAGGTCGGCAGTGCCGCCGGCTTTGCGATGGTTTTCGCATTGCTGATCGCCGCCGTCATCTGGAACCTTGGGACTTGGTATCTGGGCTTGCCGGTATCGAGCTCGCACTCACTGATCGGTTCGATCATCGGTGTCGGCGTCGCCAATGCCCTGGCGCGCGGCCAGAACGGCACCTCCGGAGTTGACTGGGGCCAGGCGATGGCGGTCGGCAAGGCGTTGCTGTTTTCGCCGATCGTCGGCTTTATCGCCTCGGCGCTGCTGCTGCTCGTCATGAAAGCTATGATCCGAAAGCCCGAGTTGTATCGGGCGCCGGAGTCGAGCGATCCGCCGCCGGGGTGGATACGCGGTCTCCTGATCTTCACTTGCACGGCGGTCAGCTTTGCCCACGGCTCGAATGACGGGCAGAAAGGGATGGGGCTGATCATGCTGATCCTGATCGGCACGGTTCCCACCGCTTTTGCCTTGAATCGCGCGATGCCGGATAGCGCGATCGTCCAGTTCTCTGAGAATTCCGCCGCTGCAGCAAAGGTGATCGCACAAAAGGCCGCCGGCTACGATGTGCTCGGCAATCCGCGACCTGCCGTGACCGAATATGTCGCGCATCATCAGATCAGCGGCGGCACCTACCCCTCGCTTGCCGTGCTGATCAACGATATCGCCAAGCAGGTGAAGGAATATGGCTCGCTGGCGAAGATCCCAACCGAAGCCGTCGGCAACACCCGCAACGACATGTATCTGACCGATGAAGCGTTGCGCCTGCTGATGAAAGACAAGGAAGCCGATCTGTCGACAGCCAATATCGCGACGTTGAATGCCTACAAGCAGTCGCTCGACGGCGCGACGAAGTTCATTCCGACTTGGGTCAAGGTGGCGGTTGCGATCGCACTCGGTCTCGGCACCATGGTCGGATGGAAGCGCATCGTCGTCACGGTCGGCGAAAAGATCGGCAAGACCCATTTGACGTATGGTCAAGGTGCAGCCGCGGAGCTTGTCGCAGCGGGCACGATCGCCGCCGCCGATATGTATGGCCTCCCGGTTTCCACCACGCACGTATTGTCGTCGGGTGTCGCCGGAACCATGGCCGCCAACGGGTCCGGCCTGCAGATGTCGACACTGGGTAATATCGCGCTGGCTTGGGTGTTAACCCTCCCGATGGCGATGATGCTGTCGGGCGGGCTCTACATTTTGTTCCTGCATCTCTTTTGATGCCGGGGACCCGGGCGCGGCCTTGTCGCGCCGCCTTGCTTTCGGATTTAGGAGGCGAACATGCGGGCGACCGATGTCATGGTGCGCGGCGTTGTGACCGTCCACCCGGAAACGGACGTCGCCGAGGCGGTCAAGCTTCTGGCAGAACATGATGTCAGCGCTCTTCCGGTGGTCGATGACGAGGGCAAACTGCTCGGTATTCTGAGCGAGGCCGATCTAATGCATCGTGTCGAGATCGGAACCGAAAAGCGCCGGCCGTGGTGGCAGGAGGCGGTGACCGGTGCCGGCACCCTGGCCGAGGAGTTTGTTAAGTCGCACGGCAAAAAAGTTGGCGAAATCATGACCCCGGAGGTTGTCGCGGTCTCGGAGGAGACGCCGCTTTCCAAGATCGCCACGCTCTTCGAGCAGCAGCGCATCAAGCGTGTACCAGTCACCGAGGGCGGCAAGCTCGTCGGCGTGGTCAGCCGATCAAATTCGATCCAGGCGCTCGCCTCGCCGGGCGGCATCAGGACGAAATTGCTCGACCTGATCGAGGCCGAGATTGCTCATGCCGACGCCGGCCCGCCGGCGGCGATTTGGGCAAAGCTGAACGCGCTGGTCGACCGCGAACTGATCGACGCGCTTTACCGTGTCGCAGAAGCGGGGGTATCGATCTCGCTGGTCATTCGCGGCATCTGTTGCTTGCGACCCGGGGTTCCCGGCCTCTCCGAAAACATCACGGCCAAAAGCATCGTCGGGCGTTTTCTGGAACACGCCCGCATCGTTTGTTTTGGCGCCGGCCACGGGCTGCCGTCACCGGAGGCCGCAGTGTACATCTTGTCGGCGGATTGGATGCCGCGCAATCTCGACAGCCGGGTCGAGACCCTGGTTCCGATCGAAAACCCGACCGTGCATCAGCAGATCCTCGACCAGATCATGGTCGAGAATTTACGTGACGATGTGCAGAGCTGGCTGCTGCAGTCGGACGGCACCTTCGCCCGCGAAACCCCGGCGCACGAGCCGCAAAGCGCGCACGTCTATTTCATGACCAACCCCAGCCTCTCGGGCTGTGGCAGCGCGCTGCACAAGCACAACACGCACGGCCTGCGGCTGAAAATCTCTGACTGACACGCTGGGCCTCGCCGACGTAACCTTCGATGCGCGGCTGCGGATGCAACCCGGAAGCCTGTCGAACACGTTGGGCGCTGAGTTCTGTGCGGCGCTCGGGGACGCACTCTCCTGGTACGGCCAGCCTGAAATCTTCAATATCGCATCGCGAGCCTGCGGCACCGGCTAGGTGCACATTCTGGGCGAGCTTGTCATTCGGCTGTGAAGCAATGTCCGTCATGTAAAGGTAATGTAGGAGGGATAAACACGTGAGCCGATCCGGGCTCCGTGAGCAAGGGCAGCGGAAAACGAAAGAACTGAGTGAAATTACATCCACGCCGCTGTCGCGATTAGAAGCCGCTCCCTACCTTCTCGAACAGTGTGGTTGCGGTCCGATCCGGTTTTCCGAGCATGACGCCGCTCTCTACACCTACTGTTCGACGACGTCGTCGATCCGCTGGCCGCGGGTGCGCGCGAGCGCTTCGAGGCCGCTGCGCGGTCGGTCCGGGTCGTACTGTCGCAACGCTGGGTCAAGACCGAACGCACTTACAATCGCCTGAATCCGAAACGCGTCTACTATTTGTCGATGGAGTTTCTGATCGGTCGCTCGCTGGCCAACAACGTCACCAACATGCTGCTGGATCCCTTTGTCCACCGGGCCACCCAGCAACGGGACCTCGACTGGTTTGCCCTGTTGGAGGAAGAACCCGATGCCGGGCTCGGCAATGGGGGGCTTGGGCGGCTCGCCGCCTGTTTTTCTCGACTCGATGGCGACGATGCAACTGCCGGCGATGGGCTATGGGCTGCGCTACGAATGCGGCATGTTCAGGCAATCGATCGAGGATAGTTGGCAGCGCGAACACCCGGACAGCTGGCTGCGCCGGCATGACCCCTGGGAAGTTGCCCGCCCAACGGAAGCGGTAGAAATCAAGCTCGGCTCTTCCTTTGAAATGCTCCGCGGGCACCTGGAGATCGTCCCCGGCCGAGCCTCCGCCGTGATTGGCCTCCCGTTTGACCGGCCGGTGATCGGCTATGGCGGCAAGACGATTAACACCCTGCGTTTGTGGTCGGGGGCGTCGCATAATTACTTCGATTTCCAGGAGTTCAGCAGCGGCGACTTTGTCGGGGCATTGGTGGGCAGCCTCGCGGCAAGCACCTTGACCCGGGTGCTGTATCCCGATGACAGCACCGAGGTCGGACAGGCATTACGCTTTGTGCAGGAGTATTTTCTGGTCGCCTACTCGCTCGCCGATCTGGTGCGCCGCTTCCATCGCCGCAATGGGAATTGGCGCTTGCTTCCGGACAAGGTCGCGATCCAGCTCAACGATACGCACCCGACCTTGGCGGTTCCAGAATTGATGCGGATTTTACTCGATGACGCGCATCTCGGCTGGGATGAAGCCTGGGACATCACGCAACAGACGTTGGCCTATACTATTCATACCTTATTGCCCGAAGCGCTCGAAAAGTGGCCGGTAACCTATTTCGAACACTTACTGCCGCGACAGTTGGAAATCATTTACGAGATCAATCGCCGGTTTCTCGATAGCGTCCGCACCCGACGGCCGGGGGACGAGGCGCGAATTGCTCGCATGAGCCTGATCGAGGAGGGCCCCGAGCGCATAGTGCGCATGGCCAACATGGCGATCGTCGGTTCGCACAGCAGCAATGGCGTGGCCGCGATCCATTCGGCTTTGCTGCGTAAGCTGACAGTCAAGGACTTGGCCGAAATGTATCCTGAGCGGTTCAACAACAAGACCAACGAGATCACGCCGCGGCGCTGGCTGTTGTTGGCCAACCCCGGGCTCGCCGAGACGATCACGGACGCGATCGGTGACCGATGGGTGACCGATCTTGGCGAGCTGAAGCGCCTTCATCCCTTGGCGGACGACACCGCCTTCCGCGAAAAGCTTCCTCGACGCCAAGAACGCGGCCAAATTGCGGTTTGTCGACTGGCTCAAGACGAGCTGCGGCGTCACGGTCGACCCGGAGACTATTTTCGACTGTCAAGTCAAGCGTATCCACGAGTACAAGCGGTAGCTGTTGAATGCGCTGCGCATCATTGTTCTTTACCATCGGCTACGGGCGAACCCACACCTCGATATCATGCCGCGAACCTTTTTCTTCGCCGGCAAAGCGGCTCCGGCTTATTGGCTGGCTAAGCTCATCATTAAATTTATCAACAATCTTACCGGCCCGATCGACGGCGATCCGGCGACGCAGGGCCGAATGAAGGTCGCTTTTCTGCCCAAGTACTGCGTGTCACTTGCCGAGCGGCTGATCCCGGCTGCCGATGTCTCGAACCAGATCTCGACTGCTGGCTACGAGGCCAGCGGCACCAGCAACATGAAGTTCATGATGAACGGGGCATTGACTATCGGCACCCACGACGGCGCCACGATCGAAATGGCGGAAGAAGCCGGCGAAGATAATTTTTTTATGTTTGGCCTGAGTGCCGACCAGGTCGAAGGCAGCCGCGGCTGGTACAATCCGCATTGGCATTACGATCACAATCCAGAGACCCGCGCTGCTTTGGACATGATCGCCAACGACCATTTCAGCCGCAACGAGCCCGGGATATTTGCACCGCTATGCGATGTATTGTTGAGTGGTGGCGATCATTACATGCATCTTGCCGACCTTCAATCCTATATGGAAGCCGATCACAGGCTAACGGGATTGTATGCCGACAGCCATGAATGGGCGCGAAAGGCTATATTGAATGTGGCCGGCTCCGGCAAGTTCTCGAGCGACCGCACGATTGCCCAGTACGCCTCCGAGATCTGGGACGCTAAACCCTGTCCGGTGTCATGAGGAGAAACCGCCGATGACCATTTCACCCTTGGCCGGCAAACCGGCGCCCAAGGAGATGCTGGTCGATTTGGCCCGGCTCGAACGAGAATATTGCGGATGCCGGCCGGATCTGGACGACCCGGAGTAGAGGGTCGCCTTTGGAGGTGCCACCCAATGACCACGCCGGGCGCAAGGCAGACGTCGTTAATGTCATGCTCGGCGGACCGAGCCAGCTCTCTGCACTGTCTCTGCGCGGTACGTACGTCGTTGAGATGCCCGAAATCTTCCCGGAGGTCCTTCAGCCGCTTCATCAGCGCTTTAACCGAACAAGCTCTCGAGAAACTCGCTCATGTATCGCAAGTTCTTGAGCTCGATGCGAGCTTGGTGGCGTTCGTCAAGCGACAATCCGGCGAAGTGCTTGCACCGCTTCATCGCCTGGCGCCAGTGTCGCTCGATCAAGGGCGGCGCAATCTCGGCGATGCAAGAGAGCAGCGGTGCCGAGTGCTCCGATACCCGCTGGTCCCGCCAGCCGCAGGTTTCGAACCAGCGCCGCCTTGAGTATAATTTCGGAATATCGGCGCGACTCAATCGCCTTTCTCGCCGCTTCGTAGGCTGCCTGCTGCCGCCGGTTTGCCGCCTCGACCAGATTCTCCAAATCACGTTCCGTGTGGAGGACAGCACGAACGGGTGCCAGCAGGTTCATGGCGAATACATCCCTATCGCGCGCCGGTCCGAGGCTTCCCGCAAGCCATTTCAGCTCATCTTTCAACCGTTGAGTTGCTCGGCTGGAAGCATCGACCGCACCGCAGCAAGCACCGAGCGAAATCGCCGTACCGCCACGCGCATCTGGTGGAGGGCCTCGGCGTCGCCGGACAGTGCCGCCGCCTGGTTGCGCAGCAGGTGCCGAAGGCACAGGCGGCACGAAGTCTGGAGAACCGCCTCTACCGGCATCGAAGGTTCGAGAGTGAGCGGTTCGGCCGTCACCGCTTCGATCGCGCTTCCCAGCAATCGGTAGAAGCGTTCGGCGTTGTCCGAGGTCGTGATCCGGAGCAGCGCCGCGTCGAGCAGCCGCAGCGCCACATCAAAAAAGCCCGCGGGATCCCCCTCGATCATTTCGAGATCCAGGCCACACATCAATTCGGTGGCGTCGCCGACAGCGGCGGAAATCGTTCCTTCGTCGAGTGTCGACATAATCTCGACTGCGGGCTCGACGTCCAGCCTCAGACAGGTCCGCCGGACCTGCGCTCGGCATAGTGGGCGCAGTCCTTTATCGATGAGCCCGCTCAGGCGTGCTCCGGTCTCAGGCGCCAACGGATCGGGTCCGTCGCCCGTGATGCCGTCGTGCCATTGGCTGCCGTCAGCGACTGAGCCCAGGCGTCTCAAGACCTGGACGCCGCTCGCGTCATGCTGTTCGACGCAAAGGCTGAGGTCGTGCTGGTGCAGCTTCCGGTCGGGCGTGTCGAAAAAGATGCCGGTGATCAGCGACGGCTCGCCGCCAGGTGCGGTACTCGCCCTTTCGAGAGCCGCCTTCAAAGCCGCAAGTTGGCTCGGATCGGTCGAGAATTCGAATCGGGCTTCGAGCGCGATACCTTCGCACAGTTCGCCAAGATGACGATTTTATGACGCAACATCGGCGAGCTCTCAAGCATGACGGGATGCGGTCCTCGCCGCGCAGACCGGACACGATGCGGATCTTCTCCTCCGCCGAAAACTGCCGCCGGGTGGCACGGCGGATCGCCTTCACAACCTGCTCCGCCGGTTCCTTCACCGGCCCGGATTTCTGTCCCATCTTTGCTCCCTCAATGGCTACGATGGGCCAGAAATCCTTGTAACTTGACATCCCGCCCGTTCGAGATCGGTGACAGCGGGGTGGCAGGCGAGAGGCCGAAAAATCTATGGGTCGCAGAGCCTGCAAGGGAATGCGTGTCCTCGTCTGCCGTTCCATCGAACCCGAACAGTCGCTTGGGTCGTGTCAGATGGATGTAATTGTAGTCGGCATCGATGTAATCGAAGGATCGCCTGGACATGGCGGTTCGTCCGACCGGTGAAAGCCTTGTCTTCAAACGCACGGCCGCCGGGATCGAGGATCTCGTCGCCTGGCTCAAAACCTTGTCGCTGGCATAGGTGGCAATCGAGGCCACCTGCGGCTTCGAAACAGTAGTGGCCGCGGGCCTGGCTAGTGCCGGCCTTCCCGTGGTGGTCGTCAATCCGGCACAAGTGCGTGCCTTCACGATGGCTCTCGGCAAACGAGCCAAGACCGATCCGATCGACGCGGCGGTGATCGCCCATTTCGCCGAGGCAACCAAACCGAAGCTCCGGTAACTGCCCGATGAGATGACAAGAGGTCTCGCCGATCTGGTCGCGCGCCGGCGCCAGATTGTCGAGATGATTGCCGCCGAAGCTCAGCGCGCTCGCCGCATCAGCGATCATCGCCTGTCTCGCAGCATCGCCAGGCTGCGCAAAGCCTTGGAGAAGGAACTTGCCGAGCTCGACCGGTTGATCAGCGATCACATGCGCGGATCAGCCGTCTGGGTCGAGAAGAAGAAACTGCTGGCGTCTTTGCCGGACGTTGGAAAGACCATCGCCCGCACCTTGATCGCCGAACTCCCGGAGCTCGGTTCGCTCGATCGTCGACGGATCGCCGCCCTGGTTGGCCTCGCACCATGGACCCGACAGTCCGGGCAACGGCGTGGCAAGAGCTTGATTGGTGGCGGCCGCAAGAGCGTGCGCAGTTCCTTGTTCATTGGAGCCATGGTCGCCGCGCGCTACAATCTGCAGCTCAAACAATTCCGCGACAAACTCGTCGCCGCCCGGAAACCTAAGATCCTCGCCCTCGTCGCCGTGGCCCGCAAGCTAATCACGATCCTCAAAGCTGTCCTGCGAGATCGACGCCCATGGCAGCCACTCCCCGCTTAATCGATAAGACAGTCGCTCCCTTCCTCAACCCGCCTTTTCTGTCTCATAGGCGCTGATGCCGGACACTCCTCGGAGATGGTCGCCAGTGAACCGAGCGTGGTCATCGATGCGAACGATCCACGCCAGACGAGAGGCTTCGCGGAGCGAGCCCTCCATCATTGCACCAGCTACGCCAAAGAGCGCCTTATCGTGCTATGCCATGCGACCGAGAAGAGCCGGTTGCCATTAAGCCAGCGCGTCAGACCACTAGCGGACGTGGCCTGCCACCAGGCGGCGGCGAAGTGTATCCATTCAAAACCGAACTATTGCTGCCGCGTTGCGACCGCTTTCGGCCGAGCAATTCCTGGCTCTCGACTTGCCGACACGGGAAAACCTGCTGGCTCCCTGGCTGCCGCAAAAGGGTCTCGTAATGGCCTATGCGCTGCGCGGGACTGGCAAGACACTATTTGCCTCAACTGCGGGATATGCGCTCGGTATCGGCGGTGAATTTCTCGGCTTCAAGGCACCGCGCCCATCCAAGGTTCTTTATCTCGATGGTGAAATGCCGGCCCGGACAATGCAGGAGCGGCTGGCTGCGATCGTTGGTGCTTTCGAGCTGAAGCTGCCAGACCCGAGCTTCTTTCGCCTTCTATGCGCTGATCTCACAGATGCCGGGCTTCCAGACCTCGCAACCGTCGACGGACAACGCGAAGTCGACGCCCAGGTTGAGGATGCTGAGGTAATCATTGTCGATAATCTGTCGTCGCTGATTCGGTCCGGCCGCGAAAACGAGGCGGACAGCTGGCAACCGCTTCAGGATTGGGGGCTTGCGCACCGGCGCGCAGGTCGATCCGTGAGGTTTGTGCATCACGCCGGCAAAGGCGGCATCGCGGCGCGAGGATGTGTTGGACACGGTGCTCGCCCTTAAACACCCGGCCGATTACTCGTCCGATCAGGGCGTGCATTTCGAAAAGGCGCGCGGTGTCTATGGCGACGATGCCCGGTCTTTTGAAGCGAAATATGAGGTCCGCGACGGGCAGGCGATGTGGAGCCGCACAGAGATCGCCGATGTCGAGCTGACGTGTCGTGGACGCCATGCGCGATGGTCTTTCGATCCGGGAGGCCGCCAATGAATTCGACATGCATCGCTCCAAAGTCGAACGGCTCAAGCGCCGCGCTATTGAGAAAGGGCTGCTCGATGGCTGACACATTCCAAACTGCCCGGGTATCTTTCGAATTCCCTTTGATATTACAATGGATTTGATTTACAAGAATTTGTATTTCTTGACGAAACCTGACGCGGACTTTTCAACACAATCGCGCCAAAAGGACATTTGGCGAGGCCACGACGCCTGCCTGGCCGGACATCGACATGCGCCATGCCAGAGCATGTGGCAGCGCACCGTGACGCGCCGCTGCGCATGAGCCGAATTCCCGAGCGGGTGGACGGGGCGCGGCAAACCTGCGACGGTTCCGCATTCGATAAACCAGCCGCGGGGAAGGAACGAAAATGTCGATCCTGATTACATCGGCGGGACCGGGTTTATCGGCCGCCGCCTGATACCGCTGCTCGCCAAGCGCGGCGAGGAGATCGCCTGCATGGACATCAATCCGAAGACCGCGGATTTCTCCGAATACGGCAAGCAGGTCCGCATCATGCGCTCGACGATGTCATGAATGCGCTGATCAGCGCCAAGCCGTCGCGAGTGATCAACCTGGCCTATTTTCTCGGCAGCGATCCGCCGCGAGGAAGGTTTGCCGCTTGTCGCCGACCGCTAGACTGGCGGTCAGTGACCTTACGGCGACGGCGATAGCTGTCGTTGCCTTGGGCTACATTGTCGCGGGATCGAAGGCCATCACCCGGCAATCACCAACGGAAGGCGACGCCAAAAATGAAGCTGACATCCGGACTGGTCGGCGCGGAAGCGAAGGGTCCCATCGGCTGGGTGATCTGGGACAATCCCAGCAAGCTAAACGCTCTCTCGCCCGGTATGTACGAGGACGCGTTGAGCGTGATCGAGGACTACGCCGCCGACCCCGCGATCAAGGTCGTGATCATGCGCGGCGCCGGCCGGAAAGCTTTTATCTCTGGCGCTGATATCAAGAGTTTCGAGAAGACGCGGGCCAACGCCGAAACTACGCGGTTGGCGCGGGAGACGACTGCCGAACTGCGGCACAAGCTGCTCGATCTGGAAAAGCCGCTGATCGCGATGATTTACGGCTATTGCCTCGGCGGCGGGCTCGGCATGGCGCTGAACGCCGATTTGCGCTTCGCGTCTTCAGACGCGCGCTTCGGCATCCCGGCGGCGGTGCGCGGCGCCGCATACGGGCTGGACGGGCTGAAGTCGCTGGTTGATTTGGTCGGGCCGAGCGTCGCCAAGGACATCATGTTCTCCGCGCGGCGGTTGCACTCGGATGAAGCCTTGCGCATCGGCCTGATCAATCGTGTGGTCGACGCGGAGGAACTGGAAGACGTGACGGTCGCCTACGCGGAAACTCTTGCGGCGAACGCTCCGTTGTCGATCCGCGCGTCAAAGTTCTTCATCAACCAACTCGGCCTGGAGCGCTCGCAGAGGGACGAAGCACGCATGGATGCAATGCAGCGGCAGGCGGCGAACAGCGAAGACTTCAAGGAAGCAACGCGGTCGTTCATAGAAAAGCGGAAGCCAGAGTTCCACGGGCGGTGATCGCGGCCTTCACGCGAGCCCCAAACGGTTCAATGTGACGTAAATTACGCCTTTGCGTGCACGATGATCTCTCTGTGGGAAGGAGCACGCGCATGATCGTACGGATCTATACGGGCCACGACGGCCAGACCCATTTTGAAGATCTTCCGCTGCCGGCCGAGGTTGCGCTGCAGGCGGGTGCTAACCTCAGTGTTCCGCTCTTTCCCAGCGGACTATTTTAGCGATTGGCACACTGCGCCGCGGCGCCAATACATCTTTATTCTCGCGGGGCAGATGGAAATCGGGATCGGCGATGGCACCACGCGCCGTTTTGGACCGGGTGATGTGGTCCTCGCTGACGACCTCACAGGCCAGGGCCACACGACGCGCTCGGTGGGAGTTCCGCGCATCAGTGCCACTGTGCCGGTGAGCGCCTGACGCCTTCCGCGAGGCATCTTGTCATGGGGCGGGGAGGCGCTGACGGCCACCCGGCGCCATGACGCACCCTGCCGCCACCAGGACGGTTCGGTTACACACGAGGAGACTGCGTATGCCAGAGCGTCAACGTATGACGACCCGACTGAAGACCCTGTTTCAAAGGCCCGAATTATTTGTCTTAGCCGGCGGGATCAATCCCATTGGTGCGAAGATGGCGGAAGCGCTGGGCTATGACGCCTTCTACATGTCCGGGGGCAATACCTCGGCGCACCAACTGGGCTGGCCCGACTCCGGGACCAGTATGCGCGACATGGTGGACAACGCCCGGAAAATTGTCCTGACCGTGCAGATCCCGGTCTTCGCGGACGCCGACACAGGCTACGGTGATGCCATCAGTACGCATTACACCGTGCGGGAATACATTCAGGCGGGCATCGCTGGCGCCCACATTGAAGACCAGACGTTTCCGCCGAAATCCGGCCCCCGCCGCCGTTGTATCTCGATTCAGGAGATGGTCGGAAAGCTGCGGGCGGCGATGGATGCCAAACAGGCTCTCGACCCGGACTTCGTGATCATGGCCCGGTGCGATCTCGGTGGCGTGCCGGGCGCCAGCTTTGCGGAGATCATTGAACGCTGCCAGGCCTACAAAGCCGAAGCGCAGGTCGATGTCATCTGCCCCAATGGCTTGCGCACCTGGGAAGAAATCCAGGAGGCGATCCGCCTCATCCCCGGGCCCGTCGTCCCCCTCATTCCCGCCGACCTGTCGCCGTATCCCTCGTTGCAGGCGCAGCAGGATGCCGGGGCCGCCGCGGCCTGGTTTCCCGCGCTGACCACCATGGCGGGCTTGCAGGCTAACTGGGATTTCTTGAGTGATTTTCGGCAGCGCGGCACATTGGCCCTGGATGCGCTGCGTGCCCAGGCGGCTCAGAGTCCCTGGGGGCGTCGCTAGCAATGGCCGCATTCTGGACGAGCCGCGTCTGCGCGCCATGGAGGAGATGTATCTTCCAGACTAAGGCTGGGAGACGCTGTCCCGGGGGCACCGTCAACTTGGCATTCACAGATTGACATAACGCGCGATGGGCTGAGCGATGCCGGCGATAGGGGTCGTCTGCCCCATGGCCACGCCAGTAACGTCGGCCCATGTGGCGAAGGTCTGGGCGCGGCCAGACCGGAAGTTGGTGGCGGTGTCGTGGTCTGAGTGGCGGTGGAAAGGGTTGGCGGACTGGCGAAGGCCGGCGTAAGTCGGATCTCGAGGCGTCATCATCCCGCCCGTCTATCCGGCCAACCCGCCTCCTACCAACCGGCTCTCAGCCAACTTGACGGTGCCGTTGCAGGGTATGGTCGTGCTAGACCGAGAGCTTCTACAGTATGAAAGTCCAGTCGTCCTCTCGGGAATTAAAGCGCTGCGCAAAGGTTCTGCTGATGGCTGGAATGCCCGAAACCGTTACCGGCCACATCATCATGGCGGACGGCGGCTACCGCACCGTCTGACTGCCTCGGGCGTCCGAGCCAAGGAGATGGCCAGGGAGAAAGTCAGCGTTCGAACCTCGATGCTCTCGCGCTCCGTCCCGATGTTCTCCATCCGCGCTCCACCCGCTCATCACTCTGTCCAAACCCTCCACGATGGCGGACAATTGGTCGAACAAGCAGGAAGACGGCCATGCCAGTCATCGACGTTCAGGTTCATCCCTTCGATCGAAATCATCCCGGCCGGCCGTGGGCCAGTCCCTCGCACGGACTCGACTCCGCCACAGGCGAAGAGATGGTCGCTGCGATGAACAGTGTCAGCGTCGACGGTGCGATCATGGTCTCGTCGTTCAGCGCCTATGAATACGACCCGAGCTACGCGCTCGAAGTTTACAACACCTATCCGGATAAGTTTCGGGTTGTGACGCCGGTCGACGCAACCAATCCAGCGATTGACGATGTGGTGGCGAAATGGGCGACGACGCCAGGCGCGCGCGGCATTCGCATACGAATGCGCGACGGCCTGCCGATGGACGCGGACCATCCCGGTTTGAACCGCGCTTTCGCTGCCGCCGCCAAACATGGTTTGCCGGTCAATTTGCTATGCTGGGGCATCCTGGATAAAGGGCTGCCGCACATCCAGCGACACCGCGATACGGTCATCGTTATCGA
This sequence comes from uncultured Alphaproteobacteria bacterium, assembly GCA_963774345.1. Lineage (GTDB taxonomy): Bacteria > Pseudomonadota > Alphaproteobacteria > ATCC43930 > CGMCC-115725 > AP-15. The sequence goes on from CAVZFB010000028.1 coordinate 293,405, forward strand.
CCATCTCGGCCTGCTACAGCCTGCTCGTCCGCCGGTCCCAGCCGACGTTTGGGCCGATCTTCCCAAGTTGCTCGCCTTGGCTCAATACGAGAACGTCAGGGTGAAGATCAGCGGTGCCTGCACGATGTCGCACCAACCGTTCCCATACGACGATATCTGGGAACCCGGTACTGCGGGTCATCGATGCGTTCGGGCTGGATCGTTGCATGTGGGGCACCGACTGGACGCGGACGATCGGCATGCTGACCTATGAGCAGGGCGTCACGCCGTTCCGCGACACCAAGCACCTGTCCGAGAACGACAAGGCAGTGCTGATGGGAGGAACGTTGCAGAAAGTCTACAAGTGGTAGCGCGACCGTACCGATTCGGCCGCGCCACAATCTGACGGAATAGCTCAGGAACCAGCCGTGGCATTGCCGATATGTTTTGTCGAGATCAACGATCAGCAGCGCCGTGGCTGCTTCTGGCGCTCTTTCGCGGTGCAAGGAAGAACGCCAATCCACGTGGGCTTGTCGTCAGCAGTTATTGCTTTATCGCTTTAGCTTGGCCACAAACGGACGCCATTCATGAGCACAATCGAACTTGTCGATCCCGAATTGCGCGAGGCGCTCGCGCAGTGGACACTGCCGCCGCTGACCGCCGCATCCTTGACGCGGCGCCGCGCCGCTGCGCTCGAGCTGATAGGCGCCGTTCCGAAACCGGACCTGCCCGATCTCGCCACCGACGAGATCCATGTCGAGAGCGCATTTGGCGCAAAGCCAATCCGCGTGCTGACCTATCGCCCCGTCACGTCCAACGCCCCACTGCCCGTCATCGTACACATCCATGGCGGCGGCTTCGTGATGGGTGCGCCGGAAATGAAGGATGTGGAAAATAGGCTCTTCGCGTCAGAGTTGAGATGCGCGATCTATTCCTTGGATCATCGCCTCGCGCCGGAATCGCCGCACCCGGCGCCAGTGGAGGACATCTACTCGGTCTTCGTATGGCTGCACGCGAATGCAGGCCGGCTCGGGCTTGATCCCGCCCGCATCGGCATCAAGGGCGAAAGCGGCGGCGGCGGTTTCGCGGCGGGCGCCGCACTTTACGCTCGCGACCGGCAGGGACCAAAATTCGCCTTTCAGCACCTGATTTATCCGATGATCGACGACCGCACGGCGGTGCGCAAGGACCTGCATCCTTACGTCGGTGAGTTCGTCTGGACGCAAGAGAACAACTATTTCGGCTGGCGTTCGCTGCTCGGCGAGGAGCCGGGCTCGGCCGACGTCTCGCCTTATGCGGCGGCGGCACGAGCAGCGGATGTGTCGGGCTTGCCTCCAACCTACATTTCGGTCGGCGGTCTTGATCTCTTCCTCGAAGAAAACATGACCTATGCGGATCGGTTGAGCCGTGCCGGGGTGCCGGTCGAGCTTCATATGTATCCGCGGGCATATCACGGCTTCTATCGGGCAACGAATGCCCGCGTGACCAAGCAGGCCGAGCACGACAATCGCCAGGCGCTGCGACGCTTCCTAGACGGATAGGACCCTGCACCGGGCTCTGTCAGCTTTCGCGCCCTCAGCCTCAGCGGGCAAATCGAGGGTGGTGACCTGGGACCACCTACCGCGACGCAGCGCACTCTATTCGTCACCCTGCAGAGGTCTGCTACCGGCACATGTTAACGTTTGGGCCGGAAGGACCGAGCGACGGGTTTGACCGCGAAACCCGTCTGCTCGCTCACTCAGTTAATAAGATCAATCCCCCGTGCATTAACGCGCGTCCGGGTCGAAACGGTCCAAATGGGGACTTACCCTGCCGGCGACGGCGAGCACGCGCCAGGCCGTCAGGGCGTACAGCCGTACAGCGGCAGAACCGCCGGAATTACATGTACGCCGCCCTAACTTGAGCCTGGACGATCTCCTCCGCTTTGTCATCGCGCCGCTGCACGTCACGCTCGGCGGCCTCATAGGCTGCCTGCGCCGCTTCTAAGGCGGCTCGTGTACGCTTTATCTGCTGTTGCCGGCCGCGAAGGTTGGCCGTCTCGTATTCATGCTGTCGTGCTCGAAGAGCCTCGGCGGCCTCGCGCTTCTTTTGATCCACGGGCTGAGCTTTCTCAATGGCGGTCGGATCGCTCATACCCGTCGAGATGGAACGTGGCGCTGTCAATGCAAGGGTGCAAAGAGAGCGGGGCGGAGAGCTCAGATCGATGCCAGTATTCTTCTTCACGTCCGGCGGGGTAGCCTCGTTGCGCCGCCCGCTGGCGTATATATTTGCATAGCAAGGCCCTCTCGCACTGCGCACCGGTCGTCTGCTTGCCGTTGCTCGGTGATCAGCCGGAGATTGCCGCCCGCGCGGTCTTCCGCGGCGCCCGGCTACGCCTGCCGGCATTCGGCCCGGCCTGGAACGGTTCACGAACAACCGCTGATCGCGCGAGCGGTGATCAGCTTGCGGGCTTTCCCAGGGCGCCTTCATAGGTGACCCCGAGCGTCATCTTGTCGGGATGCCCGGCGCGCTGATGGCGAGCGACACCCACCCGGTCGTCTCCCCCGGATTGGTCGTGCCCTGAGCCCGGACTGCCCACTGATCCAACTCCGGCAAACGGCGTCGGCACATCGAAGGATTGTCGAGACGGCGCGCGTGGCGCAACGTTCGGCCACCCCAATGAATTTCATCGAGCAGGCTAGATGACATCCCCTTCAATGCCGAACACGATCAGCGGCCGCAGCGCGTTTATCGAATTACTGCAATCCGAGGGCGTCACCCACCTCTTCGGCAATCCGGGAACCACCGAGCTGCCGATTATGCATGCGCTCGCCGATTATCCTGATATGCGCTACGTACTCGGCCTCCAGGAGGCGATCGTCGTCGCCATGGCCGACGGCTATGCCCGTGCCTCCGGCGAGCTGGTTGCGTGCAATGTGCATGTCGCGCCGGGTCTCGGCAATGCGATGGGCTCGCTGTTCACGGCGTTCAATTCCGGCACGCCGCTCATCATCACCGCAGGGCAACAGGAGCAGGGACACGGGCTGACGGAGCCGCTGCTCTACGCCCCGCTAGTGCCGATCGCGACGCCGGTGGTGAAATGGGCGACCGAGGTAACGCGGCTGGAGGACCTGCCCCGCATCGTGCACCGGGCCGCAAAGATCGCAACGACGCCGCCGACTGGCCCCGTGTTCATCTCCCTGCCGGGAGACATTCTCAATGCGTTCGGCGCAATCGATCTCGGGCAGGCGACGCGGGTCGATATCCGCGTGCGGCCATCCGACGAAAGTCTGCGCGCGCTTGCCGAGCGGCTGCTGCGCGCGGAGCGGCCGGTCATCATCGCCGGCCATGAGATCATCCGGAGCGACGCCTTAGCCGAGGCCGCGCGCTTCGCCGAGGTGCTGGGCTGCCCGGTCTATGACCAGACGGTGCTGCAAGGGGCGCATTTCCCGACCCACCATCCGACCTATCTCGGCCCTCTGTCGCGCGACCAGAAAACCGTGCGCGCTCGATTGGAGCCGTATGACACGGCAATCAGCCTCGGTTCGGATTTCCTGCGCATGTCGGTGTACAGCGAGGTCGAGCCGCTCCCGCCGCATATGGCGGTCATCCAGATCGGACTGAACGACTGGGAGATGGGCAAGACCTATCCGGCCGAAATAGCCATCCGCTCCGACGTCAAAGAGACATTGCGCGTGCTGACGCCGCTCGTCGCCGAACTCGGTGGCGCGAAGCTGCGCCAGCGCGCCGCGGAGGCGCTCGGCGCCCTTTCCGGACGCAACTGGACCGCCAGTCGCAAAACACGCGCCGAGGCTGCGATGGCCAAAGCATCATCGCGCCGGATGGATTCCGAATGGCTGATGCTGACAATCACGGATCTGCTGCCGCAAGATGCCATCATCGTTGACGAGGCTCTGACGACGGCAGCAAGCCTCCCCGCCTACATGCATGTGCGCGATCGACATGCCTATTTCGGCAATGTCAGCGGCGGTATCGGCTGGGGCATCGCTGCTGCGGTGGGCATCCAGCTCGCGCAACCGGAGCGCAAGGTCGTGGCCCTGCTCGGCGACGGCAGCGCCATGTATTCGATCCAGGCGCTATGGACCGCCGCTCACCAGAAATTGCCGATGACGTTCGTGATCTTCAACAATGGCGGCTACCGCATCATCAAACAGCGCCTGAAGCTGTTCCACAGCACCGACCGCTTTATCGGGATGGATTTCGTCAACCCGCCCATCGAGTTCGCCGCGCTCGCGCGCAGCCTCGGCATGCAGGCCTGTCGCGTCGAAACCCCAGATAGTTTTAAAACCGCTTACGGCAACGCTCTTGCGGCGCGCGAGCCGATACTGCTCGAAGTTGTCGTTGATGGAAGCGTTTAGCCTATCTGCATGCTCTGTCGGTGCAGACGCGCGGCGGCGGGCTGGAGCATCGGCTGTATGACGGGTGCAGCTTGTCAGCGTGTCGGCTTTCGGCGCCGAGCTTCCGATAAGCCTATGTCTGGCGGGTGGCTCAAGTTGCCCGTTGCGGTCCTTGCTCAGTACGAAGAGCGGCGGGCGATCGCAAATAAGCGTCGCGCTCCGTCACCTCAATCCAGCAACCTGCGCGTAGGCTCTCAGCTCCCGCTCCACATCGAAACCGCTGGTCCCGAAGATGATGCCGGTGGCGCCGCGGGCCTCGAGCTGGGCGAGACGTTCACGCAACTCCTCGCGGGTGCCTGTGAAGGTCATCTGTTTGGCGGCGGATACGTCGACGAGCGGGTCATGACCGTTCGAAACGTCGAGATTATGACCGCGGTGAACAGAGAGGTGGCGGACGTTTTCGTCCACACGTTCCACGCTGGCGAGCCACGCTTTGCCGTTCGGCAGCGCTTTCACGCTCTCCGGATCGGTCGTGTACCTGTGGTGATAGGCGAGCGCGATGAGCGGTTTGACGGCGGTCGAGGCGCGCGGCGAGGTGACCTCCTCGCCGTCATCGAGGACCGTGCCGCCGGTCGACACGAGGCAAGTCTCGAAACCTTCGGCCGGCCCGGCGAGCGAAATCAGGCCGTCGGTAATCTCTTTGGCGAGCGCGCGGGCCTTGGGTCCTTGGCCTGCCATGTAGACTGGCACGTTAATCGGCCGGTCGGGCAGCCAGCCGTGGGACGCGAGAATCTGGGCGAGACCGCCATCGATCTCGGCAACATCGCCGCGCAGCAATGCCCTGACCTGCGCGATATGCGTGCGCATGCTCGCGAGGCTCAAGGGCTTCTTGCCCATCCCCGCACGGCCGGTAAAGCCGGTGCCGAACCCGACCATCAGGCGTCCCGGGGCGATCTGCTCGAGCGTCGCGACGGCCGAGGCCTGTGCCATCGGGTGGCGATAGCTCGGGATTAGCACGGAGGAACCAAATTTGAGGCGCTTCGTGTTTTCGGCGATGCGCGCGAGAGTGACCCATATATCGTGACCGAAGGCGGGAACCTCGGGGCACCAGACTGCGCGAAAGCCGAGCTCCTCTGCCAGAATCGCGTATTCGACGGTCCGTGGGCCAGGCGGCAGGCGGAAGTCATAAGTCAGCACGGCGCGTTCCAGGAATAAGCGTCTTTAACCGATATTCGCCCGATTCCCGGCGATTTCGGGGACAAGGTCGCCCCTTTGACAGGTTTGGGCAATTGTAAATCGTATCGGCTTGCCACGCCACCGGCGCCTTTGCGCCGTAAGCGGTCACACGACCGCGCCAACGGGAGAGGCTAAATTCGAACCAAGTCGGAGCGAGTTTGCCTATCGAAAGGTCCCGAAAGCGGGCGCTCGAGGCTTCCGCAGCCTCTTAAATTCGATACCCAGGCCGGGCCAACAAGGTGGTGCCCGCCGGGATAGATGCGGCGTATCGTGGATGTACGTTTCGTAAGGCGATGATAGGTGGCGAACATGGGTAGGCTCGACGGCAAGATTGCAGCGGTGACGGGCGGGGCATCGGGGATCGGCGAGGCGACAGTCAGGCGTTTTGTTGCCGAGGGCGCGAGCGTGGCATTCTGCGATCGGGACGGCGAGCGCGGCCAGCGCGTGGCGGCCGACCTCCAGACCGCCGGCGCCAACGTCGCCTTCACGCACGCTGACGTTGGTACCGAGGCCGCATGCCTCGCCTTCGTCAACGGCGCCGCGCAGAAGTTCGGGCGCCTCGACATCCTCGTCAACAATGCCGGCATCCGCAAATACGAGAAGGTCGACGAGGCGAGCGTAGCGAGCTGGAACGAGATCCTCAGCGTCAACCTGATGAGCTACGTCTTCTGTGCCAAGGCGGCGGTTCCGCTGATGCGCGGCAACAAGGGCGGCGCCATCGTTAACGTCGCCTCCGTGCGTTCCGTCGTCGCAGGCGGCGGCAACCTCCAATACGACACCACCAAGGCCGCGGTCGCGGGCCTGACGCGGGCGCTTGCCGCCGACCACTCTCCGGACGGCATTCGTGTGAACGCCGTCGGTCCTGGCCCGATCTTCACGCCGTTTCATCAGCGCCGCATCGCAGCGGCCGGCGAGACCGTCGAGCAGTACAACGCCAAGGCCGCACAAGGCACCATGCTGAAGCGCCCGGGCAGGGCCGAGGAGGTCGCCGCCGCGATCCTGTTTTTGGCCTCCGACGATGCCTCCTACGTCACCGGCGCCCTGCTGTTCGTGGACGGGGGTATGACTGCGCTGTGAGGAATATTCAACCGGCGCGCTTGCAGTCCAAGCTCGCCGGTGCGTGTCCCCACCAGCAATGGCCGGACCGTTTCCTGTCGTCTATGTTCGCTGTCAAACGGTCGGATGTGCCCGAAAGCGGACACGTAGCTCTGGGTCCGCGAGCGACGCGGCACACGAAATGTTTCCGGTTAACTTGAACGATGCTCGATCACATTATGCGCCCTGAAGTGGGGAACTGAGGAGATGACCTTGAGCGACAACCCGATCGGGGCTTCCTATCTCTATTTGCTGGAGCCCGAGATTCGCTTTCTGGAGGCCGCCGTCGAGCATCTGATCCCCACCGATGAGCTGGGTCCTGGGGCTCGCGATGCTGGTGTGGTGGTCTATATCGACCGCGCAATTGGCCGGCACCTGGGGCGTCCACGGCCGTCAATATCGCGGCGGCCCATGGATGGAGGGCACGCCGCAGCAGGGCTACCAATCGCGCTTCACGCCGCAAGAGGTGTATCGCATCGCGATTCGCGAGATCAACCAGCACTGCAGAGCCGAGTTCGACCGGCCTTTCGCGCAGCTTGCGAGTGACAGACAATTGCGCCTGCTCGAGCAGTTGGAGAAGGACGAGATCGCGCTGCCTTCGCTGTCATCGAAATTCTTCTTCGATCTGCTGTGGCGCAACACCGAAGAGGGGTACTTCGCCGATCCGCTGTACGGCGGCAACCGCGACAAAGTGGGTTGGAAGCTGCTCGGCTTCCCCGGAGTGCCCAGCGGCCAATACCGAGAACTGGTCACCAGCAGCGAGCCGTACCACGCCGAACCCGTCAGCGTGCTCGACATCCAGACCGGTAAGGTGCCGGTCGATGCCGAAGGCTTTCCGAAGCACGTCATCATCACGCCCAACAGCAACAGGGAACGCTGAGATGTCGGCCACGAAATTGAAATGCTGTCGATGTCGTCGTCGTGGGCAGTGGCGTGGTCGGCTCGATCATGTCCATGGAACTGGCCAGCGCCGGGTTGAGCGTCGTGTGCCTGGAGCGCGGCAAGCAGTTCGATATCGACACCGACTTTCAGAAACCCAACGTGTACGACGAACTGAAGTTCGATCGCCACAGCGACATCTTCCAGAACCTGGCGCGCGACACCATTACATTTCGCAACAACAACGCGCAGACGGCGCTGCCGATGCGCGAGATGGGTGCGTTCAAGCCAGGCGAGATGGTCGGCGGCACGGCGGCACACTGGGGCGGCAATGCGCGCCGCTTTTTGCCGCATGATTTCGAAATGCACTCGCGCATCAAGGAACGCTATGGCGCAATCGTTCATTCCTGAGGACTGCAATCTGCAGGACTGGGGCGTCACCTGGGACGAGATCGAACCCTACTATGACCAGTTTGAGGAAATCTTCGGCGTCGGCGGCAAGGCCGGCAACCTGAACGGCGAGATCCAGGCAGGCGGCAATCCTCACGAAGGGCCGCGCTCGCGCGAGTATCCAAACCCGCCGACGCGGCGCACGCATGAGGGCGCCCTGTTCGCCGACGCGGTGAGCTCGCTGGGTTACGTGCCGTTCCAGGGCCCAACCGCGGCGATGACTGCAGGACTACCGCAACCTGTACCGCGTGCAGATGCTCGAATGCGCGCGCGGCGGCTTCTGCTCGAGCCATGTCTGCGCGCAAGGCGCCAAGGCCAATCCCCTCACCGCGGTGCTACCCGCGCTCACCCGGCAGCCCACCTTCGAGTTGCGCCCGCTGTGCAACGTGCTGCGCGTCAACATGGATTCCACCGGCAAGAAGGCCACCGGCGTCACCTACATCGACGCACGCGGCAACGAGGTCGAGCAGCCGGCCAGCATCGTGGTTCTGGGCGCCTATTGCTTTAGCAACGTGCGGCTGCTGCTGCTGTCGGGCATCGGCACGCCCTACGATCCGCTCACCGGCAAAGGGGTGGTCGGCCGCAACTACTCCTACCAGCAAGGCGGCTCGGTGCAGGTGTTCTTCGACGATCGCGAGTTCAATCCGTTCATCGGCGGCGGCCAGGTCAACACGTCGATCGACGAATTCAACGGTGACCTGATCGACCGCGGCCCGCTCGGCTTTATCGGGGGCGCCTATATGAACACCGCGACGAGCGGCGCGACGCCGATCAAGGGCAAGCGGGTGCCGCCCGGCACGCCGCGTTGGGGGGGCGAATGGAAGAAAGCCGTAGCCCATTACTACCGCCGAAACATGTCGATCACCATTCACGCATCGTGTCTCAGCTATCGGCACAACTACCTCGATCTGGATCCGACCTACAAAGACGCTTACGGCCTGCCGCTGCTGCGCATGACGTTCGACTGGAACGACAACGATCTGCGTATGATGAAGTACCTGAACGAGCGCTGCACCGAGATCGGCCGGGCGCTCAACGGTTCGCGCCTGGGCGGCACGAACAAGGGCACGCATTTCGGTATCACGGGATACCAGAGCACGCACAACGTCGGGGGCGCCGTGATGGGCAGCGATCCGTCGACCAGCGTCGTCAACAAATACCTGCAGTCGTGGGACGTCTCGAACCTGTTCGTGGTGGGCGGCAGCGCGTTCCCGCAGAACCCCGCGAACGGCCCCACCGCGACGATCGGCATGCTGGCCTGTTGGGCGGCCGATGCGATCAAGGACTACGTTCGCAACCCGGACTCCTTGGCCTGAACAGCGACGCGAAACCCTGCGCTGGCCTGGAAACCTCCTCATCGCTATGCGTTTTCCGCATGATAGAGGACGTAACGGGACGAGAGCTCAACTGCGGCAGAGATCGCTTGTCCGCTTTCGGCGCGTCTTGCCCGTTGCCGTGTGTCTCGGCGAAGGTCGCTTCACTAAACCGACAACGGCCATTCGCCGTCAGCAACCGGACCGGCGCCATCATCCATCATCTCGACCGGTGTTTATCAGCCAGTCAATGCCCGCAGTCTACAATTCGAATTCCTGATGTGGTGTAGGCGTCGTCGTCGCCGGGGGATTGCTCCGCTGATTCTCGCCGCCCCCGGGCCACGCGCCACAGTGGAGAGACGCATGACAATGACCGGAGCAACCGACTTCGATATCGCCAGGTTGCGGGCGCGGCGCACTAACAAGTGGCACAAGTTTCCGCCCGACGTGCTCCCGGCGTGGGTCGCGGACATGGACTTCGGCGTCGCGCCTTCGATCACCGCTGCGCTGGCGCGCCTGACGCGAGACCAGGAATACGGCTATGCCGCGCGCGAGGGCGTGCTGGCCGCGGCCTTCGTCCGCCGCATGGAGCGGCGCTTCGGCTGGCACACCGATCCCGCCGACACGATCGCGATCGGCGATCTGGTGCAGGCCAGCTTCTCCTCGGTCATGGCGTTCAGCGAACCGGGCGACGCGATCCTGTTGCAGCTTCCCTCCTACCCGCCCTTCATGCGCGCCATCGAGGATACGGGCCGCCGCCTGATCGCCAATCCGATGCGCGATGGCGGCAAGCGCTGGGTGCTAGACTTGGGCGCCTATGAGGCAGCCCATGATCCGCTGCTGCGCATGCTGATATTCTGCCATCCGCAGAACCCCACCGGGCGCGCCTTCAGCCGCGCGGAACTGGAGGAGGTGGCGGACTTCGCGATCCGGCATGATCTGGTGGTGGTGTCCGACGAGATCCACGCGGATATCGTCTATCCTGGCAACACGCATATTCCGCTCGCGTCGCTGCATCCGAAGATCGCGGCCCGAACTGTCACTATCACCTCGGCGACCAAGAGTTTCAACATCCCCGCTCTGCGCTGCGCCGTCATGCATTTTGGCGCGCCCGCGCTGAAGGAGCGGTTTGAGAAGCGCATCCCGTCGCGGTTGCTCGGCTCGCCAGGGGTGACCGGGGTCGATGCCACGGCCGCGGCGTGGGATGACGGGCAGCCGTGGCTGGACGAGATTCTCGCGCAGTTGCGGGCCAATCGCGATTGGCTGGCGGCAACGCTCGCCGCCGAGCTTCCGGGCGTCACCATGCGGGTGCCGGAGGCGACGTATCTGGCCTGGCTCGATTGCCGGGCGCTGGAATTGCCGTGCCCGGCCGGGCAGTTCTTTCTGGAGCGGGCCAGGGTTGGGCTGAATTTTGGCGAGACATTTGGTGCGGATTACGCGGGGTTCGCGCGGCTGAATTTTGCGACGCCGGCGGCGATACTGAGAGAGATTGTTCCGCGGATGGGAGAGGCGGTGCGGAGGCGGTAAGGCAACGTTAGATCTAAGCCGATCTCCTCGGACGGTGCCGCGCCGGGAACGTTCGTCAATCGGCGCGGCCCTGTCCCTTTGCCTTTGCTTAGGCGAGCAGGTGCACGTGCGGTCAGAACACCGCTGAGGTTCGAGAGCTTTAGTCGTTTCGCGGGCCGAGGTGAGATGACCCCCGGCAGAGCGAGACAGGTGCAAGCCCGAACCGGCCCGGTGCTCGTCCTGTCCCTTCGCGCCTTTATTGACGCCGGGGCGTTTAGAGCTCGCCGCCGCGCTATACTGCAGGATCGCGCCGCCCGGCGATATAGGCGACGCCTCGTGGACCGACCTGCTCGGCGTGAACTTCACCGGCGACCATGGCGCAACTGTCCCCAGCTCGGAAAGTCTCAGCCTTTCCCCCGCGCGTCACCGTGATCTCACCACCGATCACCATCACGCGAGCATCCCAGTCATGTGCGTGGTCGGTGTTCACCGTGCCCGCCTGCATCCCGCCATAGAAGACTTCGTACCCCTGCTGTCGCAAATCGGCTTCGAATGCGCTCTGGTCCATGCTGACAACTCCTCCGCCTTTGAGGTTACAACCACACGACCCGGCACACCAGCCGGACCGCGCTTCAAAAAAGAAGCCATGGTCGGCGGCGGTCCTGCTTGACAATAGATCCCGCCGCCGCGGCCTATATCGCGAGGGCGCCGCCGTCGACGTGAATCTCGGAACCTGTGATGTAGGAGGATTCGTTGGAGGCGAGAAACAGGATCGCGTAAGCGACCTCGTCGACTTCCCCCGGCCGCCCCATCGGAATGACGCGCATGCGTTCGGCCCGGACTGCGGGATCGGCGGTGCGACCCGAGGTGCGCATTGGCGGCATGACCCCGGGATGAACCGAATTAGCGCGGATCTTGTCTTTTGCGTGCTGTACCGCGACCGATTTGGTCATCAGGCGTACCGCCGCCTTTGAGGCGTTATAAGCCATGTGGACGTGCTCGCTGCCGATGATGCCGGCAATCGACGACAGGTTGACGACCGACCCGCCGCCATTGGCGATCATGGCCGGGATCGCGTATTTGAACCCGAAAAACACACCGGTCGCGTTGACCGCCATAATCCGGTGCCAGGCTTCGGTACTGTAGAAATCCTGTTCGGCGCTGCCCGAGATGCCGGCGTTGTTGACCAAGACGTCGAGCTTGCCGAAATGCCGGGTAGTAGCGGTCACTGCGGCGGCCCATTGGTCTTCGTTGGTTACGTCGAGCAGTTCGAACCGCGCCGCAGCGCCGATCGCGTTGGCGATCTGGCGGCCTTCGCGCTCGAGCACGTCGGCGATCACCACCTTGGCGCCCTCGCGCGCGAAGAGGCGCGCCGTCGCCGCTCCCATTCCGGATGCGGCACCCGAGATGATGGCGACTTTGTCGGCGAGTCTCATGATGTGTCTCCCTGTTGTGCGCGTCGCCCGACCGAGCTCGGTACGACGCCTATGGCACGCCCGTCGAGCATCGATCGCGACCGCGGCACCGCCGCAAACGACAATCCCGGGCCGGTGAGCAACAGGTCGCATATCGGCCAGCGCAGCCGGCCGCCGCGATGCGCCCATCCGCCCCCGATACGCCGCTTGCTCCGGATCAGGTGCTGCAATGCCGTCGGGGTTGACGAACCGACAATTCGTGCTCGGATCGTCGCAAAATCGTCGGCCGCACGCAGCTTAGTGGAGTTCTCGCGGCGTAGCTCGTCCATACGCGCGCGGATCGCCGGAAAATCGATCACTGTTCTCTCCGTGACACCGATGCGCAGGCAGGCTCTTTGCTCTCGTTTCCGTCGAACTCGACAACGATGGTGTGCCGCTTGAAATCCATGGTGTCCGCGCGACACATTTGCCGCCCGCGACCCCCATAATCGCCTGCAAAACGGAGGAACGATGCGTGCCGCGCACGGCGGCCGCGGGACAGTCTTGCGACGCGACGGCTGGACCGTTGTCGAAAGCAACTGCGGGCGTTCCGCCTTGGTCGGACGAACTGGTGTTCATGCCCCCTGAGCGGATCTTGGCCGGCGGCGAGCCTGTTGACGCCGCCGAACGCGTGTGCTGGGCTTGGCGGCGTCATGGAACACGAACCGCAGCGCGATGAGCGGGGCCAGTCGGTTGGTTGGCCGGTCGCGGGCTGGTCGCCGCGGCCGCGCCCACCGAGAACCCCGATGATCGGCCGCTTCGCCACGGTCGAGCCTCTCGACCCCGACCGCCATGCGGCCGAATTGTTCGACGCCAATTCCGAGGATCGTGATGGGCGGCTATGGACCTATTACAATTTCGGTCCCTTCGCGACGCTTTCAGGATACCGCGCCTGGCTCGACGCCGCCTGCGCCAATCCCGACCGGCTCTATCACGCGATCCGCGACAATGCGCAAGGCCAGGCGGTCGGCGTCGCGGTCTATCAGAACTGGGTGCCGGCGATGGGCACGATCGAGATCGGCGGCCTCGTGTTCAGCCCGCGGCTACAGCGCCGGCCTGCGGCGACCGAGGCGATGTATCTGACGATGCGCCGGGTGTTCGACGAACTCGGCTACCGACGCTATGAATGGAAATGCGATTCGCTGAACCTGCCGTCGCGCGCCGCTGCGGTCCGGCTCGGCTTTCAGTATGAGGGCCTGTTCCGGCAGGCGATGATCACCCGCGGGCGCAACCGCGACACCGCCTGGTTCTCGGTCATCGACCGCGACTGGCCGGCGCTGCGCGCCGCCTTCGAGCGCTGGCTCGACCCGGGTAATTTCGCGGCCGACGGCAGCCAGCGCCAGCGCCTGGCGGATCTCCGATCTGGCTCCGGATGAGCGGCCGACCGGCACCGTCGCTGGCGCTGCTGTCGGCGGTAACCGCGCTCGCGTTCTGCGGCTTGCATATGGTCGTGCCGGCCTTGCCGCTGCTCGTCGCGGTATTCGCCGACACGCCGGCGCATGTGCAGCTGGTCGTGAGCCTCTATCTCGCCGGGATTGCTGCCGGGCAGCTTGTCTACGGCCCGGTTTCCGACCGCTTCGGGCGGCGTCCGGTGTTGCTCGCCGGTCTCGCGGCATTTCTCCTCGGCACGGCGCTGTGCGGCGCCGCATGGTCGTTGCCGGCGTTGATCGCGGGACGCGTTGTGCAGGCGCTCGGCGCCTGCGCCGGCATTGTGCTGAGCCGCGCGATGATCCGCGATGTCTATGAGCGCGAGGCGGCGGCGCGCGGGTTGGCGCTGGTCATGATGGCGATGACACTGGCCCCGGCGATCTCGCCAGCACTCGGCGCCTACCTCGCCGAATGGTTTGGCTGGCGGGCGATCTTCGCCGTGCTCGGCGGGTTGGGCGGCGTAGTTCTTGTTGCGACCGTCATCCGGCTCGGCGAGACCAACCGGCAGCGGGTCCGGCTTGATCTCGCCGGCATGGCGGGGGCCAACCTGACGCTGCTGCGCTCGCCCGCCTTTGTCGGCTTTGCGGTGTGCGGCGCCTGCACAAGCGCGTCGTGGTTTACGTTCATCGCCAGCGCGCCGCACATCCTGGCGGAAGCGCTGCGCCGGCCGCCGAGCACCTATGGGCTGATGATCCTGCTGCCGATGGCGACCTACATGCTCGGCAATGCCGCGGCGGCGCGTTTCGCACCGCGCTTCGGGAGCTTGCAGCTGCTGCTCGCCGGCCGGACGCTCGCCTTTGCCGCCGCGCTCGGGATGGCGCTGTGGGCAGGCTCGGCCCCTCTCAGCATCTGGCTCTTGTTCGTGCCGATCGGGCTGGCCGAAATCGGCGACGGCATGAGCGGGCCGGCAGTCATGGCGGCGGCGCTCAGCATCCATCCGCGGCTCGCCGGCACCGCATCTGGGCTGATGGGCTTTCTGCAGATGGCCGCCGCCGCTCTCGGCAGCTTCGTCGTCGCGTTGCTGCCGTACCGGAACGCGTTCGGCATGATCGCGCTGTACGGCGGCTTTGTCGCGCTCGGGCTGGCTGCTGCAGTTTTCGCCGTGCGGTGTACGCAGTCGCCGCCGGCGGCCGCTGCGGAGGAGCCCCCGGTCTTGCCGGGCGCGCCCGCACCCGCTGCCAAGTTCCCAGTGGCCACGCGAGGCTAAGAACGAAGTTCACCTCCTGCTCCTGCTCCCGACGATCAGCGCATCCAGTGGCGTCTCCTGTTGGCTGCGCCCCGGGCGAAATACGTACGAGAATCCGACGAAATCCTCCTCGGAGATGCGAACGATCGGAATCGACGCAGGGCCGTCGCAGCCGCATGCTCCGGCGACCGTCTCCTATAATCTGATCACATAGGAGGCGTTCAACGCTGACGCCGGCTACTCTTGCCCCTAAAGAAACCTTGCCGGCGATCGTGGAACGGCGCAGTTGGCGGGTCTCGCCCATTGCGGCTCGTTCCGGCGAAGGTTTCCTTACAGATCCGTCAGCAGCCAAAATCAGAAATGGGAATTCTCAAGATCGGGGTGTAACGCCGGCCGGTAGCCGGCGCCGATTGCGAGCAATGTCGAAGGTGGGGTCAGCAGCCCATCGGCGTGAGGGATTTGTCGCGCCGCTTGATAGCCTTGCTCGGTCCAGCGGAACGGCCAACCGTGCGCGATGGTGTAGGCTTGGCCGGCCGCGGCGATCACAGCGCCATCCGGCAGCTCGCCGACAGGACCAGGTATGGGATGGATTCGTTTGAGGCCTCGGTCCAGCCGCTCTTGGTGCAGTACTGCATCCATCTCCGGCGCCAGAGGCGCCTTCCCTCCTCTCGCGTTTTCCCAGGCGGCACGAAATGCTTCGGCATCTCTGCGGCGACAGAAGAAGCACGGGCGGTGACCGGCGGCGAGCGCCACCGCTTCGTCGAGAAAGAATAGCTCGGTCCAGCTGCGGCCGCCCATCACCTCCCGGTGCCTCCCCTTGTAGTCGAGGAGACAAACGAGCCACGCCTTGGTGGTCCAGCGCCTCCCGAGCAGCGTTTTGGTCGCCGGGTCGTGGATGATCCCGCGGTTGCCGATGAAACGGCCTCGCTGCGCGATCGCGACGACATCGCCAAATGGGGTCACACGGTTCTGTAGGGGGCTCTGGCCGTCGCTCATCGGCCTCTAGTCTAGTCAATGTCTTGAGGGCTGCAGCGCACGTCGATCGCCTGCTTTTGCTTGTAGTGCCTTGATCTCTTTTCGACGATATGCCGCGCGACCGTTGCCAGCACCGACCGGCCTCGGTCTGAAGGCGCAAACGCCCGGGAAGAGGAAGCTAAGCTGGCAGAGGGAGCGAGAAAGGCGCAGCTCACGCGGCGGCCACCTCGACCATCGCTTCGTATGCGGCCTGGCCGACCGTGAAGTGGAAGAGGCTGAGCGCCGCTTCAGGCAGGGCGGGCGCGCCCGAGGTGACCCGGTTGAGGCCGACGCAGCCGTCGCGCATCCACACGACGCCGTCGGGGATGTGGCCGGTGACATGCGCCTTGGCGGCGAATTCGCCGCGCCCATTGAACACGCGAATGGCGTCGCCGTCGGCCAGCCTTCGCTTCGCCGCATCGCCAGGCGACAGCCACAACTGCGGGCCGGGATCGCGCTCGGCGAGCAACGGCAAAGCCTGGCCATGGTCGTAAAAGGCGTGAAACTGGGTCAGGCTGCGCCCCTGGCACAACGCCAGCGGATACGCCGCCGGTGCAGCCGGCGCCTCGTGCACGGGCAGGGGCGGCAGCCCAGCCGCCGCGGCGCGCGCGGAATAGAACTCGATCTTGCCCGACGGGGTGTGGAAGCGATGGTCGGGATAGGCGACATGCGAGATGTTGAGCGCCATCCTGCCGGCGTTGCCGCGCAGCGCGGCGATTGTCGCCCCGCCGGCCGCGGGGTGGTCGAGCAATGCGTCGAGCAGCTCCTCCTGCGACGCCCACGGGTAGAAGTCCTGCACCCCGAGCCGGCTCGCGAGGCCCTTCAGCACCTCCTGCGTCGGGCGCGTCTCGCCGGCGGGCGGCAGAAGCCGGTCCGTCAGGTAAAGATGCGTGTGGGTCGCCTTGCAGCCGATGTCCTCGAGCCAGGCCGTGCCGGGCAGCACGACATCGGCGTAGCGGCGCGTCGTTTCGTTCATGAACAGCTCGTGGCAGACGACGAGGTCGAGCTTGTCGAGCGCGGCGCTGAGGCGCCCGGTATCGGCGTAGGACGAGGTCATGTTGGTGCCGAATAGCAGCAGCACCCGCACTCGGCCGTCTGCCAGCGCGGCGGTGATCTCTGACATCTGGTTGGGCACGTAGCGGCCGGGCGGGCGCCGCTCCGCCGTTGCGATCGTCGCGAAGCCGCCGCCATGCGCCAGCGCGGCGTGGCGCGAGCCCAGCCCGCCGCCGGCGGTGCCGTAGCTGCCGGCGAGCGCCGGCAGGCACGAGACGGCGCGCGCCGCGTGCCAGCTGTTGCCGCCTTTGTGGATCGAGCTGCCGCCCAGGACTATCATCGCCGGTTTAGTGGTGGCATAGGCGCGGGCGAAGGCGGCGATCCGCTCGGCCGCGATGCCGGTCTCTCTGGCCGCCCATTCGGGGGTGAATTGTGGGACATGCCCGGCGAGTTCGTCGAAGCCCACGGTGTGTGCGGCGACGAACTCGGCGTCGTAGAGGCCCTCGCCGATGATCATCTGCATCATGGCGAGGGCCAGCGCCGCGTCCGCGCCGGGGCGGATCAGCATGACTTCGTCCGATTGGGCCGCGGCTTCGGTCTCGCGGACGTCGATTGTCACGATCCTGGCGCCGCGCTTTTTCGCCGCCAGCACATGCCGCGCGGTGTTGGGCTGGCTCGCCAGGTTGGCGCCCCACAGCACGATCAACTGCGAGTTCGTCCCCATGTCCTCCTTGGTGTTGATCTCCAAGGCGCCGGTGAGGCCGAGACCGAACCCGCCGAGGCCCCAGCAGATCATCGCCGGGCTCCAATATTGGCAGCCGTAGAGATTGG
The DNA here is from genome assembly GCA_963774345.1 of uncultured Alphaproteobacteria bacterium. Lineage (GTDB taxonomy): Bacteria > Pseudomonadota > Alphaproteobacteria > ATCC43930 > CGMCC-115725 > AP-15. The sequence continues at coordinate 311,106 of CAVZFB010000028.1, forward strand.
CGAAGCGGGTCAGCATCTGTCCGCCGCTCGACAGCCCGTAATTATTCGCGAGGTTGCCGTGCCCGCTCCACAGGGCGGTGGCCTCGCGCCCGGCCTTTCTGATCCGCGCTGCGATCAAATCGAGCGCCTCGTCCCAGCCGGCTTCGCGCCACGCGTCGTCGCTGCGCCGGTCGCGGATGAGCGGCTTCAGCAGCCGCTTCGGATTGCCGATGATCTGGCGCGACGCCTGCCCGCGCACGCACAGAAAGCCCTGACTGTCGGGATTGTCCTTGTCGCCGCGCACGCCGACAACCTCGCCGTCCTGCACGTCGACCAGCATGCCGCACAGGGTCGGGTGGCAGTTCATCGGGCACATCGTCGTGAAGGTTTGGACCGCTCCCGCCATGTCGCCCCCTCGTTTTCCTCGCGCTGCGCATGCCACGGATGCCGCGTACACCGGAGCGCGATCCTCTGCACAACCGAATACCATATACTCAAACAGTTGGGGGGCCGATGTACCAAGGTTGCGGCACGGCGGTGGAAACCCGCTGCTCAGGAAAGTGAGAAAAGCGCCAGCCAGCCGCCCAGAAGCGCCGCCGGTTAATTCGGCGGCATGAAACGTCGACTAACGGCGCCGAGCTGCCGGGGCACCTGCAGGCAAACTATGGACACGCTGATCCTGATCGGCGATGCCGACGACTGGACCCCGGCGGCCCGCTGCGCCCATTGGCGCGATGCGGTTCAGACAAACGGGCACGTGCTGGAAATGAAGATCTATTCCAACGCCCGGCACGGCTTTGACGCGCCCCGTTCACCGCGCGTCTACGCCGGTCACTATGTCGGGCAGGACCCGACGGCGCTGGCCGATTCCCTGATTGAGACCCGCCGGTTCTTTTGACCAGCGGCTCATCGCCCAACATTGACGCGGTGCGAACGCACGATCATCATCGGCGGCCCGGCGGGCTTCGTTTTTGGGGTCGGAAATCCTCATCGGGGTAAGGCCGACTAAGTGCGTTTTTGCCACCGGGTGTTTGCCATGAATCGAGCCCAGTGCGCACTTTAGCGAGCCCGATCAATGATAGTCGAGTACGGTATGATTGAACGTGCCATCCGGAGCTTGCTGCTACAACCGCGCTACGAAGGTCACAGCGCGCTGGGCTGCTGCACAGGCTTACCCTGGCGCAGCATGTTGACGCCGACCAGGACCGCCGGCACGGCGCAGACCACCCAACTGGCACTATAGCCAGCGGTCAGCCTGAGCAGCAACGAAAAGACCGCGGGGCTCGACAGCGCACCGATCTGGCCGAATGACAGCACCCCACCGGTCACCGCGCCCACTCGTCCCGGCGGCGCCAGACGAGCGGCTTCCGACAGCATGATGCCGTGCCAGGACAACGCCGTGGCGCTGACCATCATCGCTACAGCGCCGATCGCCAGCAACGGCCAATGCGGCGTAAACGCGCCAATCAGCCCAATGCTGACAGCCATGCCGAAGGCCAACCCGCCCAGGACGAAGTGTGGCGCGACATAGAAGCCGCCGACCCAGGCCCATAAAATGCGGCCCGGCAACGCCACCGCAATGACGGTCGAATACAGCGATCCAGCCGCGACCAGCGGATGGCCCTGTGAGGTCATGTAGGTGACGAAATAGGCAACAAACACGGCCTGTGTGCCGTTGAACGCAAAGCAAGCGAACGATAGGGAGCGCAGCTCGCGGACCGCCAGCACTGCTGTGATCGTGGTGCGCAAATCCGACAGGCGGATCGGATGCCTAGGCGATGGCTCAGTATCGAGCCGGCCACGTAGTGGCTGGAGCATCAGCGCGACGGCCCAGCACAGCGCCGCGCTCGCCAGCATCGTGTCACGCCAGCCAAACGACTGTGCCGTCACCGGACCAAGATAGCCGGTGAGCAGAATGCCTGCCGGGATCGCGCACTGGGCAATGGAGAAGGCAAAGGGCGCATAGCGCATGACGGACCACCGCCCCAGCAACTGGGAACTGGCCGGGGTTGCAACCGAGGCAACGCCGTTGCCAATCAAGGCCGACAGGACGAAGCCGACGGCACCACCGAGGACTGCCACCGCCAAACCGGCGCCTGTAAACAGCAGGGCGATCTGGCTCATGCGAATAGCGCCGTGCCGGATGATGAAGCCGCCCGATCCCAACTGGCCGATCAGCCCGGCAAAGGCAGTCAACGAGAAATAGATCCCGACCCAAGCGGCATCGGCATGCAGTTCGGCGATGATCAACGGCGCAAGCACCGCCGGCAGCGCCCGGGCGATCGAGCCGCAGGTTTGTTGCAGAAACATCGCCGTGACCGCGATCAGCATATGGGTCAATTGAACGCTTCCTCCGGACGAGTCTGTTCCAACCATCGGTGTCCCTACTACGGAATATTTCCTTATTCAAATACTCCAGGGAAGCGTGAGGGGGCCCTCGTAGGCGGCTACGGCTCGGAAGCGATCGAGACCTACATCAACATCAAGATTGTGGCAGCGCGACCTAATGTTGCGGGTTTCGGATCCGGTATCTCACGCCACGCTCCTTCGCCGGTTTGTCCTCGCGCGCCGAGGAACGGCCGAAGTCATTGCGCTACGACGGGTTTCAGGCAGAGCTTTCGATATCGCTCGGTGCAGTGGCCCGACGCCGGTGCGCCCGGTCAAAGTCATGATCGCGAAGATTGTGCCCTATATCGGCATCGGCTATGTTCAAGTGAGACTGACTGGCGGTTCGATCGCGGTTTTCCAGCTGCTGATCGGGCTCGATCGGCCTCTGACCTGGCCTTCGGACTCTTCATCGCCAGCAATCTGGCCTTCGACTTCACGATCTCGACGCTCGCCCGCTACCAGATGCCAGGCGATCCAGCTGGCACAGCTCACGCTTTTGCCCTCGATCCCGCTGTCGGGCCTTCTCTACCCGTTCCACGGCTTGCCGATCTGGGCGTTATAGATCGGCGAGGCGTTCCTGATGACGCACATCCTGCAAGTCGTCCGCGGTATCACTTGAAAGGCAACACCGGCGCCGAAATCCTACCCAACCTGTGGCCGATCACGGTCTTCACGCTGATCATTGCGGCCATCGCAATCTGGTACTACCGCGAGAAGGTGGACTGAAGAGAATGTGCTGCACGGGCGGGTCCTTTGCTCTTCGGGCGGGAAGATCTGGAATCGGGCGTATCTCACCCATTGCCTCGGCTCGCGGCGACGGTCTGCTTCCTGATTACAGAGCGGGCACTCAGCCACAGCGGCAGGAACTGGTTTTCATGCCCGAGGCCGTGGGAAAACGTGTCGCCGGGGGCGACCGACGCGCAGTGTTTCACGGCGTAAGGGCGGAAACGCCGATAGACGGACCGGCGCGTATGGCTTGAGCGCGACGATCAGGTTCTGATCGCCGCCATCAGCGGTCCGACACCGATGATCGTGATCACCCGCTTTATGTTGTAGGCCAGGACGAGAAGGCTCATCTCGGTTCGGACCTTGTCGAGGGTGCGGGTCAGGAAGTGGGTGGCGCCCATCCAGGCTTTGAGGGTGCCGAACGGGTGTTCGACGGTTTGTCGCCGCACGCCCATGGCCTCGGGCATGCGGTCGAGCCGATTTTGCATGGCGTCAAGGACGCCTTCGTGTTTCCAGCGCTTGACCCGCTTCACTTTCTCGGCGGTGCACCGCGGCTTGAGAGGACAGGTGAAGCAAGCGGTCAGATGACGGTATTGATCGATGTCACCCGAGCGGTCGGATCGGACCCGCCCCCTGGTCAGGTGCTGGCCGGCCGGGCAGGTGTAGTGATCCTTCTCGGCGTCGTAGATGAAATCCTGCCCGGTGAATAGGCCGCGCTTGGTGTTGCCAGAGGTCAGGGTCTTGGGCACGACAGGTGCGACACCCGTACCTTCGCACGAGAGGACCTGGTCGCCATTGAAGTAGCCGCGGTCGGCCAGGGCGGTGATCTGCCGGCAGCCCGTGGCCTGCTGTACCTTGAACGCCATGGGCGCAAGCTGGTGGCGATCGTAGCCCTGATTGATCACCTCGTGGGCGACGATCAGATGGTGCTCGGCGTCGACGGCGATTTGCACATTGTAGCCGACGGTGGCGGTGCCTTTGCCGCTGGTCGCCATCGATCGGGCGTCGGGATCGGTCAGCGAGACCTGCTGGTCGGGCGCGTCCTGAACGGTCTGCTCCATCGCCTTCAGGGCCTGCATCTGCCGGCGCAGGCCGGCAATCTTCTCCTTCAGTCGGAGCGACTTGGCCTCGGCGACATCGCCCTCTTCGCGGTCGGCCCGGTCGAGCGCCCGCAGGTAATGCGCGATGCTGGCATTGACCTGCTCCATCCGACCGGTGACCTTGGCGACCGTGTAATTCTTGTCGCGGTTGTTCACCGCTTTGAACTTGCTGCCGTCGATCGCAACAACGGCATGAGTGAAGAGTTTGAGCCGACGGCACAGCCCGACGAACTGGGCGCACACCGCCCGGATCGCCATGCCGTTGTCCTTGCGGAAGTCGGCAATCGTCTTGAAGTCGGGCGCCAGCCGCCCGGTCAGCCACATCAACTCGACATTGCGCTGCGCTTCACGTTCGAGCCGCCGGCTCGACTGAATGCGGTTGAGGTAGCCGTAGAGGTAGATCTTCAGCAACGTCGAGGGATGATAGGCTGGCCGGCCTGTCGCCGCCGGCGTCATCCCCGAAAAGCCCAAGGCGGCAAGGTCCAGTTCGTCGATCAAGACCTCGATCACCCGAACCGGGTTCTCCTCGTCAACGTAATCTTCCAGGCAATGCGGGAGCAGCGCCGGTTGCATCCGGTCTTCGCCATCGATGAACCGATGCATCGCCAAACCCCCAAGCCCCCAAGCTCCGGGATTTTAGAGCGGATTCACCCAGGGCGGAATCAACGGCAGCAACAAATCGCGTGCCGTTTCCACACAGGCTGGCCCCCTTTGCCGTCATTCGCCGCCGGCACCCCGATCGGCTCATCCGGGTGAATACCCGTCCTTCGCAGCAACCGCCGCCAACGGCGAGGTCGCGCCGAAAGCGGCTCTTCGGAGAATAGCAATATGCGGTCAGCTCCGACCCGACCCTCGACCTAGCGTAAGCGAGACCGGGCACAACCGTCATCATTGCGGCGCCCCCGCCGGCTTGACCGGCGGAGCCGGTGCGATCGACGGGCTTAGCCATCGCGCCTTTTGCAGCGGCTGCCGCGAAAGTCGGCGCAATTGGGGAACGGCCGCCACGGCGGCGCTGTCTTTGGCCCGAACAAAGACTTTGGACCCTGTACGTTTAAAGCGATAGACGATGCCGGTGGCGGGGCCGCGAACGGTCAGCGCGGTTCGCCCGATATATTCGAATTCGATATCATCGCGGTGGCGAGCCGGGATCTGGAACTGAGCCGTCTGGTGGTCCGTCATCAGCGCGAAACTCGCTCTCATTCTTCCGCAGCAACTCATCATGTCCTTCCTTTCCGAGTGGCTCTTCCCAGGCCGGCGCGGCACGGCCATCCGCCCAATTTGTTGCGTGTTGCGTCAAGATCGCCGCGGCGGAAAGCGCAGGCCACAAGAGGATCCGCTCTACCCACGTGTTTCCGGCGAGCAGGGCGACCGGGACGGATATCCAGAGACTTAGGCAATGGAAACAGTCGAGAAGGCTCGCCCAAAAACCGCTTCTTCCCGCGCGCCGGCGCAAGCGGACGATCAATTCCGCGGGCCCGTCTTCGGCGGCAAGCAGGTGACTGAAGCGCCATACCGCCAGAGCGCCGAGCAGGAATTCGTAGAATCTCATCTCCAGACCGATGGCGCCGGTGCAACCGGAGGAACCCGGAGGGTCCCCCGGTTGCAGTGGCCAGCTTGCGGCGGCGGCGTTACGCCGAAACCGGCGCCAGCACAAACCCGACGGGCGGTGGGTTGCTGTCGTAACCCGAGAGCCGGGTCCAGCCGTCGGTCGCCAGCGCGGCGACGTAGAGGTCTTCCCCGAAGCCGGCAACATCGCATATGGATTTATCGGGCTGGGTGAGCAGGCTGAGCACGCTCAGATTTACTATGGCCGGGTTGGTCGCCGCGCTCACTTGCCCCGATGTGGTCGGCGGTGTCAACGGCGTGACACCCCGCGACAGCCGGTATGAGAATGTCGCGAAGCTGTCGGGCTGCGTGGCGGTATACTGGATGGTGACCGTGCCCGATGGCCCGCCGCCGCTCGTCGTGTAGCGCAGCACGCCGCAATCGTCAGCGGGATTGCCGTCGAGCAGCGGTGCTACCAGCGCACCCGAAGTGTGCCGGTTGTCCAGGTGCAGGGTCATGATAAAGCTGTTGCCGCTGACGAGCCCGAGCGTCGAGGCGTCGGCCGTATGGATGGTGCCGTCGGGGTCGGTTGTGGTGGGAACAAAATAGCCGATGCCAGCAGCGGCGATGTCCACAACATTGCCGGCAGAGTCGAACAGCTGGAGTTGCAGCTGATATTGGCCCGGCGCCGCAAAACCGCTGGTATCGAAGACGGCATTGGCGAGGTCCACTGGCGGATTGGGGAATGCCCAGTCGCCTTCCGGCGGCAGCTCCGGCGGGATCTCGAACAGGTTCGGGACGCCGTTCACCACCTGCGGCCCGAGATTATAGACCGAAGTGACGAGCGTGGTTCCGACAAAGTGATTGTACTTGCGGTTTACTGCGCCGACGAGCGGAGTAAACGATCCGCTGGTTCCTTGGCGATAGGAGATCTGGTAGTAGGTCGCCTTGTTCAATGCCCGCAGCGAACTGTCGAACTCCACTCGCGGGTAGATCGCATCCCCGGGCGGGTTGCCAAAAGGCGAATCGAGACCCGCGCCAAAAAGGTTTGCAGCCAAGCCGATATTGGTGCTGGTCGTGGTCAGCAGCGTGCTGGTTCCATAGATGCCGTTCAGCTGAACATTGCCGATTGCACGGAACAACACATAGTTCTCGGGCGCATCGATTGGCGGGCACGGCGTGCACAGAGGCGCAAAGACGCTGTTCGTATACAGCGTGACATCGGTGCCGCATTGGTAGTTCCACCAGGTGAAGCAGCCGACCGGCGTCGGGTCGTAGATGTAAATGGGGAACCCGAAGAAGTTCACCGTCGCTGTGAAGTAGAGGTTGACGGCCTCGTAGCAGCTCAGGATCACAAAGGTTTGGAAGCGGCCGCAGCGATCGGTCGACGTCGTGGCAATCAATTGCTTAAACACCCACGGCGGGAACAATAGACAAATGATCGAGCGGACGATCGACTCGTCGGCGGTGAGCAGCGCCTGCCGCAGCGATGCGACGTCGCCGCTTTGGGCTACGCTGCGCAGGCTGGAAAGCTCAACCGAGGTGGGCGAAAAGCGCTCGGTCGTGGCGACCGGCCGGGCGGTCTCCAACCGACCCAAGAGGGCCAATCCCGCAGGTCCGGCCATAGCCTGGCCCTCAACCGGCGGCAGCGGTTGTGGGTTCAGCAGAAACTGGCGGACTTTTTGCAGTTCTAAATCCGAGATCTTCGAGAGGATGATGATAAGCGGCTCGACCTCCCAGATTTGGATCTCGGCACCGCAGACCGGGTAATCCACCGGTAGGCCGCCGCTGAACAGGCGCTTCATGAGCGTGCCTTGCACCAGGCAAAAGCGGATCCAACAGAGCCAGATCGGCGAAGGAATCTCGAAGCTGGCCTGCAGGCCTCTCGCTTCGGCGTGGACCCGCAGAAACTGCATCGGCGCCGCTCTGCGCGTCAGTTCGCCAACCGTGGTCTGTTGCTCCGTCACATCCGGGCCTATAACTACGCGGATTTCCCGCGGGGTTCGCCCCGCGGGGACCGTCAGGGTCGCCGATCCTGTGTCATCGAGCGCGGCCTTGGTAATGAAATGGCCGGTCCCGGTGAATGCGTAGGCCACCGCCGGCGGCGGCGTCTCGCCTGTTGGCGATGCGTGGAGCGTAACCTTGACGGCGATCGGCACGCCGTGAACCGCGGCGGCTGTGTTGTCTTGGGGCATCGGTGGCTCCTTCCTCGCGCGATCGAGCGCCGCTGTCGTCCGGGTCGGACACTCGCCGAGCGGACCTTTCAGCGGCCGAAACTTGGTAAATATCTCAGGAATCGGCCGACGAACGTGATGTGGTTCACACTTGCGCAGAGAATCACCACCGACAGCCCGTGCCCTCGGTTTCAGCGCGCCGGCAGCCCCAACGGCGTGCTCGGCGGGCGCGAGCGATGGCAGTGGCGCGTGGGCGAAAGCGGCGGGGCCGAAACCGGGCCGGCCGAACTGGCGCCGTGGGTCATCATCCTTCCGGTCGGCGGCCACACACCCGGCATCAGCCCGAGGCGGAGATGCAGAGCTTCTTCCAGCGCGAGGAAGACCATTCGCCGATGCCGCCGAAGCATTACGAGCGGCGACTGCCATTGGCTGAGGGCGAACGGCGCGAGCGCGACCCGGACCGCGACCCGCAGCTGCTATGGAACGGCATGCGCATCACCTTGACCGAGGCGCAGCGCCGACAGCTCGCCGAGACCGGCGAGATCGAGATCGGCGAGGCGCAACTCGTCTGGCGCGGCAAGGACACGCAGGACTGGTCCGACCTGATCGTCCAGACGCCGCCGCTCTACATCCAGGAAAAGATCCACCCGAAGGCGATCATCGATGATCTGCGGCGGCGCAGCGCCGCGCCCGACGAGGCGGCTGCGGACCAGCCCGAGCCTGTTCGCCGATTTCAATGGCGTGCCGAAGGATGTCGCGGCCGAGTTCTACCAGCACGAGGCGAACTGGTCGAACCGCATGATCCTCGGCGACAGCCTCGCGGTGATGGCGAGCCTCGCCGAGCGCGAGCGGCTCAAGGGCAAGGTCCAGTGCATCTATTTCGACCCGCCCTACGGCATCGAGTTCAAGTCCAACTGGCAGGTCTCGACCCGCTCTCGCGACGTCAAGGACGGCCGACAGACCGACATCAGCCGCGAGCCCGAGCAGGTCAAGGCCTTCCGCGATACCTGGAAGGACGGCATCCACTCCTACCTGACCTATCTGCGCGACCGCCTGACCGTCGCCCGCGATCTGCTTGACCGATAGCGGCTCGATCTTCGTGCAGATCGGCGACGAGAACGTGCACCGCGTACGCGCGGTGATGGACGAGGTGTTTGGACCGGACAATTTCGTGCTCGATAATCATCGGCGACAAAGACCACCGGCGCAGACAGTGCCCGATTGGTACATGTGCCGCATCAGTTAGCTGATTTCATCATCTGGTATGCCAAAAGAAGAGACGCAATCAAATATCAGCAGATATATACGGTTCAAGATCTTCTGGAGAGGAGGGTGCATCACAATACACTTTTCTGGAGGCACGCGACGCGCTCAGTCTTCGAACAGGATGCGAATAGCAGAGATAGCGACAGCTCGCTTTCGCCGCGGGATAAGGATGGCCGCACAAGGCGAGAGACGTCGCAAACGGGCGCAGATTCCCTGTACCGATCGCGCTTAATGGTAGGACGGTAACTCCTGAAAAGGGTGATGGAAGACGAACGCGGAAGGCATAGTAGGCTAGGTCGAGCAACACGCTTGATGCTCGTTGGTAACACATTAAGATATCTCCGGAATTTGATGATTTCCCGGCTTATCCCATTAACAATGTATTGGCGTGATCTCTGATACCAGCTGTTCTGCGGATGAAAAGATCTTACGTCGTGCAGACATCCGGTCGATAATTGTCGAACGCTGCATTCTAATGACCACCGATCCCGGCGACCTCGTGCTCGATCCGACCTGCGGCTCCGGCACGACGGCCTATGTCGCCGAGCAGTGGGGGCGGCGGTGGATCACGATCGACACCAGCCGGGTCGCGCTGGCCTTGGCGCGGACACGGCTGATGGCGGCGCGCTATTCCTGGTATCTGCTCGCTGACAGCCCGGAAGGCCGCCACAAGGAGGCCGAACTGACCGGCAAGCCGCCGCTCGACGGCCCGACCCGCAACGATCTGCGCCAGGGCTTCGTCTATGAGCGGGTGCCGCACATCACCTTGAAGTCGATCGCCAACAATTCGCGCATCGACGACATCTGGGAGAAATGGCAGGCGACACTCGAACCGCTGCGCGCCGCGCTCAACGCTGCGCTCGGCAAATCGTGGGAGGAATGGGAAATCCCGCGCGAGGCCGATGCCGGCTGGCCTGCGACGGCGCGCGCCGACCATGCAAGCGTGGTGGCAGGCGCGCATCGCCCGCCAGCAGGAGATCGACGCGGCGATCGCCCAGGCCGCCGACGTCGAAATGCTCTACGACCGTCCCTATGCCGATCCCGGCCGTGTCAGGGTCGCCGGCCCGTTCACGGTCGAGAGCCTGTCGCCGCACCGCATCGCCGCGACTGACGAAACCGAACTGGCCGACGAACTCGATGCCGCCGAGGGAAAGCGCCGGCGCACCGGCGCGCCGCAGGTCGATTTCTCGCAGATCGTCATCGACTATCTGAAAAGCGCCGGCATCCATCAGTCGGATAAGAGCGGCAAGATCGACTTCGACAGCGTGACGCCGTGGCCCGGCCAGTGGATCGGCGCCGAGGGGCGCTTTCAGGAGCGTGACGAGATGCGCCGCGCCGCGATACTGATCGGCCCGGAATATGGCACCGTGTCGCGACCCGACCTGACCGCCGCGGCGCGTGAGGCAAACGAAGCCGATATAATGGTGCCGGGTGAGGGATTCGAACCCCCGACCTTCGGTTTACAAAACCGCTGCACTGCCACTGTGCTAACCCGGCAAAGTCAGATACTTAGCGGCGACCATCCGGTGATCGCTACTCTATTTGCTACTCGGCGCCACCGCTCGCCTTCCCGCCGCCGGTTATAGCACTCCAAAAAACGGCGTCGATACCAGCTGCGTGATTGGGGGCCAGGCTCTGACCTCACCGTCGCAGTCTGGAGGTTGCGGAATGGATTACCACTCGGAATAGGCCTCGGCCTTGGCCCGCTCCTGCCAGTCCGACGCCGCCACCTCGTCCGGTCCGAAAAAGCGCGGATCGTGACGGGGGATGACAGCCCCGGCTAGGCTCGCAGCGCGCGGTGAGGGACCGTGCCGAGAGGCCAGGGCTTGGAACCCGGCGAACAGCACCACGAATATGATCGCGGCCAGCCAGGCCGACATGACGATGCGCCATCTGCCGACCGGCCTGTGCACGATGTCCCGCCCGCTTTCGATCGGCTCTCGCATACGCACACCCCAACAATGTTGCGGCGCAACAAATGAGCCTGTGGCCCGTGCGCACAACCCCATAAGGGTCATCGTGTCGCACCGGCGCCGGACTATCGGGCTCTGACCTCATCCTGAGATTAGCGAAATGTCGGTCGATCCTATGACCATTGAAGGGGCTTTAGCGTGGCCACCCGCTCGCGCACAGCCCGACTAGCACCAAAGCCGTTCCGACCCCCATGAAGCCGATGCAGAAGGGCAACCCGGCTCGTGCCGATCGGCGCAGAGTGAGCCCGAACCCGGTCATCAGCAAGCCCACCAGGGTCAGGAGGTTCATGCCGAAGAGGATGTCTTTGGTGAGCATCACGTCGAGAATGTCATGGCGCATATCGCCTGGACAAGGAGACCCAGTGCAGTGGTCAGCATAGCCATCGACCCTGGCTGCCGCGAACCTGCTGATCCGGCAGCATGGCCCCGCTTATTGTGCTCGAAGATTACTACTGTCGCCCACGGTGCTCAAACGCTCTGCCCAGCCCGCCGGCAGCTGGTCTTTGTTTTCCGAGACAAAATCATTCATCGTACCGTCAGGATGAGCTTTCTTCCACTTGGAATATAAATGGTGTACGTACATTCCACCCGCGCACCCGCCAAAAATACCAAGGAACGTGTGGTGGGCCATATGTCCTGCGACGCCACCCAAGGCCGCACCTTCGAGACAACCTTTCGCGTTGGCGGTTTGGGCGGTAAGCAAACAAGCCACAGCACTACCCAACAACAGGCGTTTCATCATTGGAGATTTCCCATCCGTTACCGACATCCGCCGGATCGGCCTGAACGTAAACTCAGGATCACCGCGTTTGTCCCGCTTCGGCAATCGAAATCGCCCAGCCTATGCGAAGCACCTATGCCGCGGCGGGGCGGGCGTGATGGTCGGCGAGGACCTGGGCGATGACGGCGGTGACGCGCTGGCCGGTCGGGATGTGCAGGAATTCGTTCGGGCCGTGCGCGTTGGAGTGCGGGCCGAGCACACCGGTGACGACGAACTGCGCTTGCGGAAATTTCTCGCCGAGCATCGCCATGAACGGGATGGTGCCGCCCTCGCCCATATAGGCTGGCGGCGCCCCGAACGCGGCCAGCGACGCGCGCGCCAGGGATTGTTCGAGCCACGGCGCCAGTGGCGGCGCATTCCAGCCGGTAGCGCTCGACCCGAGATCGAATGCGACTTGCGCGCCATAGGGCGGGTCTTTTTCGAGCAGCGCGCGCAGCCTGGCGGCAGCGCCCTCGCCGTCCACAGTCGGCGGCAGCCTTAGGCTGAGTTGCGCCCGTGTGAAGGGCAGCAGCACGTTGCCGGCGTCCCTCGGGCTTGGCAGGCCATCGATGCCAATGACCGCCAGTTGCGGCCGCCAGGTGCGGTTCAGGACCAGCTCGGTCAGGTCATCGGCGGACGGCGCCATGCCCAGCGTAAATGGAAACTTGGTGTAGACGGCGTCGCCGAGCGCCGCCGCGGCATCGCGCGCCTGAGCTACCCGTTCGGCCGGGATCTGGGCGTAGAGCTCGGATGGCCGTACCGCGCCTGTCGCCTCGTCTTCGAGCCGTGACAACAGCTGCCGCACGATGCGGAAACTCGATGGCACCACCCCCGAGGCGTCGCCCGAATGCACGCCTTCATCGAGCACCCGGACGTCGAGCGTGCCAGCGGTCATGCCGCGCAGTGAAGTCGTCAACCAGAGCTGATCGTAATTGCCACAGCCGGAATCGAGGCAAACCACCAGCGACGGGCTGCCAAGCCGCCCTGCCAGATGATCAACATAGTAGGGTAAATCGTAGCTGCCCGATTCCTCGCAGGCTTCGATCAGGATCACGCAGCGCGCATGCGGGACGCCCTGCTCGCGCAGCGCCAACAAGGCGCTCAGCGCGCCGAACATCGCATAGCCGTCATCCGCCCCGCCGCGGCCGTAGAGCTTGTCGCCCTCAAGCCGCGGAACCCACGGACCAAACCCCTCGGTCCAGCCCTTCATTTCCGGCTGCTTGTCGAGATGGCCGTAAAGCAGCACGGTGTCCGCGCCAGCGCCCGGTACGTCAATGACGATGACCGGCGTGCGGCCCGGCAGTCGAACGGTTTCCAGGGACGCGCCCGGCAGCGAAGGCAGCTTTGCCCGCGCCCAGCGCTCGAACAGCGAGACCGCCTCCTCCATATAGCCGTGCGCCGCCCAATCGGGATCGAAGGCCGGCGATTTGTTGGGGATCTTGATGTATTCGGCCAGGGTCGGGACGATCTCATCTCCCCAGCGCTGGTCGATGTGTTTTCTGGCCTTACCGACATCGATCATTTCACGATACTCCTGTGAGCTTAAGCGGCGGGCAGAGTGAGAGCAGCAGCACCAGCAGACTGACGATCAGCCCGGCGCAAAACGGCGCCAGCGGTTAGCAAGGATCGTCTGCTCTTTCTACTCTCGGCTACTGCACGGCGCGAGCGCGGAGCTGCGTGTACTCTTCAATGGAAATCGTGCTTGAATTCTTCAAGCGTTCGAGTTTCTCGAGTTCGTCGGCCACGCTAAAGCCAACCACCTGGCGGAGCTCCTCGCGAGCCTGCTGGACCTGCTGATTGCGCCGCTCCGCCATCCCGCGGCCCTGCGAGATTAGGTAGACGAACACCCCGATATAAGGGAACACAATCAGCACTATGACCCAAAGCACCTTGGCCAGACCGGACATGTCCCGCCGGCGGAACAGGTCGCCGAATACCGTGATCAGCAACCAGAACCACAGCACGAAGATAAAGATCGAAAAGACGTCTGTCAGAAAGTTGGAGAAAGTGAAACCACCTGCAAACAACATGTCAGTCCTCCCGTTTAGATGGAATGCGCCGCCCGCCGAGCGAGGGACATTTTGCGGCGGAGATCAGGCGCAACTGTGGTACAAAAACCAGATCAGGTCACGAACGCAATTACCCCGCACGATCGGTATTCGCCGGGACCTCATGGATTGAGTGCATCCTTATAGATCTTTCCGTCCTTCATGATTATGACGAAGTTCTTGGCAGGGTTCTCTATAAGATTGATGTTCTCAATGGGGTCGCCGTCGACGACCAACAGGTCGGCAAGAGCGCCATCTCTGACGACCCCCAACATCCCCGGATAAGGATTGCGCGGACCGGATAAGCTGAGCAGCTCGGCATTAATGGCGGTTGCCATCTGCAAAGTCTCGGACGCGGTGTACCAACGAGTTCAGATGAGTCAACATCGTGCCCTGGCGCATTGTCAGCGTCCCAGAGAATAGTAAATCCGAACCGAATGCCGTTTTGATCTTGTGGTTTTTCGCCAGTGTATATGCCTTATCCGTGCCGGCGATAACCTGAAGTTGGTCAACCCAACTCTGGCCGGTCAGACAAATTAAGTCGTCATCTCCGACGAATGGTTGAAGGCTCAACCATATGCCCTTCTCCGCCATCAGCTCGGCGGTTGCTTCGTCCATCAAATGACCGTGTTCGATGCACGTGACCCCCGCGGCGATCGCCCGTCGGATCGGGGCCGGCGGATAAGCGTGCGCCGTGACATAGGTGCCCCAGTCCTCCGCAGCTTCCGCCGCCGCGCGCAGTTCGGGTTCGGTGAATGTGGAGGCGTGCAACGGGCTGCGCGGCGACGATACGCCACCGCTTGCCACGAGCTTGATCTGCGAAGCACCCCGGAGGAGTTGCTCGCGCACGCGCTTTCGAACCTGATCCGGACTATCGGCAATTATGCTGCCGCCAGTCTGCTCCATTCGGCTAAGCGTGCCGCCGACGCTCGGCAGATCGGACAATGGACGCAGGTCACCATGGCCGCCGGTGGCGGTTATCATGGCGCCGGACGGATAAATGCGGGGGCCCGGCACCAGACCCTCGTCGATCGCCTGCTTCAGTGCGAAGGCAGGACCGCCGACATCCCGGACCGTGGTGAAGCCGCGCATCAAGGTGCGCTCGGCCTCCACGCTGGCAGCCAGATAGATGTATCCGATATCCGCGGACAACAAAGTCGGGAGCGGGAGTGCGGCAAATATCGAATGCCAGTGCGCGTCGATCAGGCCCGGCATAAGAACCCGGTCCCCGCAATCGATCACTTGCGCGCCGTCCGGTGCAGCTGGGTTGCCCCCCGCCACGGCCTTGATCAGGTTGCCCTCAACGAGCACACGGAGCCCGTCGCGCAAAGTGCCGGATCTGCCGTCGAACAGCCGGAAATTCGTGAAGAGGATAGGCCGCGCCGGTTGCAGGGGCAGCGGCTGCGCGCCGATGGGTTTGGGCAAGCCCACCAACGCAAGCGAGGCGGCCATCGCGGCGACAAAGCCCCGTCGGGAAAGATCCGCGCTGATCCGCCGCGTCAGAGAGTGTAACTCCGGCCTGTGGCAGAGGCAGCCGGCATAACCGGACGATGTTGTTGTATCACCTGATGTGCAGGAGAACACGGCTCACCTCGTAACAAGCTTTTGCCGACATGCCTCAGATAGCCGCTGGGCTCAACTAGAAGAGACCACATGGGCATCATAAGCAACGCGACCAAGGCAGCCATGAGCGTCAGCCTCCCTGAACCGCGCCGGCAGAATAGACGGCTGTTGCCCCGCGGCGACATTTGGAGTCTCGATGATCCGGCAACGGAGAGCGTGAATTGGGACGCCCAGCCTATTTCGTGGGATTCGCAGCCCAAGACAGCGACACTCGGCGTCGTTAGGCTCACGGCTGGAATCTGGGCCGGAGTCGTCGTCGGGCGTCTCGCGGCTTTCTTGTTGACGGCGCGCTGACGGTTGGCGCTGATAGGCCGACGTTTCGGCCCAGCGACCACGTTCGCGGATTGATGCGCGTCAGGTCGCACTGCCCTGCGCAGCGTCGGACGCCGAAAGAAACGGAAAAGCGGGAGGAACAGCGAGCGCCCGGGGGCGGCCTGCGGCGCCGAGCTCGTTGCTTCCTAGATATGCGTCGTGGGCAAGGTCAGGTACCGGAGGATTGGATGAATAGGCGGACCACGAAAACGATCAAGCTCGCTTTGCAGGGCGGCGGCTCGCATGGCGCCTTTACCTGGGGCGTCCTCGACCAGCTTCTCCAGGACGAGCGGCTTCATATCGAGGCGGTCAGCGGCACCAGCGCCGGCGCCATGAACGCCGTTGCACTTGCTGACGGGATGGCGCGTGGCGGCCCCACCGAGGCTCGAAAGTGTCTCGAAAAATTCTGGGCCGCTACCAGCGCCGCGGCGCGATACAGCCCGATCCGACGCTCGATTGTCGACATGTTCATGGGGAATTGGAGCCTGGACAACTCGCCCGCATACATTTTGATGGAAAATCTTTCACGGGTGCTTTCGCCCTATGATACCAATCCGATGAACTTCAATCCACTTCGAGATGTTGTCTCGGAGGCGATCGACTTCGACGCGGTCAATGACGCGAGCGGCGTCAAAGTCTTTCTGACCGCGACCAATGTTCGCAGCGGCAAGCCAAAGATTTTTCGGCAGCCCGGGATCGGGCTCGACTGCGTCATGGCCTCGGCTTGTCTGCCGTTTATGTTCAAAGCCGTCGAAATCGATGGAGAGGCCTATTGGGACGGTGGTTATATGGGCAACCCGGCACTGTTCCCGCTGGTCGACGAATGCGAACCTGGCGATCTGGTATTGATCCAGATCAACCCGTTCTACCGCCCGGATATCCCGCAATCGGCGCGAGATATCCAGAACCGGCTCAACGAGATTACCTTCAACGCTGCTCTGCTCAAGGAATTGCGCTCGCTTGCGTTCCTTTGGGAGGTGATACACCACGAAAACCTCGAGCGTGAGGCGTATCGCGACGCGCGCATCCACGCGATTTACGACGAGGAGACCATGCTCGCGCTCGGCGTTTCCAGCAAGGTCAACGCCGAATGGGCCTTTCTCACCTATCTTCGAGATCAGGGCAGAAAAGCCGCACAAAACTGGCTGTCGCGGCATTACGCGGATCTCGGCGTCCGCAATTCTTTGGACCTGTCCTGGATTTTTGACGAAAGCGTGCAACCGGCGCATTTGCCGGAAGGCGCCGACCGGAATTATGCGATCAGCGCGGCCGGTCGATGACGAGTTTGGCAGCGGTCGTCGTTACACTCGCTTTGCCATGCAAGACGGCGTGTTGACCTGGTGCGGCAACGGGCGCCGTGGGGCGCCTTCCTCGATCGGCATAGACGGCATCAGTCGCAGATGGTTCTGCTCGCTCGCCGGCGATAGGCCCGAAAAGAGCGTCTGACGCCATGGGGCTTTTCGGCATCCTCCTCGGGCTCGCCCTCCTTGTTTGGCTGGCGTATCGGGGCTGGAGCATCTTGTTGCTGGCGCCCGGGGCGGCCCTGATCGCCGCCGCTTTCGCGGGAGGACCGACGCTCCCCTATTGGACGCAGACCTTCATGGACAATGCGTCCCGCTTTATCGCGCAGTTTTTCCCGATTTTCCTACTTGGCGCTCTGTTCGGCAAGCTGATGGAGGACAGTGGTTCGGTCGCCGCGATCGCCAATTTCATGTCCGAGAAGCTGGGGCCACAGCGCGCGATCCTCACTGTCGTGCTGGCCGGAGCGCTGGTCACCTATGGGGGCGTCAGCCTGTTCGTCGCGTTCTTTGTGCTCGTCCCGATGGCGCAGGCCGTCTTTCGCACCGCGACGCTTCCCAACCGGCTGATCCCCGCCACGGTCGCGTTGGGCACGTCCACCTTTACGATGTCGGCGCTACCGGGAACGCCGGCCATCCAGAACGCCATTCCGATGCCGTTTTTCGGCACGACCACGTTGGCTGCACCCGGTCTTGGGATCATCGCCTCGGCGATCATGCTGGCATTCGGCTTATGGTGGCTAGGGCGCGCCGCCGCCGCGGCCCGCCGCAAGGGCGAAGGATTTGGCCTGGCCGCCTCTGTTCCTATCGACAGGGCGGTCGAAGACGAGATGGTGCGTCAACGCGCCACCACTTCGCACGAGTTCGATCCTCCCGAGGTCGATCGTGGCCGCCCGGCCCGGGAATTGCCGCCGATCGCCTCGGCGGCGCTTCCGCTCCTGGTTGTGGTGAGCGTCAATGTTCTGATGACGTTGGTCGTTCTCCCGAGCCTCGACGTGTCGTTTCTGGCCAAGGAGCAGTTTGGCGCGACCTCGCTCGCCGCCGTGGGCGGGGTGTGGTCGGTGGTGAGCGCCCTGATGATTGCGATAGCCGTCGTTGTCATTGTCAATTGGCGGCGCCTGCCCGCGGTGCGCGAGACCATGGATGCTGGCGCCAACGCATCGGTGCTGCCGGTGCTGAGCGTCGCCAGCCTAGTCGGCTTTGGTGCGGTGGTCGCAGCGGTACCGGCATTCGCCATGGTGCGCGAGTGGGTGCTGTCGATCGGCGGCGGACCGCTCGTTTCACTGGCCGTCGCGACCAATTTGCTGGCCGCCTTGACCGGCTCGGCCTCCGGCGGCCTGACGATCGCGCTCGAAGCGCTGGGCGGGACCTATCTGCGCCTTGCTGCCGAGCACGGCATCGATCCCGCGCTGTTGCATCGCATCGCCGTCATGAGCGCCGGTACGCTCGACAGCCTACCGCAGAACGGCGCTGTTGTGACCCTGCTTGCGGTCTGCGGGTCGACCCATCGCGAGAGCTATTTCGACATTGTAATGGCCGCGATCGTCGGCCCGATCATCGCGCTCGTCGTAATTATCGCGCTCGGATCTTTAGTGGGTTCGTTTTGAGGTTCGCGGCTCGGTTACGATCGTCCTGGGCCAATCTAACGGAAGGGGGAAACATGACGTTTAAAGGATGGATAGCGACTGCAACACTGGCTTTGTTCTTACCAAGCGCCGCTTACTCCGCCACGGAAGCAAATTTCGACGCGAAATCGACGAGCGATCTGGTCGAGCTCTGCAGCGCTACACCCGATAACGGGATCGGGACGGCGGCCGTGAACTTCTGCGAAGGCTACATTCAGGCTGCGGTCACGGTAGAGATGCTGAACATGGCCGCTTTTCGCGGGCCAAAGCTGTTCTGCCTGCCGGATCCACCGCCGACCCGAACGCAGGCAATGGGCGAATTCGTCAATTGGGCGAGGGCCGCGCCGGACCGCATGACGCAAACCGCCACCGACGGGTTGTTCGGCTTTATGCGCGAACGCTATCCGTGCCCGGCATCGCACTGATCGTACTCATTCCGGGGGATTTCATGAAAAAGCTTTTGATAGTCGCTGGTCTCGCTTTGCCGGTCATCGCCTGTGCCGACATGACCCCGACCCAGCAGCGCGCGCTCACCGGCACCGCGGCCGGGGCCGGAGTAGGTGCGATTATCGGCGCCATCGGCGGAAACGCCGGGCTCGGCGCCGGAATCGGTGCGGGAGCCGGCCTGGCTGGCGGCCTGCTTGTCGACCAATCCCGGCGCTCTCAAGACAGAGCCTTCCAACAGGGATACGCGGCGGGCCGGCGACACGGGTAATCGGGTGCGCGCCCAGGTGGATAGCGGCATTCCGAGCAGCGAAAGCCCCAACGCTCGTTGAAACAGCTATGCTGGTTCGGGTAACGACTACTGCATTACCCGGGCGCGCAGCCGGGTGTATTCCTCATTGGAAATGGTGCCCGCATTCTTCAGCCGTTCGAGCTTCTCGATCTCGTCGGCGGCGCTGAAGCCGACGACGTGGCGAAGCTCGTCGCGCGCCTGCTGCGCGCGCTGCACTGTTCCGCTCGGCCATCCCGCGACTTTGTGAGATCAGGTAGATGAACACCCCCAGATAGGGGAACACAATCAGCACGATCACCCAGATCGCTTTGCCCCAGCCAGAAATGTCATGACGTCGGAACAGATCGCCGATCACCGTAATCAACAACCAGAACCACAGCACAAATACAAATATAGACAAGACATCGAGCAGAAAGTTACCAAAGCTGAAATTGCCGGCTGTTAACATGCTATCCTCCCTTGGCGATTACAATGAATCCGAGGCGAGATGGTTCTACGAGACGCTGACGCGCTCGGTTGCGGTCAGCCGAAGACCGCTGGCCTCGACCGACAGCTGATGAATGTGAAAGCTGCCGCGATATTTGTCCACGCCGGCAGTACCGAGCGACGTCGACGGCGCGGAGCACAAGACGATGTTCCCGCAAACGCCGACCCAATCCCTATGGCGATGGCCGTGGAGCACGATAACACGCTGCGCATGCGGCGCCAGAACCGCTACGAGATCCGGCGCATTGACCAATGCCAGGCCGATGCGCTCACGCAGGCTGATCGAAACCACTGGATATTCGACGATCTGATGATGGAGCAGAATGAGCCACGGCTGAGGGGATGTTCTTTGCAGCACCAATTTCAGCGCCTTGATTTGTGACGGACTGACGACACCAATCGCGTTGGTCAGCGAGAAGTGGCTGCGGGCGTTCGAATTGAGCAGGATCAGCCCGTATTGATCATCCGGCCCCGGCGGGTTCGACCAGCGGAAAGATCGCTTCCCACACTTTCGCCATTTCCCGGCGTCCGCGCGTGGCGCCTCGTTCGGCCAGCGCGCGCAGCAGCTCGGCGCGCCTGCCTTGCCGCAGGTAGTCCGCGAGCGTCGGGCCCAGCGCGCCGGACCCGTGGTCCACGACATGAGCGCGGTCTCCCCCGAAGGCGTCGAGCGCAAGAACGACGCGGAGCTTGCGCAGCGATTGGCCGGCGCTCCACGGCAGATCCAGACGCCCGGGGTTGGTACGATCGATAATGTTGACGTCGTGGTTACCCGGAACCAGGGACAGCCGCCGGCGTAACTCGGGGCAACCGCGCAGCAGGTCGATAAACGCCGCCCATTCGGCCCGGGTCCCGGCGTCGGTGATGTCCCCGGTCATCAGCACACGATCCAGGGGGGTCGAAGCATGAATCGCGGCCAGCTTGCGCAGCGCGCTGCGAATACACTGGTTGCCGCGCGGACCGTCCGTCCCGGCTTCCATGCGATAGCCGTAACGCTCGCCGACGACATGGAGATCCGACAAATGCGCGACACGAACGAGCGACGCGCCTACGCCCGGCGGACTAGGCATCCAGTCGCGGGCCAGGCTGTCGAGCGAGAACTCGCGCCAGATCCAGTAAAGGCTCTCGATGGCGGCCGCCAGCCCGAGGACCACCGCCGCATTGCCCAGCGCCGCCCTCGTCACTGTCCAAAATCGGACGTGCAAGATGTCGACGAGCTGGAGACCGAGCGAAACTTCTACGATCGCCGCCAACGCGAGGCCACCGGCAACGACCAGCATTGCGGTGGCGATGCCGCAGATTTTTCGTCCGCGAGCGAGCTGTTCCGGGGTAACCGACCGACGGCGCGAACCGCTCGACCAGCGATCGCAGCAGCTCTCGCAACGCAACAAGGATCGGCAGCACCAGGCTGTAGTGGAGATGCCAGAAATTATCGAACGCCATGGCTGCAAGCGGCCGGCCGATCCAGAAGGCAGCTCCGGCCAGCAGCAAAAATAAGGCGAGCCCGACGATCGGGCTGTATCCGGCTAGATATGATGTGTGAAACATCAGGCGCCCATAGTCGATCACGACCGATGGCGCGATACCGATGAGCAAGGCCGGGACGACGATGAGCGCGATGAAGCCGATCGGCGCCTTTAGATAATTGAACTCCAGCGCTGCCGAGAAGACGAGGCTGCGGAGACCGCGACCGTGCGGGCTGGTGCAGTTGTCGTCGTCGTCACCACGCCGCAAATCCCAAACCCGCAAGTCACCTCCTCCCCAAGGTGCGGCGATGATCAGGAAATCACATCCGGGACGCCAACCCGAAGTCTCGGAGACGAGCCCGACTCACGCTATGATGTCAATGCCGGTTGAATTCCGACCGTTGCGCGACCAGCACATGCCAGAACCTGTCTCGCAAGGCGCGCCCGCCCTGTGCCTACCGATTTGCCCGGTCATCCGTCGCGGCATCCGCCGAGAGTGCGATCGCGATACCGCGGGTCGCCGGATTTTTCGCGCAGAGGCTCGCCAACGCGATCAGGATCGGGACGCCGATAAAGGCGCCGGCGATGCCCCACAACATCGCCCAAAAAAACACCGCGAACAGCACCATGAAGGGGGAGATCGAAACCGCCGCTCCGGCAACACGCGGCTCGATGTAGCTGCCGACGACGAATTGTACGACGTTGAGACCGAGAAATACCCAAACGGCCGACGAAAACGATTTGTATTGCGCTGCGGCAAACAGAGTGGGGAGCAAAGTAGCAATGAACGATCCGATGAATGGGATGAAATTCAGAACAAAGGCGATTACACCCCACTCGCGCTGGAGCTCGAGCCCGTAGGCCGCGGTAAACGCCCAGAAGCCAAGCCCGGTCAGCACACTCATGCCGAAACGCACAAGCATATAAGTCTGCAGCCTGCCGGCGATTTGAGCGGCGACATCAATGGCGGCCGCACCAAAGGTTCCGTCGCCGATCCGGCCGAGGCGCCGCCCGAGCGGCTCCAATTCGAGCAAGCCGAGGATGACGAATATAAAGGTCACGAGGGCAAAGCTGACGATGCCCTGCAGGCTGGCGCCGATTCCGCGCACGACGCCGACAATCCATGACATGTTGAATTGCTCGGCAATCAGCTCGGCGGCGTAGAGCCCGCGCTGCTCCAAAAGGTCGGCCAGGTGCTGGTACAGACCTTGTAGCCGCGCGGAATTGGCGATGACCCACTGCGCGATCCTGCCGAAACCCCACACGATCAGCCAGCAGCCGATACCGATCGCAAAGAGTGCGACCGCGGCTGTCAGCAGGATCGCTACCAGCTGTGGCAGCCGTGTCTTCAGCCGGCGTTGCAGTGGCCACACCAGCGCGATGATGAACAGCGCGAAGGCCACCGGCGTCATGACGCCGCGCGCCAGATACAAGGCGGCGAGCGCGAGGATGATGGCGCATGTCAGCGCCGCGAGGCGGAGCATGCGGTCGCCGGTCGGATTTGGAGGGCTATCGAGATCCACGGCCGGCCATGATCATCGGTCGGGGGCTAACGCCACGCCAGCATCGCAGCGCCGAGCAGTATAGCGACAACCACCAGCGACGAGCTTGCGACCGGCCATTGTCGCAGCCAGCTATCGGCCCGCTCGACCGCCTCGCTCCGGGTGGCGGCCGCACGGACTGCGACCTCGCCGGCGACCACAATATCCCCCTCCGGAACCCGCGGCAGCCTCCCTCCCCAGCGCCACAACCCGGATCGCAAAAACCGCTCCGAGCAAAACCGGCCACAGCCCCGCCCAGACTTCACCGGGGGCGAGAGCGTCGAGCCGCGTGCCGCTTTTGGCCATCGGATATAGCATCCAGGGAATTGCAACCGCGGCGAACGCGATCGCCAGCCAGGGCCAAATAAGCCCGGTCGGTGACGCTCCCTCGGAATCCGTTGCCCTGGTCGCGGCGAGACGGCGAAGGAAATGCAGCATCAGCAATGTGCTGCCGGCCGCCGACAATGACGCCAGCACCCCGACAAAACCCTCCCCAAATTCCGACTTTACCGCCAGCTTCGCCAGAGCGCCCCCGGTGAGGGGCAGGCCGCCGAGCCCGAGCGCCAAGACCGCCGCCGGCAACAACACCGGCCATAGGCGCGGCCGAGTCGCAGCGGCAACGCCAATCGCAAGAAACAGCCCGCCTTTTGACGAGGAGGTGATGCGCCGCCGAAAAGCTGGCTCCCAGCCCGGCGTCGGCGTCGCCCGCGGCCCATCCCATGCCGAGCACCGCCGCCAGCAACCCCATCTGGCTGACGCTGGAATAGGCCAGTACCGTTCTGGGATTGTCTTGGGTGATCCCGACCACGACACCGTAGAAGGCCGAGAACATTCCCGCAGCGGCCAGCGCTTCGCCCCAAGCCGGCATGGCCACTCCGAGGGGCAAAAAGCGGATCAGCCCAATCACGCCGGCCTTGACCGCCGCACCGCTCAGCACCGCCGCGGCAGGGGTCGGCGCCGCGGGATAGGCAAGCGGCATCCACACATGGCCTGGCACAAGGCCAATCTTCAAACCGAAGCCGAGGATCAGCAGCGCCAGCGAGGCATCACGCCAGGGCGACGCAGGCAGCGCCGCTACGGCGTCGCGTATCAGCAGGCTGCCGTTCGGAGTGGCTTCCGCCATGAACACGAACGCCATCAGCAAAAAGGCCTCGCCCAGCACCGCAAGAGCGACATAGACGCCGCCGGCCCGCCAGGCGCCGGGTGTGCCGTCATGCACGACCAGACCATAAGCCGCGAGGCTGACGACGGAATAAGTCAGATAGAAGCTCACTAGGTCTGCGGCCATAAAGACGCCGAGGCTGCCTGACAGGGTTAGCAGCCACCACTCGGCAAAGCGTCCGGCATTCGGCTTGCCGCGCAAATAGGTCGCGGCGTAGGCGCCGGCGACGATCCACAGTAGCGCCGCGATCCCGAGCAGTAGCGCCGCAGGCACGTCGAGCGTCAGCGTCATACGCAACGGCGGCGGAAAAAACACCAGCGGTGCGCCGCCAGGGGTGAGCAACGCCGCTGCCAGCGCAGGAATCGGGGCGAACGCCAACGCCGCCGGCATGCCGTCCCTCAGACGCCGTGACAGGCAGGCCAACAGCATTACGAGCGGTGCAGCTAGCGCAGCGACAAGCAACGCGTCTGCGAGGATCACAGCCGGAAATCCCGCGCAAGTCTCGGTCTAACCAGCGGCCACGATCGAGCAGCTGCCGGCCACGAGAAGCGATTCACCTGAAGTCCATTACGGCTGCGGGCGGACGGCCGATCAGCAGCAATCCCGAGGGCCGCAGCGGTATAAAACCCAGCATCAGCGCAACCAGCGCCACCGCCAATACTACTGCCTGCCGGGTGCGGGATATCTCTGCTACCAAGGTCAAAGGCTCATCCGGGTCGGCCAGCGCTCGGGCGAGGACACGGAACACATAGCCCCCAGCAAGCAACCCGCCCACCAGGATGACCAGCGCCCACCACCACTGGCCCTCCACAACCGCCGCTGTCAGTAACATTGCTTTCGCCACGAAGCCTCCGCTGGGCGGTAGACCCATCAGCGACATCCCGCCGAGGCCGAACGCAAAGACGGTGATCGGCAGGGCCCGCCCAATCCCCGCGAGCCCCGCAATACGGTCGTGCCCGAGCGCTTCGTATACCAGGCCGGCAGCCATGAACATGGCGGCCTTGGCAAAAGCGTGGGAGATGGCCTGAAGCACGCCGCCGGTCCAGGCGGAACTGCCCCAGGGATGGCCGATCTGGGCGCCTCCGGCAAGCGGGAAAATCAGGAACAAATAGCCGATCTGCGCCACCGTCGAGTAGGCGATCAACAGCTTCAGCCGGACCTGCCGCAGGGCGATCACGCTGCCGAACAGGATCGCCGCGGTGGCCAGGGCGCCGAGCACTTGCGCCGCTGCATGGTCGGGCAGCCTGGGCATGACATCGAACCACAGCCGGACCACCAGAAAGAACGGCGCCTTTACCACGAGCCCCGACAGCACGGCGCTGGCCGGAGCGGGCGCACCAGCGTGGGCGGGCGGCAGCCATAAATGCAGAGGGTAGAGTGCTCCCTTGGCCAACAGCCCCGCCGTCATCAGCGATAGCGCCGCCCAGGCGACCGGCTCCCCATGAACCCGGCTGGATAAAAGGACGATATCGAGCGTGCCGTAAGCGCCGTACAACATTACGGTCCCGAGCAGATAGAGGACGGAGCCGAGCAGCGCAAAGAGCAGGTAACGCAATGCGGCCGCCAAGGTCTCAGCGCGGCCGTCCAGGCAGACCAACGGCACAGCGGCGAAAGTCAGCAGCTCGAGGGCGACATACAGATTGAACAGATCGGCGCCGAAGAAGACGGCGTTCATCGCTGCCCAGACGGCCAGCAGCAATGTCCAGAATATCAGCGGCGCCCGCGCTTCCGTAGTTTGTAGCGTCGGAAATTGCGCTCGCGCGAACAGCCCGATGGCCGGGATCAGCAGTGCCGTCGTCACCACCATTACTGCGGAAAAGCCGTCCGCACGCAAAGCCACGCCGAGCGGCGGTGCCCAACCACCGACGAAGTATTGCACCACCTTGCGGGAGCGCCAGACGTTGGCAGCAACCGCGATCGCGACGGCGAGCCCGACCGGCATTACCGCGACGGCGACGCGCTCCGCATAGCGCCCGCCTAGAAAGAGTGCCAGGAGCAGGCCCATCACCGGGAAGATGATCGCCAGAACAAGCAGGAACCCGCCTGGCGTTGCAGAAGTCGGCATCAGGGTTGGCTATTCATCCGACGCCAAGCTCGCTTGCCCCGTCTGCTGAAAAAGCCGCAGCACCAGCGTCACAGCCAATGCTGTTGCCGAAAAGGCGACGACGATGCCGGTGATGACCAACGCCTGCGGTACCGGGTCGCCGTCGAACCCGGCGGCAGCGCCTCTGCGGGCGACGACCCCGAACAGCAGAAACACACCCGCGCCGATCAGGTTAAAGCCGACGATCTTGCGGAGCGGCTGCGGGTGGGCGATCAGGCCGAACAGACCCAGGCCCACCAGGACGGCGCTGCACAACCCATAGATCGTCGCGGCGCTCATCGCTGCCGCGCTCGTTCCGACGGGCCGGCCACCAACAGGGCGAGCGTCGCCGCGATCGACAGCGTTACCGGCACCTCGATCGTCAGAATCAACAGCTTGGCGTGAGATTCTGGATATGCCAGGAAGGCGCCAGCGATCGCGAAACCGGCAAGCCCGATCGCGAGGAAAGTCGCCGGCCCGGCCACCAGCACAAGCCGCAACCAACGACGACTCACCTCAGGTGCGTCGACAAGCCCAGCCATCATGACGAGAATCCACATGGCGGCTAGAATCGTTGCACCTTGGAATTCACCCCCTGGAGCAGTCGAGCCGATCCAAAAGATATGGATGCCGACGAGTATCCCAACCGGCGCCAGCAGCTGTGCGAGAAAAGTCAACGCACCGTTTGAGCCAGGATAACGAAGTGCGGCGGGCAAGCCGCCCCATACTCGGTCCGGCGCCAGCGACCAGATGCCGAGGAGTGCGAGCAGCAGCACCACCGTCTCGAGCAGCGTGTCGATCGCGCGATACGCCATCAGGACGGCGGTAACGGGATTGCCGAGGCCGGTCGCCGCCAGGTTATCCGCGGCCTGAGGAGCCAGCGTCGGCGCGGGCTCGGGCAACAGCAGCACAATCGCCGCGAGCCCCGCCGTCACCAGAGTGCACAGCACCGCGGCCGCAAGTCGCGGAATTGCGCGCGGCCCCGCGCTGTCAGCCAGCGCCTCGCTCGGACGCAATCGAGCGCTCGCGCCGATCAGCAGCCCGCCGGTCACCCCGCCGCCGATCGCGGCCTCGGTCAGCGCCACGTCCGGTGCGGCTAGACGCACCCACACGAGCGCGAGCAGCAGCCCGAAGGCGACAAACCCGACCACCGCCGCGAATGTGTCGCGAGCGGCGGTGGTCCAAACGGCCAGTCCGAGGACCAATAGGGCGAGGCCGATGTCAAAAGCCAAGGCAGCTCGTCACGCGGGCGGCCCACCCAGTCGGGCGGTGCGCGCAATCAGTTGGGTGACGGTAGCTCCGGCCAGCAGAGCGAGGAGCCAGACGCCGATAAGCTTGAGCGCTGCGAGCGGCCCATCGACCTGGAACAGCAGTCCGAGCACGACCAGGCCGAGCCCGAGATTGTCCGCTTTGGTCAGCGCGTGCAGACGGCTGAGCGCGTCAGGAAACCGCAGCAGCCCGACCGTGCCTGCGAGAAAAAAGAAGGCGCCGGCGGACACGGTGATGATGGTCAGAGCATCGAGCACGGGACTCATGCTGCGTCCGTCTGCTCGGCAGCCTTGACGAAGGCGACCGAGACGAAAGCCGCCAACAATGCAAGGACCAGCGCGACGTCGATCATACCGGGCATCCGGATCGCCGGCGCCAGCAGGAGCAGCACGGCAATGCCGCCGGTGCCGAGCAACTGCGCCGCCATGACGCGATCGGCCCGGCCGGGTCCGCGCAAGATACGCACCAGGCCCAACGCCACCATCGCCAGCACAAAGGCCGCCGCGGCGATCATAAAGTCAGCCATTGCCCGGCGCTCCGCCGATGACCCGG
This sequence comes from uncultured Alphaproteobacteria bacterium, assembly GCA_963774345.1. Lineage (GTDB taxonomy): Bacteria > Pseudomonadota > Alphaproteobacteria > ATCC43930 > CGMCC-115725 > AP-15. The sequence continues at coordinate 339,215 of CAVZFB010000028.1, forward strand.
ACCAGCAGCGCTTCCTCGGCGGCGAGCTGCGCCGTCACCGGCTGCCGGATGTCGAGGCAGTGGATTACGAGCGCGCCGTTCCGGTCCGATCCAACGGGCACCGTACCGGGAAGCAGGCTCATCAGCGCGGTCAAGGCGTTTCGCGCCGTACCCGGTGGCAGGTCCGTCGAGTAGGGCATAAAGCCCGGATCGAGCGGCAGCTTAGGGTCGAGCGCGCGACGCGCGACATCCGCTCCCGCGAGCACGGATTCGCGCAGGAACCGCAGCGCGACTTTGGACAAGGCGAGTGGCTGCATGCGGTTCGGGCCGGAGGGCAGCAGGCGCAGGCTAACCCACGTCGCTGCAAGCGCAGCTATCACCCCGGGCACTAGATCAACCAAGGCGTATCCGGAAAGAACTACCCAGGCGCCAAAAAATCCAACGGCTCGCCGCACCGCTGACCGCGAGAGCGCCGGGTTCATGCCAGGTCCGTGACGGTAGGGTTGGACATCACCTTCCTCCCGGCTGCCGCGGGCTCCTTGACACGAAACCAGGCGACATAGAGCGCCGGCAGAAATATCAGAGTGAGAACCGTGGCGACCAGCAGACCGCCCATGACGGCGATGGCCATCGGGCCCCAGAATATCGTAACCGCAATCGGGATCAGCCCGAGAACCGTGGATATCGCCGTCAGCATGATCGGGCGGAAACGCGACACGCTCGCCTCGATGACTGCATTCCAGACATCGAGACCCTGCGCCAGTTCGTAATCGATCTGCTCGATAAGGATCACCGCGTTTCGGGCGATCATTCCAATCAGCGACAGAATGCCGAGAATGGCCACGAACCCAAGAGGCTGGCCGAACAGAAGCAGCGCCGCAACGATGCCAATCAAGCCCATCGGGACGACGCTGAGGACCAGAAAGAGCCGGTTGAAACTTCTCAATTGAAGCATCAGGAAAGACAGCATCACGAACAGCATCAACGGCACGACGGCGAAAACAGAAGCCTGGGATTTCGCGCTTTCCTCCACCGTGCCTCCGACCTCGATCCGATAGGATGCCGGCAAGTTCTCGCTCAATTTGGCTACCGCCGGAGCGAGCGCGGCGACCACGGTCTCGGGTAGCACACCCGGGGCGACATCGGCTTGTACGGTCAATGTCGGCAAACGGTCACGCCGCCAGATCAATGGGTATTCCTGAGCGAACTCGAAGGTCGCGATCTGGCTTAGCGGAACCGTGCGTCCGTTTTGGAGCGGAATCTGCAATGTCCGCAACGTCGAAAGCGACAGGCGATCTTCGTCGGTCGCTCGCGTCAGAACGTCGACCAGATAGATGCCGTCGCGGACTTGGGTAACCGGCTGGCCCGTCACCACGCTGTTCATGACCGAGGCGATCGCCTGGGTGCTCACGCCCAGCAACCGCGCCTGATCCTGGTCGATCTGGACGCGAACCATTCGCGCCGGTTCCATCCAGTCGAAATTGACATGTCTCGCACCGGGATCGGTCGCCACGATCTGCGCAAGCCGCAGCGCGATATCGCGCAGCTCGCTGATATCCAAACCGCTAACGCGATACTGCACAGGCCACCCGACCGGCGGACCTAGACCCAGTGGCGACACTCGGTTCACCGCACTCGGGATTTTGTCGGCAAGCTCTGCCTCGAGCTTTCTCTGCAGCCGTTCACGGGCCGCCACATCCTTGGCAAGGACGACAGCCTGGGTGAAGAAGGGGTTCGGCAGTTCCACATTTAGGGGCAGATAAAAGCGGATCGCGCCGCGCCCGACATAGGTGCTCCACTGGTCCACGTCGGGGTCGCCCGCCAACAGGCCATCGAGTGTTTTGGCTGCGTCTTCGCTGGCAAAAATCGAGGCGTTCTGCGGCAATGACAGGTCGACCAGAAGGTCTGGACGATCTGACGGCGGAAAGAACTGCCGGGCCACGAACGGGCTTGCCAGCACCGCCGCAACGAAACCCGCCAGGGTTATACCGATGGTGAGCCAGCGCGTCCGCATCGCGCCAAGCAGAAACCCGCGAAAGTAGCCGAGGATCGCGCTGGGTTTGTCGGACTGTTTCGTTTTGGGTTTGGCGAGGAGCGCGACGCCGAGCAGCGGCGCAAAGATGACCGCTACAAACCAGGAGAGTATCAGCGCGTAGGACACAACCGCGAAAATCGAAAAGGTGTATTCGCCAGCCGAACTCCTGGCGAAGCCGATCGGTATGAAACCCGCTGCAGTGACAAACGACCCGGTCAGCATCGGCACCGCGAGGGTTTTATAGGCGAATGTCGCCGCATCCTCTTTGCTGTCGCCGGCTGCGAGGCGAGAGGTCATGACATCGACGGTGGTCATCGCATCGTCGACCAGCAGGCCCAGGGCAATGATCAGCGCGCCCAGGGAAATCCGCTGCAGATCGATCCCGGTCATTTCCATGACCGGGAACACCAAGGCGAGCGTCAGCGGGATTGAAAGCGCGATGACGGCGCCGGCACGAATGCCGAGACTGACAAAGCTCACGGCCATGATAATGGCGATCGCCTGCCACAGCGACGTCGTGAAGTCGCGAATCGCGTGATCGACGACAAAAGGCTGATCCGCCACGAGGATCGGCTCGATGCCAAGCGGCAGATCAGCCTTGATCTCGCGCATGGCCTCTTTGATGTTCCCGCCGAGGGTCAATATGTCGCCGCCGTCGCGCATCGAGATCGCGATGCCGATGGCCGGTTTTCCATTGACCCGGAACATCGGCTGCGGCGGGTCCGAATAATCGCGGTGCACTTGGGCGATGTCGCGCAGCCGGATCAAGCGGCCATTCGCGACGAAATTGACCGCGAGGATGTCCCGCTCGGACTCGAATGCACCCGATACCCGCAGGATGAGTTTTTCACTGCCGGTTTGCAGAATCCCGGATGGGCTGACAATGTTTTGCGCCGCCAGGGCGGCGGCCAGAGCCGACCGGTCGATTCCCAAACCGGCGAGCTGCTGAACCGAGAATTCAACGAAGATTTTTTCGTCCTGGGCGCCAAGTATCTCGATCTTCGCCACGTCCGGCACTCGCATCAGCCGGGAGCGGATATCCTCTGCGTAGTCTTTCAGTTCGCGATGGGTAAATCCGTCGGCGGTAACGCCGTAGATAATACCGTAAACATCGCCGAATTTATCGTTGAACCCCGGACCGATCACGCCAGCCGGGAGAGTGTGGCGCATATCGCCGACGCTGGTGCGAACGTCGTACCATATGGCGGGAATTTGCGCGGCGCGGGTCTCGCCTTTCAGATTGACAAAGATGGTCGTCAGACCAGGGCTGGTAAAGCTCCGCAGAAAATCGAGGCTCGGCGTTTCCTGAAGGGTCCGCTCGAGCCGGTCGGTAACCTGCTGCAGGGTGTCGTTCAATGTCGCGCCGGGCCACGCGGCTTGCACAACCATTGTCTTGATGACGAAGGGCGGATCTTCGTCTCGCCCTAAGCTGAAAAAAGCAGCCAGTCCGGCGATCGTCGCTGCGATCATGATGTAGACGACGAGAGACCGGTTCTCGAGCGCCCACTTCGAAAGATTGAACTGCATCTAAGAGGACGATCCGAGCAGTCGCACTTTCTGGCCGGGATGAAGCGCCTGGATTCCTGCCGTCACGACAATATCGCCGGTGTCGAGGCCATCGGCAATTACGACCGTGCCCGGGTCGTGGCGCAGCAATTCCACGTTACGCAGAGACACCGTTAGGGCTTTCGGGTCGACGATCCAGACAGCGGGTTGCCGATTGAGTTCGGTCAGGGCTGTGGCGGGGATGGCGATGACGGGTTCGGATGGCAGATTGACGGTTCCGGTAACGGTTGCGCCGAGCCGCATCGCCTCCGGCGGCTCGTTCAATCCAACTTTGACCTCGAAGGTCCGGGTGACAGGGTCGGCCCGCGCCCCGACTTCCCGCACTCGCCCGGTCGCCGTCACGCTGGGATCGTCCGTCAGACGCACCGTGATCGGGGCGTCGCTTGGCGCCGATCTGAGTAATTGGGCCGGCACGTCGAAAACGGCATCGCGCCCGCCCTGACGGGCGAGTCGAACGATCATCTGTCCGGCCTGCACGACCTCGCCCGGTTCGGCGCCTCGGGCAGTGACCGTCCCGGTCGCATCCGCCGTCAAGGTGGTCCAGCCGACGCGGTCGCGCGCGATCTGCAACTGAGCTTGTGCGTTGTCGACCTGGGACTGTGCGCTTTGCAATGCGTTCTGGGCCTGATCGAAGCGGGCTCGAGGTGTATGTCCGTTAGCCAGCAGCTGTCGCTGCCGTTCGAAGGTGCCGCGCGCGTAGGTCAATTGTCCTTGTGCGGCCGCAAGGGCGGATTCCGCCGAGCGCAGTTCGTTGAGCTCATTCTCCGGGTCGAGCTTGGCGAGCACTTGTCCCGCCTTGACCCGCTCGCCGATATTGACCGGTCTCTCGATAAGCCGCCCGGCGATACGAAAGGCGAGCGCCGGCTCGTCTTCGGCCTGGACGTGCCCGGTAAGCACTACGGTTTCGCTGGCCTCGCCCCGGCTGGCGGTGACCGTCCGCACAGGGCGCACCTCGGGCGCCTGGGCTTTGGTGTCCGGCTTGCACGACGCCAGCGCGAGCGCGACGGCCGGCAAAATCCACCAAAACCAAAGGGAACTGCGATTTCTCACCGGAACCCACCCCCGGCGAATTTCTTAACCCGCGGCTCCGCAGGTCGCAAGCGACACGGGACACAATCGCGACCCCTCAACGGGACACCCGTCGATTCCCAGAGACAGGGACACTCGCTAAGAGCGGCTGGGTGTAATCGGCATTGTCGCGATGCTCGTCCAGGCGACCGGTGCGCCAGCTTTCTCCGCCGCTTGTTCAGGGGCTAGCGCGGGGTCCCAGTGGATGGCGAGAAATCGCCGGCCCGAGACATTACCGGCCGCATCGGAGACGAGCCAGACAAGCGGCGGCGCCATGATTTCAGGCTGGATCAGCTTGTCCCGGTCGAACCCGGCCACGTCGGAAATCATCGGCGTGTTTGTAACCCCGCCGGGAACCAGGACATTGACCGTGACCCCGGTGCCGCCTAGGTCTTTGGCCATGATTGCGCTGAGCGCCTCGAGCGCCGCCTTTGAGGGGCCGTAGGTCGGGGAGCCGGCGTTCAACATCGTTCCGAGGCTGGTCGTGACGTTGACGATCCGGCCCCACCCCTGGCGCATCATCTCGGGCACGACGGCGTTGGCGAGCGCCAACGGGGCCGTGGTATGGACCGCGACAAACCGACGCCACTGATCGGGTGTGATTTCCCAGAATTTTAGGGGACGCTGCCAGCTGTCCGGCCGGATTGAACCGGGCCCGATCCCGGCATTGTTGACCAGGATATCGATGCGGCCAAACCGGGCGCGGGTAGCCCGAGTGATCTCATCCGTCGCGGAGTCGTTAGTTAGATCCGTTCGGATGGTGAGGAGGTCTTGCGCTTTTCCCTGCTCACCGGCGCTGGCGGCGAGCGCCTCCAGCGGATCTCGATCGCGATCGACGCCAGCGACCCGGATACCCGCGGCGAGCAGGCCTCGAGTCATCGCCCTGCCTATGCCACCCGCGGCGCCGGTGACGATGGCTACTCTTTGGTTTTCGGCCATGGTGCGCTTCCTCTCGCTCTGTCGGCCTCCACCCTAGCTCAAGCTCAGGGCGTGCTCCCGCGCATCGAAGCGGGATGTCCCGGCAGCGCAAGGCTGGCCACCTTCGTCAGCGCGTCGCCGTCGAGCCGCAGGATATCGATATCCCCGTCGGCGAAGTTTCCTACGTACAGGTAATGCCCATCGGGGCTAAACGCGATCCCTTCGGCGAGGTCGCCCACATCGGCCTGGGCCACCTTATGGACTGTCTTGCCATCGATTTTGAGGAGCGCCACGTAGGATTTCTCGTGACGGTAAAAGGCCGATTTGGGCGTGCCGCCAGTGCCGTTCAGCAGTAGAGAGGCGGCATAGCCCCCGGCCGGGCTCATCGCTAGTCCCTCGGGGCCATCACCGACGACCACCTGATCGACGACCCGGGGCGGACTCGCCTCGAGATCGATAATTCCGACGGTGTCGACCTGACCATCCTGGCCGCCCCCGATATTGCCGACGATCCCGAGCTTGCCGTCCGGCGTCACTTGGACGTTGAGCGGGGTCAACCCGCTCGCCATGTCGTAGTTCTTCCCATTGACCTTGGCGTAGCTCACCTTCTGGCCGTCAATGTCGAGCAGCGCCACCCGGTTGGCGCCGGACTTGGTGACGAGTGCACGCTTGCCATCGGGTGTGATTGCGACGGCCGAGGGCAATGCCGGCGGCGCTTTCTGCGCTCCCGAGGTCGGAGCGGGGCTGGCGACCGACACTGTATCGACGACTGTGACAGTCTTGCCGTCGATCGTCAGTACGCTGACCGTGTCATCGGCGCGGTTGGCGACCAGCGCCAGCGTTCCGGCGTGGTTGATTGCCATTCCCGAAGGCTGTTTGCCGGCTTCGACCGTGCCGATCTGGACCGGCGGCGACACGGTGAGGTCGATCACGTAGATCTTGTTGTCCGGCACTCCTTTCCAGGCTTCACCGTCTTTGACCCAATCGAGCGAATTCGCGACCAAGGCTAAATGCTCATCGGGTGTGATCGCGAGGTTCACCGGCGGCCCGGTGATCGTGTTCATCAGCGGCAGGTTGGCGATAATCCGTGGCTTGGTGGGCTCACGGATGTCGATGACGGATACCGTGTCCTTGCCTGGCGGATGGGTAACCGTCTTGCCGGTCGCATCGAACGAGACCTTCTCGTCGTTGCCGGTGATCAGGAGTTGCGCCCTGACGCCGCCGGCTGCCGCAAGCAGGGCGATGGCCGCAGCGCTCAACATCAGGAGCCGCAGGAAAGCCTTCATGGTCCCCTCCCCTTTTGGTCGTGTTGCTAGGGTCACTTTGCCACACGGTGCCGTGGCTAGCCACATACGCCGCGCAAGGAGGACCCATACCGACTACTGAAAACGCCCTCAGCGACAATCGGCGCCGGAAGCTCGCCAACGGTCGCCTTCAGCTCATCGCCGATCTGCCGCGTGAACCAGTCGCGTTTCTTGACTATGTTAAGTAACTCCAAAATGTTCATAAATATAATCAAAATATGATATCATTCTGATAGACATAGACCGATAATAAGTCTAGTTTCGATCTGTCACTCGTTCATCTGGGTAATTGCCACATCTCGAAGCCGTGCCGTCTGTTCAAAGAATTCGTGACCCAGATGACCCCAGCGCTTTCCCCGAATAGCCCGCGTGAACGGCGCCGTGCCAGGGTCACCTGAAATTCTCGAAAGAACGTGCTAACCTCGCTGCTCCTGGCGAGGCGCCGCGGAGCGCACATTGGGGGAGGATCAGCGATGCGGCGACTGCTTGGGACCGTCGTCGGAGGGATGCTGCTGCTGTGGGCCATCGCGGCATCCGCCGGCGATGTCGTCAAGGTCGGGCTGATCGCCTCCTACACCGGAGCTTTCGCGACCTGGGGCAGCCAGTTCCAGCAGGCGGTCGAGGCTTATCAGGCACTCCACGGCAACACCGTCAAGGGGCCGGGCGGCGAGGAGATCGAAATCCAGTTCGTCTACCGGGACGCGGCGAGCCAGGGCCCCGACAAGACCAAGCAACTAGCCGAAGAGCTGATCCTGCACGATCACGTTAAGTTCCTCTGCGGTCTCGAATTGTCGCCCTATGCGATGGCGCTCGCCGATATCTCGAAAGAGGCGAAGGTGCCGGTCGTCATCATGAACGCGGCGACCGCCTCGATCACCCGCATGTCGCCCTATTTTGTGCGCGTCAGCCAGACGGTGCCGCAGGACGTGGCACCGCTTGGTCCTTGGGCGGTCGCGCACGGCATCAAGCGGGTCTACACGATCGTCAGCGATTATGCGCCCGGCTATGATGCCGAAAAGTATTTCATCAAGACCTTCAAGGCCGCCGGCGGCGAGATCGTCGGCAGCGCGCGCACGCCACAGCAAGAGACCAATTTCTCGGCCTATATGGAGCGCGCGCTGCAGGCAAAGCCCGACGCGCTCTACATGTTCCAGCCGGCCGGGTCGCCTTCGGTCGCCTTTGTCAAGGCCTATGTCGAGCGCGGCTTGAAGGCGGCGGGCATTAAGCTGCTTGGCGGTGGCGAGACGCAGGAGCTGTTCCTGCCCAATTTCACCGACGACATCGTCGGCACGGTCACCAGCATGCATTACACCGAAACCAACACAAACCCGGCCAACCTTGAACTCCAGGCGCAGCTCAAGAAGATGTTCGGCGACAAGGCGGTGCCTGACATTGGCTCGGTCGCGGCATGGGATGGCACGATGCTGATCCAACAGGCGGTGGCCGCACTCGGTCCCGATGCCGATGGGCTCAAATACATCGACTTCATGAAGGGCAAGAAGTTCGACAGCCCGCGCGGGCCGGTCGAAATCGATCCGGTCGAGCGCGACATCATCCAGAATATCTATATCCGCCGCGTCGAGAAGCGTGATGGTAAGCTTGTAAATGTCAATATCGGCGAAGTGGACATGGTAAAGGACCCGTGGAAGATCGATAATCCGCCGAAATCGAACTGACGGTCTTCGCGCCCATCTCGACCCGTTTCATATCGTCCCAGCTGACGGATGCTTTCCTTCGCGTTGACCGTACTGTTGGACGGCATTTCCTATGGGATGATCTTGTTCCTGATTTCGGTCGGGCTGACGGTCACAATGGGCCTGATGCGCGTCGTCAATTTGGCGCATGGCGCGTTCGCGATGATCGGCGGCTACGTCGCGGGTTATCTGACGCAACAGGGAGGGAATTTCTATCTGGCGGCGCTCGGCGGCGCGGCAGCGGCGGCTACGCTCGGAGCGATCGCCGAAATGACGATCTATCGCCCACTCTACCGCAAGGGCGAGCTTTCCCAGGTGCTGCTGACGGTCGGCATCGTGTTCGTCGCAACCGGCGCGATCACCGCTATCTTCGGCGCCTTCCCCTATCCGGTCGTGTTCCCGGCCTATCTGACCCGGCCCGTCAACATCGGCTTTCGCGAGTATCCGGCCTACCGGCTGTTTCTGATCGCGGTCGGCGCCGCGATTGCGGCGGTGCTGCGGCTCGTGCTGGACGGATCTACCTACGGCGCAAGACTGCGCGCCGCCGTCGACAACCCCAGCATGGCGCGAGCCGTCGGAATCGACGTGAATCTGCTGTTCACTGGAACTTTTATCATCGGCTGCGGGCTCGCTGGGCTCGGCGGCGCGATCGGCGCCGGCATCCTCTCGCTCGAACCGGCCTATGCGCTGAAATACATCGTCTTGTTCCTGGTAGTCGTGATCGTCGGTGGCGAGGGAAGTTTCGGGGGCTCGTTCGTTGCCGCGATGGCGCTCGGGATCGTCGATACATTGGGCAAATACTTCGTGCCCGAGGCGGCGGCCTATCTTCTCTATGCGGCCGTCTTCGCGCTGCTGTTGTGGCGGCCGCGAGGTCTGTTGCCGCCGAAATCGGCAGCATGATCCGCGGCCGCCCTGTTCTCGCGGCGTTTGGGCATGCGCTGCCTTGGGCGATCGCAATCGCCTATTTCTACCTCGCCCCGTATGACCTGAGCTTTGGCACCCAGGTCATGATCTGGATCCTGTTTGCGATGTCGCTCGACCTCGCGCTCGGCTATGCCGGCATTCTGACCCTGGGGCATGCCGGCTTTTTCGGCATCGGAGCCTATGCGGCCGGACTGTTCGCGATCCATGTCTCCCCCGACCCGATCCTGGGTCATTTGGCGGCAGTCGCCCTCGCCGCGGTGTTCGGCGCGATCACCGGGGCGATGATCCTGCACACCAGCGGGGTCACGTTCTTGATGCTGACCCTGGCAATCGTCTCGGTGCTGTCCGAATACGCCAATCAGGCGCGGGGCCTGACCGGCGGTGATGATGGGCTGCAAGGCATCAAGCTCGATCCGGTCTTCGGGATGTTCGAATTCAACATTTTCGGCAAGACCGCTTATGTCTACGCGGCCGTCGTGCTGTTTGGCTGGTTCGTGTTTGCGTGGCGCATAGTTCATTCGCCGTTCGGGCGCTCGCTCGACGGCATCCGCCAGAACCCGCGGCGCATGCGCGCGATTGGCACCCCGGTGTGGTGGCGCCTGCTCGCGATCTATACGATCTCGGCCGCGATGGCCGGATCGGCCGGGGCGCTGTCGGCGCACGCGACCCGCTTCGTCGGGCTTTCCGTTCTCGATCTGCTGACCTCGGGCATCGTCACGGTCGCGCTGATACTCGGGGGCACGCGGCGGCTCTATGGCGCCTTCGTCGGCGCGACGACCTATTTTGTCGTGCAGGACTGGAGCGCAAAAATCAGCCCGTTCTTCTGGGAATTCGTGGTCGGCGGCATGCTGATCGTGACGGTGCTGCTGCTCGACGGAGGCCTCCTGGATCTCGGGCCTGCCGCCTTGCGGCTGCGCGATCGCTGGCGCGCGGCCAGGGAAGGGAAATGACAGCGCCGCCCGCCCTGTCGGTTCGCAGCCTCTCGAAAAGCTTCGGTGCGCTGGCCGTCGCTCAAAGCATCGACCTCGACCTGATCCCCGGCGCGCGCGTCGCGTTGATCGGACCCAACGGCGCCGGCAAGACGACGTTCGTCAATCTCTTGACCGGCTTTCTCGCACCTGATAGCGGGACGATCGCGCTGGCGGGCGAAAACGTAACCGACCTTCGCCCCGAAAAGCGGGTCAAGCGCGGCCTGGTGCGAACGCACCAGATCAGCACATTACTCGTCGGCAACACCGCGCGCGACAACGTCGCGATCGCGATCGCCGAGCGCGAGGGTTTTGCCTGGCGGCTGTTGCGGTTCGGCAAAGAATGGCGCGGCTGCCGCGACGAGGCACAGCAGAGGCTCGACGAGATCGAGATCGGCGGCGTAGCCGAGCGCTGCGTCTACCAGCTCCCCTATGGCGAGCAGCGGTTGCTCGAAATCGCCATCGCGCTGGCGCTGCGCCCTCGGGTCTTGCTGCTCGACGAACCGGCGGCCGGCGTCCCGTCGTACGAAACCGACGTTATCCACCAGGCGCTTGGCCGCCTGCCGGCGGACATCGCGATCCTGATCATCGAACACGACATGGATGTCGTGTTCCGCTTCGCGCACGAAATCGTCGTGCTGGTGCAGGGCCGGGTGCTGATGCGCGGAATGCCGGAGGCAGTTTCCGCTGATCCCCGCGTGCGCGCCGTCTATCTCGGCAAGACCGCGAGATGAGCCTCGGCATCGAGGTGATCGACCTGGTCGCCGGCTGGGGGCCGACGGTCGTGCTGGACGGCATCTCGCTCGCGGTCCCGCCCGGAGGGACCCTTGCTGTCTTGGGCCGCAACGGCGCCGGTAAGACGACGCTGCTCGCGACAATTATCGGGCTGGCGAACCACCGTCGTGGCGCGATCAGGCTCGGCGGCGAGCCGATCGACACCGTGCCGACACACCGCCGGGCGCGCCGCGGGCTCGGCTATGTGCCGCAGGAACGAGAGATCTTCCCGTCGCTGACAGTCGAGGAAAACCTCACGGTCGCCGTTCTGCCGGGCGGCTGGGCGTTGGCCCAGGTCTTCGAATTATTTCCCGCTCTCGCTGGGCGGCGCCGCGCGACCGGGAACCGGCTGTCGGGCGGCGAGCAGCAGATGCTGGCGATCGGACGAGCGCTGGTCGGCGGGCCGAAGGTGCTGCTGCTCGACGAGCCGCTAGAAGGCCTAGCGCCAATCGTGGTCGAGACGCTGTTCGCCGCGTTGGCGGCGATCCGCGACGACAGCGGGGTCACGATGGTCCTGGCCGAACAGAAAGCCGATCTCGCCCTATCCTTTGCCGAAGATGCTGTGGTGCTCGATCGCGGCCGCGCCGTTTTCCGCGGCAAGAGCGCTGAGTTGCAGGCGGACGAAGCGCTGCAACACCGCTTGCTGGCGATCGGCGGGCGATGAAGGTCACGCCGGCGCTGGTGACTGCAAACCTTTATATGCGGGGAGAAAGCAATGTCCTGTTGGTTCAGACAATTTGGTTGCGCAATTGCTGTTCACCGCGCCAGAGACGTCCCAGATTGTCCCGCAGGATCTCGATCACGTTGTCCTCATAACGCCGGGTCTCGCCGGCGGTATGAGGGGTGATCAGGACTTGCTCCATCGCCCAAAGCGCCGAACTCGGCGCCAGCGGTTCTTCTGCCGTGACGTCGATTGCGGCGCCTGCGATCTGGTGTGTCGCCAGCGCCTCGATAAGCGCAGCCTCCTCGACAACTCGACCGCGAGCGACATTCACCAGATAGGCTGCGGGTTTCATGCGGCTGAGCGCCTCGGCGTCGATCAGATTCTCGGTTTCGGCCGTAAGCGGACAGCTGAGGGCCACGAAATCGGCATCGGGTAAGAAGGAGTTGAGCTCGTCCATGGCGTGCACCGCATCGGCAGCACCGCAGCCGAAGGCCGGATGACGCCGCAGCCCGACGACGTGCATTTCGAAGGCCTTGGCCAGGCGGGCCAATCGTCTGCCAATGTCTCCCAGGCCGACGACCAGAAGCGTCTTGCCGGCGAGCTCGTCCTCGCGCTGGGAAAGATCGCCGATCATGCCCCGCCAGATGCGCTTATTTTGGTTGTCGCGGGCCTCGGGAAGACGGCGGCTCAATGCTAGCATCAGCGCCATCGCGTGCTCGGCGACCGCGCGAGCATTGACGCCGCGGGCACTGGCGAGCCGGATGCCGCGCTTAGCCAGCTCTTCGCGCGGGAATTGGTCGGTGCCGGCGCCAATCGACTGAATAAAGCGGAGCCGTTTCGTCCGATCGAGGAGCTGGTTCTGCCATAGCCCGGAGATCACCAGCACGTCGGCTTCGCCCACCCGCTTCACCATGGTCCCGGGGTCCCGGACGGCGAAACTGTTGATCCCGGTCTCGAGCAACGAGAACTGCTCATGGAGCTGATAGGCGACGTGAGCGAAGCAAATGACGATTTTGTCGGCTGGAGGGATCATGGTGGATTACACTCGCCGAAGTTGGTGCATATGGCCGAAGAGCCGGTCGGCTCGGACGATTTCCTAGACGAGAGTAAACCGATGAGTAATCCAGCCTTGAAGTTCGACCATGTTCACATCATCAGCCAAGATCCGGAAGCCTCGGCGAATTGGTATGTGGAGATGTTCGGCGCCACGATCACCAGCAACACGATGGCACGCGGCGCTCCTCAAATTTTCGTCGATCTCGGCGGCATGACGATCCTTATTCGCGGCCAACGGCCGGGCGAGGCCCCCGTCGCCGCCAGACCGATCCGGCAATTCGCCGACTTTTCCAGTCATGACGCGCGCGGGATCGACCATTTTGGCTTCGTCTACCAGGGTGACCTCACAGCCTTCTGCGACGAGTTGCGGGCAAAGGGCGTGAGCTTTCCGGTCGCGCTGAAGAAAGGGGTCGGCGGGGGGTTGCTGTGCTATGTCGCAGCGCCCGACGGCGTCAGCATCGAGTTGATGCAGTGCTGACGCGACAATTCATCGATCAGGGTACTTCAACGCCGGCGAGACCACCATTGTCGACGACCGGGGCGCTGCAGCCATCTTAACCAGGTTCACGCAAATTGCCGAGCCCTCTCGGAATACCGCACTTCGACCGCCGGGAGCGGTTATTTGCAGTCAATATCGGACCCTCGTCGACAGGCCGTTTTCGAACACTTGTCGGACATGACAGCGCCCGAGGCGGGTTCGGCCTCGGGCGTTGGTTGTGACTGGGTGATTTAGGGCTGGGTTTGGTTGCGGGGGCTGGATCTGGACTTTGTGACATTTTCAACGCGCAGGGGCTAGAGCCAATGACTTCAGCCAATTAGGGATTGAAATCCTCGCCCGCGCATGTTCGCGCGGGTCGCCGTGTTCCTGCGGGAACCGCTGTTGATCGGGTGGATCCATTCTACTCGGTGGAAGTATTCGCCCGCACCGAAAATGCGGGTACGATGAGCTCGCGCGGTGGTGACCGCGCCGGGAGGTGAGCACGGACATTACAACTTGGCTCCACAGCCTTGGGATGCAGCAATACGAAGCGGCATTTCGCGAGAACGCCGTCGACGCTGCGGTTCTGCCAGAGCTGACCGTCGATGACCTGAAGGACCTCGGCGTTAGCCTAATCGGGCATCGGCGCAAGCTGCTCGCGGCGATCGCGGCGTTGCGCGCCGATGTGCCCGCTCCCGCGCTGGCGGCGGAATCCATCGGTATACCGGTACAATCCGAAGCCGAACGGCGGCAGCTTTCGGTAATGTTCTGCGACCTCGTTGGGTCGACCGCCCTGTCGGCGCGGCTCGACCCCGAGGATCTGCGCGAGATCATCGCCGCGTACCACCGTGCCGTGACCAAAATCGTCGCCGAATCCGACGGCTTTGTCTCTCGGTATATGGGCGATGGGGTTTTGGTGTATTTCGGCTATCCGCGAGCGCATGAGGACGACGCCGAGCGGGCGGTGCGAGCTGGGCTGGGCGCGATCGACGTTGTCAGTCGCCTCGATGTGAAATCGGTCAAGCTGCAAGCGCGTGTTGGCATCGCCACCGGGCTGGTGGTGGTCGGCGATGTGATCGGCGGCGGACCGGCGCAGGAACAATCGGTCGTCGGCGAGACGCCAAACCTCGCCGCCCGGCTGCAAGCGCTGGCCGAGCCGGACACTGTCGTGATCTCCATCGGCACGCGCCGACTGCTCGGCAATCTCTTCGAATACCGCGACCTCGGCGCGATCGAAATCAAGGGTATCGCCGCGCCCGTCGCAGCCTGGCAAGTTTTGCGGCCGACTGCCGTCGCTAGCCGGTTCGAGGCCCTACACGGATCGGCGCTAACGCAGCTGATTGGCCGCGACGAGGAAATCGACCTGCTGCTGCGGCGCTGGGCTCGAGCCAAGGCCGGCGATGGCCAGGTCGTGCTGATCTCCGGCGAACCTGGTATCGGAAAGTCGCGCATCACCGCAGAGCTGGAAGAGCGCCTTCAGGGCGAGCTGCATCTTCGGCTGCGCTATTTCTGCTCGCCCTATTATCAGGATAGTGCGCTATTCCCGTTTATAGATCAGCTCGGTCGAATGTCAGGGTTCGCCAGCGACGATCCGCCTGCACCCAAGCTGGACAAGCTCGAAGCGCTGCTGAACCGCACAGCACCGCCGGACGAGGATGTGGCAGTGCTCGCCGATCTACTGTCATTGCCGGCCTTGGAGCGCCATCCGCTGCCGAACCTCAGTCCACAACGCAAGAAGGAGCAGACCCTAGGGGCGCTGATCCGGCAGCTCGAGGGTCTGGCGCGCCAGCAGCCGGTACTCATGGTCTTTGAGGATGCGCATTGGATCGATCCGACCTCACGCGAACTGCTCGATCTCACCGTCGAGCGTGTCGGCAGCCTGCCGGTGCTGCTAATCATGACGTTCCGCCCCGAATTCCAGGCGCCGTGGACCGGCCAGCCGAGGGTGACGATGGTGGCGCTCAACCGGCTGGACCGGCGCGACCGAACTGCGTTGGTCGAGCAGATCGCCGGTGGCAAGCAGTTGCCTGATGAAGTCGTCCGCCAGATCGCCGATCGCACCGATGGCGTGCCGCTGTTTGTCGAAGAACTCACCAAGAGCGTCCTAGAGAGCGGCATCCTGCGTGAGGAAGCTGATCGCTACGTGCTCGACGGCGCCTTGCCGGCGCTTGCGATCCCGACGACGCTGCAGGACTCGCTGATGGCACGTCTCGACCGATTGGCATCGGTGCGGCTGGTGGCGCAGATCGGCGCGGCAATTGGGCGCGAGTTTTCCTATGCGCTGCTGAGCACCGTCTCCCGCCTTTCCGGGGGCGACCTGGAAGCCGCGCTCGCCCGCCTCGTCGCTGCCGAGTTGGTCTTCCAGCGAGGCACGCCGCCCGAAGCGGTCTATAGCTTTAAGCACGCGCTGGTACAGGACGCGGCGCATGGCAGCTTGCTGCACAGCTCTCGGCAGCAACTGCACGCGCAAATCGCTGACGCGCTCGAAATCCATTTCCCGGAGCTGATGGACAGCCAGCCCGAGCTCTTCGCACAGCATTATTCCGAGGCCGGGCTCGTTGAAAAATCCGTTGCCTATTGGGGCCAGGCCGGTTGGAGGTCAGCGGCCCGCTCGGCGATGGCGGAAGCAGCCGCGCAATTGCAAAAGGGCTTGGATCAACTGGCGCGATTGCCGGATGCGCCCAAACGGCAGCGGCAAGAGCTCGAATTCCGGAGCGCCCTTGGCGCCGTCTTGTTTGCGGTCAAAGGAGCAGCGGCGCCGGAAACGGGTCATTGTTATGCTCGTGCACGAGAGCTGTGGGAGCAGTTGGGGTTTCCCGCGGAGTTCCTTCAGGTTCCCTATGGGGAGTTCTGCTATCACCTGTTCCGCGGAGAATTGGATTTGGCGCGGCGCTTGGACGAGACTTTGCTGCGCCTGAGCCGCCAACGCGATGATGCCGCTGGGCTTGTTCTGGGTCACTTCTCTTCCGGTCGAAACTTAATGCATGCGGGTAGGTTCGCGGCGTCCCGGTCGCATCTGGAAAAGGTGCTCGCGCTCCACGATCCGGTTTCCGACAGCTCGCTAGTCCATCAGATCGGAATTTACCCCCACGTAAACTCCCAAGGGATCTTAGGAATTGTCCTTTTCTGTCTCGGCTTTCCCGCCCAGGCATTGGCGCAGAGCAGTGCAGCAATTGCTGCGGCTCGGAGGCTGGCTCATCTACCGTCTCTAGCTGTGAGCTTGACGAACGGCACAACGGTTCTTTCGCTTCTTGGCGACGACGTAGTCTTGGATGAGTGGGTAAACCAGGTAGTTGCGGTCACGACCGAGCAAAGTTTTCCCGTCTGGCGCGCCCAGGGCAACATCCTTCGCGGGTGGGTCAAGTTCAAGAATGGCGATGTGGCGGAAGGGATCTCGCTGCTGCGCAGCGGTTCGAGTGCTTACCGTGCCACCGGCGCGGTGGCGTATATGCCCCATTTTCTTGCTCTTCTGGCTGAAGCATGTGAGGTCGCGGGGCAAGTTGAAGATGCTGGGAACCTGCTTGACGATGCTTTGCAGATCGTGGAAAGGACCGGTCAGCGCTGGCTGGCGGCGGAGCTGAACAGGCTCAAAGGCAAATTGCTGCTGCGACAGGGGCATTCCGAGGCTGCCGAGCAGCTTTATGGGAAAGCTCTGGGCATCGCACAGGAGCAAGGTGCCAAATTCTGGGAATTGCGTGCCGCAGTCAGCCTCGCCGAGCTCGGCCGCGACCAGGGTCGCCGCTCCGACGCGCATGACTGTCTCGCCCCAGTCTACAGCTGGTTCACCGAGGGGTTCGACATGCGAGATCTCAAGGGGGCGAAGGCGCTGCTCGACGAGCTGAGCTGGGAAACGGAGTGCTGAGAAAGGCTGGGTTTCGGGCGCGGCGAACTCGGTCAGCGTGTCCTGACGCGTCCACGTAACCCGCAGGTCGAACTCGGCAAATTGCGGTCAATGTTCGCTCGACGACCCAAGCATATCGGGGTCGGCCGCGCCTCGCCCGTTTTGGATCGCAACCGAAAGCTTAAAGTTGCTTGCCACGATAATGACATTTGATAGAGTAACGGCGGTGGGGGGCCTACCGGACCCTCTTCGCAGACACGTCGGAGGAAGCGATGGGATGTGCCGTTATAAAGACCGGCCGTGGGCACATCACCCACAAAAGGGTCATCGACGAGGCAACGCTCGACAGAGTCGCCGAGGCTCTTGGTATCCCGGCGGCTGAGCGCCGTCAGTTTATCTCCGACACTGAAGCCATCTATATCTATCGCGGCACATTTTCAACAGCAGGTACCACACCATCGCCAGGTACCCCGCCATCGCCAGGTACCCCGCCAACGCCACCAGGCGGGCGCGGCCCTTAACGCACATGAATGGCGGAAGCCTTCCCGCCAATGTTAAGCGTACCTCAGCGCTGCGGCGGGTGCCGCCGCTCGAGACGATTCGGTTCCGATCGGAACACGGCGGCGAAGGCGATATCTGCGCCTTCGGATTGCCAGACGACGCCTTCCCGATCACAGTAGAGGCGCCCAGCGGCCGCGCTTTGACAATCGCTCCGGGCGATATCTTCCTCGCCACGCCGGGTTACCGTCAGGCGAGGCAGTGGCTTGTCGGCAGCATTCCCGCTGGAGGGCTCGTTCCGGGCAACGACTACTGGGTGCTTTCTGATTCGGGGGTGGTTGGTGAACTGATTAGCCACTCGGCTTTGGAGATGGGGTACCTTGGGCGCGTGCGCTATCTTGGGGCAGTGTACGGAGAGGGCGGTGACACGCTGAACATCAGGCAATTTGGCGTGACCAGCTCCGGCGGAACAGATCGGAACGCACCGGTATATGTGATGCTCGGCACCTCGTCCGAGGTCGGCAAGACCAGCGCCGGAGTTGCTGTGTTGCGCGCGTTGCGCAAGCAGGGCCACATGACTGTGGTAGCGTTGAAAGCGACTGGCACCTCATCGTTTACCGAGCTCGCGAGATACCTGGATTTCGGCGCGGCGCAGGCTTTCGATTGCATTGATTTCGGTCTTCCGACCACATATCCGGCAGGTCGCGCAGGGGTGAGTGGCATCTTCTCCGATTCGCTCGATTTCTGCCTCTCGCTGCCAGCTGACGCCCTGGTGGTGGAATGCGCCGGAGATCCGGTCTCTGTCAATGCGCCGGAGCTGCTTAGGTCCCTGAAAGCGCGACGCTCTGATCTGAAGATAGTTCTTGCCGCTTCCGATGCGCTCGGCGCGCTCGGTGCGAAGCACGCGCTTGCGGAAATCGGCCTTGCGATCAGCCTGATCACGGGCCCATGCACCGACACGCCGCTCCTGCGGGAATGGACCGAGGGGCTGTGCGGCATCCCCGCAATAAATCTGCGCGGCGGCCTCGACCAGGGACACGCAACCGCGTTTGTCGGGCCGTCTCGTAGTCGAGTGACCGAACTCAGCCCAACTGGGTGACGCCCCGTCCCACCGGGCAAGGGTCCGTTAAGGGGCAAAGAGCGGTTCTCGATGCCAAGGCTGGACGGCCCTTACAGATTTTCAACGGAGTAATTCAGTGGGTGGCATGAGTGTGTTGGTTGCCTGTGATTTGAACCTACATCATTATGCTATTGATTTTGTTTACTTCGGATTTGAGGCTGGATCTGTTGATCCATAACCGATTGAATTTTTGGGATAAAATGGCGTAATTGGTTGCGGGGGCTGGATCTGGACTTTGTGACATTTTCAACGCGCAGGGGCTAGAGCCAATAACTTCAGCCCATTAGGGATCAATATCCTCGCCCACGCATGTTCGGGCGGTTCGCCGTGTTCCTGCGGGAACCGCCGTTGATCGGGTAAATGCCATCAGTTGCCCTCTGTGGCTTGGCAAGGGCGTAGGTCATGAGCTCAACGTGCCGCCGCTTCGCATTGCACGATGCTGGAGGTCTGCAAAGGATGGGTGAAGGGACCTTCGCCGGAACGCGCGGCAACGAGGAAGATGCGGGGGAGGGACGGGTTACCTGGTCCCCGCCAGAACCGGACGTGCGGCTTTCCCGCATCCGGCTCCACCTCGGATAGTGACGGCAAAACCTTGCGGCCGTCCGTACGCGCTCCGGCGTCGGTGACACGCTTTCCCGGCCCTGTGTCCGGCGCGTGCGTTGCTGGCTCGCGTTCTCCTCGGCCCCCGTCCTTCGCTCCATCGCCTCCGCTGCCGGTTCCCCGGTTTTGTTCGGCAACTTAACCGCTACTATGACGGAGTCTGACTTCTCGCGGCCGTTCATCATCGGCTTCGGCTCCTCGCCTTCCCGATGCGGACCAATCACGGCAGGCCGCCTTGGTCAACCACGAGACCTCCCGGTTCCCGGACAAAGAGTGTCTGCACATGCCAGGGTCTCCGACCACGCCGGGTCGTCGGGGAGCTTGCGATAGCGCGCCCCTTCGTGTGGCCTTCCGCGTATCGGACGGCGTCGGCACCCGGGATATCGACCTTTTCGCGGCTCAATGGCTGGCCTGCGCACTCCCCTGTCAACGCTTCACGTGCGGCCTCACGACCGCCCGCGCATCAACTGGGGCCGATGTGGATCGCTACTCCTTCATCGTAATGGACTCGCACCATCAGCTCCTTGCCGGTCTCCCGGCGCACCCGAAACCGGTCGTTCGCGGGACCGCGATTGAGCCGCCGAAGTCGCCCGCTGAACTGTCGTTCGGGGGCCCCAGGACTACGTGATTGGGTGCGCCAGCTATTGGTCTTAGTCGCCGTTCGGCGCGCCCTGGCTGACGAGGCAGCCACTGAGGGCGGAGGATCGACCAGGCCCGCTGCGCGTCGAATCGGGTGCGCCCCCAGCGCGGCTGGGTTGCTCGAATTGCCACGCGAGTGGAGAAAATCGCTATCATAAAATGCAACGAACAGAACCTCTGCGTCCAGCCGACCGCCGCTGCGCTCGACGGACGCGGGGAGCGTAGGCCCGCCGGCCGATTTCGCCGCGGGTGGACGAGGAGGCGACATGGACTACCCTTACAATCTCGGCCCCTACTCTCGGAAGGTGACCACTACCTCGGCAGACGCCCAGCGTTGGTTCGACCGTGGCCTCAATTGGTGCTTCGGCTACCACCATGAGGAGGCTGTTGCGTGCTTCGAGAAAGCGCTGGAGACCGACCCGAACTGTGCCATGGCCCACTGGGGCGTCGGCTACGCAGTCGGGCCGAACTACAACTACCCCTGGGAACTGCAGGACCCCGCCGGCAAGGCCGCGGCGCTCGCGCGTGCCCATGATTCGGCCCGCGCTGCCCTCGGGCTGGTCGGCCGCGTCACCGCGCCGGAGCGCGCTCTGATCGAGGCGCTGCCCGCCCGCTATCCACAGCGCGACCCCATCGACGTGCCGATGAACTTCTACTCGGGCTACCGGGTGCACAATTACCATTTCGCCGCGTACGGTGCCATGTTCCTCGGCCAGTACGCGCCGGCCATCGGCGCCGCCGACGAGCTGATCGAGACCATGCCCGAGGAAGTGCTGCGCACCCCCTCGCCGCCTATGGCCGATTTTTTTGAGAGCTACGTTTCCATCAGGCAGCACGTCCTCGTCCGCTTCGGCAAATGGCGTGCGATTATCGCGCAGGACCTGCCAGCCGACCGCGACCTCTACTGCAACACCGTGGCGATGATCCACTACGCTAAGGGCGTCGCCCACGCCGCTCTGAGCGACGTGCCGGCTGCGGAGGCCGAACAGGCACTGTTCCGAGAGGCCGCGAAACGGGTGATCAAGTCCCGGTATCTGCACAACGTGCCCTGCGTGCAGCTGCTGGCGGTGGCCGAGGAGATGCTGGAGGGTGAGATCGCCTATCGCCGGGGCGAGCACGACGCGGCCTTCGACCGTCTTCGCGCCGCCATCGCGCTGGAGGACGACCTGCCCTACGACGAGCCGTGGGGCTGGATGCAACCGATCCGCCACGCGCTCGGCGCTCTGCTGCTGGAGCAGGGCCGCGCTGCGGAGGCCGAGGTGGTCTATCGCGAGGATCTCGGATTAGGCGGCGCATTGCCTCGTGCCCAAATCCACCCCGATAATTTGTGGGCGCTGCGCGGGCTGCTCGATTGCCTCCAGCGGCGCGGCGAAACCGCGGAGGCGGCACTGATCCGCCAGCGTGTGGACATCGCCGCCGCCCGAGCCGATCTGCCCGTGTCGGCATCCTGCTTTTGTGCCCGCGGCACGGCTGCCTGAGTGGGGCGTGGCCGCGGCAATGAGCCGACCGCCGCGCGCCAGGCCACCGGACCCTGCCAATGGTAGCAATGGGGCGATACCGGCGGTCTGTCCGGGCGGCGAGAGACCGTAGCCGGCGCCAGAACTGTCACCCGGCTTCGTTAACCGGGGTACGGCAGGCAAGCTCGGTCTCGCGATACCACCAAGTCTCATCGCAGAGGCCGATGACGTGATAGAATGAGAAATCGTGAAGGGAGGACCAGATGAGTGTCAAACTCAATCACACAATCATCCCGGCGAACGACAAATGGGTTTCGGCCAAGTTTCTCGCCGATATCCTGAATCTCGACGCGGGGCCGGAATGGGGCCATTTCGTCCCGGTCAAGACAGCGAACGGCGTGACTCTCGATTTCGATACGCGCGAAGAGTTCCTGCCGGGGCATTATGCTTTCCTTATCAGCGATGCCGAGTTCGACGCGGCATTCGCCTGCATCCGCACGCAGGGCGTCCGGTACTACGCCGATCCGCGGCGCGCCAAGCCCGGCGAGATCAATCATCTGCACGGCGGTCGCGGCGTCTATTTCGACGACCCCAACGGTCACTTAATGGAAATAATCACCCGCCCCTACGGCGACCGGCCCGAGCAGATCTGATCGTCCGCGCGGGCGACAGCGCGCCGCACGGACGCCACACCCGCTCGGGGGGAGCCGGCATGTCGATGTGGTCGATGCCGAGCGATGCGAGCGCATCGAGGATGGCGTCGATTATGGTGTGCGTCGCGGCGATGCAGCCGGCCTGGCCCGCGCCGTTGAACGCCGAGGGACTGACCGTCGTCGGTTGCTCGGCGAGGGGGGCGCATCTGGATCGGCGGCAGAACGCAAAGGAGGTATACATGACCGAATTCGCTGGGAGGACCGCGGTAGTCACCGGCGGCGGCAGCGGAATGGGCCGCGAGCTGGTCCGCCAGCTGGTGGCGGAAGCCTGCAACGTCGCGATGTGCGACGTCTCGCCGACGGGCTTGGCGGAAACGCAAAGGCTCTGCGAGGCCGCGGGATTGCCGCAAGGGCTGCGTGTCACGACGCACATCGCCGATGTTGCCGACCGGACGCAGGTCGAGCGGTTTCGCGATGAGGTTGCCGACCGTCATCAGACCGACAAGATCCACTTGTTGTTCAACAACGCCGGTATCAGCGGCGGCGGCAGCATGGTTACCAACAGCCGCGACGAATGGGAGCGCACGTTCAACATCTGCTGGGGCGGCGTCTATAACTGCACCCGCGCGTTTCTGCCGATGCTGCAAAACGCCGAGGAAGGCCACATCGTCAACACCAGCAGCATCAACGGCTTCTGGGCCTCGGTTGGGCCGCGCATCCCGCATACCGCCTATTCGGCCGCGAAATTCGCGGTCAAGGGGTTCAGCGAGGCGCTGATCACCGATCTGCGGATCAACGCGCCGCACATTAAGTGCTCGGTCGTCATGCCCGGCCAGATCGGGACCTCGATCCGCGCCAACACCCGCAAGCTGCACAGCGGCGATCGCGAATCGGACGCGATCGATGCTGCCGGTCTCGCGCAGGTGCGAGAGCGCTTTGCTTTGCTGGGCCGTGACGTCTCGCCGCTGTCGGACGATCAGTTGCGCAACCTCGTGGCCGAGCTCGAGCGGCAGTTTCGCGACGAGGCGCTGACCACCGCGGCACAGGCCGCGACGATCATCCTCGACGGCGTCAAGGCCGATCGCTGGCGCATTCTCGTCGGGGCGGACGCTCACAAGATCGACGAAATGGTCCGCCAGTCGCCGGAACGCGCCTACGACATCGCGTTCTTCGATGAATTCGCACTCGCGGCCGGGTGGACCAAGCGCCTCTCTCTCGAGAACCCCGAATTGCGCCCGTCGAGTTGATCACCGGCCTATTTCCGTCCGCGGCGAGGCCGGCGATGCGGCGGCATCTTTCGCGAGCTGGCCAATGCGGGCGAGATTCCTGAACCGCATACCCGTCTTATCCCTGGGCGCGATGCATGGTGCCGATGGTGTGGGACCCAGTTCCTGCCGCTGAGGCTGAGCGCCCGCTCTGTGATCAGGAAGCAGACCGTCGCCGCGACCCGGGCAACGGGAGAGATGCGCCGAAACCAGCCGTTCGCCTGTCATGGGTCGAACGAGTTCAAACCGACCCCCAAGGGGTCATTCGATAACCTCGTCGGCCTGTGCCAGTAAGAGCGCCGGCACGGTGAGGCCGAGCGCCTTGGCGGTCTTCAGGTTGATGACCAGCTCGAACCGGGTCGGCTGCTGCACCGGTAGATCGGCCGGCTTGGCGCCGTTGAGGATCTTACCGACGTACCCGCCAACCACGCGGTTCATAGCAGCGACGTTTGGTCCGTAGCTGATCAGGCCTCCGGCCGCAGCGTACTCACGCAGTATGTAAATCGCAGGAACCGCACGCCGCGCCGCCAGCGCCACGAGCTTCTCCCGCTGGCTATCAAAGAAGAGATCGGCGCTGACGAGGAGCGCGTCGGCATGCAAATTGACAAGGGAGGCGAAGGCGGCGTCGATCTCGCTCTCGGTACGGGCCTTGAGGATAAGGAGCTGCACCCCCTTCGCGCGTGCCGCTTCCTGCGCCTCTCGCATCATGATCTCGGCACTCGCCGCATTGTTCGGATTTACGAGTAAAGCGATTACCTTGGCATTCGGAACCAGTTCCGACAGCAGCTCAAGTCGCTTGGGCATCAATTCGCCAAGCTGCATGGTGGCGCCGGTGAGGTTGCCGCCTGGCCGAGCGAAACTCGCGACGATGCCGGTCACGACCGGGTCGGAGCCGGCCAGGAAGACGATCGGGATCGTCGAGGTTGCGCCTTTCGCCGCCAGTGTCGGAAGGGGACCGCCGAAGGTGACAATCGCATCGACCTTGCGACCAACGAGATCGGCCGCCAATGCGGGCAGGCGATCATAATTGTCCTTGGCCCAGCGGTATTCGATCGTCACATTTTGTCCTTCGACATAGCCGGTTTCGCTCAGGCCCTGGCGGAACGCGGCCAGCCATGGTGTACTCGGTCCGGGCGACCCGAGGCTGAGGTAGCCGATCACCGGCATCGCCTTTTGCTGGGCGTGGGCGATGAGGGGCCAGGCGATGGCGGTGCCAGCACACAGGATCAGGAGATCGCGCCGGTTCACTCAATTACCTCGTCGAGAGCGATCGGTCCGACGAAACTACCCCGCTGCCCTCCGGCCGACCAGCAGTAGCGCTGAAAAAGGGCAACCTCAGGTGTCGTGCGATTGACCGCTTCGCCGTCCTAGGCATCGTAGGCCGGCAAATCGGGAACGGCAGAAATCCACCCACCTGAGACCGACGCGCGGCGGGTCGGCGAATGACGCAAAGGGGGCATGAAGACCAGTTCCCGTCGCCCAGGCTAAGCGCCGGCTATCGGTTCAGTTAAGAGACCTTGCCGGGACGCGAAGCAATGGGCGAGACGCGCCGCTTCCGGCCATTCATCAGGCGGTTGGAAAGCGACAAGGTTACGACCCATTTGATCAGCGGGCTACCAGTGGGTAGTCCTTTTTTCGGAAGCGTGTGAGGCCCGACCGTGCTTGCGGGAAGCGCCGGGCCAGGGGATATAGTATTCCGGTAGGAGCGGAGGGAAAAAGTGCGGGCTGTGACGCCTGTTGGGGCAACCGCCATTCTCATTCTTGCGGCCGAGATGTGGGCGTGCGCCGCCGGTGCCGAAGATTCAATTATACCCGGCAAGTGGGAATTTTGGACGGTGGGGTTAAAGATGCGGGAACCGTTGCCGGGAACACTTCTGCCTTCGCAGCGGTGGGGTCCCGAGGGCATGATTAATAGCGTCTGCCTCAGCGAGACCAACCTAAAAACTCGACATTCCCACCAGCGGCGCTCTATGCCTGCTCTACACAGTACGCTAGGGAAAGGCTCATGCGATTGGGATCGGACCACTGATGCGGCCACTGCCACGAGCAGCATGACAATAGACTGCGCGTGGAGTGGGCGAGACGCGCCGAATGCGGTCATTCGCATAGTGGCAGCTGAACTCGCATTTAACCCTAAGCGGATCGCGACCCCTCGCCCGATCGTCTTCCGATGCCGTAATCCGCCCTCGATCTTCGGCGACACGAAACGGACCAGAGGCTTTGGAAGCACACCAGCGGTCCCCCGAAAGCGTTTCTACCCTCGGCCGGGCGCTCTGGCGTACGGTCGGCAAACTCCCCTCCGATCTTCGCACACGGGTGAGGACGAATAGGTTTGGCGCAGATCAATGGCAAACCCGATCGCGGCAGAGAGCGTCACAACATTGATGCCACGAACCGAAAATCGGGGGTCAACATTATGCCGCAGGTTGAGAGGTCGGAAAGGGAACGCTGGGTCTCGGCGACGACCGCGCGAATGATCCGCCACCCCCCCGGCGGTTCGCTTCCAGGCCGAGCGTTCGCATGCGCTCCGGCGCGACGAGGTAAGTCTCGATGAAGTCGAGCGAGTTGTGATCTAATATAGCCTCGTCCAATTACGGGACAGCCCCCGACTTGTCAGGCGGCAGCTATTCACAGGTGGTGTGGCCACCCCGTTACACCTCAATGGGCTGTCAATAATCCCTAATGTTTCAATTGGTTGACAAAGGCCGGGTAGATCATGTATTTAAATCAATCACTTACATAAATGCCTAATTTTTAGGCCGTCACTCAAGCGGCCGGGCAACCTGCCTCGTTCTAAGATGATCCACCGAGTTATCCCCCAAAAGTGTGGATAATAAATCGGCAAATGAATTCGTACGCCAGCGTACAAATCGTTCGGACGATGACGTAGTCTTGCCTGAGGCGAGATCTGCGACCGCGACGTGCGCACAACAATCGATTTTCGCAAAACTGGCCTTTGCGAGAAGAGGATCAGATAATCGCGACACCCTGCTCTATTTTGCGGCCGACTTCGCGGGGCTGGCCAACGAGGCCGACGTAGCCGAACAGACGCAACGTCGCGAGCGGAGGCCCTGTTGAGATGAGTTTCCGCCGCCGGCCCGCAAGGCGGTGGTAACGAGGTTCACGCCTCCCCACTTCTGACACATCGCCGCCGACGTGTATCGGGCAGGTGGCGGCTGAGAGAGATGTGCGCTCCCGCTCCCTACGGGGACAGGCGCACGCCATGGCCGCGACAATCCGTAACTCGACACCGAAAAACCGCCTTCTCGTCGCCCTGCCAGAAGAGGAGCTGGAGCGGTTCTTTTCGAGCATTCAACCGGTGTCCCTGTCGCTAAGGCAAGTGCTCTGTGAGGCTGGCGCCCCGCTCGAAAATGTTTACTTCATCGAGCAGGGAGTGGCCTCCGTCCTGACGAGCATGGCGAACGGCTCGACGATCGAAGTCGGCATGATCGGGATGGAGGGTATCGTCGGAGTGGCCGCTCTTCTGGGCAGCGAGTTGTCCGCCCAGCAGATCATTGTCCAGGTTCCCGGCACCGCGCTGCGGATGCAAGTGGCCGAATGCAAGGCGGCCTTCGATCAGAGTGCCCCTGTTCGCGCTGTCATGCTGCCCTTCATCCAGGCTCTCTTCGACCTGGGTGCTCAAACCGCCGCTTGCAACCGCCTTCACACCATCGAGCAGCGTTGCGCCCGTTGGCTGCTCATGGCGCGTGACCGGCTGCAAAGCGACATTCTGCCGATGACGCACGAGTTCCTGGCTTCGATGCTCGGCGTGCGGCGCGCCGGGGTCACCGAAACCGCCGGCGAGCTTCAACGCTCGGGGCTCATTCGCTACCATCACGGGAAACTCACGATCGTCGATCGCGAGGGCCTCGAAGCGGCGGCCTGCGAGTGCTTCCGCGTCGACCACGACCGGTTGATGCGTCTGCTTACGAGCGCCGATTCGAACCTTCGAGATTCACCTATCTTGACCAGAACAAAATCGCCAGCGCCGGCGTAGCGCACCACATTCCAATCCTTCCAGCCGGCCCGGCCGACATAGGCGACATGGCCAGAAGTAACGGAACGCTCCGATTTTGCGCATGAAGAGCGGTTCCGGCCGCCAAGCTGAATGCCGGCTGAGGGTTCACAAAGGAGACGATCGCCGGGATGCGCCGCAACGGGCGAGTTGCGCCGATTCCGGCAGTTCGCGGCACCACAAGCTGACCCCGAAATCGACCCTTTCCCGTCGTTCGGTGCCGCGCTCCACCCCTGGCCGGTGCGGCGGTTCTGGACTTATCCCGATGTTGCTGACCCAATGCTGCGCAGAACCCTTGTCGCGGATGAGTTCGGCATGCATGGCGGAGCTTGTGATAGAGCGCAGTGAACGTCAGAAAGTCGGAATGCTTCTGCCTCCGCCAATTATGTTTGGCCTGGCTGCTGTCGGTGCTGGAATTGTTCAATATTTTTTGGTCGGCGGCTTTGCCTTCTCCGGGGCGCGGTCGCTCATCGGTGGTTTTGTTATTGTCCTGTCCGTCATTCTCATCGGTGTGAGTGTCTGGTTTTTCAAGAAAGCCGGCACGCCTGTGCGACCCGTCTCTCCTACCACTACCATCGTTCGATCCGGTCCTTATCGCTTCAGCCGCAATCCCATGTACGCCAGCATGGATGGCATTCTGGTCGGCCTCAGCATTTGCCTCGGTAGCCTTCTTTTTCTCGTGGCGCTCGTGGCAGCATTGGCAATCGTGCACTTCGGTGCCGTTATGCCCGAAGAGCGTTACTTGAAGGCTCTGCATGGCGAGGCTTACCGACGGTACAAGATGTCGGTACGCCGCTGGGTATAATGGCGTAAGCTGCCGAGGCCGTCGCTGCGCGGAACGCGCGCTGCACGAGACGGGCAATTCGTTCAGGAGCTTCCTATGCAACTGATCCTCTATTACGCACCCAACGCTTTGCTCGCTTGTACCCTATGTGACGCTGACCGAAGCCAACGCACCGTTCGAGGTGCGCCCCCTCAATTTTCGCAAATCGCAGCACATGACGCCCGAATATTTGCGGCTCAATCCTAAACACAAGGTGCCTGTGCTCGTCATCGACGGCGCGCCGCTCACCGAAAACGTGGCCATCCAAATCTGGATCGCCCGGTATTTTCCGGCGGCAAAGCTGCTGCCGGTGGAGCCGATGCAGGAATTGCAGGCGATCTCGTTGCTCGCCTGGTGCGCCTCGGGTATCCATCCTTTTCTGTCCCGCATCAATTCGCCCACACGCGTCTGCGACCTCCCTGGCTCGGAGGAATCCGTGCGGCGGCTTACACAACAGCAGCTTTTTGAGAACTATCAGATCGCGGATGACAAGCTTGCCAGCCGCGAATGGTTCTTCGAGCATTTCACTGCCGTGGATGCGCACTTCTTCTGGTGCTTTCGGCGCGGTACTCAATTCAACCTTGATGTTTCTCCGTTCAGGAATTGCCTGGCGCATTTCGAGCGGATGAAGCAGCGGCCCAGCGTGCGGAAACTGCTCGCCTACGAGGAGGAAGTACAGACCGCGTTCGCCCAGGCGGCCTGATCAGGCCCACCCCACGCACTTGACCTTGACGTGCATCGGCGACCGGTTAACGTTCTCAACGCCGATCGCTGCACCACCCCAAACAGACCGGCCCAACGAGAAGGATCTCATCATGCTTTCCGAAAGACTGGCCCGTATCCAAGACGGCGCCAATAAACGCATACCGCCCGACAAACGCGCGATCATGCATCGCGCCACGGATGATCTACGCGCGTCGGGGATCATGGACGGTGTAATCAAGGTGGGCGATCCGCTGCCGGCTTTTGCCCTCAAAAATTCGCACGAGCAGGAGGTGCGCTCCTCCGACCTTCTGGCGAAGGGGCCGTTAGTCCTAACGGTGTTCCGCGGCAGCTGGTGACCCTATTGCGTCGCAGAGCTGTATGCTTTGCAGCAAGTGATGGGTGCGCTAAAGGAACTTGGTACCACTATCGTCGCGATCACGCCGCAGCTGGCGGCAGCTAGCAATTCGCTGATCGAGCAGCAACGGATCGGCTTCGATCTGCTTTCCGACCCCGGGAACGCCTACGCCGCGAAGCTTGGTCTTCGGTTCACGCTTCCGGACGATCTCAAAGGGGTTTATCTCAGCTTTGGCAATGACCTTGCCGTACGCAACGGCGAAGGGAGTTGGACGCTGCCGATGCCGGGGAGGTTCGTGATCGACAGCCAGGGCATCGTGCGCGCGGTGGATGTCGATCCCGACTATGAGAACCGTCCCGAGCCCCAGAAGACAGTCGACGACGTCAAGGCACTCGGCTAAGGCCACGCATGAATGAAGTATCCGTAGACTTACGCGCCCAGCGTTGCCGTTATCCTCGGCGGCGCTCCGACGCAACATCCTCCGCCCGTCGTTGAGGACAGTGGCCGACGATCTCGGAAGGGACGTCGGCCCGTTCCGATCATTCTATCGTCACGGTCTGGTCGGAATAGTTGATCCGCACAGTGTAGCACCGTTGATAATTTTACAGTGCATTTTTTGAGGGTTTCCGCCCGACGCGGCCAATTCTCGGACTTACCGGCAATGGCCGCTGAGGGGCAACTCCGGGCATATCGTGGTTCGCGGAGGAACCCATCGGGTGCGGCCCGCTCCGTGGCCCTCGCAGACGCGTTCACACCGGCAATCGTCGGCCATATCGCTTATGCTGAGGCTCGGATGGACCGCGGAACTCGTCAGGACCTGCTGCGGTACACCGGGGCTACTTCCGGACGCCGGGCCGGCTCCTGTGCAACCCTTCGCGTTTAGGAATAGCTTTCCGTTCTGGCACAAGGAAAAGCTGGCGGAATGTTCCCACCTGAGCGCATCGTTTGTCTGACCGAGGAAACCGTCGAGACGCTCTATCTCCTTGGGGAGCAGGATCGGATTGCCGGCATCTCTGGCTATTGCGTGCGTCCGCCCCAGGCCCGACGCGAGAAGCCGCGGGTTTCGGCCTTCACCTCGGCCGATATCCCGAAGATCCTCAATCTGAGACCCGATTTGGTCCTCAGCTTCTCCGACCTGCAGGCCGAAATCGTCGCTGCGCTCGTCCGGCAAGGCATAAATGTCCACGCGTTCAATCAGCGCAGCCTCGAGGAGATTTTCGACATGATCCGCATGTTGGGCGCGATGGTTGATGCGGCAGACCGCGCCGATCAGCTCGCTGAGGAGCTGGCCGCCGAACTTGGCGCCGCACGTCAGCAGGCCGCGCAATTACCGCGGCGGCCCAGGGTGTATTTCGAGGAGTGGGACGACCCGATGATTTCCGGCATCGCCTGGGTCTCGGAGCTGATCGAGGCAGCGGGCGGGATCGACATCTTTGAGGATCGCGCGAGCGGGAAGTCTGCAAAAGACCGCATCGTCACTATCGACGAAATCATTGCCCGCGACCCCGAGGTGATCATCGGCTCGTGGTGCGGCAAGAAATTTCGGCCCGAGAAGGTGGTGGCGCGACCAGGGTTTGCTCAGGTCCCAGCGATCCGGAACGGTGCCGTTTGGGAAATCAAGTCGTCGCTGATTTTGCAACCGGGACCGGCTGCCCTCACCGATGGACTGCGAGCGCTCCAGAACGCCATTCACCGGTGAGGTAGCCAAGCCTGTCCTTCTCCTCTACTCCGCAGGAGCTGCCCGATGAGCTTCACCATCCTGCTGCTGTCCCCAGATGCCGACCCGTCGTGGCCGGAGAAAATCAAGCAGGCCGTCCCGGGTGCTATCGCAAAGGCATTCGTCGATCCCAAAGACGCCCTCGCCGAGATCGAGACCGCTGATGCGGCCTACGGGACGGTGCCGCCCGAACTGTTCGCCCGCGCGAAGAACCTGCGCTGGATTTGCGCGTCGCGTGCCGGACTGGGCGGCGCGTATTTCTACGATGCGCTGGTCAACAGCGATGTCGTCATCACCGGCATGCACGGCAGCTATAACGAACATCTCTCCACTCACGCGGTGGCGTTTTTGCTCGCTTTCGCCCGGCGCTTCGAGCACTACCTGCCGCAAAAGCGGTGGCAGAGAGGTCCAGGGATGATCGATCTGCCGACGCAGACAGTGCTGATTGTCGGCGTCGGCGGCGCCGGCAGCGAGGCCAGCAAACAATGTGCTGCCTTCGGAATGCGAGTACTCGGCATCGATCCGCGGGTAACGGAACGACCGGCCGGCATGGCCGACCTCAGTGGCCCCGACCGGCTAGAGGAGCGCCTCGGTGAAGCCGACTTCGTCATTGTGACGACGCCGGAGACGCCGGACACCCTAGGGATGTTCAACGCGAGGCTGTTCTCGCGAATGAAGCGCGGCGCCTACTTCATCAATATCGCCCGGGGCCGGTGTGTCGTCACCCAAGACCTGATTGCAGCCCTGCAGTCCGGCCAGCTCGCGGGCGCCGGGCTCGATGTTGCCGACCCGGAGCCGTTGCCGGACGACAGCCCGCTATGGGGAATGCCGAACGTGCTGATCACGCCGCATGTCGCGATCCTCGGCACTCCTTATCGCCAGAAATGGGAGGCGATTCTCCTCGAAAACTGCCGGCGCTTCGCCGCAGGTCAGCCGTTGATAAACGTCGTCGACAAGGAAAAATGGTACTGACTGCCGGGGCTATATGATCTCAGAGCCGAGACGCTTTTTCGGAAGCGCACTTGGCCCGATCACGTGATGACGCCGCGCCGACTCAAAAACGAGAGGAATGTCGATGGGTCACGTGCATGATCATTGTTGCGCCCACGGCGCGTCTCGGCGTCAGCGGCATGGCGGCGCTGGGCAGCGCGCTGGCCTTGCCGCGACCACCGGGCGTTCCAGCCGATCTTAGAGGAGCTGAACCGGCGCAAGGCGGTTGTCTATTTCCACCCGACGACGGCCAATTGCTGTGGCAACCTAATCCCCGGCGTCGCTCCGGCAACGATCGAGTGGCCGGTTGATACGGCAAGAGCGATTTTGAGCCTGTTCTACAGCGGCAGGCTCCTGCGCTACCCCGACATCCGCTTCATCTTCTCGCATGCCGGCGGCGCGTTGCCGGCGCTCTCCGGGCGCATCGCCAATTTCGTCGACCGCGACAAGAACGCTGCCAAATACGCGCCGCACCGCCGCACGGCGCCGTAGCCGAGTTCAACAAGCTCTATTACGACACCGCCAACGCCTCGGCGGCCCCGTCAATGGCGGCGCTGATGGCGATGGCGCCGACGAGCCAGATCGTGTTCGGCAGCGACTACCCGTATTTCTCGCTGGAGGAAAATGTCGAGGGCCTCGCCAAGATCAGCATGACCGCCGCCGACCGCCAAGCGATCAACCGCGGCAACGTAGCCCGCCTCCTGCCGCAATACTCGATCTGAACAATTGCCTGAACCGGGGATTCGGTGCTCGACGCGCTGATGGAGCGCGGCCTAACCAAGCGCCGGTTTGCCGTCCCGATTTTCTGCACACGGCTGCTTCTAACCGACAGCGGACGGTTGTTAGCACGAAGAGGGCGGCTATAACCGTGCCGCGCCCGGAAATCGGGGCTCAATGTGATACTTGCCGCTCGAGCTACTCCGCGGGCTGAAAGTCGGCCAGCCGAGTAGGTCCTTCCTCAAAGAGCCTGTGGTGATGGCAGCGCAGAAAGTATAGGCTGGTTCTTGTTCTTAGATGGCGAACTCCGTGTTCAGTTTTTTCGGCACCGCCACGTTCTGCAGCTTCACATAGTCGGGCAGGCCATTCTTAAATGGCGGATAGGCTTCGCCAACGATGAGCGGCGCCAAATAGCGGCGCGCCGTCGCAGTGATGCCGAAGCCGTCGGCGCTGATAAAGTCGGGGGGCAATAGCTTTTCCTGGTTGGCGACCTCAGAGAGCGGCACCGCGATGATGTCCCAGCGATAGGGCGCATCACTAAGCCGACGGATCGCCGGCATCACCGCACTCTTACCGGCAACTGCAAATTCCACCGCTGCGCGACCGACCGCGTAAGCCTGCTGGAGATCGGTGTCGGAGACAATGTGACGTGCTGACCGCTGCAGGTAATCAGGAACCGCCCAATGGCATCGGCAGCCGAGCTTCGCACTGATCAGGTTGGTGATCACTGGCGCGACCCCGCCCAGCCGCGCATGGCCGAAGGCGTCCTTTGAGGCCGATGCCGAGAGGAACTCGCCGTCTGGTCCTTTGACCCCTTCCGACACGGCGATAACGCATTGGCCGTATCGCTCCAAAGCCTCCTTCACTTTGGCCAGGAAGTGTGCTTCGTTGAACACAACCTCGGGCAGCAGCAAGATGTGCGGAGCGTCGCCTTCATGTTCAGCTGCTAGTGCGCAAGCGGCGGTTGCCCACCCGGCATGCCGGCCCATCACTTCCAAAACAAACACCTGGGTCGAGGTACGGCTCATCGCCGCCAGGTCAAACGCCGCTTCCCGAAGCGAAGTCGCAATATATTTCGCCACTGAGCCGAAGCCCGGCGAACAGTCAGTGATCGGCAGGTCATTGTCGACTGTCTTGGGAACACCGACAGACACGATCGGGTATCCCAGTCCAGCGCCCATCTGGCTGACTTTATAGGCAGTGTCTTGCGAGTCGCCGCCACCGTTGTAGAAAAAGAAGCCGATGTCGTGCGCATCAAACACTTCGATCAAGCGTTCGTACTGGGCGCGATGCTCGTGAATTGACCCGAGCTTGTAGCGACAGGATCCGAACGCGGCGCCCGGGGTGTGTTTGAGCGCAGCGATCGAGGCTTCGGACTCAACGCTGGTATCGATTAGATCCTCAGTCAGGGCGCCGATGATGCCATTGCGCCCGGCATAGACCTTGCCGATCTTCGCTCGATGTTGGCGAGCAGTTTGCAGCAGGCCACAGGCCGAGGCGTTGATCACCGCGGTGACTCCACCCGACTGGGCGTAGAACGCATTCCTTAACGCCATCAAAACCCCCTCGGGAGTATCGCGCTAGATAGTGGTGGGACATTCGCTCGAGCGAAAGCCCCTCCTCAAAGCTGCCCGTGTCAGCCGACGAGCCGCTGTCGAATATGGCCTTGCCGCCGAGGGCCTGCCAGCCCGCACTTGTCCTGCCGCCCGCATAGCGCTGCAGAGAACAATGCAGACCATTTCTGGCGAGTACCGGCCGCCTTCCTTCGCCCAGCGGGCGGCGGTCGGGTGGTCAACGCGATCCTTGTCGTGCCTGAGTGTTGCCCACTCAGGCTCTCCGCCGTCTTGCCGTTGCCCACGAGCGACGCAAGGGGCGCGGTGAAGTCCTTCCGCTTATGTACCGGCGTCAAGTTGGGGCCGATCAAACGGGGGTGTTATTCCCGGTCAGCGAGCCGCGCATCGCGGCAACGACCTATGTCCGAGATGGGCCAGTCGTACCGGGTTCGCGACGCCTGGCAAACCGGCAGTTCAGCGCCGTAAGCGGCCATTTCTGAGCATTAGCCACTGGCAGCGACGACCATCTGAGGGTGTTCGCAGGCGAGCCCGGCATCGAATTTTCGACATTCCTGTCGTCGCGTTTGGAGATATGCTTCTGGTGAAAAGGCATTTCGAAAAGGCAGGGAGAGGAACATGGTCGACTGCAAGTCGCTATCGATCGCGGTCGCCGTCGCTCTTCTCCTCAAGACGAGCCTGGCGTATGGCCAGCAGCCCTCGGCTCAACCGAAGCCCCCCGGTCCATCGGCTATCGCTATCGACGACAAATCGATCGGCGGGGTTGTTACGAGCCGGTTTGGGCCGGAGGCCGGGGTTTGGGTCATCGCCGAGACGAAGGATCTCGGCACGCGCTTTGCCAAGATCGTCGTCACCGACGAGCGCGGCCGCTATGTCATCCCCGACCTGCCCAAAGCGAATTATCGGGTCTGGGTGCGCGGTTACGGTCTTGTCGATTCGGAGAAGGTTCCGGCGGAGCTGGGCAAGACGCTGAACCTCACCGCGGTCGTCGCGCCGAGCCTGGCTGCGGCGGCGCAATATTACCCGGCGATCTACTGGGCCTCGATGATCAAAGTCCCGGACAAAAGCCGCTTCCCGGGCACCGGGGACAACGGCAACGGCATCCCGGAAAACTTCAAGACCCAGGACCAGTGGCTCAACTTCGTCAAGACCAACGGCTGCGGCAATTGCCATCAGATCGGCAACTACGCGACGCGGACCATCCCCGAGGCGTTCGGACATTTCGACTCGTCACGCGACGCCTGGTCCCACCGGCTTTCGGTCGGGCCCGCCGGGCACGACATGCTGAATTTCATCACGCAGGTGATGACGCCCGACGGCGGGCATCTGGCGGCACTCGCCGATTGGACCGACCGCATCAAGGCCGGCGAGTTGCCGAGCCGCAGCCCGCCGCGGCCGGTCGGCATTGAGCGCAATATCGTCGTCACGGTGCGCGATTGGCTCGATCCGAAGCACTACCTGCACGATTTGACCGACGACCGACCGGCGCAATCCGACGGTCAACGCCTACGGCCCGATCTACGGCGACACCGAGCTCACAAGCAACGAGCAGCCGGTGCTCGACCCGGTGCACAACACCAAGACCACGATCCAGCCGCCGGTGCGTGACGGCACGCCGAGCTCGGCGCTGGCCAACGAGGTGGTCGTCGCCTCGGCCTATTGGGGCATGGAGCAGACCTGGGACAGCAAGGTCAATGCCCACACCTCGGTGATGGACCAGGACGGCCGGGTTTACTACGCGGCGCAGAACCGGTCGCCGAAGGACATCCCGGACTATTGCAAGAAGGGCTCATCGCTGCGCTCGGCCCAGCTCTATCCGCTTGACGTGCCGCACGACGGGTTCTTCCAGAACTCGCGCCAGGTCACGGTCTACGATCCGAAGACCAAGCAGTTCACGACGATCGACACTTGCTTCGGCACGCATCACCTGAACTTCGCCGAAGACGCCAACAACACGCTGTGGCTCAGCAACAATACCGGTCTCGGCGGCGCCCCCGTGCCGAAGGCAGCCGTTGTCGGCTGGATCAACACCAAGCTGTTCTGGCAGACGCATGACGCGGCGAAATCGCAGGGCTGGACGCCGTTCATCGTCGATACCGTCGGCAACGGCAAGCGCACCCCGACCTGGAACGAGCCGGGCCAGCCGATCGACCCGACCAAGGATACACGCATCGCCTACGCCATGTACGCGATCTCCTGGTCGCCGGCCGATGGCTCGATCTGGGGTTCGAGCCTGGCCCATCCGGGGTACATCATGCGCGTGGCGCCGGGGCCGAACCCGCCCGAGACGGCGTTGACCGAACTCTACAAGATCCCGCTGCCCGGCTTCGGCATCCGCGGCATGGATGTCGACCGCGACGGCGTCGCCTGGCTGCCGCTCGACAGCGGCCACATCGCCAGCTTCGACCGCCGCAAGTGCAAGGGGCCGCTCAACGGGCCGGGCGCCGAGAAGGGCGAGAAATGCCCCGAGGGCTTCTCGTTCTACGCACTGCCGGGGCCGGGTTTCCAGGGCGACCCCGGCGCCGAGGAGAACCCGTATTTCGTCTGGGTCGACCAGCACAACATTCTCGGGCTCGGCGCCAATGTGCCGATCGCCACGGGTAACCAATCGGATTCGCTGCACGCGCTGGTCGGCGGCCAGATCGTCGAACTGCGAGTGCCCTACCCGATGGGTTTCTTCACCAAGGGTCTGGAGGGCCGGATCGACGACCCGAACGCCGGATGGAAGGGCCGCGAACTATGGGTGACCTCGGGCAACCGGACACCGTTCCATATCGAGGGGATCGACGCACCGGCGCCGGGCGCTCCGGGTGCGACGCCCGAGACGCGCTCAAGTCCGCTCGTTGTCGAGTTCCAATTGCGCCCTGACCCGCTCGCCGATTAAGACGCCGGCCCCTCAACTCCCGATCGGCCGCTTCCGATTATCCGGGGGGCGGGGTCTCGGTGGTTTTGGAGCAGCACCAGCTTGCGAATGCCCCGCGATGCCGTAGGTCCGAGA
This sequence comes from uncultured Alphaproteobacteria bacterium, assembly GCA_963774345.1. Classification (GTDB taxonomy): domain Bacteria; phylum Pseudomonadota; class Alphaproteobacteria; order ATCC43930; family CGMCC-115725; genus AP-15. Next base: position 376,607 of record CAVZFB010000028.1, read on the forward strand.
ATCGTAGCGGGCGCGTAGCGAACGAGGAGGTTGCGCCGAAAGCAGACATGAGCCTGGGACTACCACGCTGCCGCTGTCAACCCTGCGCGGATTTTACGTTCGTCGCAACAACCCCGTGGGCCGAACCGATACACGGGAAAGTCTTACATTCCCTTAATGCCCGAGCGCTGCGGGCAATACGAATGAGTTAAGCGCCGTGTCACCGGCGAGGCTTTCCGGAGCGGGCGAGCCGCCATTCGCTTTATAGAGGCCAGCCGTGACGGCCACGACCAGGTTCAGCGTCGGCACCACGTAAAGGCGCTGCCCGCCGCGGCCAAGTGCGCCGACCCACTCGATGTCGTGGTCACCAATCAACGACTGACCCTGCCACCACAGATAGCCGTAGGAGCGGGCGAAGCTAAACCACCAGCCGCGGGGGCTTTGCGGAGCAATCATCTGCTTGATCCAGCCGGCCGAGACGATCTGCCGACCATGCCAAACCCCACCATCGAGCACGAGCTGACCGAGTTTAGCCAAATCTCGCGGTCGCAACCGCAATCCGCCGGACGTTGCCGCGTCGCCGTTTGGGAAGCGACCCCACACCTCATCCTGTATCCCGAGAGGCTCGAGAAGCGCCTCTTTGGCGAATTCTTCGATTGGCTGTCCCGAGACCTTTCTCAGTATCAGGCCGAGCAGCCAAACGCCGCCGCTGTTGTAATTCCACGCAGTCCCCGGCGTTGTTTCGACCGGACGCGCCAGCACGAAACGATACGGATCGGAAGCGCTCCACCCCTGCCGCACGATGTTTGCCCAGTCATCGAGGGAAATGGCGCGCTCGGGCCAATCCAGACCCGAGGTCATCGCCAACAGATGACGCAGGGTAATCCGATCTTTCTCCGGCGTGCGCAGATCGGCGTATTCGGGAAAGAACGAGACTACCGGGGCATCGAGGTCGCTGAGCCAACCACGGTCGAAGGCGATGCCGATCAGCAGTGCGACGACGCCCTTGGTGATGGACGCGATGTCGTGCAGCGTGTTCGCATTACGCGGCACGCCGTACATGTCTTCGAAGTACTGCTCGTAAACAAGCGCGCCATGCCGGACGACGACCACGCCGTGGGGAACAGCTTCCGTTCGTTTGGCAAGACCCGGTCCTGTAGCGCAGATCAGCTCCGGGTCGAGCCCCTGTTGCGCTGGAGGGGAAACCGGCCAGTCGTCCGACATGGCCGCCGGGGCGCCGCATTCCGCCGGTGTCCCGGCTCTGGCAACCGCCGCAACGAGCACCACACAAAGCGCAGCCGCCGCGATCAAGCGCATCCCTCACCCTCCTCGGGCGGACGCTGACGGCGGGGAGTATGGCATAAAATATGCCGTTCGGATGTCACGATCTTCGATGACGTGCACGCCGGGTTAGCGTTCGGCAAATGGCGGGAATGG
>CAVZFB010000029.1:0-99179 GCA_963774345.1 uncultured Alphaproteobacteria bacterium
TCACGACGAGTGGCTGCGCGGCTATACGCGGCTTCAATTCGGCGGCGTCGAGGTGGTCGAAGAGGCGATTCACGTTACTGCCGACGGCCGCCGCCTATTGGTGATGCATGGCGATGCGTACGATGCGGTCGTCACCCATGCGCGCTGGCTGGCGCTGCTTGGCGACGGCGCCTACACGGTCACGCTGTGGATCAATCGACACTTCAACACGCTGCGCCGGCGGCTCGGCTATCCGTATTGGTCGCTGTCCGCCTATCTCAAACGGCGCGTCAAGAACGCCATGCAATACATCGTTTCGTTTGGCGACATGGTGACCGCCGAGGCGCGGCGGCGCGGAGTCGACGGCGTTGTCTGCGGCCATATCCACCACGCCGAAATTCGCAATCTCGGCGGCGTTCTCTATTGCAATAGCGGCGACTGGGTCGAGAGCTGCACCGCGCTCGTCGAGCATCACGACGGCCAACTCGAGCTGGTTCACTGGCTCGACCGCCGGGCATTTGGTCCGATCGAGGCCGATGCAGCTCTCGAGCTTGAGCGGGAGGAGGAGGCTCCGGAATTGGCTGACGCCTAGAATGAGAAGCAGCCGGCCAAGTGGCGAGGAACGCTCGAAGGGAGGAAAGATGACGGAGGAGCTAATCAGCTTTGTTGTGCCTGCCTATAATGAGGAAGCGCTGATCGCCTCGTGTCTTCAGGCGATCGTCGCTGAGACCTCGCGCACCGGCGCACCCGGCGGAAATCATCGTCGTCAACAACAACAGCACCGACCGCACCCGCGAGATCGCGCTGTCGATCCCCGGCGTCACCGTCATCGATGAGCCGCAACGCGGGTTGGTGCCGGCGCGGCGGGCGGGATGTCTCGTCGCCAAGGGTAAGCTGATCGCCAATATCGACGCCGATACGATGGTGCCGGAGGGGTGGCTCGATACGGTGCTCGCGGAATTCGCGCGCTCGCCCGAGCTCGTGGCGCTCAGCGGCCCGTTCGTTCATTACGACGTGTCGAGAACGGCGCAAATCGTCGTTGCAGTTTTCTATCGATTCGCATTTACGACTTATCTTTTGGTCCGGTTCGTTTTCCGGGTCGGGTCGATGATGCAGGGCGGCAACTTCGTCGTATTGAAGAGCGCCCTCGACGCGGCCGACGCGTTCAACCCCGATTTCAGCTTTTTCGGTGAGGACACCGAACTCGCGCGCCGGCTCAGCAAGGTCGGGGCGGTGAAGTTCTCCTTCGCTCTGCCCGCGTACTCTTCGGGCCGTCGGCTCGCCGCCGAGGGACTGTTTCGGGTAGCGCTCCAATATAGTCTGAACTATTTGTGGACGGTCTTGTTCAAGCGCCCGTTCACGTTGACCTGGCTCGATTTCCGGCATCCAACCGGTATGGGCGACACCGCGACGCTTGCCGCAGCGACCGCAGCTGACATCAAACCGCCCGAGCCCTGAGGCGGCCAGGCCATAGGCACCCCCTTTACACGAGGCAGCTTGGCCGATCCCCAAAGAGGGCTTCGCTCGTGGCGCCGGGGCGAGCGATCCACTACGATCGGTCTGTTGATGTTTCGAGGGAGGAATTCGCGATGCCTGCCGATCCCAACCGCGTGATCCTGACCGGCGAAAATCCGTTCATTCGATTGAGCGCGACCGACGGCGGTCCGCAGACGACGAATGCCAGCTATCTGGCGCATCATCACCTGCCCGGCCGGACCGGGGCATGTCCTCTATTTGAAGAGCGAACTGACCGAAAACCGCTGGCGCATCTATTCCGACAACATCGCGATGGCCCGCTGGCTGCAGACGACCGTGCAGGGCATGCTCAATCCCGAGACCGCCGATACGTCGATCCCGGTCACCGATGCCGAGTTCGTCAAATCGGGCGACCCGCATTATTTCTGGACCGAGCGGGTGGTGTCGAGCGACGAAGAGGTCGCGCTGACCTGGTACGACATCGGCGAGCCATTGTTGATCCACACCCAGCCCGATGAGGGGGGCCGCCGCTACGGGGTCTGCACGTTGCTGATCCCGGCGCTCGGCGCGCGGCTGACCGTCGACGGCGCCGAAGCGACCGGCCGAGCCTGGCCGACCGAGCGCGAAGGGCGGCCCTTCAGCACCTGCGCGCTGGCCTTCTCCGAGAGCTGGACCGAACCCGGTAGGCCCGGCCGATGACCGTCGCCCGCGATCTCGCCGAGTTTCTGACCCGGACGACCGCCCAAGATCTGCCGCCGCAGGCCCTCGATCATGCGGCGATGCTGATCGCCAGCACGATCGCCAGCGCCGCCTTTGGCTCCGGTCTCGAATCGGCCGCGATCATCCGGGAACTGGCGCGCGAGCGCGGCGGCGACCCGATGCCACGCTGTGGTTCGACGCCGGACCCAAACTGCCGCTCGCCGATGCGGCGCAGGTCAACGCGGTGATGAGCGACGCCGCCGCTTCGACGACAGCGATCTGCGCAAGATCGTCCATGCCGGCACGCCGCTGACCGCGACGACGCTCGCCGTCGCCGAGCGCACCGGCGCCGGCGGCGAGGAGGTGCTGGCGGCGATCGTGCTGGGCTACGAGGCGGCGGGGCGGATCGGCGAGGCGATCACCCCCGGCTTTCGCAGCCGCGGGTTTCACGGCTGCCTCGTCGCGATCTTCGCCGCCGCGGTTGCCGCCGGGCAACTGCTGCGGCTCGATGCAGCGCAGATGACGCAGACGATCGCGCTTGTCGGCGACCTCGTCGGCGGTCTGGCCACCGCCGCCGAACACCAGCGTGGCGCGCGAGTACCATGCCGGGCTCGCCGCGATGCTGGGGGTGAACGCGGCGCTCGCGGCGCAGCACGGCTTCAAGGCCGAGGAAAGCATCCTCGAAGCCCGACATGGCTTCTTCGAGGTCTATGGCGGCGTCGATGCGTCCGCGCCGGCGCCGGGGTGACGCGCGATCTCGGGCAGTCTTGGGACATCATCACCGATATGGCGGTCAAGCTCGTCCCGGGCGGCCATCCGTATCACGCCCTAGCCGAGGCCGCCGCCAATGCGGCGCGCGAGGGCGACATCGCCGCCGAGGAAATCGAGAGCATCACCGTGTCTCGCCCCGGCGTGACCGCGCTCGCCGGCCCGCTGCACCCGACAGATCTGATCGACATGGCGCACAGCCCCGCCTATTTTCTCGCCGCCGGTGTCGCCGACCAGGGATTTTCCTGGGTGCATGCGGCCCGGAAAAGATCGCCGACCCGGTCATCCATCGGCTGATCGACAAGATCCGGATCGGTGCCGCCGCCCAGCGAGGACGTCGAAAAATACCGGCAGGGCGCTACCGTGACCATCCGCACCACCGACGGCCGGACCACCACGAGCACCGTCTATATGCCGAAGGGAGCGGGAATGCTCGGCATCGCCTGGTCGGACATCGACGCCAAATACCGCGCTCTGGCGCCACATGCGCGGCTCGGCGACGCGCAGATCGAGGCGAGTCTCGCCCTGATCCACGATTTTCGCCGCGCCGCCAGGGCCTGCGCCCTAACCGAGCTATTGCGGATGCGCCCGGAGGAGCGTGGTTGACGGGGTCGTGGCGTTCATGCCGCCAATACGCCTGACAGAGGCAAGCCGCCTGACGGTTCGGGGTCGGCCGGCGTTTATGCCAGCGTTTACGATGCGCTAATGGGCTGTGCCTTTAATCATCGGCTTGACGATCGCTCGAGCCGGGTGAGCCGAGCGAGGAGAGGATCATGCATACAGGCGAATTCCTGACCGAGGCGGTCAAGATCTGTAAGTCGATCGATGCGCGCAAGATCGAGCAGCTCGCCACGGAGTTGGCGGCGCTGCGCGAGCGCGGTGGACGTCTGTTCATTCTCGGCGCCGGCGGCAGCGCTGGCAACGCCAGCCACGCCGTTAACGACTTCCGTAAGCTGTGCCACATCGAATGCTATGCGCCGACCGACAACGTCGCCGAGCTGACCGCGCGGACCAATGACGAAGGCTGGGAGTCGGTCTTCGCCGGCTGGCTCGAGGTGAGCCGGCTCTGCGCCGCCGACGCGCTCTTGATCTTTTCGGTCGGCGGCGGCGATGCCGACCGTCAGGTCAGCGTCAACCTGATCCGGGCCATCGATATGGCTCGCGAGCGGGGCGCCCGAGTTTTCGGCGTCGTCGGCAGGGACAACGGCTACACCGCGCAGATGGGCGATGTCGTGGTCGTGATCCCGCAGCCCGCGCCGCACTGGGTGACGCCGTTGTCGGAGGCGTTTCAGGCGGTGGTTTGGCACTGCCTCGTCAGTCACCCCATCCTGCAGCGCCAGACGACGAAATGGTGAGCGCCGCGGTCGAGGCGTGCGGCCCGCATGCCGCCGTTTTTCTCGACCGCGACGGGGTTCTCGTCGTCCCGGAATTCCGCGACGGGCGAAGCTATGCGCCGACGACGCTCGAGGCGTTCCGGCTGTACGGTTCGGCCGCGCGCGAACTCGGCCGGCTCAAGGAGGCCGGATATCTGCTGGTCGTCGTCACCAACCAGCCTGATGTCGGCCGTGGCGTCATCGCGCCGAGCGTTCTCGAAGCAATGCATCGGCGGCTCGCCGCCGAATTGCCGATAGATTTGATAAGAGGCCTGTATTCACGACGGAAAGGACGGCTGCGCTTGCCGCAAGCCGAAACCCGGAATGTTGCTCGCCGCGGCCGAGCTGTTGAACATTGACCTCGACGCCAGCTTTATGGTCGGCGACCGGGCAAGCGATATCGAAGCCGGTTGTATTGCCGGGTGCCGTACGGTATTCATCGATCTCGGGTATAATGAAACAAAGCCGCCTCGGTGCACCTTTCGGGTTTGGTCGCTTGGTCAAGCGGTCGATGCGGTGTTGAATTCTGCTGATCGAGAGGGGTGAGGAGAATGAAGCGGCTCGCCGACTTGACCGTAAAGATATTTGCCGACGGCGCGGATCTCGCCGGTATGCTCGCCATGGCGAAGAACCCGCTGGTCAAGGGTTTTACCACCAACCCGTCGCTGATGCGCAAAGCCGGGATCGCCGATTACGAGAGCTTTGCCCACGAGGTGATCGCCGCGATCCCGGATCGGCCTATCTCCTTCGAGATTTTCGCCGACGAGTTCGGGGCGATGATCGCACAAGGGCGAAAGATCGGCTCTTGGGGGCCCAGGGTCTATGTCAAGGTGCCGGTGACCGATACCGCGGGCCGCTTCAGCGGCGAGGTCATCAGCGCGTTGTCGCGGGAGGGCATCGCCCTTAACGTGACCGCGATCATGACCCTGGATCAGGTTCGCGCGGTGGCCGAGGCGCTGGCGCCGGACGTGCCGGCGGTCGTCTCGGTGTTCGCCGGCCGCATCGCCGATACCGGCCGTGATCCGGTGCCCCATATGCGGGAATGCGTCAAGATCCTCAAATATCGGCCGCACGCCGAGCTGTTATGGGCCAGTTCGCGCGAAGTCTTGAACCTGTTTCAGGCTGATGAAATCGGGTGCCACATTATCACGATGACCAACGATCTGATAGCCAAGCTGACGCTTCACGGCAGGGACCTGGTCGAATATTCACGTGACACGGTCCAAACCTTCTTCAAGGATGCGGCAGCGGCGGGTTATCAGCTCCGCCTTGGCTAATGCTCGGACGCATTTAGATGATGCACGTTGCGCCTTTGAGCTCGTCTAATCTCAACTCAGTGGGTTCCGCGAACTGAATATATCCGCCGGCATCTTCAGCGCGTGGCCGACCTATTCCAAGGATGGAAGATGGGGGCGGGAGGACGGCAACGGTGACCGATACGATCGAGCGGGCGCTCGCCGAGATCAGGTTCGACCGCGACGGGCTGGTGCCGGCGGTCGCGCAGCAGCACGATACCGGCGAAATCCTGATGGTAGCGTGGATGAACCGCGACGCGGTGCGCGCGACCTTGACCGAGGGCCGCGCCTGCTACTGGTCGCGATCGCGCGCCGCGCTATGGCGCAAGGGCGAGACTTCGGGCCAGGTTCAGCTGTTACGTGAGCTGCGCCTAGATTGCGACGGAGACACGGTATTGCTGCTGGTCGATCAGCACGGCGTCGCCTGCCACACCGGGCGGCGCAGCTGCTTTTTCCGCGCCTGGCGCGACGGCGGCTGGGTGGTCATTGCCGAGCCGCAGATCGACCCCGCAGCGCTTTATCCGCGGCGCACCGGCTGACGGTGATCGGCTCAGACTTCCAGAGCTGTTGACAGAATTTTGTCACCGCATACGATCCGCCGTTAGCGAAACGCGTTCTTCCGTCCGAAGGCAACGGAGCGGGGCGTCGCCAGCGGCGGCTAGCACGGTGGTGTCTGCGCACCAACCTGCGGACAAAAAAAATCGCAAGCGGGGGCGGAAATGAAGCATCTTTTTTTGTCGGATCGATACTTTTGGCAGGCCTGATGCTCTCGGCGGCACCGAGGCCGGCAGCCGCTCAGATTGTCATAGACAACGTCACTGAGCTTGAAGATATCAACAGTAATCTCTCCGGGGACTATGTGGTCGGCGCAGATATTAATGCCGCGGGAGCGAACTTCACCCCTATCGGGGAAACCTGCTCCGCTTCGGGGCAGGGCTGCTTTACGGGCGTGTTGGACGGGAACGGCTATACGATCAGTAATCTTACGATACAACAATTCAACTTATGCTGCGCCGGGTTATTTTACTTGATCTCGCCAGGCGGCATTGTCGAGAATCTCCAATTAACGAACGTGGATATCGGTGGATACATCGTCGGCGCGATCGCATCCGAGAACTTGGGCACGATCACACAATCCTCTGTTACAGGGACGGTCTCCGGGGCGAGTTCATTGGGGGAATCGCGGGCGCTAACCTAGGCACGATCTCACAATCCTCGATGACGGGCACGGTGTCGGGTCTTGGTCTTCCCGATGCGGTCGGCGGTCTGGTTGGCCAAAACTCTACCTCGCATACACCGAGCGGGCTTTTTGCCGGGAAGATCCAACAATCGTATTCAACGGCCGCCATAACTGGCGGCGCGAACAGCACCATCGGCGGTCTTGTCGGGCTAAATGGAAATTTGAGCACTATTAGCCAATCCTATTCAGCGGGTTCCGTGACAGGCGGGGAGATGGGCGATGTAGGCGGCTTGGTTGGGGCCAACTCAGGGGGGGCTATTGGTCAATCTTATTGGGATACTCAGACCTCTGGGCAAGGCACCGGAGTTGGGTATAACTTCCCCCCCGTCGCTACGGGGACCGGGCTGACTACCGCTCAGCTTCAATCGGGGCTGCCGAGCGGGTTCGACCCCACGGTGTGGTCGAGCCAACCCGGCGTCAACAACGGCTTTCCTTGTCTCCTCGGCGTCACCCCGGGGTGCGCCCCGCCAGCGATCGCCACGAACCAGTATGCGTCCCCTTGCCTCAACTCGAGCTCCCGCTGCTTGGGTGGTTCAAGCGTCAACCTTTCCTCCGACATCGATCTCACGAAGACCCCTACGCCCAACCTCTTGGTCGGGACCGGCGGAGGCACAGGCTCTCTGACCGTCGGTCCTGCGACACTGACGGCGGCGTCGGTCGTACTGGGTGTCAGCAGCGAAGGCGACGGGACGATTTAAGCAGGCGGAACGCTAGCGATCCAGTCAGGCGCTCTGACCGTAGGGGGACCATCAACGGGTAGGCTTAATGACGCTGGTACCATCATTGTAACAGGCGACACTATCGTAGGGGACGGTGCGATAGGAACACTGACCCAAACCGGGAGCGCGAATGCGCCCGCAAATACGACAACGGACAACTTCATCATCGGCGATCAAATCGGTAGTAACGGCACTTACACGCTCAGTGACACCAGCAGTCTGACGGTCAACGGCAATATCACGCTCGGCGGTAACAGCTCGACCGGCACGCTCATAGTCGGCAGCGGTACGACAATTACCACGCAGGGACTTACGGTAAACAACGGGGGTACAATTCAATACAATCTAACGCCAAGTTATAGCGCTTCGATCACCGCGAGTGGAGGTGTGTCAATCGAGGCGGGAGGGGCGCTTGTCGCCGCTATAACCGCCCCGCTAACTGATCCAACGACTGGGACCTTCCTGACGCCGGGGGCTTATGATCTCCTCAACGGCTCCGCAAATGCAATCTCGCTCCTGCCGTTCTACAGCCCGGTTCAACAGCCTATCATAATCAATGGCGCAAGCTATCTAGCCGAGCAGTTTGGCGCCGGCACGATCTATACGCCGCTGCTCACCCAAGACCAAGTCCAAACAAATAACCAAACTATTAGCACCTTTCTGGTTCCAGAGGTGAACGTCAGTGGGTCAGTGCTGGCCCAGGCTTCACTCGACCTAAATCAGGAGACGCTAACCTACTCGTCGTCGACGCTTCCAGGAACTGGGCTTGCCACCCCAGTGAACCTGAATAACGAAAATCTATTGGCTACTCTAGCCTCGGACTCTGGTCTTAACGGACTGACGATCACCTCGGCTGTCCGTACAGACCAGCAACAGGCGCAGTTGATGATCAATAATCTTATATCGATGTTGAGTGGAGGAAACACGGTCCCAGTACCTGGGATTTATGCAGATCAGGTGTACCAAGTGATTTTAGGAGGCGTTCTTTGCCCTAGCTACCCATGTTCTTCTGATACGTTCTACTCGACGGTTAATGCGTTGATAAAAAAGGACCTAACTAGCCCCTTTGCTACTTATTACAAAAATCAAACCGCGAACAATCTTACCGCGTTAACTAACGCTACTGTAGCTGAGATTGATGCGCTGACGGCTGCGGGAACTCCTCCTTCAAATCACCTACTAAATGGGAAGACTTAAGCAGCAGATATTCGGGTCTCCAGTGCGAGCGGGCAAACCGTAGTCAACACCGCACTTGAGCTAGACCCATATATTACAGCCGTTCGCTGCAAACAGGGGGCATTTGAAGGCTGCTCAAGCGCTGATAATAGCCTCGGGAATAATGCCTTGCATCTCGACTTGCGGAATAACAATACACCCGATAGCGGGGCGCCTTCGAGTGCCGCGGTGGCGCTGCCGTCCAGCAACGTCGACGGTATGCTCGCATATACGAATGATCCGGTAGTCGCCGATGAAAATCTTTTCAGCACTGACCCGCCTCTTGATCCCAATCCGAATCCCATCTCCGGCTTCATCTTTGAAGGTGATTCCGGCAGTTCCTTTTTTACCTCTGCTGAGCTTTTCGGGTTGCCGTCAGACGCCAGTCCCTTTGATATTTATGTGAACGAGGGCGGCACCTGGGTTTTCGAGGCGATGTCGGCGGCCAACCTGCCCTACACGTTTTCTGAGTTCGGGGGCGTCGACGAGTTCGAAGTTTTGTTCAATGATCCACAGCTCACAAACATATTCGACAACCTCATTGTCGATGTCACCTTTGATTCAGATGGTGAATTTGATGGAACGCTCACGCCGCTGCTCGCGACGGAGCAGGTCCCAGAGCCGGACTCTATCGCCCTTCTTATATCTGGCTGCATCGGTCTTGTGGTGTTTCTGCGGCCAAGACAGTCAAGAAGTGAGGGAGGATCGCGATCGCGCGAAGTCGCGTGTAAGACCGGGCGGCGCGGGCTGCCCCGCGCTAGCGCGACGGCGGATGGGTGGTGATCACCGAGCCGCAGATCTCACCCGATACTCTTAATCCGCAGCGTACGGGCTGACCTCACTGCAGCGGCGGGCAGGACAGATGGGCCTGAATTTGGGCCATCACATCAGCGTTGAATTGGTGGCTGGCGCATTGCGCATTGTATTGCGCGACGTGGCTATTGTAGCGGGCGGTTGCCTGTTCCGCGTTGGATACGACCGGGCCGAGTGACTGTTGATAGGCGGCGTCGCGCTGCTGGAGGAGCGCCTTATAGCGTCCGACCGAATTGGGGTTGTTGACATCGACGTTGGGACGGGCTTGCGCGAGCTGGGCGTCGAGATCGGCGAGATGCTGGCGCACCGCGGCGAGCGCCTGGGTCTTGGCCGACATGTCGCCGGACAGGGCCGCCACTCCTTGCTGCATGCACAGGCAGGTGGTGATCTCGGCCGGGTCGCTGGACATCTGCGCGCGCGCTGTGGCAGCGCCTGTGACAAGCAAGAGACCGGCGCCAAAAAGCATCGCGCCGCAGACCCCAATCGAACGTGCCATTGATTTGTTTCCTTCATCCCTATCGCGTGTGAAAAAGCCCGAGGCTCAGCCCTCGTCGGCGGCGCCGCGCGAGGTCCGGGCCATGGCGCGGATGGTGTCGGCCGCACAGTGGCCGAGTTGCTCGGTCCTTTCCCATAGATCCTCGCGCGCCTGTGCAACCACCTCCCGCTCGCGCCGCGCTGACGGCAGCAACACGGCGACGGCCGCGCCGCACACGATCCCGGCCAGCCCAAACAGCAACGGGTTGCGCGCGACGCCGCCGGTCAGCCGCCGGCCGGCACGGCATGCTCGCCCGCGGGGATGCGCGATCTTTTCGGGGTGGTCGCCGGCGCATTCGAACGCGGCGCCGCCTGCCGGGTTCGGAGCCGCGGGGCGCTCGCCTCGACCCGGTGCGGTCTTGCCGAGGAGACCGGTGTTTTCGGCGACGAGCCAAGCGACGCCAAGGCCGATCAGCGCCAGCGGCGCTGGATCCGCGCGAAATGCGCCGCCGAGCCCCATCCCGCCCAGCCCATTTGCGCTCCAAGATCGCTTGACCATGTTCGCTGCCTTTTCGACCAGATGTTTCGGGGCGAGTTCGACCGCCAACGTGTCTAGAGTAAGATCGAGCTCGACCCGCGTTCGGCCGATTTCGTCTTCGATCTCGATCATCGACCGGCGCGAGGCCGCCCTCATTACAGACGCTCCCTGATCCAGGTCTCGTCCTGGCGCAGCGAGCTCAAGCTGCGCCGCGGAACAAGCGATCCGGGGTCGAGCCACTTCTTGCCGAGATAGAGCAGCAAGACCCCGACCAGCAGCGCCGCCAGCCCGACGATCAGCGCCGCAAGCCATGGGCGTACCACGGTAGCGAGCGCCAGAGTTGCCGTGGCCAACAGCGCTATCCAGCCGCTGAATACGAAAAAGACGCCGATCGCCAAAGCGATCAGGCCAAGCCCGAGCCGGTGTAGCTTGACGGCAAGTTCGGCCTTGAACAGCGCGACTTCGAGCCGAAGCAGCGCGCGCATCTGATTGGCAAGATCGGCGATCAGCGCCGCGATCGGGCGATCGGGCCTTGGCCGCTCGCCGGCCTCCTCCGGCTCGGGTGCGACGGTGTCGGGGCTCATCAACGGGCCTCTCGGGGTTTTGAGCCCTCGTCGAACCGGCCGGCGAGCGCACCGTTGCCGGCGGCGCTCGAAACGGCTGCCGCGATCGCCTCGTCTGGTGACGGCGCGCCCATGGCGGTCGCTCCCCGGGCCTTTTCAGGGGGCGGCGCAACGAACAGAAATCGCCCGGCCAGGAAACCGGCGGCCACGGCGCCCACGACAAACAGGCTCGGATGGCGGCGCGCGGTAGCTTCGACATCGCCGAGAAGATCGACCCAGCTGGACTCGCGCAACGAGCGGGAGAATTCGTCGATTTGCTCCGCTGTCCGATCGGCATAGCCTGCAGCCATCGGGCTCTGCGAGCGCTCGAGCGAGCGTGCCGCGGCGCGCGCCGCTTCCGCGAGGGCGCCGACTTGCTGCGCGTGACGTTCCTTATGTCGGCTGACCGCCGACAGCGCTGCCGACATCGCCGCGTCGACCAATTCGGCGAGGATGGCCTTGGCGCGTTGGCGATTCGGCCTTGAGGCGCCGGCGCCTATTGTCGAATCGGTCCGCTCGGCCATGCCTGTCGCTCCCGCGGTGATCGCGCCATGCCTCGATCGGGATCAAGCAACGCGTGAGGTTCCTCACCTTTGATTGTAGTCAAAACAAGGCCGTGCGCGTTAGGGTTCCCTCGTCGCATATGGACCGATCACTGCCGAACCACTGCCACAGTTTTTCCGATAATAAAAGCGACGGGGCTAGGGCGCTATCCCGGGTGGCCGAAGTTGCAGGGAAGAAGTGGCCGATAGGGCAATAAAATTCGGCGGCGGGTTGGGGGAGGCCGATGCCTGATCGGAAGCTGCGCGCCGACCCGGCCGACCGCCTTGGCCCAACACCGCGGCGCCGGCGCAAACCCGCGCCGGGTCCGCCGGGCCGGGTCCGCCGACCTCGGTCGCGGCCGGCTGGTGCATTCAGATTCTGCGTCCTGCTGTTGCTGTGGACCGTGATCCTTGGCGGCGTCGTCCTCGGTTATTTCGCCCTGACCTTGCCCGACACCGGCCAATTGGTCAAATCCCAGCGGCGCCCCAGCGTCACCATGCTCGCTGCGGATGACAGCGTGCTTGCGACCTATGGCGATCTGTTCGGTCAACCGCTGAACTTGAAGGAGATGTCGCCTTATCTGCCCGAGGCGGTGATCGCGACCGAAGACCGCCGCTTCTATAGCCATTTCGGCGTTGATCCGATCGGGCTCGTCCGCGCCGCGATGGCAGATCTCGCCGCCGGCCATGTCGTCGAGGGCGGCAGCACGATCACCCAGCAGCTCGCCAAAAACCTGTTCTTGACGCCCGAGCGGAGCCTCGGGCGCAAGATCCGAGAGACCTTGCTGGCGTTGTGGCTCGAACACCGATTCACCAAGGACCAGATCCTCGAGATCTATCTGAACCGGGTTTATCTCGGCGCCGGGACTTACGGCGTCGACGCTGCAGCGCATCGTTATTTCGATAAATCTGCGCGGCGGATCGATCTTTACGAAAGTGCCCTGATCGCCGGCCTGTTAAAGGCGCCGGCGCGGTTCAATCCGATCCGCGATCGCGATAAAGCCGCAGCGCGAACCGAGCAAGTCCTCGCCAATATGGTCGAGGCCGGCTTTATCACCAAACACGAGGCTGCCGCGGCCAGCGAAGGCGCTTCCCTCGCCATGGTCGGCACGACTCGGCCGGGGAGCCGCTACTTCGCTGATTGGGTTGCCGAGCAGCTGGGGGATTTTGCCGGCGCCGGCAATCGGGATCTGACCGTGGTCACCACGCTCGACCCTCGGCTGCAGGCCGAGGCCGAAGGCGCCATCGACGGCGCGATCGCGCGCGACGGCGCCAAAGCGGCGGTCAGCCAGGGCGCGTTGGTGGCGATGTCGCCCGACGGGGCGGTGCGCGCGATGGTCGGCGGGCGAAGCTATGACGCCAGCCAGTTCAATCGCGCCACCCAGGCACAGCGTCAGCCCGGCTCCGCATTCAAGCCGTTCGTCTATCTCGCTGGGCTCGAAGCCGGCCTGCAGCCGTCCGATCACTTCGTCGACGGCCCGATCCAGATCGGCGCCTGGCGGCCGCGCGATTACGGCAACCGCTACCAGGGCGACATGACGATGGCGGAAGCGCTGGCCCAATCGATCAACACGATCGCGGTCCAGGTAGCGCTGCGCGCCGGCGTCGACAACATTGTTGCCGTCGCGCACCGACTCGGCATCGCCTCGCCATTGGCCCGAGACGCGAGCATTGCGCTAGGCACCGACGAGGTAAACCTGCTGGAGCTGGTCTCGGCCTACGCCCCCTTCGCCAATGGCGGCGCAGGGGTGTGGCCGCATGGCATCGCCGAGATCCGCGACAGCGACAGCAATATCTTGTACCGCCCCGCCGGTTCCGGCCCCGGCAGGGTCGTCAGTGCCGAATTGACCGGGGCAATGAACGCGATGCTGAGCGGGGTCGTCGATCACGGCACCGGACGAAGCGCCGCGTTGCCGCGGCCGGTCGCCGGCAAGACCGGGACGACCCAGGATTACCGCGACGCCTGGTTTATCGGCTATACCGCCGACCTCGTCGCCGGGGTATGGCTCGGCAATGACAGTGACAAGCCGATGAACAAGGTGACCGGCGGTTCATTGCCGGCGCAGACTTGGCGGCGGTTCATGCTGGTGGCGACGCAAGCGATGCCGGTCAGGGCATTGCCCGACATGAGTGCCCCAGAGACGGGAACGGTCGCGGCGGCGGCGCCCGGACGTGGGCTGTTCGATAATTTTTTCGGGTTGTTCGGACCGAGCCGGAGATAAATCCGCTACAGCGGCGATACCCTCATCCGCTTCGCTGCACTCGGCACGCTCTCCCGCAATGCGGGAGAGCGTCTGGTGGATGGGTAGCGCGGCTAGCGCAGCGGCGAAAACGCGGCCGGAACGACCAGCATGTTCTCCTGCTTGATGAACATGCCGCGGGTAGCGGGCGGCCACAGGCCGTCCTTGCGCGATTCCTCGCGGATGCGGGCGCGCTCGTTCGCATCCTTGTAGGCCCAGATATGGATCCACTGGTTCAAGGGCCCGAGCTCGGTATGACCGGCGGCCGCCAACGGCGACAGTTTGACCCGTCCCTCGATCCGCTCGGCCCATTTCTCGACGACGGTCGGGGCCGATCCCGGAAGCATTGTGTAGGTGCGGATCTCGTAGAGATTGCCGTGCTGGCGCGCTGTGAAGGCCGGGCAGAACGGCGCCGCGATGACGATCTTGCTCTCCATCTCGACGATGAATTCTTGAATCTTCGGCGGCCAGGCGGTGATCGATTGCGAGCGCACGCGCGTGCGGTGCTGCAGGTCGTCATAGGGCCAGATGTGGATGATGTGATTCAGCGGGCCGACCTCGGTGTGAAAGAACGCGCCGAGAGGGGATACCTTGACGCGTTCGGTCAGCGCCTCGCCGAAGCGCTTCTCGACCTCCGGCACGGATCCCGGCTGCAAGCGGTAGGTGCGCATTTCAAAGATCATCGACCTGCTCCCGTTGTCATGAGTTCAGCGCCGGCATTCTAAGGTCGCAGGGGGGCGAGTCAAACGCGGCTCCGTGCTGTCCTTGCGACGCTGTCCCTGGTTGAGCTCAGTTGCTCCAGCGCCGCCAGCAGAGGAGCGCGAACCCCGCCAGCGCCGAGGCGAGCAGCGCGAGCGATCCGGGTTCGGGGACGACAGAAATCCGGTTGATCGTGACTAAGCCGTTACCGTCGTTGACGCCTGCCTCCAGCATCGGTGCCAAGGAATTGGCCGCGATAAACGAGCCGCCGCCCCCGCCCCCGTCGCTATCGGCGCCCATAACTAGGCCAGAACCCCCGCCGCCTCCGGAATAGCCGCCGCCCCGCCGCCGCCATTCATGCCAGCGCCGCCGCCCCCGCCAAAGCCGCCGGTGGCGGTCCCACTCGTGCCGCCGGTGAAGCCATCGGCAGCATCGAGGCCGCCGTTCCCCGAGCCCGTGCCGACGCCATTGCCGCCATCGCTCAAGAAACCCGCACCGCCACCACCATTGAATTGAGCATCGAAACTGCCGCCACCACCGCCCATGCCGTTCGTACCGCCGGCGCCGGCATTGGTGCCTTGTCCGGCTTGGCCGGCGGTGGTGGTTTGACCCGGTCTGCCGGTCGCGTCGAAACCAGCGCCGCCGCCACCGCCAGCGACGAGCAGCGGGACGGTAGTGCCCGTGAAGACCGCGCTCATACCGCCGCCGCCGCCCGCGTTGGCCGTATCGCTCCCGCCCTGGCCGCCCACCGCGATCATCAGGACAGTGCCGGCCGTAAGCAGGATGTGGCCGCTGTCGAAAGCCCCCAACCCACCTATCGCCCCATCTCCACCGGCGCCGCCTTGCGCGCCGTCGGCAGTTATCTGATAGACGCCAGTGCTGGGCACGGTGAAGTCGACAACCGTCCCGGTGAAGGTGAAGTCGATGGGTGCGGCGCGTGCCACGGCCGCTCCGATTAACACTGACTGAAGCGCTATCCCCACAAAAAGCTTATGATGCATCGATGATCTCCGACCACGCATGCCGTCCTAATCGCATTTCACGCGATTTTTATTCAAGCGAAGATTTTTATTCAAGCAAAGAAGTATCAAGCGGTTCCGGTTGTCGCCGGAACCACGCTAATTTTTGTGTAACGGATGCCGACACGCCCTTTGCCTTGCAGTGTAAAATTTCCCAGCAAGCGGCGCGAAACCGGGTGGTCACCGTGTGGCTGCCGCTACTTGCCGGCGTAGCGACGACGCACAAAGGCGCTCATGCCGAGCAGACCGCCGGCGAGCAAAAGCAGCGACGCCGGCTCGGGCACCGTACCCACGGTACCGATCGTATTTTCCATTCCATTGAGATAGAAGCCGACGACCCTGCCCTGATCATTGATGCCGTTGATGGTGGTCCCGAGCGAACCGGCGGGATCGAGCGTCGTGAACATGCCGGCGTTATCGAGAAAGCCGTGCATCACTCCGCCTGCATCGATGTAGTCGCCGACGATCTCGCCGAGATCGTTGAGACCGAGAGCCTGGGTGGAGGCCGACCCAAAAGCCTGGAACGGCGTTATCGTGCCGCCGATATCGGTGAAGGCGGAGAAATCCCCCATCGTGTCGTATTGATAAAAGCCTACCACCTCGCCGTTGTCATTTACGCCGGTAGCCTGGCTGTTGAAATTCATCGGCAGCAGAGCGTTGATATTGGTGAAGACTGGGCTCGTGAAGGACGGACCGCCTGAGACCGTCAGCGCCATCTGCAGAGTGGCGCCGGCTGGGTCGGTGGAGGAATAGCCGGCCGCGACCGTGCCCATTTTGTTGATGCCGAGCAGCTGGTTGAAGGCCGTCCCCGGCGCATTGACGGTGGTGAACGTACCGCCGGTCTGCGCAAATCCATTCGCGACCCCACCGGTAATGGAGAAGCCAACAGTCGTTCCGGCGCCGCTGATGCCGATCACCTGCGTGCCGCCGTCTGCGCCGGCAACGTTCTGCCGAGTAAAGTTAGTAGGCACCGGCGGGAGGACCAGCTGGAAGCCGTTGAAAGTCGTCATGTTGCCGTAGCCCACGATGGTGCTGGCATCGTTGATGCCAAGCGCCTGGGTGAACGTGGGATTCAGCGGATCGACGATATCCTGAAATGTGTACCCGGCCTGCGCCGACGGCGCGCCCCAGGCGAGCGCCGCTGCAGCAAATGCACTCAGGGCGAGCCTAGCCGTGCAGCCCTGGCTCACCGACACGGAACCACTCCAAGAAGCCATCCCAGCCATGACCGTTCCCCTCTTGAATTTCGATTTATCGTTAATTTGCCGACAAAATCTCTAAACGCAAATGCATTTTTACAAATGACATAAAAATTTCTCAAGTTTTGCCTAAGAACTAACCAATATACCGCGAATGACTCTCATTCTATCCTTCTGTGCAACAAATTGTAACTCTGCAGAATCAAATTTTATCTAGCGTTGGCTGTTTAAGGTCTGGTTAAGGAAGCAGTGCTAGTCTTTCCGTTAACAGATCGTAGAGCCCATCGGCATCGACCGCCGTCAAAAACCGGGTGTTCGGCTTCCGATCAGTAACGCCCCACCAATCGACCACCGTCATCCCCGTGGTCAGCGGGCTGCCGGTCTCGACCGCGACATTGACCTCGCGGCCGGTGAAAAGTCCGGGGCGCAGCAGATAGGCGGTGACGCAAGGATCGTGCAGCGCCATGCCGCGCTCTCCGAATTTGCTGGTGCGGGTCGCTTCGAAGCCGGACAGCAAGGACGCAACTGCCGGTCCGCAGCGGTTGTCGAGCGCGTTCAGCGCCGCAATCCGCGGCGGCGTGCTAAGCACCTGATGGGTGACGTCGAGCGGTATCATCGTGATCGGGATGCCTGAACTCAAGCACGACCTCGGCCGCGTGCGGATCGACATGGATGTTGAATTCGGCAGCCGGCGTGACATTGCCGATTTCGAAACCGGCGCCGCCCATGACCACCACCTCGCCGATCCTGGCGGAGATGTCGGGAGCCTTCACCAATGCCATGGCGATATCGGTCAGGGGCCCGAGGGCAGCCACGGTGATGCTGCCCGGCTCAGCCGCGCGCAAGGTTTCGATGATGAAGTCGACACCGTGTTGCGCCTGCAAGGGCATCGCCGGCTCCGGCAGACCCAGCTTCTCACCCAATGAATTGCCGTGAATGGCGGCGGCCGTTGCGAGCGGACGGAGCAGCGGACGCGCGCAGCCGGCATAAACGGAGACGTCCGGGCGTCCCGCCAATTCGCACACCCGGCGCGTATTCCGCTCAGTCAGCGCCAGCGGCAGGTTGCCGGCGACCGCGACAATCCCCTCCACCTCCAACTCCTCGGGTCCCGCCAATGCGAGCAGGATCGCGACGGCATCGTCGATGCCGGGGTCAGTGTCGATGATGATCCGGCGCGGCATTCGCGGCTCAGCGGCGCAGCACCATCAGCTTTTTGATCTCGGCAATGGCCTTGGCAGGGTTCAGGTTCTTCGGGCAGGTGCGGGTGCAGTTCATGATCGTGTGGCAGCGGTAGAGCCGGAACGGGTCTTCGAGCACGTCCAGCCGTTCGCCGGTCGCCTCGTCGCGGCTGTCGGCGATCCAGCGGTAGGCCTGCAGCAATACCGCCGGCCCCAGATAGCGCTCGCCGTTCCACCAATAGCTTGGGCACGCGGTCGAGCAGCAGAAACACAGGATGCATTCCCACAACCCGTCGAGCTGTTCGCGCTCTTCCTCCGACTGCAGCTGCTCACGATCCGGCGGCGGCGGACTCTCGGTCTGCAACCACGGGCGGATCGACTGGTACTGAGCGGCGATGTGCGTCAGGTCCGGGACCAGATCCTTGATTACCGGCATGTGCGGCAACGGATAGATCCGCACCGCCCCCTTGATGTCCTCGATCGCCTTGATGCAGGCGAGCGTATTGACCCCGTCGATATTCATCGCGCACGAGCCGCACACCCCTTCGCGGCAAGAGCGGCGAAAGGTCAGTGTCGTGTCGATCTCGTTCTTGATCTTGATCAGCGCGTCGAGAACCATCGGGCCGCACTGGTCGAGATCGAGCGAAAAGCTGTCGGTGACCGGATTTTTGCCGTCGTCGGGGTTCCAGCGATAGATCTTGAACTGCCGCACCCGCGCGGCTCCCGGCGGCGCCGCGAACGACTTTCCCGGGGCCGATCTTCGAGTTAGCCGGCAGGGTGAATTCCGCCATCGGTTACCTCAATAGACCCGCGCCTTGGGCGGGAAGGCCTGTACCTCGTTCGACAGGGTGTAGAGATGGACCGGCCGATAGCCGAGCTTTACCCCGCCGTCGCCGTCGAGCCAGGCGATCGTGTGTCTCAGCCAGCTCCGGTCGTCGCGCTCGGGATAATCCTCGCGCGCATGGGCCCCACGGCTCTCGGTGCGATTATCGGCGGAATGCAGTGCTACCACCGCCTGCTGCAGCAGATTTTTCAGTTCGAGCGCCTCGGCGAGATCGCTGTTCCAGATCATCGAGCGATCGGAGATGCCGAGATCGGCGAAAGCTGTCGGCAACGCAGTCGATCTTGCCGACCCCCTCCTTCAGAATTTCGGCGGTACGGAAGACGGCGCAGTTGCTCTGCATCACGCGCTGCATCTCGAGACGGATCTCGGCAGTCTTGCGCGGCCCCTTCGCGTGCCGGACCGCATCCAGCCGGGACACCGCTTCCTCGCCGGCAGAATTCGACAGCGGTTTGTGCGCCATCCCCGGCCGCACCAGCTCGGCGGCGCGATGCGCGGCGGCGCGGCCGAAGACGACGATATCGAGCAGCGAGTTGCAGCCGAGCCGATTGGCGCCGTGCACCGAAACGCTCGCCGCCTCGCCGATCGCCATCAGCCCGGGCACAGCAGCTTCCGGGTTGTCCTCGGTCGGGTGCAGCACCTCGCCGTGATAATTCGTCGGTATTCCGCCCATGTTGTAGTGCACGGTCGGCAGGACCGGGATCGGTTCGCGCGTGACATCGACCCCTGCGAAGATCTTCGCTGTCTCGGAGATGCCCGGCAGGCGCCGGTGCAGCATCGCCGGATCGAGGTGCTCGAGATGCAACAGAATGTGATCCTTCAGCGGGCCGCAGCCGCGGCCCTCGCGGATCTCGATCGTCATCGCCCGGCTGACGACGTCGCGCGAGGCAAGATCCTTGGCGTGCGGCGCATAGCGCTCCATAAAGCGCTCGCCTTCGCCGTTGGTCATATAGCCGCCCTCGCCGCGCGCCCCCTCGGTGATCAGGCAGCCGGCGCCGTATATGCCGGTCGGGTGGAACTGGATGAACTCCATGTCCTGCAACGGCAACCCGGCCCGCAACACCATCGCGTTACCGTCGCCGGTGCAGGTGTGCGCCGAGGTGCAGGAGAAATAGGTACGGCCATATCCACCGGTGGCGAGAATCACGATATGGGCGCGAAAACGATGCAGGGTGCCGTCTGCGAGGTTCCACGCCATGACCCCGCGGCAGGCGCCTTCCTCGTCGGTGATCAGGTCGAGCACGAAGTATTCGACAAAGAACTGGGCGTTATGCTTGAGGCATTGTTGATAGAGCGTGTGGATGATCGCATGCCCGGTGCGGTCGGCGGCGGCGCAGGCGCGCTTGGCCGGATCGCCGTCGCCGTAATCCATCATGTGGCCGCCAAATGGCCGCTGGTAGATCCGCCCGTCCTCGGTGCGTGAGAATGGCACGCCGAAATGCTCGAGCTCGACGACGGCCGGGATTGCGTTGCGGCACATGTATTCGATCGCGTCCTGGTCGCCGAGCCAGTCGGAGCCCTTGACCGTGTCGTACATGTGCCAGCGCCAATCGTCGGGCTCCATATTGCCGAGCGCGGCGCTGATCCCGCCTTGCGCCGCAACGGTATGGCTGCGGGTCGGGAACACCTTGCTGATACAAGCGGTCTCGAGGCCTGCGGCGGTGCAGCCGAGGGTCGCCCGCAACCCGGCGCCGCCGGCGCCGACGACGACGGCATCGTAAACGTGATCGTTGATTGGGTAGGCGGGCGGCATCGCAACTCCCGATCAGCTAGCTCGCGGCTCCGAGCGCCAAGGTCAGCACGGCGACAGTGCCGGCCACGGTCAGGGCGACACAGGCCAGGCGGACGACGATCACCAGGCCCAGCCTGGACAACTCGCCATGGACATAATCCTCGATCACGACTTGGAGCCCGAGAGAGGCGTGATAAAAGGTCGCGATCAACAGCAGCACGAGGCAAATCGCCGGCAGCGGTCGGCCGACCCACTCCTGAACGGTGTCGAAATCGGCGCCGACGAGGCCAATCAGGGCGGTCACGAACCATAAGACAAGCGGCACCAGCGCCACCGCCGTGACCCGCTGCAGCAGCCAGTGCTCGACGCCTTCCTTCGCCGAACCGAGGCCGATCGCACGGCCGAGCGGCGAACGCATCCGCGACGCCGCCATCTCAGCCGACCCAGCGCGAGATCCCGGCGACCCAGGCAATCACGGTCAGGATCGCCGCCGCGGCGACGACGATCCAGCCGCCGACGTAAGTGGATTTGAGGTCGAGGGCATGACCGGTATCCCAGACCAGATGCCGGATACCGTTGCACAAATGGTAGAACAGCGCCGCGCTCCAGCCGAGCAGCAAGACGATCCCGAGCCAGGAGGCGAAGAAGTCGGCGACGGCGCCGTAGGCCTCCGACCCCGACGCGGCGGCGACCAGCCACCACACCAATAGGATCCCGCCTACAGCCAAGGCCACGCCGGTGGCCCGGTGCAGGATCGACAGGACCGAGGTGAGCTGCCAGCGATAGATCTGAAGGTGCGGCGAGAGCGGCCGGTCGGCGGATCTCATCTAAAGCGGTCCTGGCATCGATACCTCGGCGGCCGTCACAGCGCGGCAACCGGAGTGCGGCGCGCGGGTGACTTAGACCGCGCTCCGGGAGGTGTCAACGTAGCCGGGCGCAGTGCTGCATTCACCGCGGAGCGGCAATCTGCGCGATCGCCTCGGCGACCGCTACCACGCGCCGGGCATTATCGACGTGCAGGTTTTCGATGAGCTTGCCGTCGACCAGCACCACGCCTTTGCCGGAACGCTCGGCCTCGGCATAAGCCGCGATGATGCGGCGCGACCAGACGACTTCCTCCGCACTCGGGGCGAAGGCAGTATTGGCCGCTTCGATCTGCTTCGGGTGGATCAACGTCTTGCCGTCGAAACCGAGCTCACGCCCTTGGCGACAGGCGAGCGCAAAACCCTCGTTGTCCGACAGATCGAGATGGACACCGTCCAGGGCTGCAAGCCCGTATGCGCGAGCAGCGAGCAGAGCGAGCTGAAGCGCCGTCAGCAGCGGCAGACGATCGCGCGTGTGGGCGGCGTGAAGATCTTTGGTCAGATCCGAGCTGCCGAGCACCAGAGCAGCGAGGCGTGGGCTCGCCGCCGCGATCGGGCGCGCGTCCAAGACGCCGAGCGGCGTCTCCAGCATGCACCAGACAGCACGCTCCGGCGGCGCTCCGAGCGCGTCGAGCAGTGCCGCCGCGAGCCGCACTCGATCGGCGTTCTCGACCTTTGGCAGCAGCACCGCGTCAATCGGCATCGTCGCCGCGGCGGCCAGATCGCCATGTCCCCAGGGGGTGTCGAGCGCATTGACGCGCAGCACCAGTTCGCGCCCGCCGTAACCTCCGGTCGCAAGCGCCGCCATTATCGCCGTGCGCGCCTCCTCCTTCGCCATCGGCGCGACAGCGTCTTCGAGATCGAATATCAGCCCGTCGGCCGGGAGGGCGCGCGCCTTTTCCAAAGCCCGCGGGTTCGAGCCCGGCACAAACAGAAGGCTGCGGCGTAGGCGAAGCATAGGGTGGCTCCGGGGTTCCTGCCCGAGATTATACCAGCAACAACGCTGGCGGCGCGGGAGCATAATCGGTTGCGATTGTCGTCGGCTGACGTGCATTGTCGAGCCCGAGCGCGACGTTCGAAGGGTGCAGGGCATGGTCGAGACGAGCCGGGAGCCGGAACCCGCCGAGCATGCGTTCTGGTCGTGGCTCGGCTTCTGGGTGCAGTTCCTGGTCCTCGGGCTGTTCGTCGTGATCGGCGCGTTTGCCGCTAGCCGGTCGGACGGGACCGGCGATTATCTCTGCGGGATGTTGTTGGTCCTCGGCGCGTTAGCGCTCGCCTTCCTGCGGCTCAAGCACCGGTTCGACGGCGGCGGCCCGGGCTGGCGCGATTTTCTGTTCGTCGACGACATGAAGAGCCTGCCGGTGGTAATCCCGCTTTTCACCGTGATCGGACTTGTCGGCCTGTTCATCGCCCGCGCCTGGCCCGATGGCAGCTTCCACAACGCCGGGCTTGGGCTGTTCGCGGTCAGCGGCATCATCATTTTCCTCGACATCAAGCGCGTCTTCGACCGCATGAATTCGCACCCGCGCTAAAATGCCGACCGTCCTCTCGGTCCAATCCTGGGTTGCCTGCGGGAATGTCGGGAACTGCGCGGCATTGTTTCCGTTGCAGCGCCTGGGCTTCGAAACCTGGTCGCTCAACACGGTCGCGTTTTCGAACCATACCGGCTACGGCAAGTGGCGCGGCGACGCGGTACCCGCGCATCAGATTGCGTCCTTGTTCGAGGGCATTGCCGAATTGGGCGTACTGCCGAACTGCGACGCAGTGCTGTCGGGCTATCTCGGCGCGGTCGAGACCGGCTCGGTGCTGCTCGACATCGTCTCCAGGGTCAAGCAGGCGAACCCGCGGGCGCTTTATTGCTGCGACCCGGTCATGGGCGACATTGGTCCAGGCTGGTATGTCCGCGCCGGTGTCCCTGAATTCTACCGCGACCATGCGCTCTGCGTCGCCGATATCGCCACGCCCAACCGCTTCGAGCTCGAATGGCTGACCGGGCGTCGGGTCGGCACCATTGAGGAAGCTGGAGCTGCGGCCGAGGTGCTGCGCCAGCGCGGACCCCGCATTATCCTTGTCACGAGTCTCGAACCCGC
Source organism: uncultured Alphaproteobacteria bacterium (assembly GCA_963774345.1). Classification (GTDB taxonomy): domain Bacteria; phylum Pseudomonadota; class Alphaproteobacteria; order ATCC43930; family CGMCC-115725; genus AP-15. The sequence goes on from CAVZFB010000029.1 coordinate 23,595, forward strand.
AGCCGACCGGCTCGCCGTCCTTGCCGCCGGAGCCGCGGGTGTCTGGGCAGTCGAAACCCCGCGGCTGCCGATCGAGGCTACCGGCTGCGGCGATGCGGTCGCGGCCCTGTTTCTCGGCTGGCTGATGAAGGGCAAACCGTTGCACGAAGCGCTTGCCCTGACCGTCGCCGCGATCTGGGGTGTGGTCGAGGCGACGTTCCGCGCGGGCGGCGGCGAGCTGGCGCTGGTCGCGGCGCAGGACGAACTGGCCGCCCCCAGCCGAAAGGTTGTTCCGCGGAAATTGTAAGCTGAAACGGAGAGAATTATGGTAGCGCCGGGAAAAATCGCGGTCGTCACCGGAGCGGGAAGCGGCATCGGCCGCGCCGCGGCGCTGGCGTTGGTCGAGGCCGGTTTCGCGGTGGTCTTGGCGGGCCGCCGCCGCAATATGCTCGAAGAGACCGCCGCGATGGCCAAGGTGCCGCCGCCGGGAACCACGGTAGTGCCGACCGACGTCTCCGATCCGGCGGCGATCGTGGCGCTGTTCGACGCCGTCAAAAACTCCTACGGCCGCATCGATCTGCTGTTCAACAACGCCGGCATCAGCACGCGTGGAATTCCATTCGAGGAGCTGACTCTCGAGCAGTGGTCGAATGTCGTCGCGGTCAATCTGACCGGCTCGTTCCTGTGCGCGCAGCACGCCTTTCGCATGATGAAGAGCCAGGATCCACCGGGTGGGCGGATCATCAACAACGGCTCGGTATCGGCCCACGTGCCGCGGCGCAACTCCACCCCCTATGTCGCCACCAAGCATGCACTGACCGGCCTCACCCGTTCGCTGTCGCTCGACGGCCGCCAATACAATATCGCGTGCGGCCAGATCGACATCGGCAACGCCGCCACGTCGCGCAACGAGGACACGGCGCAGGGCCGGCTGCAGGCGACCGGCAGGGTGGAAGCCGAGCCGCGCATGGATGTCGAGCCCGTCGCCAGGGGCGTCGTCTACATGGCTACCCTGCCGCTCGAGGCGAACGTGCAGTTCATGACGGTCATGGCGACCAAGATGCCCTATATCGGCCGCGGCTGAGCTCAACCCGCTGTTACTGGGCTCGCGAATCGGGTCGGGAGGCTCGGCGCGGATTGGTCGGAAACGACTGTAACTTTTACCCAATTTGCGCAAAAACGACGCTGAGCACGCCCGAATCTGCCTAGTAAATAGTCAGCTGTGGCTATGCGCCACTCCCCGGTTGACAAAACCGGCCGGCTGCGAGCAAGAGGTGATCTGATGAGTTTCCGCGCAACCAGTCAGTTCGCACTTCGGCCCGCAACCTAGGATCCACGCGTTGGTACGACGTTTGCGTCGCCGCAGCCAGGAGGGCGTTATGACGCGTGATCGCGTGCCGAAATCATGCGCGCCCCGCAGTGAACGCTAATTCGAAAGGCTCGTCTCTAGATGAACAACACCAAGAAAAGCACCATCTCGGGCGCCATGCTCGCCGTCGTCCTGTTCGTCGCCGGGCCGGTTTGCGCATGGGCCGACGAACTCGCCCAGGTGCCGCCGTCACCAGCGCCGCCAGCCGCGGCACCACCAGCAGCAGCTCCACCGCCAGCGGCGGCCCCGCCGGCAGGCGCGCCGCCGGCGCCCGGGCAGGCAGCGGCCGCGGCTCCGGCCCCAGCGGCGCCGACTTCGCCACTGATTGGACCATCGATCACCGGCCCGCTGACAATCCAGCTGCCGCCGCCCAAATACACCTTGCCCCTTTTGGGCAACATCTATGTGGACGGCGTCGCCAGCGGTCTCGGGATGTGGCAGAGCAACCCACCTCCCGGCAATCGCTCGTGGCAGCCCGACCTGTCGAACGGTCAGGTATTCGTCCAAAAGACTGACGGCCTGTTCCAGTTTTTTGTCGAGGCGGGCGCCTATTCGCTCGCGACTTTGGGAACGCCGTACATTTCTGCGTCGCAGGCAACCTTCGGGGCCAATTCAGCGGCTGGGCGTTTGTGGGGCTGGGTCCCCGCGGCCTACGGCAAAATTGTCCCGACCGACAATTTTTCGGTCCAGGGCGGCAGGCTTCCGACCCTGATCGGGGCCGAATACGGCTTCTCCTTTCAGAACATAAACATCGAACGCGGGTTGCTATTCAACCAGGAACCCACCTTCAGCACAGGCGGCCAGGCTAACTACACGGTCGGCCCGTTAGCCTTGTCGCTCTCGTTCAACGACGGGTTTGATTCTGGGGTCTACAATTGGATCACCGGTTCCGCCACTTATACCATCAACAGCACGAACACATTCGAGTTTGCCGCCGGGGGCAATGTCGGAAAGACCAACACTGCGACCTTGCGGGCACCGCTGCTTCAGAGCAACTCCCAAATTTGGAATTTAATCTATACGTACAATTCAGATCCGTGGATTATTCAACCCTATATTCAGGTTACGCATGTTCCTACTGATACTAGTATTGGAATAGGCTCGAGCGCGTCGACCTTCGGCGGAGCTATTCTGGGGAACTACGATTTAGGCTCGGGGTTCAATCTGGGCGGTCGTCTTGAATATATCGGCACCACCGGCAGCAACAATCTGCTCTATGGTCCGGGGAGTGCCGCTTTTTCCGCTACGTTCACCCCGACCTACCAATGGCAATACTTCTTCGCGCGCGCCGAGGTTTCGTTTGTTAAAGGCCACGTAACTCCGGGGTTTGGGCTGGGCCCGAACTTCAACGGCGACTCTCAGACCCGGGTTATGGTCGAAAGCGGCATCCTGTTCTGACTTGAGCGGCGGCGGGGCGTTCGACATCGGCTGAGCGGTCGCCAGTCGCCAGCCTCTTCAAGGCCGTGTCGCTGGCGCCACGCCGGCACAGCAACCGGGTCGGTACGCGGCGCCGAACTCGTCTACGCGCTCAAACAGATATCCGACATACGCGCACAGGCGGTGCATGGCCGGGCCTTGGTTCGGCGACTCGCGGGTTCGACGGTTACCGAGTATATGACCTGATATAGTGTGAACCAGATCACACTCGATCCGGCGCTGGCGTAGTCTTCTCGAAACTTGTCCCACTCGGGTGAAGCCAAGGAAAGGGCCCCGTGCCGAACCTCGTCATCTTCGATTGCGACGGCGTCCTGGTCGACAGCGAGGTCATCTTTGCCCGAATCCTGGCCGAATGCCTGACCGCGGCGGATCTCCCGGCGACGGCGGAGGAGGCCTTGGCCCTCGGCGTCGGCAAGAACCGCGACTCCTTAGCCGCGGCGGTCGAGGCCCGATACGGGCGGGCGCTGCCAGATGGGTTCTTCGATGGGATGCGCGCGCAAAGCGCAATCGCGCTCGCCCGCGAGCTGGAGCCGATGCCGGGGGTCGAGGCGCTGCTGAACGCGCTGACGGCGGCCCGCTGCGTAGCTTCGAACGGCCACCTCGGCCGGGTACGCGAGCGCTTGGCGCTGACCGGGCTGTTGGGCTTTTTCGATCCGCATGTTTTCAGCGCCACGCAGGTCGCCTCGGGCAAGCCGGCGCCCGATCTCTTTCTGTTGGCCGCCCAGCAGCTAGGCGCAGACCCCGCTGACTGCACCGTCGTCGAGGACAGCGTCATCGGCGTCGCCGCTGCGGTCGCTGCCGGCATGCCGGTTCTCGGCTTTTGTGGCGGCAGCCACTGCTTCGACGGCCACGCCGACGAGCTTCTCGCCGCCGGATGCTCGCGGGTCTTCGCGCGAATGACCGATCTGGCGGCCCATTTAGGCGAGCAGCGATGCGAATAATTCAGATCACCGATACGCATTTGAGCCGGAGCAAGGCGCATTTCGCCGACAACTGGGCGCCGCTCGCGCGATGGATTGCCGCGGAACGCCCGGATCTCGTAATTCATACCGGCGATGTCACGGTCGACGGAGCCGATGTCGAAGACGATATGGCCTATTCCGCCGGGCTGTTGCGCGATCTGGGGGTGCGCTGGCGCGCAGTCCCCGGCAACCACGATGTCGGCGATGCCGCCCACGCGCGCCAGCCGGTCAACGGCGAGCGCCTTGCTTGCTGGCATCTCCATTTCGGCGCCGACCGGTGGGTCGAGGATGTCGACCATATGGCCGGAGGATGGCGCATCGTCGGGCTCGACGCCATGCTGCTAGACAGCGGCCTGCCGGAAGAGGCGGCGCAAGACAGTTGGCTCGAGTCGATAATGGCGCAGTCGGCCGGACAGCCGGTTGCCTGGTTTCTCCACAAGCCGCTGTTTCTCAACAGCCCCGAGGAAGACGATACTGGCTACTGGGCGGTCAAGCCGCAGCCGCGCGCGCGTCTGATGGCACTGTTGCGGCGCTATCGGGTGAGCTTGGTCGCCAGTGGCCATCTGCACAAAGCGCATCAGGTAGTGAGCGAGGGCACCCGTTATGTCTGGGCGCCGGCTTCGAGCTTTTTGGTTGGCGAGATGCAGCCGGCGATGCCGGGCGAAAAGCGGCTCGGCGCGGTCCTCTACGACCTCGACGGCCCAACCATCTCGGCCGAGATCATGGACGTGCCGGGGCTCCGCGAACATCGGCTCGACGACGTGATCGACGAAGTCTACCCGCGACCCGCCAACCACTGACACTCCGTAAATGGCGACGGCATTCTGGGCCCTCTCTATGGACCCCTCTGGACTCTTGTCCGGCTAGCCCCATATAGTCATCCTGCAGAGACCAGTCGTTATGAGGTGACCAGTCGTGCTCACGCCGACCATCACGGCCTCCGAGTTCAAGGCCAAATGTCTGGACCTTTTCGATCAGCTGGCCGCCCGCAAGCTGACCCGCCTGTGCATTACCAAGCGGGGACGTATCGTGGCCATCGTCACGCCTCCCGACGACACAAAAGATCTCGGCGACCTTCACGGTTTCATGCGCGGCAGCGTCGTCGCGCCCGACGGGTTCGATTTCACCGCCCCCGCGCTCGATGAACCGCTTACTGCCGATCAAGGGCGGATCCACGGGTGAGAGCCGACGCACGGCCTCGGGCCGTTCTGCTCGATACTTGCGCGGTTATCTATCTCGCCAACGGGGCTCCGATGGCAGATGGGGCGACCGATGCGATCCGTTGCGCTGCTCTCGCCGACGGCATCTTTGTTTCGCCGGTTTCCGCCTGGGAGGTGGGACTGTTAAGTCGTCCGGGCCGCGCCACTACGATCCGCTTTCTGCCGGACCCCAAGACCTGGTTTGCGCGCGTGCTGGCCGCTCCGGCGATAAGAGAGGCTCCGTTCACGCCCGACATCGCCATCGACAGTGCTCATCTCCCGCAACCCTTGCATGGCGACCCGGCCGATCGGCTGCTGATCGCCACGGCGCGACATCTTGGCGTGCCAATCGTGACCAGGGATCATCAGATCACCGCCTACGCCTCCTCCGGCCACATCCAGGTGGTCGCCTGCTGAGGGTGTTATCGCGTGCCGACCGTCTACATCCGATCGCTTTCGACGGCGAGTTGTTCGATCCCGCCGTTGGAAAGGCGATAGATCCGGTCCTGCGGGACCGGAAGGGTCAGGGCGACCGCCCGGGGCAGACTGGCATAAAGACCGCGCAGTACGCGGCTGACGAGCCCGTGGGCGACGACAATGATCGGCGCAGACTGCTCCAGCTCGCTCAGCCAGTCGGCGATGCGCCTGGCAAAGGCGTGGTAGCTCTCGCCATCGGGCGAGCGGAAGTACCAGTCGTAGCGCCCGTCACCATCGAAGATGGCGGGCGAGCGCTTTGCGACATCGCCATAGGTCAAGCCGTCCCACGAACCGAGCGTCAGCTCGCGCAGTCGTTTGTCGACGCGGACCGCGCCGGCGCTGCCCAGCTCTTCACGGATGATCTCAGCCGTCCGCCGCGCCCTACCTTGCGGGCTGGCGGCGATCGGAGCGGCGGCCGCTTCCGGCAAACCCGCCAATAGCCTCCCGATCGCTCGGGCTTGGGCCATTCCAGTTTTGGTCAGCGGCGAATCGAACCGGCCCTGATATCGCCGCTCCAGGTTCCACTCGGTCTCGCCGTGGCGCAGCAGCAGGATCGTCACGGCGTCGCGCCGGGACGACGCAAGCGATAGAGGACGCAGCGCTTCAGCGGGCCTTCCGGGACGTCGGGGTGGTCGAAATCATCTTCCGGCAGACGCATCATGCCGAGCCGCTCCATGACCCGGCGCGAGCGACGATTGGCCGGTACTGTGATCGCGACGATCTCGGTCAGCCCGAGCGTGTCAAAGCCGTAATCGAGAGCGGCCCAGGCGGCTTCGGTCGCATAGCCGCGGCCCCAATGGGCGCGCGCGAGCCGCCAGGCGACCTCGACCGCTGGCGTGAAATGCGCCTCGTAAGAGACCCTGGTGAGCCCGACGACGCCGATCAAACTCGCCTCGCCGGGGATCTCGACGACCCATTGCCCAAACCCGTGCCGCCGCCAATGGGCGCGCACTCGCGCCGTCCACGCTTCGGCCGCCCCCGGCTCCACCACGGGCCGCAGGAACTCCATGACGGCGGGGTCGGCGGACAGTTCCGCATAGGCGGCGACATCGGCGTCGCGCCACGGGCGCAGCAGCAAGCGGGAGGTTCGCAGTGAGGCCGCCACGGCTATTTTTTCTCGCGGGGGCCGCCGGCCATCCGCGCCATGAATATCTGCTGCAACTGCTCGAACCCCTTCAAGGTTGCCGGCAGCCAGGTCTCGATCATCGCCTTGGCGTCCATCGCCTTGATGTTCGCAGTCATTCGTTCTTGCACCTCTTTCAGAAGCGCCTCTTGCAAGGGTTGCACTTCGGGCAGTCCGAAAAACTTTCGCACTTCCTCTGGCGAACAGTCGATTTCCAGGTTGATCTTCATCCCTACGGCTCCTTCCCGCACCGCTAAGCGATAGCACTTTAACCGTTGGGCCGCGCGCCGGATCTCGGGTAAGCTTTGCGTATGGCTGTCGAGATCCCGTTCCGCCGCGAATTCTCCTTCGAATACGGCCGGCTCGAGCGGGTGGCGCCGGGCATTCGCCGCATCGTCGCGCGCAACCCCAGCCCGTTCACCTTCCGGGGCACCGGGACGTATGTCGTCGGCGACGGCGAAGTCGCGGTGATCGATCCCGGCCCCGATCTCGACGAGCACGTCGCGGCATTGCTGGCCGGACTCTCCGGCGAACAAGTGACCCATATCCTGATCACCCACACCCATCGCGACCATTCGCCGGCGGCCGCGGCGCTGAAGGCGGCAACCGGGGCCCCGACCTATGGCTTCGGCCCCCACGCCGGGGGGAAGCGCGGCGATCCCGCGGTCGAGGAAGGCGGCGATTGGGACTTCACGCCCGATGTGACCGTACATGATGGCGAGGCGATCGCCGGCTCAGGCTGGCGTTTCGAGGCGGTGCATACGCCGGGACACACCTCGAACCATCTCTGCTTCGCGCTGCCCGATCAAGGCATCCTGTTCAGCGGCGACCATGTCATGGGCTGGTCGACCAGCGTGATCGCTCCGCCCGACGGCGACATGAGCGCTTATATGGCCTCGCTCGACAAATTGCTCGGCCGCCTGGACGCGGTCTATTGGCCGACCCATGGCCCGGCGATCACCGAGCCGCAGGCCCATGTCCGCGCCTTCGTCGCCCATCGCCGCGAGCGCGAGGCCGGGATCCTGGAATGTCTCGCGGGCGGCAGCGAGCGGATCGACGCGATCGTCGACAAGCTCTATGTCGGGCTTCAGCCGGGGCTGCGCCGCGCGGCAGGGCGATCGGTGCATGCGCATCTGCTTGATCTCGCCGCGCGTGGCATCGTCGAAACCGAGGGACCGCCGACGATCGATGCGGTCTATCGCCCCGCCCGTTTTTGAACCAGGCACAATACGCCAACCGGTTAGGCCAAATATCGCGATGCGCTACGCCATCGTCGTTGAGAAAGCCGGCAACAATTACTCGGCGTATGTACCGGACCTTCCCGGCTGCATCGCCACCGGGAGGACACCCGAAGAAACCGAGCAACTGATCCGCGAAGCGGTGGAATTGCATTTGAACGGGCTGCGCGAGGACGCCCATTCCGCAGTCATCGAGTTCGGGTCGAATATGTCGAGGTGATGCTCTGACAAAGGCCCGCTGACAAGACATATCTCAGTGCACGCAAAATCCGCCCCAAGATAACCACTCCACCAGGGGTCAGCGCAGAGGTGTAGGGCGAAGTCGCGAACCTGCTCCACGGGCAATTTAGTCTTTACGGCGACGTTGGTCACACAGCGGTGGGGATGCTGGTGTCGCGCGTGCGGCGTGGCGGGGCGTGTCCGCTCAGCGCCGGGCCGATCATAAAAATCGTCATCAGCATGGCTTGAGTGTCAGCCCGGTATCGAGCTTCGCCTTTGTCCCGCAAGCTGTATTCAGTTGTTCCTGAGACACAAACGCGCCGCCGAGCTTGGCGCCACTGAGATGGGCGTCCGTGAGGTTGGCGTGGCTGAGGTCGGCGCCGCCGAGATCGGCGCCGCTGAGGTAAGCGCCGCTGAGGTTCGCGCTGTCGAGGTCGGCGATACTGAGGTTGGCGTTGTCGAGGTTGGCGCCGCCGCTGAGGTTGGCGCCGCGGAGGTCGGCGTCGCTGAGGTTGGCGCCGCTGAGGCTGGTGCCGCTGAGATCGGCGCCGCCGAGGTTGGCGACGCGGAGGTCGGCGAGGCTGAGGTCGGCGCCGCTGAGGTCGGCGTTGTCGAGGTTGGCGCCGCTGAGCTTGGCGCCGTCGAGCTTGGCGCCGCCGAGCTTGGCGTCTCTAAGGTTGGCGCCGCCGAGCTTGGCGTGGCTGAGGTCGGCGCGGCTGAGGTTGGCGAAGCTGAGGTTGGCGCCGCCGAGCTTGGCGTCCGTGAGGTTGGCTCTCGGGATGTGCGCAGCAGCCAAGTCGGGCACTCCCGTTCCAATTGACACTCGCCTTCCGATCACCGTGAGCGGAGCTTGGATATCTGTAGCTGGCCCCCCGTTGCCCGTCACAGTTTTGGTGCCGTCACGTACGAATGCGCTAAGCGCCTCAAGAACTGGTCGATGGTACTGTTCGGAGGTGTTCATTACCCCCTCCAGTGCGTAGATGCCGCCGAGCCGCACCACCATGCTCTTCTCGTTGCCTAGTTGCAGGAAACCGCTTGAGACCTGATTGCTAATGAGTAGGTCGTGGGCCGCTTGGTCACTGCGGCGCGCCTGATCTGCGGTAGCCCGAAGGGTTTGCTGTGTCCCGTAATAGGCTAGCCCCGCACCGATCAGTGCCGCAGCGCCGCCGAATAGCACCACTATCCCGCCGAACACCTGAGTGATTGTTTTGCGAAAATTGTCTTCGACGTCGGCGCGCGCCTTCGGATCGCGTATCGTAAGTCTGAAGCGCTCCACCTGGCGCTTTGGAAAACGCCACCAGAGCCACCAAGCACCCCCAAATGCTGCGGCGATACCTACCGCTGCAATGATGCTGACGATTGACCAGTGCATGCACGGCCTCCGGCTCCGGGAAACTTATGCATAGCCCGCTGAAGGCGATGATGGCGACCAATCCGGCTGGCATCGGTCGCCAATTACAGCAACTGATGGTGCTGGCCGGCCAGCTCGTGATTACTGTCCGAACAGCGGCGCGCGGGTCTGGGCGAATTCCTCGACCGCGGCGACGAGTTTGTCGCCATCCTCGTCGTCGAGCGCGATCGACAGCGCGAACATGCCGCGCTTGGCAAACCAGATGCCCGATGCGACGAGATCGAACCAGAACAAATCGCGCAGCGCGCCGTTGCCGCGCGCCGCATCCTCCTCCGAGCGGATCGGCCCGTCGGCCATGTGAACCGACATCATCGAGCCGATGCCGGTGAACTGCATCGCCAGCCCGGTGCCGGCGCACCACCGCGTTGAGCCGCTCGCGCAGGCGGTCGCCCCATTCGTTCAGGGCATGGGCACGCTCTGGCGTATAGATCTCGGTCAGCCCGACCAGTCCGGCGTTCATCGTCAGCACGTTGTTGTTGAAGGTGCCGGCATGCTGGAAGGCGTCCGGGCGGCGCGGGTCGAAGCGCTCCATGATCTCGGCGCGCCCGCCAAAGGCGCCAAAGCTCATGCCGCCGCCGAGATATTTCCCGAGTGTCGTCAGATCGGGGAGGATGCCGTGCACCTCCTGCAACCCGCCCGGCGCCAGCCGCGAGGTCATCACCTCGTCGAAGATCAGCAAGGCCCCGGTCTCGTTCGCCAGCGCCCGCAGTCCGGCCAGGAAATTCGCGCTCGGCCGGGATGCAGCCGGTCGTGCCCTGCATCGGCTCGACCAGGATCGCGGCCAGCTCTTGGCGGTGCGGGCGGACCAGCGTTTCGAGCGCCTCGAGATCGTTATAGCGGCCGAGCAGAAACTCGAACGGGGCGTTGAGCGGGCTGCCATGGCCGCGGAAATAAAAGACGCCGCCATGGTAGCCGCCGCCAAACACCAAAATCTTCGGCCGGCCGGTGATCGCGCGCGCGGCGCTGACCGCCATCAGATTGGCCTCGGTGCCGGAATTGGTGAAACGCACCAGCTCGATCGACGGGAAACGCGCGCAGACCGCCGCGGCAAACCGCGCCTCGATTTCGGTGTGCGCGCCGAAATTGAGCCCGCCCGCGAGCGCCGCTTCGATCGCCTTGCGGATCGCCGGGTGCGAATGGCCATAGATCCCGGCGGTAAACTCGCTGAGGAAATCGGCATATTCGTGCCCGTCGAGATCCCACAGCCGCGCAGCTTCGCCCTTCGCCATGGTCAGCGGAAACGGATCGACATGGATCGAGGCGCGGGTGTTGCCGCCGGGCATCGCCGCGCAGGCCGCGCGGTGCTGCTCGAGGCTTTTCGGGTTGCGCGCCCGGTATTGCTCCTCGGCCTCGCCGAGCGCCGCCGCAAGATCGATATTCGCAGGATGGGCTACGGCCATCTACTCTCTCCGCTAGCGCTTTACGCCGACAGTCACGAGGTATTCGCGCGGCATCGCGACCCCGAGCTCACCGCGAAAGTGCTCGTGAAATTCAATAAAATCACGGATGAACTCCGTGCGTCGCCGGGGTTCGAGGGCGGCGGCTACCGTCTTTGTCGGACCAAAGCCTGCAATGAACAAATCCCAAGCCGCTTGCCCGCTAGCCTCCCTTATACACGACGACGCCGAATTGCCCGTTACAATCTCCGCCAAGCAGCTGATACGGATTGACATTCGGATTTCGCTGGGACCCGACACCGGAAGCACGATCTGCCACACTGTCAAACGCGGAAACAGGCGCCTGCCGCTGATCATTATCTCATTCAATCACCTCGTCGGCGCGAGCAAGGATTGCTTGCGGGACGGTGAGGCCGAGCGTCTTGGCGGTCTTGAGGTTGATCACCAGCTCGAATTTGGTCGGCCGCTGGATCGGCAGGTCGACGGGCTTGGCGCCCGCGAGAATCCGGCCGACATAGACCCCAGCCCCTCGCCATGTACCGGTGAGGCTCGATCCATAGCTGATCAGGCCGCCGCTCGTGGCGAATTCACGCCATTCGTAGATCGCCGGAATCGCATGGCGCGCCGCCAGCGCCACGAGCTCTTCGCGCCAGCTGTTGAATAACGGATCGCTGCCGATGGCGAGCGCGCCGGCATGCCGTTGGACGAGGGCGGCGAAGGCGCTCTCGAAATCGCCTTCGGTGCCGGCCTTGAGGATCTGAAGCTGCACCCCACTCGAGCGCATAGCTTCCTGCGCGTCTCGTATCGTTGGCTCGTTAACCGGGTTGGTTGGATTCACCAACAGGGCGATCGTCCTGGCCCGCGGGACCAGTTCGCACAGCAGCTTTAGCCGCTTTACGCTCAGCTCGTTGGAGAAGAAGCTCATGCCGGTAATGTTGCCGCCCGGCCGGTTGAAGCTGGCGACGAGGCCAGACGCCACCGGATCGCCGCCGCCCGTGAAGACGATCGGGATCGTAGAGGTCGCGTTTTTCGCCGCTAGGGCCGAAGGGATGCCACCGCCTGCAAAGATTACGTGTACCTTGCGGCCCACGAGATCGGCGGCCAGCGCGGGCAGACGATCATAGCGGCCCTCCGCCCAGCGGTATTGGATCGCCACATTCTGCCCCTCGACGTAACCGGTTTCGCTCAGTCCCTTGTGGAATGCGGCCAGATACGGCGCAAACGGACCTGGCGACGCGGCGCCGAGGAAGCCAACCACCGGCAGCTCCTTCTGCTGGGCGCGCACGGCGCGCCCCGCCGTCGTCGCGCTGCCCAGGACGAGCAGGAACTCCCGCCGCCTCATTCGATGACCTCGTCAGCGCGGGCAAGGATCGATGGCGGGACGATGAGGCCGAGCGCCTTGGCGGTCTTGAGATTGATGACCAGCTCGAATTTGGTCGGCTGCTGGACCGGCAGATCGCCAGGTTTAGCGCCTTTGAGGATCTTGCCGGCGTAAATTCCGATTTGATGGTAGACGCCGGTGAGGCTGGTCCCATAGCTGATCAAGCCGCCCGCCGTGACAAACTCGCGCCACTCATAGATCGCAGGAACGGCATGGCGTGCCGCCAGCGCCACCAGCTCCTCCCGCCGGCTGATGAAATACGCGTCCGGGCTGACGAAGAGCGCGCTGACCCCCAGTTGGACGAGCGGTGCGAAGGCCGTCTCGAATTCGGCCGCGCCGCGTGCCTTTAGGACATGGAGCTGCATCCCCTTCGCGCGCGCGGCTTCCTGCACCTCGCGAGTGACGCGCTCGGCGTACGCATTATTTGGGTTCACGAGGAGGGCGATCGACCTAGCCTGAGGGACCAACTCGGCAAGCAGTGCGAACCGTTTGGAAATCAGCTCGATGGTAAAGATACTGAGGCCCGTGAGGTTGCCGCCCGGCCGGGCAAGACTGGCGACGAGGCCAACCGCGACCGGGTCGCCACCGATGAAGACGATCGGGATAGTCGAGGTCGCACTTTTCGCCGCGAGCGCCGAAACATCGGCTTGCGCCACGATCAAGTCGACTTTGCGGCTGACGAGGTCGGCAGCCATCGCGGGCAGCCCATCATACCGCCCCTCCGCGCCGCGGTATTCGATCGCCAAGTTTTGGCCCTCGACGTAGCCGGTTTCGCCTAGCCCCTGCCGGAACGCGGCCAAAGACGGTGCAGCAGGGACCGGCGACGCGTTGCTGAGGAAGCCGATCACCGGGAACTTTTGCTGCGCCCGCGCCCTAAGCGGACATGCCATTGCGCCGGCGAGCAAGGCCATAAGTTCGCGCCGCTTCACGCCACTGCCTCGACCGCCCGAACGACCAGCCCGAGGTAGCCCGAAACGTCAATTTGCGGCAGGATTCCCGAAGCCGATGAGTCGCAACGGCGGGCGTGCGACAAACTTGCCATGGACGACGATATACCCCTACCGTTCGACCTACCAGCAACAGAGTGCGCAAGAAGGTCAGCGCCGCCTTTGACGGTGGACGGATCGCCTCGGATGGCGGAGTGATGCCGCTCGCTCAGGCGGAGCGCGGGCTCGCATCGCCAACCCTAAAATCGATCGATGGTCCGAGTGTCTTCGCCGCTTCGATGACCGATGCACCAAGATCGACCCCGATGACATCCACGCCATGGGTAGCCATGCGGCGCGCGGTCCAACCGGTACCCGTGGCGATGTAGAGAAATTGCTCGCCAGGCCGCGGCAGCATCCGACGGACCAAATGCTCGATTGCGTCGGACGTGTGCTCGATCTCGGCCGCCGGCGCTCCCGTCGCCGCCACTTGCTGATTATGCGGTCGAACGTTCTGCACGACGACCTCTCTGGTCGCTGTTTGAGTTAGGCGAGGCTCAGCCGGGATAGGCGCGGCGGCCGTGGTCGCGCAGCCACAGGCGCACAAGATGACGCTTCGGGCGCGGGCTCGGGGTAATCGACAAAGGCGGTGCGGCTGTGGCCCTAGCGCGCGATTGTCGACAAACTGCATCTGCCCGGGTTCGAGGTCAAAATCGATCGACAGCGCGTCGTCCTCGAAAATCTCGAGCATCGTCGAGACGGCGGCCGCTCCGGCCGCGTCGAGCGGCTCGCCCTTCAGCGCGTAGCCGCTGTTGATCTGATGGACGCTGAACCGCGCCTTGATCTCGGCGCCGCCGGCGAACACCGGGGCGGCAAAGATCGGGCTTTCGCCGGGATGAAATTCGCGCTGGCGGTCGAACCAGAACGGCTCGTAGAGCCGCGCCAGCCGCTCGGGGCAGCGCGCCAGCAGCGCATTGTGCGCTGTGTGAAAACTGATGACCCGGCTGTGGCCGCCGCTCATCGCCCGCCGCAGGCAGAGGAGACCGACATAGTCCGGCGGCGTCTCGTTATACGCGTTGTCGTTGTGAAAGCGGATCTCGATATTGGTCTTGTCCGGTCGCACCCCCGAGCCCGGCAATGCCTGCTGCCCAGTATCGAGCACGTCATAGATCAAGGTGCCGTCGAGCTTTTGCGCGACCGGGCGCGCGATCATGCTCGACAGCAGCCAATAGATCGCGTGGCCTCGGCTGCGTTGATCTCGGCCATCGGCAGGCGCTCGACGATCGCAAAGCGCACGCCGCGAGCGAGGATGTCGCGCGCCCGCGCCATCGCCTCGCGGCAGGCCGGCATTGCGAAATCATCCGCGCCGAGCACGATCGTCGGCAGCGGGTAAGCGCGCAGTTCGTCGACCACGCGGCGGATCTCGTCGAGACACGCGGCGGACAGCTCGACCCGCCAATCCTCGGGGCGGACATCGCGGCGCACCCAGGCGCTCGGCCCGTCGATCGGCCGGGTAGAAACGGATAATTGCGGCATGGTTTCTCCTCAAAGCGCCATCGGTCCGCCGAGGACGCCGATCCCCCTCAGATAGCGCAATGCCCCCGGGTTAATCAATGCCGGGTCCGGCTGCGTTCTTCGCGCGCCTCGTAGGCCTTCAAATGGGTGTAGGCCAGCCGCAGCAGCGATGTGTCGCAGGCCGGTGAACCGGTCCGTTCGCCGCGCCGGATCAAATCGCCGATGATGTGATCGGCTTCGATCGGATTATGGTTTTCGATGTCGCGCGCCATCGAGGCGGTCAGTGGCGAGCCCGCCGCCGTCAGCATCGAGCGAAAGCGCTCGGATGACCGCGTCGCGCGGCGGGAAACCGCTGGCTTGCGCGATCGCCCGGCACTCCTCGATCAGGCCAAGCACGATCTCGCGGCCGCCTGGAGCATTGACGATGTCGCCGATTGCGGCGCGCAGCAGACAGGTGCTGCCGGCAAAGGCGGCGAGAAACACCCATTTCTCCCACATCTCTTGCAGGATTTGGTCGCTGGCGCACGCCTCGAACTTTGCGCCTGCCATCACGTCGGCAATCGCCCGGACCCGATCCGACAGCGTGCCGACGCGCTCGCCAAATGACAGTTCGTGGTTTTGGTTCAGATGGATGATCCGACCTCCGGAGCCCAGCGTCGCGGCAATCACGCATTGCCCGCCGAGCACATGCGCCGCGCCGACCCGCCCGTCGAGGATTTCGAGATGCCGCATGCCGTTGAGCAATGGCAGGATCGCGGTACTCGGCCCGACTGCCGGTGCGAAGGACACGATCGCATCATCGAGCGAATAGGCCTTGCAGCTCAGCAGGATCAGGTCGAACGAGGCGCGAGGTCGCTGGCCAAGACTGTCGGGGGTGCCGGCCGGGTGAAATCGCCTGCGGTGCTCTCGACGACCAGGCCGCTCGCCGCCAGCTCTGCCGCGCGTCGCGGGCGGACCAGGAAGGTCACGTCGCGGCCGGCTTCGATCAGCCGGCCCCCGAAATAGCCGCCGATTGCGCCGGCGCCGACTACGAGGATGCGCATACTCTAGTTCCTTCCATCGGTCCTGCCATTACCGGCCCGGTCAGTGCGCCTCAGCCGGTGGGACTTTGGCCGGCGTTACGTTGCGCAACAGCGGCACCAACAGGGTGGCGATAACGAAGGCAACCATGATCGCACGAAACGCGTCGGCATAAGCGAGGGTCGAGGCTTCGCGGTACGCCAAATGCCATAGCTGCGATAGCGCAGCTGCATGCCCGGCGGCCGGTCCGCCCAAAGCCGCCCCATAGCGTTCGGCCAGCCCGTGCATGAACTGCGTCATCGCCCCGTTTGCCGGCGTCAAATGCGATGCGATGTACAGGAAATGGAGATTGGTGCGGTCGTTCAGGATCGCGCCGCATACGGCGATGCCGACAGCACCGCCGAGATTGCGCATCATGTTGAACAGGCCGCTCGCGTATTTCAGCCGGTCGGGCGGCAGGCTGCCAAGACCGAGATTGACGCTCGGCGCCACGGCAAAGACTTGCGGGAACCCGCGCAGAACCTGCGGAATCAATAGTTCTGCGGCTCCCCATTCATGGTCGATAAAGCTGAACGACCACATCGCCATGGCAAAGCTGGCGAGGCCGAACATCATCAGCCAGCGCGTGTCGATCTTGCGGGAGAGCAACACGTAGACCGGAACCCCGATCAGCGAGGCGGTCGCCGGTCGAAAAGATCGCGACGCCGGTCTGCCACGCGCTGAACCCCCGCACATAGCCGAGGAACAGCGGCGTCAAATAGATCGTCGAGAAGATGCCGATGCCGGTGACGAAGGACAGAAAGCAGCCGAGCGAGAAATTGCGATTGCCGAACGCGCGCAGATCGACGACCGGGCGCGGAAATGTAAAGCTGCGGATGACGAAGAGCACACCGGAGATCCCCGCGATCCAAGCGCAGGCAGTGATCGTAAAATCGTCGAACCAGTTCCAGCGCGCCCCTTCTTCCAGGACGTATTCGAGGGTGCCGAGCGCCAACGCCAGCAGGATCATGCCGAGGTAATCGGCGCCTTTGAGCAATGACAGGTCAGGGTGGTCGATCTTGACCAGCACAGACACCGACACGGCGACAATCAACCCCGGCATCAGATTGACGTAGAACAGCCAGCGCCAGTCGAGCGTGTCGGTTATCCAGCCGCCGATCACCGGACCCAAAACCGGCGCGACCGAGGCTATGGTGCCGACCACCGCCGCCGAATAGACCCGGCGCTGACCCTGGAAATAATGAAAGGACGAGGTGAAGACGGTCGGGATCATCGACGCGCCGAGCATCCCTTGCAGTGCCCGGAACACGATCATGCTCTCGATGTTCCAGGCAATCCCGCAGAGGAGGCTGGCGAGCGTGAACCCCAGGGCCGAGCCCGCGAACAGCCAGCGCGTCGAGAACACCCGCGTCAGCCAGCCGGAGAGCGGAATCACAATGATCTCGGCGATCAGATAGGCGGTCTGCACCCAGCTGATGTCATCCTGCGCCGCCGACAGTCCGCCGCCGATATCCTGCAAAGACGAGGCAACGATCTGGATGTCGAGCAATGCCACGAACATCCCGACGCACATGACCGCGAATGGGACGACGCTGGGGGCCGCGGGTTGTGGCTGCGTGGTCATCGGTCGCGCTCGGCCGCGGAACGCGTGTCGACGCTGACCGTGGTCGACAGACCGGGGCGCAGCAGCCCCAGGGTTCCGTCGCCGTCGTCGACAGCGATGCGCACCGGAACGCGCTGGACGATCTTGGTAAAGTTGCCGGTCGCGTTTTCCGGTGGAATGACGCTGAAAATTGCACCCGTCGCCGGGGCAAGGCTCAACACGCGGCCGGTGAACTTGCGGCCAGGGACCACGTCGGCGACAAAGCTCGCCGGCTCGCCGGCATGCATCCGCGCCAGCTGGTCTTCCTTGAAATTGGCGTCGACCCACAACCCATGGGCGGGGACGATCGACAGCAACGCCGTGCCGACAGTCGTATATGCACCTATTTGGGCGGCGCGGTCGCCGATATAGCCGTCGATCGGCGAGCGGATCTTGGTATAGCCGAGATCGAGCTGCGCGGTGCTCAGATCGGCCTGCGCCTGGGCGAGGCTCGCTTTGGTTTCGGCGATCTCGGTGTCGAGCACGGCGAGTTGCTGGCGGGCGGCCGCGAGGCCGGCCTCGCCGGACCGGACCGTCGCCTGCCGCCTTCCGGTCGGCGGCAAAGGCTTTCTGGTCGGTCTGCAACGAACCGAAGGTGGAGACCGCAAGAGCATGATAGCGGACAGCGTCCTCGTGGGCGAAACCCGCTTCCGCTTTCTTCGCCATAAGGTCGGCCTCGGCCTGCTGGATCATCGATTGCTGCAGCGTGTATTTCGCACGCAGATTGGCCAGTGCCGCCGTCTGGTTCTGAACCACCGCGTCGGCATGCGCGAGATTGGCCTCGTAGTCGCGATCGTCGAGCTCGACCACCAGCTGGCCGGCGTGGACGAACTGGTTGTCGCCGACCAGGATCTTGGCGACGAACCCGGCGACATGCGGCGACAACGTCGTCACGTTGCCGCCGACATAGGCGTCGTCGGTGGTTTGGATAAAACGGCCGATCCGCCACCAATCCCAACCGTACCAGGCGATCCCGCCCGCGGCGATCAGGCCCAGCAGGACAGCGATGAGACGGCGGCTGACGCGGATGTGTCGCCGAGTCGCCAAGACGCCGCGCAGGCCATCCGCCGCGATGTCGCCCGTCGCGACACGGTCGAGAACTTGTGTGCTCATGGCTGGTTCCCCTGCGCAAAAGGCCGGCGACCGCGCTCGGCCAGGCGGCGGCGCACTCCCTCATCGGCGGCAGGTCCGGGGATGACGGCGAAATCCGGTCCGGCGATCTCCTCGCCGGTGGCGCCGTCGACCACGACCGGCTCGACCTTCGCGCCGGTCCGCAGATTAACCAGTTGCACCGAGGCGCCCTCGGCGGCGAAGTGACGGTTGCCCCAAGCGAGCAACGCCAGCAGCACCGGGTGGAAATCCCGGCCGCGATCGGTCAGCACATATTCGTCGCGCGGCGGATGCTCGTTGTAGCGCCGGCGCTCCAACAGGCCCGCTTCGACCAGCGCATTCAGCCGGCGCGTCAGCATGTTGGGCGCGACGCCGAGGCTCTTCTGAAATTCGTCGAACCGGGTGAGCCCGTAAAACGCGTCGCGCAGGATCAGGATCGACCACCACTCGCCGACCCGGTCGAGGCTGCGGGCGATCGGGCAATGCATGTTGCCAAAGCTTTTGCGCTGCATGGGTAGCGTCCCTGCCAGTAACTTTCATCATGAAAGTAACTTCGGCGCGGCCAACTTACAAGAGGAAAATTCAAGCGCCGCCTGCGACCCCTGCGACGCGCACGGCTTCCGCCGTTATGGGACCAGCAGGATCTTGCCGATGTGCCGGCTCGATTCCATCAGCCGGTGGGCCTCGGCGGCCTCGACCAGCGGGAAGGTTTTGTAGGTGCAGGTGCGCAATTTCCCCTGCGTCCACAATGGCCACACCTTTTCCTTCAGCGCGGCGACGATCGCCGCCTTCTGCGCAATCGTGCGCGAGCGCAGGGTCGAGCCGGTGACCGTCAGATGCTTGCGCTGGATCAGGCCGAAATCAGCCTCGACCCGGGTTCCGCGCATCAGCGCGACAAAGCACAGCCGGCCCTCCTGCGCCAACAGGTCCAGCTCGCGCGGGATGTAGTCGCCGCCGACCATGTCGAAGATCGCGTCGACCCCGCGCCCCTTGGTGAATTCCTTGCCGATTTTGACGAAATCCTCGGTGCGGTAGTTGATCGCGACATCGGCGCCGTAGTCGCGGCAGGCCTGGCATTTCTCGTCCGAGCCGGCGGTGGCCAGCACCTTGGCGCCGAACGCCTTGGCGAGCTGGATCGCGGTGATGCCGATGCCGCTCGACCCGCCCTGCTGCAGAAGCACTTCGCCGGCCTTGAGATGGATGCGCTCGAAGACGTTGGTCCACACCGTGCAGAAGGTCTCGGGCAGGCCGCCGGCGTCGACGAGGCTGACGCCATCGGGCACCGGCAGGCACTGCACGGCGGGCGCCGCGGCATACTCGCCATAGCCGTCGCCGATCATCAGCGCGCAGACCTGGTCGCCGACCTGCCATTCCGCGACGCCCTCACCGGTCTTCACCACCGTGCCCGAGCATTCGAGCCCCGGAATGTCGGGCGCGCCGGGCGGCATCGGATAGCGGCCCATCCGCTGCAGGCAGTCGGCGCGGTTGACCCCGGCCGCGGCGATCCGGATCAGCACCTCGCCTGCTTTCGGCTCGGGCACCGGCCGCGTCGCCGGCACCAGCACCTCCGGCCCGCCGGGCATCTGGATCTCGATCACGGTCTGGGTCGCAGGAATATTGGCGAGCACCACGTATCCTTTCGTTGATTGGAGGGTCCCGAAATCTTAGAAGGAAGGCCGCCCTAGCGACGCGCTATCGCGGCGCGAGGCAGCCCCATCATGACTGCTCGTACGGCAACCCGTGCGTAACTGTAGGCGATCCGTCCGCAAGCGTTTCTACTTCGAAATCGGCGAACAAAGATGGCGCCTCGATCTTCAGCAGTTGAAGGAGTGCCGCGCTGACACAGCGCATTTCCTCATCACCCACGAGCGCTCCGCGCACCTGGAAGAAATGCCGGAGCGCTCGCGCATTCGCCGTAAAAAAAATCTTTGTTTCCGTCGCATTGGGAAGAACGCTACGCGCAGCCGAACGGATTGCCCGGCGGATCTCTTTTTGTTCCTTTGGGACACTCCCGGCCTCGACGGGTGCGAGCTGATCGAGTATGTCGCGATATGCCTGTCGCGCCATCGTGATAGCGGTCAGCCAAGCAGCTCGGGCAGCCGGAAACTTAGCTAGGTCAGCAGGCTCGACGAACACCGCATCGCGTTCATCGTGATATTGCTGGGAGAGCTGACTGAAAGCGAACCCCACGCGGTGGCGCACCAGCTGGTGGCTGAAGGCGCGCGATATTCCAGTCAGCACAAAGCTCCAGTTGACGTGCTCCAGGACGCTTTCGTGCCCCAATTCGATTAGGTTCGCGAGGTATTCTGAGTTTGTGCGCCAGGACTGCCGTGCACCAAACGAGAGGTAACACACGCGGCCAGCCGCCTCGATGATCTCCTCGGCATCGCGAGCTCCAGGCGAGCGTCGCCAGACCGTTTTTTCATCCGCCACGAAGTCAAGAAAAGCGGCGATATCGAAGACGGGCCTAGTGACGAGGTAAGCTCGTACAGTCATGGCATTTTCCGTGCTGCATCGGGCGCCGCAGGAATCTCCGGTTGACAGTAAGGTGCAGCGGGATTTTGCCGGCAGACTGCCAACTTGATTGCATTAAGGTCCGTTTCTAGCTTCGTGACCCGGGCTTAAGTCTGCCCCACGTTGGCCCACTCCTTTACGGCAGCCATCTGTTTTTCGAGATCCGTCTTCCATGTCGGCGTGAATAGAACGCTACTGAACCCGATGATTGCGACCAGAATCGGGACGATGGCCGAGATGCCCACGGCCCGAAACGTCGCGTTGGTAACCGCCTGATCAGTGATCTCCTTGGCACGGCGCTCGACGTCAAGGAAGTCCGATGAAAGCACGTCGATATTTGCTTGCCCGATAGGCGATGCTTGGTTTCCACGACTAGGCCAGTCCCGGTGGGAGTCGCCGGACAACTCTATCACCAGCAAGGTCACGATCTCCCTACCCCTTTGCAGCGGATAGGACTGACTACTCATATTTATGATGGTGAAGCGCAATTGGCCCACATATCCCGGGTCAACATGCCCTGGGTTAGTGATCAACAGCCCTTGCGAAGAGACACTTGAGGGAGGGAATCCGAACGCGGCAAGATTCGGGCGAAGGTGGAGTGTCTCGCGAGTGGCGACGATCGCTGTCTGCCCCGGTTTGAGATGGTAGCTGCTTGTGGGCGCCGTTTCGCCGCCGTCCTCATCCCGCTTCGCGCCCGGCAGGTAAATTCTACCAATCGTCAGGTCGATCGAACACGGCTGGATCGGAGAATTTCTCGCGTACCAGTCATCTTGGTATCCATGGTCGGTGAGGATCGGATTTGCTCCCGTGACCAACGGAACCAATTCGTCGTCCTTGAGCACACGCATGCTCGGCTCTCCTAAACCCTCGATACTGGCCCGCGCGCCCGTCGCGCGCCAAGATACGCAGCATCTCATCGGTATGGCAGAATGGGTGTCACGCACAAAGCGACGCGGGAGAAAGCGATGAAGGAGTTGCAGGACAAGGTCGTGCTGGTGACCGGTGCAGGGGCCGGGATCGGGCGGGCGACCGCGCTGGCAATGGCCGAGGCGGGCGCCACCGGTCGCGGCGGCCGATATCGATCTCGCCGCGGCGCAGCGCACCGCAGCCGACGCGGCGACCAACACCCGGCGGGCGATCGCGATCGAGGCCGATTGCGGCGATGTCGCCAGCATCGACGCGATGGTCGCGCGCACCGTCGCCGAATTCGGCCGGCTCGACGTCATCGTCAACAATGCCGGGGTCACCCGCTACGCCCCGATCATGGATCTGACCGAGGCGGATTGGGACCGCATCCACCGGGTCAACGCCAAGGGCGTGTTCTTTTGCCTGCAACGCGCGGCGAAGGAGATGATCCGCCAAGGCGGCGGGACGGATCGTCAACATCGCCTCGATTTCCGGGCCGCGGCTATGCCGGCGCCTCGAACGCCGCCTATGCCGCGAGCAAGGGCGCGGTCATCGCCCTGACCAAGACCGCGGCGCAGCAGCTCGGCCGCCACAACATCAACGTCAACGCGATCTGCCCGGGCGTGACCCGCACCGAATTGGGCGCCCGCAACGCCGTCACGCGCGCCGCCGAGCGCGGCATTACCGTGCGCCGAATTGCAGGCCGAACAGGAAAAGGGCATCCCGATCGGCCGCGCCAACACGCCCGGAGGACATCGCCGCGATGGCGGTGTTCCTCGCCTCGCCCGGTGCCCGCAACATCACCGGCCAAGCCTATAACGTCGACGGCGGACTGGTGCCGAGCTGACAGACAGCGAGAAGCCGACGCCGGTCGACCAAGGCTCACCGAGGAGCATTTTTCTTCTTCCCGGCAAAGGCCGGGATCCATGGCTGCGATGGACACCGGCTGTCGCCGGTGAGACGAGATGGCTGCGTCGTTGAACCTATGTCGCCGGGGATTACCGCAGCTGCTAAGCGCGCGCCTGCCGTTTTTCTACGGCTGGGTCGTGTTGGCCTGCTTGTGTTGCGCCGGATTTGCGCGCCAGGGCGGGGCCACCGCCACGTTCTCGGTCTTTGTCGAGCCGCTGACCCGCGAATTCGGCTGGTCGCGCACCGCCATCTCGGGGGCGGCCTCCTTAGGCGGGGTGCTCGCCGCGTTGCTGTCGCCGCTGATCGGCCCGCTGCTCGACCGCCACGGTTCGCGCGCCGCACTGTGCCTGGCCGTGCTCGGCACCGGGATCGCGGCGTTGCTGTTGTCGCTGACCCAGTCCCTGCCCGTATTCTACCTGCTGTTCTGTATCGCTCGGCTGAACTGGGCTAGCCCTTTCGAGCTCGGCATCTACAGCACCTTGAACAACTGGTTCGTGGCCCGCCGTCCGCTGGCGAATTCGATCGCAACGGTTGCGCAGATGGCGGGACTGGTGGCGATGCCGTTGGTCGCCCAGCTGGCGATGCGCGGCCATAGCTGGCGCGCCGGCTGGATCGCGATCGGCTTAACCGTGCTGGCGGTCGGCTTTGTGCCTGTCTGGCTGTTGCTGGTCCGCCGGCCGGAGGATCTGGGGCTGCTGCCCGACAACGCTGCAGCCGGCAACCAGGGCGCGCGGGCATGCCTACTCGCGGCCCGATCGAGACGGCATTTTCGCGGCGCCAGGCGATCCGCACACCGGCCTTTTGGCTGCTGCTGGCTACACCGTTCTGGTTTATCCGGTGCAGGCCGGGGTCAGCCTGCATCAGGCGGCCAATTTGATCGAACAGGGGATCACGCCGACCATGGCGGCCTCGACCGTCAGCCTGTTCTCGCTGATGTCGGGCATCGCCAGCGCCGCCTGCGGGTTCATGCCGCGCTCGCTTCCGATCCGCTATCCGATGGCGTCGGCGGGCTTGTTCCTGACGATCGGATGTTTGGCGATGATCGGCATCGCCTCGCCGCTGCAGGGCATAGTGGCCGCCGCGCTATTCGGGATCGGCATCGGCGGTATGCTGACCCTGCTGCCGGTCGCCTGGGCCGATTATTTCGGCCGGGCGAATTACGGAGCCATCCGCGGCCTGGCATTGTCGGCGCAGGTGTTGGCGCAAGCCGCCGGTCCGCTGTTGTCCGGCGTATTGCGCGACTGGACCGGCAGCTACACGCGGTCGCTCGAGTGCTTTGCGGCGCTATCCGCTCTCAGCATCTCGCGGCCTTGGGCCGCGCGCCAGCCGCGGATCGCTCCCGGCTTAGCACGCGCGAGCCTCAAGCGCGCCGCGCCGCCCCCGCCTTGTCGAGCAACTGCTCCAGCACTTCGTAGGGCTGCGCGCCCACCACTCCATAGCGCGCCGCGACAAAGGTCGGCACACCGGTGACGCCATAGGCGTGCGACTTCGCCCAATCGGCATCGACCGCATCCTTGAACCGGCGTTCGCTCAGCACCGCGCGCGCCTCCTCGCCGGGGAGCCCGACCGATTGCGCGATTTCGACCAGTATCTCGGGGTCGCCGATATTGCGCGAATCGACAAAATAGGCCCGGTATAGAGCGTCGTGGATCGCTTCGCCGCCCGGCTGGGTATCGGCCCATTTGCCCAGTTCTTGGGCCAGCCGGCTGTTATAGGAATGGGTCCGCCGGCCATAGGGAAGCCCCTCGGCGTCCATCAGCCCTTTCATCCGGGCGTACATCGCTTCGGGATCGACGTTGCGTCCGGCATAGAGCTCCGCCATCGAGCGGCCCTCGGCCGGCGTCTCCGGATGCAGCGGAAAATGCACCAGTTTGGTCTCGACTTCGAACGCCCGCTTCAGCTTTTCAATACGCACGGTACTGAGGTAGCACCACGGTCAGACGTAGTCGGTAAAGATCTCCAGGGTAACAACCCCTTCGCTTGCCATGTTTTTTCCCTCGTTGCAAATCGGTCAGGGCGCGAACATAGACCGCTCATGGTCGGTTTGCTACCGGATTGCTACCGGATAGCTGTAGGGCGCCGTTCCCGGTAGTTTCGGCGTCGTCAATCCCCTAGCAGGCTGCTGAAAAAGGGGTTGCTGATTTTGGGCATTGTGCTCCCTTGGGGTGGGGATGGGGGTGGCGATGCGCGGCGACGATGGGATTTGCGGCAGCCTTTTCAGTTACATCGATCTTGAGCAGCGGGTTCGGGCGGATCATCCGCTGCGACTGATTCGGCAGATCGCCAACGCGGCGCTTCACGCGCTGTCCGGCGAGTTTGCCAAGCTCTATTCGCCGATCGGGCGGGTGTCGATCCCGCCGGAGCGGCTGATGCGGGCCTTGCTGCTGCAGGCGTTCTACTCGATCCGCTCGGAGCGGCAATTGGTTGACCGGCTCGACCACGACCTGTTGTTTGGCTGGTTTGTCGGGCTCGGCATCGAAGACCCGGTATGGGACGCCACCACCTTCACCAAGAACCGCGACCGGCTGCTGGAGGGCGAGGTGGCCGGGCAGTTTCTCGCCGCGGTGCTGTCCCAAGCCAGGGTCAAAGCCTTGTTGTCGAGCGATCATTTCTCGGTCGACGGCACCTTGTTGGAAGCCTGGGCGAGCCTCAAAAGCTTTCGCCCAAAGGACGGCTCGGGCGAGCCACCCGGCCCCGGACGCAACGGCGAGCGGGACTTTCACGGCAAGCCTCGAACCAATGACACGCACGCCTCGACCACCGACCCCGACGCCCGTCTCTATCGTAAGGGGCCGGATCGTAAGGGGCCGGGCAAGGAGGCCCGGCTCTGTTTCATCGGCCATGCCCTGATGGAGAACCGCAATGGTTTGGTCGTCGCCGCGGTGACGACCCGCGCCTCGGGACATGCCGAGCGCCTGGCCGCCTTGGCGCTGATCGACCCGCATGCCGATCGTCCACAACCGGTCACCCTCGGCGCCGACAAGGGCTACGATACCGGCGACTTTGTGATCGAGCTGCGCGACAAGGCGGTGACCCCGCATGTTGCCCAGAACCAAAACGGCCGGCGCTCGGCGATCGACGGCCGCACCACCCGGCATCGCGGCTATGCGGTCTCCCAGCGCATCCGCAAACGCATCGAAGAGATTTTCGGCTGGGCCAAGACGGTGGCCGGCTTGCGCAAGATGCGCCATCGCGGGCTGCCCAAGGTCGATTGGCAATTTACTCTCGCGATGGCCGCCTACGATCTCGTCCGCTTGCCCAAATTGCTTGCCGAGCCCGCGCCGTGACCCGGGCCCGAGCGCCCAAAACGCGGGTCCGTATCCGCGACATCGCCAGACACCGCCGGCCCGACCGACGTTTCCACGACATCGCCGCCGTTGACCGGCCGCAGAAGCCGAAGCAGCGCTGAAATCCGCTGTCTTTCAGCAGCCTGCTAGTGCACGCCCCGGCCAAGTTGGGGGAGGAAACTTTACCGAGGGATAAGAACCACGCCGATGTCGACCGCCATCGCCTTGACCCGGACCAACCCCAAGGCGACAAAGCCCAGGAGTAAGACGTAGATGGCCTTCTGAATTAGTGTCGTATCCTGACAGAACTCCCATAGAGGTGCCACTGTTGCTGATAAGTCCCGGATCATTCCAACTCGGATCGTTGACGGTCACGGTGCCAGTCTGCCCGATCTTGTTGTCTTTGAACGTCAACATGCCGGTTATCGCTGTGTTCCCGAATGCTTCCGGACCTACCCGGCAATGCTCGGGATTATCCTCGTGGCAAGTCTCCCTGGCGGGTTTGCCACCCGCGAGAACTGGCCGGCGTCGCAGCGGATTTGCTGCGTCCGCCACCCCCGGCTCGCTGGCCGTTGAACAGGTCCGGTAAACCGCTCTCCATCCTCGCTCACCATCCCGGCCCGGATTGAAGGATCATGCCCCGCACTTGACCCATGATGGTCTGCACCACCTGTTCCTGCCTGGCCTGTTGCTGCGTCGTGTTCTGAGGGAAGGCGCAAGCGCCGAGCCAACCCAAGGTGCCAGCCAGCATGAAGGCCAATCGCGCTAGCCGCGCCATCGTCGCTTCCCGCGCCCAATGCTGGGTGTCATCCCCGACCTGATCGGCGGCAAAGGTTCGGGCTGCGGTGCCGGCGGTTCCAGCTTCGCCGGGATGGCCTTCAGCGGGTCGAGCCGGGGCGCAAACGGGAAGGGATCGTATTCGAGCGCGTGCCTGAGATGGGCCACGAGCGCAAGCTTCTCGTCATCGGTAAGGTCGAGCGTCATGATCCTGTGTGATATGGGCAGCCTTCGTCGGGTGCCCGATGGTCGAGCCGTCACCTCTGGCGAACTTGCTCGTCGAGGCAGAGCGCTTCGCTGTCATAGTCCGGGCAACACAAAGTCGCGGAGCCGCTCGATAATCGCATCGGGCTCACTACCGCTGGCCCGAGGCGGCGCCAGACTGCTCGGCGGCACGCACCGGAAAGTGACGGAGTAACCCGTCTGCTCGGACGGGCTGGCGCGGGCCGGCGTCAACGTATCGATTGGATGGAACACCCGTCCTTGTTGGATGCAAAAGGTACTTGCTTCAGTGACAATAGTTTGCTCGACAGTAAGGGAGCCGGGGCGACCGGCGGCAAAATGTTCTGATACCGTGTAGATGTCTGGGCCGGCCGGGCGAATACCCGTGCCCTCTGCACAACCGGAGAATAGGGAAACCACAATTGCTAGTGTTGCCCTCATCCTCGGCTGAAAGTCGGATAAATTGACCGTCATGATGCTCTGCGTATCGGAAGCGAGGGCCGGGCGTATCCCTAACTAAACATATGGCGCACCGCCAATCCCTGGCCGGCGGCTTCAATTGAAGGCCGAAGCCCCGACGCCAAAGCCCGCTTCGCTCTCCTAACATCTCGGATTTGGTGCTATCAGTTAATTTGACACAAAGATCGCTGGCCAGTTGCGTTGCGCTCTGGCGAATGCAGCCGAAAACGGCCCGTGCGGGCACCTTATCGCCGGAAGGATGCGCCCAATGAAGCCTTCCGACAACATCGCCGTCGCTGTCTATGCCGAGCAGGTCGCCGCCGTGTATTGGCAGATGCCGATTGCGCTCGGCGTCAATTTCGTCAATGCGGCCTTGACCGCCGCCGTCCTGACGCCGGTCGCTGCCCGGCCGGTTCCGCTGTTTTGGTTTGGTGTCGTCGTGCTGGTGACCGCGGGCCGTGCGGTCGTGTGGCGGCGGTATCGCCGCGGCAATGCCGGGGCGGACGCTGGGCGGTGGGCGCTTCCCGCGACGCTGGGAGCGATGTTCGCCGGTCTTTGCTGGGGGCTCGGAGGGGCGGTGTTGTTCCCGTTTATCCCGCCGCTTGCCCAGGCCTTTCTGACGATCGTGGTCGGCGGCATGTGCGCGGGTTCCGTCGTGCTCAGCGGTCCTCACCTGCCCACCTTGCTCGCTTTTGTGCTCCCCGCGTGCATTCCGATGGCCGCCCGCTTTCTCGCCGAGGGCACCCCTATCGACAGCGCGCTCGGGGCGATGATCGTGGTTTTCGTCGCCGCGATGACCTTTGCCGGAATGCATCTCAACCGGATCTTTGCCGAAGCGATGCGCTTCCGTTTCGAATTGAACGAAGCCAATTTGCGTCTGCAAGCCGAGATTAGCGAACGTCAGGCGACCGAGGCGGCGCTGCATCAGGCGCAAAAGCTCGAAGCCATCGGCCATTTGACCGGCGGGATCGCCCATGACTTCAACAACCTGCTGACGGTCGTGATCGGCAATCTGATGCTGGCGCAAGGACGAGCGGGTGGCAATGTCGCCCTAGCGCCGTTGCTCGACAACGCCATGCAGGCGGCGGAGCGGGGTGTTGCCCAGATTCAACGTCTGCTCGGCTTTGCCCGCAGACAACGCCTCGATCCGCGATCGGTCGATTTAAGTCGCTTGGTGGCGGGCATCAACGCGCTGCTGCGGCACACCCTCGGGCCGGGGATCGATCTGTTGATTGCTGCGGATGCCGACCTCGCTCCGGCTCATGTCGACGCCAACCAGCTCGAGCTGGCGATCCTCAACCTGGTGATCAACGCGCGCGACGCGATGCCCACCAGCGGATCGGTGAGGATCGGACTCGAAAACCACGCCACCAACCACGATTCTCCGCCGGAGCTGGCACCTGGAAAATACGTCGTCATATCGATCACCGACACCGGGACGGGAATGGACGCGGCAACGCTCGCCCAGGCATTTGATCCGTTTTTCACCACGAAGGATGCCGGCTCCGGCCTGGGGCTGCCGACGGTCCAGGGTTTTACCGCACAATCGGGTGGTGCTGTGCGGATCAGCAGCAGGCCGGGCGCCGGAACGACGGTCGAGCTGTGGCTGCCGAAAGCCGACGAGCAGCCGCGCGACCTCGACCGCTCCGATCCGTCGGCGGCTGAAATGCCGCGCGGTGCCGCCCATATTCTGCTGTGTGACGATGATGACGATGTGCGGCGCTTTATCGGCGAGTTTCTCGACTCCGCCGGCTACACCATCCACGAGGCCAGCGGCCCGGAAGCAGCACTCGGCATTCTGCAGCAAAGCACCGAGATCGACCTGCTGATCGTCGATTACGCGATGCCGGGGATGAACGGGCTCGAAACGATCCGGCAAGCCCGGCAGCGGCGGCCCGGGCTGAGGCCGCTGCTGATCACCGGCCACGCCGACGCGATGGGCGCCGGCACCGTTGGCGTTCCGCTGTTGCGCAAGCCTTTCGCCCCGGCGGAGCTGGCTCGCATGGTGGCCGAGATTCTGGCGATATGACATCCGATGCTAGACTGCGCGCGGATTGAATTCGGGAGAAAACCCATGCCGACCGCGGTTGAAGACAAGGACGCCGTTCGTGAATTGATGGCGGAATACTGTTACCGGCTCGATGACGGCCGCTATGACGACATGGCGGCCTTGTTCACTGAAGACGGCGTCTGGGACACCGCGTTCGGCAAGGCCACCGGCCGCGCGTCAATCGCCGAGCTGGCGCGCAGCCTTCGGGCGAGGGCCGGGTCGGAGCGGCCGCGCGCCGTGCATCTGGTGACCAACATCGTCATCGCGCTCGACGGGGCCCGGGCCCAGGTGCGTTCCAATTGGATGGTCATGCAGAACAGCCCGCAAGGGCCGAAAATCGGCTCGGGCGGGGCCTATGCCGACGAAATCGTCGAACAGAACGGGCGCTGGCTGTTCCGTTACCGCAAGATCGACCGCTTTATCGCCGGCTGACCGGCGTTCATTCCAACGCCTCCGGCGGGCGGCGCGGCACGAACAGATTGGCGATAAAGATCTGCACTGGTTCGCCATTCTGGTTCAATGTCGTCGTCCGTACCTTGATCAGCCCCTGGTCCGGGCGCGAGTTCGACGGCCGCGCCTCGATCACCTCGCTTTGGACCCGCAATTCGTCGCCCGGCCGCACCGGACGCGGCCAATGCAGCTCGTCGATCCGGCCGCCGATGATGCCGCCGGCGGGCTTCAGCTCGCTCTCGACCAGGAGCCGCATCGACAATGCCGCGGTGTGCCAGCCGCTCGCCGCCAAGCCGCGAAACATCGTGGCCCGAGCGGCTTCGTCGTCGAGGTGAAAGGGCTGCGGGTCGAACTCGGCGGCAAAGCTCCTGATCCGCTCCGCCTCGATCCGCCGACGCCCCGACCCGAAGGTCTGCCCGACCGCAAAATCCTCAAAATAGCGCGCGGTCATCAGTTCTATCCTTCAGCTCGCAACCGGCCGGGCTCAGCAGGCGCGGCGGCTCTATCGAACCAGCTGCCGCCGGCCACCGCCGCGGCGTTGATCAGGCCGAAGGCGGCAAGTGCAGCGCCCACGGCGAGAAAGACAACCGAAATATCCCCGGTCAAGCGCTCGGCCAGGAGCCCGCCGCCGGCCGCGATCACCAGCCGGGAAAAGTTCGCCAGCAGCGGCCACAGCAGCCGGCCGGCGCCCTGCGAGGCGAAATAGAGCGCCAGGCCGAGACCGAAAAAGCCATAGAACGGGCCCACAGTATGCAAATAGCGGGCGCCGGCGTCGATCATCGCCGGATCGGTGTCGAACAGCGCCAGCCACAGCCGCGGAAACGCGGCGGAACTGAGGCCGACCGCTTCGCTGATGCCCGCCGCCACGGCAGCGCCGATCCAGGCGACGCGCAGGGCGCGCTCGCGCTGCCCCGCGCCGATATTGGTCCCGACCATCGCAACCAGCGGACCGCCCAACCCGAAGACGATCGGCACGAGCAGGTATTCGAGGCGCGACCCGGTGCCGTAGCCGGCGATCGCCGCCGTCCCGAACCGCCCGATGATCCCGGTGACGATGGCGATCGTCAGATTGGTCTGAACCGTGATCAGCGCCGCGACCAAACCCACCCGCAAGATGTCCGCGAACAGCGCCCAGCGTAACCCTACGCCTCCGACCGACGGCCGAATGATGCACCGCCCCGACCACAGATAAAAGGCGAGAGCGAGACTGCCGATCGCGTAATAGGCCAGCACCGCCGTGGCCCCGCCGGCAATCCCAAGCCGCGGAAACGGCCCCCAGCCAAAGATCAGGCACGGGGACAACGGCAGCAGCACCGCGGCGCCGGCGCAGGTCACGACCGCCGGGACCATCATGTTGCCCGTGCCGCGGATCACATTGGCCAGCGAATTGAAGATCCAAACCAGGACCGCGCCCGCGAAGACGATCTCGGAATAGGTCAGCGCCGCCGCAAGGGAAGCCCCATTTCCGCCCATCGCGCTATAAATCCACCGCCCTCCGACCAGCATGCCGACCATGAAGAACAGGCCGAACGCTACGGCGATGGCGAGCGCATGCACCGCCAGCGCATCGGCGTCAGTCCGCCGCGCGCCGCCGAGCGCACGCGCCACCGCCGAGGATATCCCGCCCCCCATCGCACCTGCCGACATCATCTGCATCAGCATCAGCGGCGGGAATACCAGGGCCACTCCGGCCAATGCATCGGTCCCGAGCCACCCGATGAAATAAGTCTCGATCAGTCCGACCGAAGCCTGGACAATCATGACCGCCACATTGGGTGCGGCGAGCCGCACCAAGGTCGCGACGATCGGCCCTTCGAGCAGCGCGCCGGTGCGCGGGTCGATCCGGGCCACCGTCGTCGAGCGCGCTTCAGAGCTGCGAAGGGTCATGCGATGCCTCGCCCCGCCGGTTGCCGGTCATAGGAGCACAATGGCCCGATATTGGCGCATATGCACTGATATCAACCGAACTCAACCGCGTGGCAACTTGTGAAGTCGGAATTGCTTCCGGCGCTGGCGTCCCCGGCATGCTCTCGTCCATACTCACAAAACGGCCCGGCTGCGGCTGGGATGGCGCGTTACGGATCGAGGAAGTCGGCATGAAATTCAGGCCCGGGGGCAACGACAAGCCGAACCGTGCATGGCTTCGGCGGGAGACCCCGGCTGCCGACGGCCTGATCGCTCCGCTGCAGCAATTCTTCGCCACCGCGCCGGTCGCGTGCCCCTATATCCCGGCGCGGGCGGAGCGCAAGCTGATCGTCGAGCTCTCCGGCGCCGGCACCCCCCAATTCTACGATGATCTGTCGCGCGCCGGATTTCGCCGCAGCCATCGTTTTGCCTACCGCCCGGTCTGCCGCGCTTGCGCCTCGTGCGTACCGGTGCGTATTGCCGTCGACCGATTCGGCCACACGCGATCGACCAGGCGCATCCGCAACGCAAATCGTGACCTGATTGGCGATCTCTCCCCTGCCCGGGCGACGCCGGAACAGTTTGAGCTGTTTTCGGCCTATCAGCGGGGGCGGCACCGCGACAGCGAAATGGCCTCGATGACCTATGGCGATTACCGCGGCATGGTCGAAGAAAGCCCGGTGCGAACCAAGATCGCCGAATTTCGCAATCACTCGAACCATCTCGTCGCGGCGTCGCTGATCGACCTGCTCGATGACGGCGTCTCGGCCGTATACAGCTTTTACGATCCGCGGCAAGCGAAACGCAGCCTCGGCACCTGGAGCATTTTGTGGCTGGTCGAAGAATGCCGCCGCCGGGCCCGGCCTTACGTCTATCTCGGCTATTGGATCGCGGACAGCCCGAAAATGGCCTACAAGGCGCGCTTTCCGGCGCTCGAGCGCCTGACCGCCGGCGGCTGGACCGATTTCGCACCCCCTCCGATCATCCCCCTCGCCCTCCCCGGGCTCGACCCGGGGATTGCGGGGAGAGTGCTGGGCTGAGGGGCAATCTCTGACGATATTGCCATGGCGATCGGCATCCTCGATTCGGCGATCTTCGCCGACATGTTCGGCACGCCGGCGATGCGCGCGGTGTTTGGCGACATGGCGCTCCTCGCCCGTTGCACCGAGGTCGAGGCGGCCCTCGCCCGCGCCCAGGCGCGGCTCGGGGTTATCCCGGCCGATGCCGCCACCCCAATCTCGCGAGCTGCCGCCGCAATCGTCGAACACCCGGAGACGCTCGACCTCGCGCGCCTCAAGCGGGAGACCGAGAATGTCGGCTATCCGATCCTGCCATTGGTCCGCCAGCTCGCCGACCGCACCGGCGAGGCCGGGCGCTGGCTGCATTGGGGTGCGACAACCCAGGACATCATGGACACCGCCGTGGTGCTCCAGATCCGCGCCGGCCTGGAGCTGATCGAGCAGGATCTGACGGCGGTGCGCGGCCATCTCGCCGATCTCGCCCGGCACCATCGCGACACACCTATGGCCGGCCGCACCCATCTGCAGCACGCGTTGCCGATCACCTTTGGCTACAAGGCCGCAATCTGGCTGTCTGCCCTCGACCGCCACGCCGAGCGGCTCGCCCAGCTGCGCCCGCGGGTGATGTTGGCCCAGTTCGGCGGTGCCGCCGGCACCCTGGCCTCGCTCGGCAGCGGCGCGGACGTCGTGAAGAGCCGCACCGAACTCGCCCGCGAGCTCGGCCTCGGCGACCCGCCAATCACCTGGCACGTCGCCCGCGACGGCATCGCCGAAACCGTGCAGTTTCTGGCGTTGCTGGCCGGCAGCCTCGGCAAGATCGCCTTCGATGTGATGCTGATGTCGGCAACAGAATTCGGCGAGGCGGCGGAACCCTTCGTCGCCGGCCGCGGCTCCAGCTCGACGATGCCGCAAAAACGCAACCCGATCTCGTGCGAGCTGATCCTCGCCGCCGCCAAGGTGCTGCGCCAACAGGCCGGGCTGGTGCTCGACGCGATGGTCACCGATTTCGAGCGTGCGACCGGCCCGTGGCATGTCGAATGGGTCGCGGTGCCCGAAGCCTTCGGCTACACCGCGGGCGCCCTCCATCAGTCGCGCTTTCTGCTCGGCGGGCTGATCGTCGATCCCGGCCGCATGGCAAAGAACCTCGGCATGACCCACGGGCTGATCGTCGCCGAAGCGGTGATGATGGGCCTCGCCCCGCATACCGGCCGCAACGAGGCCCACGACCTCGTCTACGACGCCTGCCGCGTGGCCATCGAAACCGACCGCCCGCTCCTCGACGTGCTGCTGGAAACCCCCGCCGTCGCCACCCCCCTCAGCCCCGACAAACTGCGCGCCCTGACCGACCCCGCCAACTACCTCGGCGCCGCCCCCATCATGACCGACCACCTCCTCGCCCGCCGCTGAGCATCCGCGCGCGAGAACCCGGAAGAAAAAGCCGCACGCCGGATTTACTCGAAGGCTACCGATGATCATCGACGCGCGTTCGGTGCCGGCCGGCACCGTGCTCGAGACGGCTGTCTGCATCATCGGCGCCGGCGCGGCCGGCATTACGCTGGCGCGGGAGTTCATTGGCTCAAGGTTCGAGACACTGCTCCTCGAGAGCGGCGGGATGGAGTTCTCACCCGACACCCAGAATCTCTACCAAGGCACCTCCGTTGGCCGGCCATTTCAGGACCTGACCACTTGCCGATTGCGCTTTTTCGGGGGCACGACCAACCATTGGGCCGGCGTGTGCGCTCCATACGATGCCGTGGATTTCGAGACGCGTTTTCCCTATCACGGCTGGCCGTTCGACCGGGCATATCTCGATCCGTGGTATCGGCGCGCCCAGCAGGTCTGCCAGCTCGGACCCTTCGAATACGCGCCAGAGCAATGGGGCATCACCCCCGACCAGCTCCCGCCGCCGTTCGACGGACCGGCTCTCGTCTGCAAAATCCTGCAGCAGAGCCCACCAACGCGATTCGGCCCGGTTTATGAGCCCGAGCTTCGCCGGTGGGATAAGGTCAAGGTTTATCTGCAGGCCAATGCGCTGGGCTTCTTCCCCGGCGACCATCAGGGTGAGGTCGGCGAACTGGCCGTGGCTACGCTGTCGGGCGTTACTTTCGCGGTGCGGGCGCGGATCTTCGTCATCGCGGTCGGCGGCATCGAAAACGCCCGGCTGTTGTTGTTATCGGGCGAGCCCGGGGGCAACGGCCTCGGCAACGAACACGACCTGGTCGGTCGCTACTTGATGACCAACCTCGTCTACCATGGCGGCACCATCGCGCTCAGCGATCCCAACCTCGACCTCGATGCCTTTACCGGCCTCTACCCGCAATCCTACGGAGGCTTTGGCCTTAAGAAGTACTATTATTTGTCGCAGGTCGGCCTGTCCGCCGAGAGCATGCGCGAGCTGGGCCTCCCCAACGTGAAGTTCTTCTGGGAAGATCAATCCCTGTTGAAGCCGCTGCGCGGCCACGACAGAGCATTATTCAATGATCTCTCCCGGGCCATCGGCAACGTCGACCGCACCGCCGGATTTGCTGGACGCAAAATCTCGTTCGCCAGCGCCGCACCATCGCGATCGCTGGATCTCACCTGGAACTCGGCGCAGCTGCCAAACCCTGACAGCCGGGTTCTTCTTGGTGCTGAACGCGACCCCTTCGGTTTTCGGCGGGTCGCCATCGACTGGCGGGTCACGGCGGTAGACAAAGAAAAAGCGATCGCCACCCATCGCCTGCTCGGCGCCGAGGTCGGTCGGACCGGTTTCGGCCGCCTGCGCTCGACGCTCAATACCGACGACACGACCTGGCCGGAGGATTTTTATGGCGACGAGCATCATATGGGCACGACGCGGATGCATTTGGATCCGGCGCTCGGCGTCGTCGATCAGCACTGCCGCGTGCACAGTCTCGCCAATCTCTACGTAGCCGGAAGCTCGGTCTTCCCGACCAGCGGCGCGGTCAATCCGACCCTGACCATTGTCGCGCTGGCGCTGCGCCTCGCCGACCATATCAAGGAACGTCTAACATGAGCGACCCGGCGCGATTGTCGCGGCGCGATGCGTTGGCCGGCGGCATCCTGAGCGCAATTGCTGTATCAGGCGCCGGACGGGTTGCGGCGGGAGCGGCGGTGAGCACGATCCCCGACGGCAGCCTGCTCTACACCCTGTTTCCTGATTTGCGCCACGTCTCCACCTTGAGTAGGGCCTGTCTGCGTTCTTTTCCGACAACCGCTTCGGCCGGTCAGCTATATGCGTGGATCGTCCCGGCAGGCCGGTCGGATACTGAAAACGTGGTGACGATTGCTGAGCTTCGGCGCTCTATCAGGCAACGCGTGCGAAGAGATTTCGACGTCGACGATACCGTCCAGATCGATGGCTGGGTGCTTTCGATGACCGAGCTACGGATGTACGCTCTTGCCGCCCTGATCACGCCACCGACGATCGGCCCGACCGAAAGCGGTGCTTGCCCGGAAGCTCGCGCAGAGCCAGCCACATCGCCGTCTCGGCTTCCGTCGCGGCCCGCCGCAACCGCCGAGCAATCTGCGTCCGCCTTTTGACCAGACGTAGGGCGGATGCAATCCGCCTCCTTGGCGTGGTGCGGCGCAGTTGGGTGACGAAACTGCTCCGTTCGCCGCCTGATTAGACGGATAAGCAACAGGCCCGGCGAAGATTCGTCCACCATTTCGAGCGCCGGGCCGGCCTTTTTGACGTCCGTCCGCGTCGATTCCGGGTTGTCTTCGTGGGGCCGTGACGCCGGGACATCTCTCTGTCTTTCATTCCGTCTCACACGTTCTCGTTTGCCTGATGACGTGCGCAGCGCCACCCCGCCTCGCGATAACGGAGATATGCAGGCGTTTCCTCGAGAACGCCGAAGGGCTCGCCGAAGAGCTGGTCGATCCTCTTTCCAAATCGAGAGGGGAACTCTATATATGCGTGCGAACAACTCAGAAACATCGCGATTTGTCGAGAATGCGATCACGATCTTCCATTCCCGTCCATTTCCCGGTTACGCCGAATATTTTCCCGGTTCGGGGGCAAAAATTCCCGGTTATGTCGCAACGGGAATTCGCCTGCAAGCTATTGACGAATCAGCCCTGTTTTCGGAGCCTAGAGCGTGATCCTAAGAGTTTGAATCAAAAAGACATTCCCACGGGCTGGATTTTGTGATTTAAGATGCTGGCTGGGGTTGGGGGCCAGCTCGAATGGCAAGACCCTATTCACAGGACCTGCGCGATCGAGTGGTCATGACGGCGGCGAGCGGCCGCACTTGTCGGGCGGTGGCGGCGCTATTTGGGGTGAGCGTTGCCAGCGTGGTGAAATGGTCGCAGCGGTTTCGCGCGACCGGCAGCGCCGCGGCGGCAAAGATGGGTGGGCGGCGGCCGCTGCGGTTGGTGGGCGAGCGCGAGTGGCTGCTGGGCCGGATTGCTGAGAAACCGGACCTGACCCTGCGGGCAGTGATGGCCGAACTGGCCGAGCGCGGCACCCCGGCGAGCTACGGCGCGGTATGGCGCTTTTTCGCCCGCGAGGGGATCAGCTTTAAAAAAAAGCCTGCACGCCAGCGAGCAAGATCGCGCTGACATCGCCCGGCGGCGCACCCGATGGCGCCAGCACCAGGGCCGGCTCGATCCCAAACGCCTGGTGTTCCTCGACGAGACCTGGGCCAAGACCAACATGACCCGCCGCCACGGGCGCTGCACCCGCGGCGCCCGCTTGGTCGCCAAGGTGCCGCATGGCCGCTGGCGTACGCTGACCTTTTTGGCGGCATTGCGCGATGACCGTATCACTGCGCCCTGCGTCCTCGACGGCCCGATCAACGGCGCCAGCTTTCGCGCTTACATCGAGCAGTTCCTGGTGCCCACCCTCAGCCCCGGCGACATTGTCGTCATGGACAATCTCGGCAGCCACAAGAGCAAGGCCGTGCGCCATCTGATCCGCAGCGCCGGCGCCAAGCTGTTCTTCCTGCCGCGCTACTCGCCCGACCTCAACCCGATCGAGCAGGTCTTTGCCAAGCTCAAGACCCTGCTGCGCAAAACCGACCCGCGCACGATCGAAGCGACCTGGCGCGGCATCGGCGACCTCCTCGGACGTTTCACCCCACAGGAATGCGCCAATTACCTCGCCAATGCCGGCTATGCTTCAGCATAAAAGGATCATGCTCTAACAGCCGTTGCTAGGCTGAATCGACGAGATTCCCAGTTGTTCTCCCAGTTCACGGGAATTGGCGCCGGCATCGGCCTTACCCGAGGAGCCGTGGCCGGGGATGGATGGTAGGGGAGCGGAAGAGGCAACCGCCTAATTATTGATAATAATTGAAATAACTCATAGCATTAAGAGAGAATATTGTGATCCTTCCCCCACTCAATCCCCTGTTGAACGAGCGCTACGCCGATTTGATCGGCTATATCGCTGGCTAGAGCCAAGGTAGTGGGTTTCCGTGCTTGACGCCGCCGATGCCTGCCGATGCGACACCCACCGCAGCGACGTTAGCGTCCGCGGGCGTGGTGGAAAAATCGGAGGTAAGCGCGCGTCGGGAGGAATGCCCGATTACATGGAGCCCGGCGCGCGCGTGAGCAACGGGTGGTCACCGGGGAGGTGTACGTTGACGCGATGCAACGCCAGCACGGCCTGCTGCACTATTGGCTTGATCAGGACGAAACGCATGTTCGGCCGTCCAACCTCTTCGCAGATCGCTTCTGCGTCGGCCGCGGCGCGCTTGTTCCGCTTGACGTACGGTTTGACATATTGCGGTGGGATCAGCCTGACCTCATGGCCAAGCCGGGTCAGCTCGCGAGCCCAGTGATGCGCGCCCGAGCACGCCTCCATTCCGATCATGCAGGCCGGCAATCTGCCGAAG
The DNA here is from genome assembly GCA_963774345.1 of uncultured Alphaproteobacteria bacterium. Taxonomy (GTDB): domain Bacteria; phylum Pseudomonadota; class Alphaproteobacteria; order ATCC43930; family CGMCC-115725; genus AP-15. Next base: position 62,338 of record CAVZFB010000029.1, read on the forward strand.
AATTCGAGCAGCTGGCTGCGCGCCAACCGTCGGCGGCGCCTGGCCCGCAATATCGACGCCGTGAACCTGAGACCGACTTGGCGAGATCAAGACCAGCGCGGGCAAAAGCGGACCTCCTGGCAGGATGGGTGACCCCATCATTGCTCACCGCCGCCTCAGCGGGGGTGGTCCATGCCATCAAGAGGCTGCTCCAGTGTCGCTACATGCAAATCGGGGGAATGGCTTAACTTGCACCGTCGCTGATCGACGCTGACCCGGTCAAACTTCCACCCATCGCTTCTTAACCACTGGCCATCTCAAACTCCACTCCGATTTACACCAGCCTGACGGACATGACCCAGAAACCGGAGACGCGATTGGCGGCGATCGAACTCTGGCGCGAAGAATTTACCCGTTTCACCCAAGCGGCTGAGGAGTGGTTCCGGCAGGCGACAAGTCGGTTTGCCGTGCCCTCTGATGACGGCTGCCGCATGCTCGCTACCTATCTGACAATGTTGAGCCATCGCAACAAGAGTCAGGAGACGCCCTCCGGGCAAACGAAAATCGTCAGGGACGGCAAGCGCTTCCTGCGCTCCCTTGCAGCCGAACGCGAGCAGATCGAGAAACTGGTTTCGCTCGCTCTACAAGGTCGACCGGCGCGCCCGTGGCTCCTGGAACAACGAGAAATTCTGGCTCAGATCGATGAGACGCACCGGCATATCGTTGCCCTCCTTCCGGCACTCTCTCCGAAGCCTTATCCGGAGCGAGACCCGATTCGTCTGCTTGCGGCGCGGGCGCAAGAGGCTTGGAAGGAGACAAACGGCGGGCGGGCACCGCGCTCGCCGAACCCCGACGATCCGCTCTGCCGCTTTGTGGTGGCGGCTCTAACGGCAATCGGCCAACAGCGCAGCGCGGCGGAGGTCAGCGAGGTTTTGCGAGGCCGGCGACGCAAGCTCTAAAAAGAAGGGCAATTTCGGTGACTGAGTTTGCCCGCCTGTCACCGTGCGCCCCAGCGCGTACATGGGTGTCCGCCATCTCCATCAACTAACGGCGGACAAGAATGTCTTCCTCACCCTGCGACCTCGGTCGAGACGATCGCGGCGTTCCGGTCGCGGGCACACCTGCTCTGGCGGAGGCTCTTGCGCTTCTGGCCGCTCTAGGGTGGACGCAGGCGCTATTCAAGGTAAAAGACGCGCAGCGTATTCTAGCCACCTCACACGCAGGTATCTACCGCGACCTCGCGGCCGGACGGCTTGAGGCCGTGAAGAATGGCGCCGCCACCCGCATCACCGCACAATCCTTGGCTAGGCGCCTCATCGAGCTGCCGCGGGCGCAGGCGCTCCGGACATGAGTCCCGGACCAAATGGCCCCGGAGGGGCGGCGACTCCACCCGAGATCTACGTCGCTACCGCCGACATTCGCACATCGGTAAAGGGACGCGAGACGGATCTTCTCGATGCGCTTGGAGTTCTCTGGCGAGACGGTCGGCCGCACATCAATTGCCCATATCCCGACCACTCCGACAAGAATCCGTCCTGGCGTTGGGACGAGCAAAAGAGATGCGCGATTTGTACATGCGGTTCCGACTCGATCCTCAAGGTTCTGATCAAAGTCGAGGGCATCAGTTTCGAGGCAGCGAAAATCCGAGCTGCCGAGATCCTTGGCCGCCAAGACCTGATCCGAATCCGCACCGGAGGCAAACGTTACCAGCGGCATGACGCCTGCAGCTTGCTAGACCCCCCAGCCGATAATCGCGATGACGAACTGCCGTTCATCTACCTTGGTGCCCGACTCGGAATAGAACCCGGCGAGATACCACGCCCGCTCACCCCAGTTGTGGGGATCAAGGCGCTCGAATATTTCGATCCGCCCACAAGTCTCCGTGCGAAGCCGACGTTCGTCGGTTCGTACCCATGCGCTGTCTTCGGCACCGTCGCCTCGGATGGCCGAAAGCACGCGCACCGAATTTATCTCAGTGTTGACGGCCGAGCGAAGGCGGATCTCGGCAGAAGGTCGGACGGCAAACTGCGTGATCCCAAAAAATCGGCCAAGCGCGCTGACGATCAGGTGAACACTGCGGGGTGCGGGGTCATCTGGGGCAATCCGGAACGAGCGGTGCATCTCGTCTTATTTGAGGGGATTGAAAACGCCGCGGCCGGCGCCTACTCGCTTCGAGCTGAGATTGAAGCAGAGGAAGTCTACGTCGCATCGGCAATTAACGCGGGCGGTATCGAGGCGTTCGTACCTTGGCCGTCGACACAGCGGGTGACCGTCGCAGCCGATCGCGACGAAGCAAAGAGGGGCGCGGGATACGGGCGTGGCGAGCGCGCCGCTCGCGCCTTCGGTCTCCGTAATGGAGATTTCCGTGGAAGTTAACATCGCGCTGCCAGGGGAACCGGGCCAATCCACCGACTGGAAAGAAATATTTGTGAGCGATGGCGCCGAGGCGGTCCGATCAAGGATCCTCGGCGCCGTTTCTTTTGTCCCCACACCCGATGAGATCGAGAACTTCCGGCAGAAAACGACCGAGGCGCAGTTCGTCAAGGCAATCTCAGAAACCTATCCGCTCCCACCCTTGGAGACGCTACGCCTTCGGTATCAGCAGACAAAAAGCGGTGAAATTTGGGTGCACAAATACGATGGCGAGAAAATCGACGAGGAGAGCGGTGAAAAAGTCGCGGTTTGGACCCCGGTCTCTTCGCCCTTCGGCGTTCGCGCGCTGCTGCGCATGGCAGAGGAGGACGACGCCTATGGGTTGCGGGTCTACGTTCAAGACATGGCCGGGCGGCCGCGGGCTGTGGATTTCGATCGCGCGGAATTGGCGAGGCTCGGCGCCAGCGAGATCCGGGCGCGACTGCTCGAAGCTGGGCTCCGCGTCGAGGGCGATGGCGAGTATATCGTCATCAAAGCATCGAAAGCGGCAAACCCTTCGGATTGCATCACCGTTGTCTCGCGGCCGGGATGGCACCGATTGCCCGATCCGGTATTTGTCACGCCGGCCGGTGAAACGATTGGCGCCCCAGAGGGTATTCGAATCGAACTCGCCGCGAGCGTGAAGATCGCTGACGGGGTTTCCCGCTCCGGCACGATTGAGGGCTGGCAAGCAGCCGTGAGGGTGGCTCTTAGCGCGGAGAATTGCCCGCACTGGACCCTTAGCTCCGCTGCATCATTTGCCGGGGTTCTGTTAGACCTGACGAAGTCCGAAACTTGTGGACTCAATCTGAGTGGCGGCACATCGCTCGGCAAAACCACCGGGCAACAAGTTACAGTTTCCGCCTGGTCTTCGCCGAAGCAGTCGGACGGAGGCTTGCTCAAATCGATGCGAGCCACCGAAAATGCTGTTGAAGCGCTAGCGCGGGATTCCAGCGGCACGATTCTCGCCCTTGACGAAATGGCACACGCCGACGGCAAGGTGATCGGCCGGATGATCTATTCGCTCGCAGGCGATGTCGGCAAAGCCCGGATGCGGCCGGACAGTTCGCTGCGTCGATCCTACACGTGGTCGACATTTGGGCTGCTGAGCGGCGAGAAGAGCCTCGAACAAAAGATTCGAGGCGATGGCGGGCAGTGGACCGGCGGCATGGCTGTTCGGTTTCCCGACGTTGATATCACAGGGGTCAACCCCTGTGTCGCACCGGAAACGATCGATGCGGTGAAGCAGATCTTCGTGCACTACGGCCACGCAGGTCCGGCATTCATCCGCGCATTGATCGCAAACGGCCTTCACCGAGAGCCGGACCTCCTGAAGGAGCGGATTAACGCGACGGCGCGCAAGCTCGCCGGTGTCGATGCCGACAGCGCGAGAATACGAGCCGCTATCCCGTTCGCGTTCGTAGCGATCGGCGGCGCGCTCGCTCAACAGTTTGGCATCTTGCCGAGCGAGGCCGATGTTTCGGCCGCGGTGCGGTGGGCCTGGGAGCGTTTTTGTAGCTCATCAGACGCTCTGGCGCTCGACCCCGACCTACAGGCGGTGATCAGCATCAGACAATACATTGCCGAACGCTGGGACGTCACGATCAAGAATGTGACCGCCGAAAAGGGTGTCAACAACCGCGAAGCCGTCGGCTGGTATGATCAAGATACTGTCTACCTCCCGACCAATAGGATCGCAGAGGCAGCGGGCGGTGCTCTGAAGGAGCAACGGACCGCCGCCGTCCTCGATCAAGGGGGGCACCTAACTCGCCGCGGCGGTCCAAAGCGGATCGCGATCAGATATGTGCCCCATGTGGGCTACGTCGATTGCTACGCGCTGCGGCGGAGCAAGTTCGGCCGAACCGACAAGGACACCGATCCAGACGAGCTTCGCGTGGTGGCCGGCGATGGCTGACGCTTTTGCGATCCTCGCCTCTCTCGATCGATTTATAGGGCAGCTGGCTGACCACGGCGAGTTGGTGAATGACCACCGAGTGGCCAATCAAGATGGCCCAATGGCCACATCTAACCAATTGAAGATACAGGCCTCTGACCACTCTGGCCATTCTGGCCACTCAAAACAAGAGACCTTCACTAAAGCCGATCACGAACGATGCGATTCGCTGCCCGGTCTTGCCGAAGGTTCGGGTGCGGGTCTCGCGCGTGAAGTCTCTTCTAGAGATGGTCAAAGTGGTAAGAATGGCAAATCCCATATAAATCACTGGCTTGCTGGTGGCCATCGGGAAAACGCCAATGGCCACAGTGGTAAATCTTTTTCAGATCAACAGGTTGCCGGCAGCTTGGTTAGCGCTGGCAGTCACAGTGGCCATGATCTCGTCTCGCCGGCCGATACTTTCAACTCGGGCTCGGCATGGTGGCGCGATCAATACGAGGAACGATCTCGACATCGTGAGCTCGGCGGTCGGCGATGTCGCACCGAGGCCGAACTCCTCGCCTGGAGCGAGCTGCAATGGCGCTGGCACAAGCAGCACGGGGAGCGGGTGCCGCCGGCAATCTGCGGGGGATGCCGGAAGCCGATACGGTCAGGCGAGAACGTCCCCCTAATTGACGGGACCTACGTCCATGGCGGCGATAAGCATGACTGTCTAATCGACTATGGGCGCCGCTGGCGATGGGCGGCAACGAATGCGTTGACCGCGATGGGCCTAATGCCTCCGCAGGAGGGAGCCGCCTTGAACAGGACGAGCGGCCCCCATAGTGCACGGCAGTGAGATGCCCGAGCTGGTCCTTTCGCATGGGCACAAACCCGTGGTGTGCGCCGCTCAGCGATGCCGAGAAGGCACGGCGCCGGAATCTCCTGGCCCGGGTCGACAAGAATGTCAGAAATTCGTCCGGGCCCGAGGAATCACAGCGGCCGAACTCAGGATTGCCCCCACCGTTACTCTGCACGCGAGGGCGAGGCGACTGCATCATCGCCGTGAAATCACGGCCCCCCGGCGTGGCCGATCGCCCAGCAATCCCTCGCGCCCGGCGCATGCAATGCAGGCCCGCGCGCCCTCGCCTGCCAAGCGAAGCTGACGAGTTGATCGAGGTGGGAAGGGCGGCGCTGCGATGAGCGACGCGGCGCGCTGCCCCTGGTGCACGCGCCTGTTCCGGCCGCGGCGCGGCGGCCACGCACAACGGTACTGTCGCCCATCGTGCCGACGGGAGTGTCATGCGGCAGCGCGAGTTTGGACACTCGCGGCTATCGCGAGCGGTGCGCTGAGCCCGGTCGATGTCAGGAGTGGCCCTGCGGCAACGCGCACGTTGCCCCTGTGCGAGGAAGAGCAAGCGCGCAGGGTAGCGCGCAGCTCCGTTGATTTGAGCCTTAGCGTCCTGCCAGATGTGATCGAGGACCTCGGCCGGCTGGGCTGGCTCGGCGGTTTGCGGCAACTCGACGACGCTGTTGCGGACGCTGTTGTGGAACTTGTCGAGCGCGGCATCGCGCTCGGGCTACGGCCGTCGACTGACCCGAAGCGATACAGGCCGGCGTAGGAGTCCGATCGCTCCAGGTGCTCCAGCCTTCCCCGCCGAGCTGGCGCTCTGCCGCCTGGGCTGGCTCGATGGCGGCGATCATCGGGTCGACGCTGCCGTCCTCGACGCCGTGGCCGAGCTTGTTGAACGGGCGATTGCCTTGAGGCTACGGCCATTGTGACCTGCCTCGATCTTTGCAGCGCCCTCAAGCACGAATGCGCCGCCCGAGTGACGCTGCGCCTCGATCGAGAAAGCCCGCACCGCCGAAATCTACTGCGACCGCGTCCTTGGGGTGTCCGAATACATTACGGTACCCGCACAAACGATCCACGGCTTCACGGGCAACAACATCTCAGGGCGCGGCGACCTCGCGTCGCGCACCCTCGGAACGCACATCGACGTATCGCGGCCCGACCCGGAAAATCGCCCGTTCGAACATCCGGACCCGATCGGCTGGACCCAGGCGAACCGCGGCAAAATCCTCCGCGCGCTCTATGTCATTCTGCTCGGGAATCCGCGCCGTTGGCGGAACGACCTCGGGCCGGCGAAGACGCGCTTCAAAGCTTGGTGGGATTTGGTCGGGTCCGCGGTCGAGCATGCAGCGCAACAGCACGTCGAGCAGATCCATCATTTCGTCGCCGATCGGGAGCCGAGCTGTCCGCCGACGCCGGTCGACTTCGCTGCCCGGTTTATGGTGAGCGAAGCCGGCGATGAACAGGGGCTCGGCCTCGCCACCGTGCTCGACACTCTGCGCCGCCGGTACGCCGCCGCGATGTTCACCGCGGCTGAAGTCGCCACCTTCGCCGGCCGCGGCGAGGACGAGGCTATCGCCTTCAAGGGGGCTCTCGAAATGGCGTCGGGGAAGGCGCTGGCAATCATCTCGGCAATGAGTGTCGCGTCACGGCTCAAATCGTTGGTCGGCGCACCTGTGGCTCTCGATGATGCTACCGTCGCGCTGCGCTACAAGCCGCATCATCAAGGTGGTAGCTTCTTCGTCGCGCGGATCGCCGTGGCATGAGCGGGACATTGCCAGCCGGGAACCTTGGGAGAAACGGGAGCCTTTTTGGCCGGCCCGGGGCGCCGAGCTTCATTAAAAATCCAGGTCCATCTATCAACTCCACACGTTCGCTGATGGCCTTAAAGTTTCCCATTTCTCCCAAGGTTCCCATCCGGTCTAACAAATTCAATCATTTAGGTGGGTACGGTTTCTTCGCCGTTTCTGGCGGGTTTCGACGCACGAATCGCTCCGATGACTGGAAAAAGGGAGTCTCAACGGCGATGGATCAAAAAAGAGCCGCACGCGCGTGAGGCGTACGCGTGGATAGTCGTCTGCACCCTTCCTGACCATCGGGATATTAGTGAGGCTTGCCCTGCGCCGCCGTCGTCGGTCGCAGCGTCCCGACGCCGCCAGCAGGCTGCCGCCGCAGTCCATGCGTCCGGTGACGCATCTTCAGCCGGCGTTCCGCCTGCTCGTCCAGCCACGCCTCGACCTGCTCGTCGGTCATGTTATCGAACTCGTCGACGATCTTGTTCTCGCGCTTATCGATGATCCACCCAAACAGCTTCGCGATATCCATCAGTGCGGCGCGCTTATCGCCGAGCTTAAACCTGACCTTGCGCACGTCACGCGCATTCTCGCCACGGCCGTCAACGTAGTCGTCGACCGTGACCTCGGTCAGCGCCGCCGCTTGCTCACGGGTTAGGTTCGACCAGTCGAGCACCGGATCGCCGCTCGGGCCGATCCGCATGTAGTCCATCATGTTCGCGAACCCGACGCGGCCGAGCTCGACCGCGACACGTTCTCTGGTGATGCCGCTGCGCTCGATCGCGAGTTTGGTCGACTCGGCGCGGATGCGGTTGCGCTCCTGTAAGATTTCGGCGACCCGCTCACCGATACCGGCACGCTGACTTTTAAGCAGTCGGGACGCGCTCTGAGCAGCGCCGGCCTTAGCAAATCCGGCGTCAATGTAAGCCTGATAAGCCGGCTTGCCGTCAGCTAGCCCCTGGGCAAACCGTTCATATCTCGGGTTTGGCAGCGACATGGTTCGCAAATATTAGCACAAAATGAGCGGTTTCGATGTGATCAGACACGGCCCTGGAAAGCTCCCCTGGCTTACGGCAGCTATTTCTGGCTCTACATTGGCTCGAGCGGCATCGGTCTCGGCGCCATCGCCATCGCCCTCACCTTCCGGCCCCCAGGCGCCCTTTCGCTCCCACTCCCGACCCCTAGCCTCCAACAGGCGTGCGTTGCAGGTCACCTATCCAAGGCACTGACCTCACGTTGGTCAGCAGGTGCCGCACTCCGATTTGACATGGCCTCCTGGCGAATCAGCCGCCCGCATTCGGGGCCCAAATGCGTTGGACTGCCGCTCAACCCGTCTACGGCCGATGCGGAAGCCGATCTCTCCCACAATCCCGCAAGCGCAAGCAGCCAAGACCAGAAGCCCGAAAACCCCGATGCCGACTTCGATCACCTCTTGCAAGAGGCCTACGGATTGACGGTTCTTCAAACGCAGTGCCGACCAGGCAGCCGAATGAAGGCTTACTGCGTGGGCGTCACAGATCGGCCAAGTCGAGAACAACCCAAAACCACCCGACCTGACTCTTCTGGGCCGCGCAAGTCGTCGACGGCTCGCGACCCGACTGCTTACCGACTCAAGTCGCCGCCGTGCTAGACCGCGGTTGCCGGGGCGATTCCTCTTCAGCGACGAGCGCCATGGCCTTGCCATGCGTCTCGACGCCGAGGATCAGGAACGACAACCCGACCAGCGCCATGCAGAAGGCCAAGAACAGAAACGCGGGGAACACTGCCGCCGCCGTGGCCTTGGGTGAGACGAGGTTGCTGGTGCCGGCGATCAGCGCGAGGCTCAGCGGCCCGAGGATCTTGCCGAACCCGTTCGCAGTCTGGCCGAGACCGGACGAGCGCGCGCCGAGGCTTACCCCGTAACTTTCGACGGTGTAGGGCGCCAGGTTCGAAAAGCCGCCTTCGATGCAGAATGTCGAGCACATCAGCAAGATCACCAGCAAGGGCAGCCCGCTGACAAGCACGCCATTGTAATAGCCGGCGGCCGCGAGCGCGACCGTGCCGCCGAAACCCCACAGCACGCCCAGCACGCGCCGGCCGATCAGTGGCGCGATCAGGGTAACGACGATCTTGCCAAGAACTCCGGCTGCCGAGACCAGGACAAAATATTTTGCGGCTTGCGGGACCGGCACCTTGAGCAGCAGCGCGACGATCGTCGGCCCCCACAGATAGACGCCATAGCCTGCCGTCGACGAGCCGCCCCAGATCAGAATCGTCTCCCAGAACATCCGCGGGTGGGAGAGCAGGTCGAGCAAATTGCCGCGCGGAACCGTCTGGGGCGGAGTGGTTGGCAGCGGCACCTCCCGAAGCGGCAGGCCGAGTTGCTTGGCGACCCCGTCGCGGGCTTCGGCGAACCGGCCCTTGGCGGCGAGCCAGCGGACCGATTCGGGCGTGAACAGCCAAACCAGCACGCCGATAATCGCGGCGACGAAGCCAAGCAATGCGACCCGGCGCCAGCCGTAAGGCCCCATAATGGCCGCAGAGACCAAGGGCGCGAGAAAGCCGCCGGCAGAGGCGAAGACGACGTAAAAGCTGGTGGCCATCGTGCGGTACCGGGTCGGGGTCAATTCGACGACAACTGTTAAGGAAGGCGTCACCGCTGCCGTCAATCCGACGCCGACGAAGAAACGCAAAATCGCAAACAGCCACCAGGCACCGTCGGGAATGAATGCGATCAGCCCCGAACTGACGGCGCAGATGAACGTGCCAATAACCATCTGCGGCTTGCGCCCCCAGGCGTCGGAGAAAGCGCCGAAGACCAGCGCACCCAAGATCGCACCGACACCGCCGCTGTAAAGAATCACCGCCGATTGGCCGTAGGTCAGATGCCACTCGGGCGCAACCGCTGCCAGCAGGTAACCGACCACCAGGAAATCGAAAAAGTCGAATACGAAGACCGCTGACATCAAAATGAACGTCCACCAGTAGCGGGCGTTGAGCGCCGCAGTGTCGTACAGCGTCAGCAGGTCTTCGGAAGTCTGACCGCGCATGTTTCCTCCCGTTCGGCACACTTCTTTGGCGATGATGATCGCAGGCGCCGTGCTAACCAACCGGTAGCGTCGCACAGATTGTCGCACGAGAACTTTGATCTGGATTATTAACTTAGAAGCAACGATGCGTGTAGGGCGGTGGACAATCTACGCTCGTCATAGGTCCGATCAGCGGACCTCGGGAGTCGGCGGCTCGTTGAACCACTCAACTACAACCTGGATTGTTGCTGCTATACCGTGTATCTTGGACCGTGTGCACGATTGTTGGCATACGCCGGCGAAATCTGCAGCGCCAAGAAAAAGCGATCTTCTCGCTGGCCATAATGTCGTTGCATTCGACGCCACTCTCCGCGGCGTGGCGGGCGCGCCTGCGTCTATCGGATTACCCACTCACCATGACTTGCGAGCTGCGACCGGATCTTGCGCCCCACCCCAACAACTGCGATGCAGCTCAGTATCAGCTCACCACCTCTCAGAGCCTCCGGACCGCGCGCGCGCATGTTAGGGATCGCGGCGCAAGCGCCGGGCATGCGAATCCCCCTTCGGTGATCCGAAGCGGTGCGCGACCACGCCCGCCACGGCGGCGTACGCAATCACGCCCGGCTGGGATCGGTCGGCGCGGGACGATCACTCGCCTCCGCGGCTCGCCTGCCCAGCGCCAGCAGCGCCGTCCCGACCGCGGCCACAACCGCAAAAAAGCAGGCGCTCAAAAAGACATGCCTCGGCGCCAATCCGCGGGCCAGCAAAAATCCGCCTAGAGGGGCGGCAGCAATACCGCCCAACCGGCCGATCCCGAGCGCCCAGCCAATTCCGCTTGTTCGCATGCGTGCTGGATAGAGTGCCCCCGCCGTGGCATTGGCCCCGGTCTGACTGCCCACGACGGTCATGCCGGAAAGAAAGACCATTGTCAGCAGGACGCCATAGGGCATCGCAACAAGCGCAAGAAGGGCGACAAACACGATGCTCGCTGCATAATGCAAGGCGAGCGCCCGTTCCGGACGAAAGCGATCGATCAAGACGCCGAGATAGAGCACAGCGGCGATCGCGCCGAGAGCATGCAGGCTGCTCGCAAACACTGCCTCGGGCGGGGTCAGCCCGGTAAGATGCAGGATCTCGGGCAGCCAGAAAACGAATAAGTAGAGATTGACCAGACTGCAAAAGAAAACAATCCACAATAGTACGGTCTGCAGCGCGTAACCTTCGCCGAATAGCATCTTGATCGGATTGCCGCGCGCCAGATCGATGGCCTGCTGTTCCACTTGGCCAGGCGTTATGCCGAGGCGGGCGAGCAGTGCCAGGTGACGGGGCGCCAAGTTATTGCTAGCCGCTAGAAAGCGCGGCGACTCCGGTAACCACAGCGCCACGATCACCAGCAGTCCCAGCGGGAACGCGCCGCCGATCAGAAAGATCACGGGCCAGTCGAACCCCAGATGCAGCAACCAGGCCACAAGCTGGCCGCCCAGGAACCCTCCCAGTGGCGCCCCGGTGAACGTCACCATGATCATCGTCGCCCGCAAGCGCTGCGGCGTGTAATCGCCGGTCAGTGCCGTCGTCCCCGTAAATCCCCCCGCGATTCCAAACCCGGTGAAAAAGCGCAGCCCAGCCAGCGCACCCAGCGACGCGGCAAAGGCGCTCGCTAGAGAGGCGATCCCGAAGATGGCAACACTGATCAATAGGAGGGGCCTACGCCCGAGGCGATCGCCGATTGGACCAGATGCTAGCGCACCCGCCATGACGCCCAGGTTTGACCACAAAAATGCGAGCGCGAACGCTGGTGGCGTCACATGCCAGGCATGGGTCAAGGACGGCACCGCCCAGCCGATCGAGCCAACATCGTAACCGTCGCACATCTGAACCAGAGTGCATATGGTCGCCACGCGGATCTGTAGTCCGCCGAGCGGCTGGTTTTCGAGCACCAGCTCTGTGGCAGACAAGGGTTGCGCCATCTTTGCCTCCCGACGTTTCTCCCGATCGGGCCGTGTTGCATCCGCCGCGCAAGCTCCCGCGGCGGAAGCTATCGCGGCTGCTTTCGGACCGATCCCTTTGGACCAACGTGTATTGGCCCGCGGCCCACCCTTCACGTCAACATTAGCCGCGGCAGCGCGGCTCCTCTCCTTGCGCTTTCCGATCCGGCCTCAAGCTACCTGCGCGTGGACGAGTGCCAACGCCTCCCGCGCGACGGATGCGGTCGCCGCGGCGCTTCGAGGTTCGGTCTTGCCCGCCAGCTGCACCGTCGGGAAGGCAAATTTGACGCCGTTGGCATCAAAGGCTTTTTTGATCCGAGCTAAAGCGGCGCGGCGGACCACGAACTGCTCGCCGGGCAAGGTCATCGTCTTGGCGCGCAGTTGAATTGCAAAATCGCCGAACGCATCGATCCCCTGCATCGTTAAGGGCTCGATGATCAGCGACGCAAATTCCGACTCCGCCGCCAATTCGAGCCCGACCTGCTTGATCAGCTTGCGGGCGAGATCGAGGTCCGTGTCGTAGGTGACGTTAAGCGTGATCTTGTCGATGACCCAGTCGCGGCTCATGTTCTCCACCGCGCCCAACAGGCTGAACGGCACGGTAAAGATCGGCCCGCGCTGGTGGCGCAGCCGCACCGAGCGAATGCTGAAGCCCTCGACGGTGCCCTTGTAATTTCCGCTCTGGATATATTCCCCGACCCGAAAAGCGTCGTCGAGCATGTAAAACATGCCGGCGATTACGTCGCGGACAAAGGTTTGTGCGCCAAAGCCGACGGCGACGCCGATGACGCTGGCGCCGGCGATCAGCGGACCGATGTCGACGCCAAATGCCGCCAACGCCATCATCACCGCGACCACGATCACGATGACAAACAGAATATTGCGAAAGATCGGCAATAACGTGCACAGCCGCGCCCGCCGCCGTGCCTCGTCGGTGTTCGGCAAGCCGAGATCGGCGGTCAAGTCGAACTTGGTGTCGATCGCGGCTTTGGCGACCTGCCACACCAGATCGGCGATGAGCACAATCGCGACGGCGCTGAATGCGCCGCGTGTCAACCAATTCAGCATCGTCTCTCGTACGGTCAGACTCTCGATGTCGATCCCCCAGCCCCAGGCAAGAATTGACAACCCGCCGATGACCAGCGCCGCACGGAGGCCACGCTCGAGAAACACCGCGGTCAGGCTCGGCGCAGTCGGAAATTCAGCGGTGCCGGGCGGCCGTAGGAGATGCTCGACCGCGCTCTGGGTCAATCGGTGCGCCAGAGGCCAGGGGATAACGACGGCGACCAGCCAAAAGGCCGGCATCATTCCCGCTACGCGCAGCCCCAACAAGAGCACCAGCCCCAATGTCAGTAGCGAGTTGAGCTTGACCCACCTCGACCGGCGGGTTTCGCGCGTTGCCTCGGGTGCGGTTTCGTTGCCACCGACAAACGGCCGGCGCCACAAGGTTTCCATTAGGATTGCAATCCAGCACAGCCCCAAGATGCCGCCCACGGTGTTGATGGCCTCCGGCGAAATACCGAGCGTCTCTTCCAGTTCGCGAAACACCAGAGCAAACACCAACCAGCCGACGATCAGCCGCAGCCGCAAATGCCAGTACCGCGCCGTTACGGTGTCGGTCGGAATGACGCGAAACCGCTCGTTGTGCGGAGCCAACAGAAACCGGCCGAGTACCTCGGCCATGCGAACGGCCAAAAACACAATCAAATAGGACAGAACGATGTGGCGCAGCAGCCCAGGCCAGTGGACCACCAGAAAAGCGCCGATGCTGCCGACGGCATAGGCCACGACCGACGCGAGCGCAAACGCCGCGCGCTCGCCGACAAGGCGGACGCGATCACCGACAGTGTCGACCGAATGGGTTTCGATATCGCGACGCATCCGCCGCGTTGCGTACCAAAACAGTGCCTCGGCCCCATAGCCGAGTGCGACAAAAGCGGCGACTAGCGACAGGATGCGGATTGCCCGATGGCCCCCGATGGTTTGTTCGAGCACATCTGTGGCGTGCGCGAACTGCGCCGGTATGCTCGGCACCGCCGCGGCCATCTCGGCAATATGTTCGCGTACCGCCTCGACGTTGGTGGAAATCATCTCAGCGGGTGATTCAAACACTCGATTAGGCCGTAATGGAGTAGTCTCAATTTTGCCGTGCTCTGCGAGCCACGCTTGCACCTTTGGGTCAGCGAGCAGGTTGAACAGCGCCTGAACTTCTGCCGGCGACGCCGTCTCAGGCGAACCTTTCGAGGGTTTGGGTGCAAAGCTTGGGGCGCCCGCTGCGATTGCGCCTGTCGGCGCCCGGACAGCAATCAGCAGGGCCGCGAGCAGGAAGACGGCTGCACGCAGTGCGAGGTTAAGTTCGAGGGTGACCCTCTCCCAAACGACCCTGATGATCGGCTCGGGCTCCGCAGGCTTGAGGGTGGATGGCAGGCGGGGCAGGGATCGATCGGCCATGTTTCGCGGTTCTTCGGAGAGGTGTCAGCAGCCGAATGCGGTGGGGACACAAGGCCCGGCCGATGGCATCGCGGTCCAGAGCAGTGCGCGGTAGCTAGACGGCCGGTATCTTCCGCGACGAGGACGCCGGTGCCGTCAGCTCGGCGTCGATCTGTTCGATCGAGCGGCGGCTTGTTTCGAAGCCGATGAACCAGAAGGCGAAGGCGCCGAGAACGTACCAGAAGGCGAAGTAGTTGAAACCTGGGACAAGCGCGTCGAGCGTCGCCTCCGGCTTGACGTAGTTGGACGAGCCGGCGATCACCGCGAGCCCGGCCGGGCCGATGAACTTGCCGAGATTGCCGATGCCGTAAACGAAGCCCATGCCGCTGCCGCGCAACCGAGCCGGCCACAACTCGCCCATATAAGGGCCGACGATCGAGTAGTTGCCGCTGCCGAAGAAGCTTTGCAGCAGGATCATCACGTAGAACATCGATACGCCGCCGATGAAGACGCTGTGCATGTAGCCGGCAAGCGACATAAACAATGCCGCGGTCAGGCAGCTGAACACCCCCGCAGGTCGCCGCCCCCATGCATCCGAGATCCACGAGCATAGGAAGCGCCCAGCAATCGCCAAGAGTGCGACCCAGATCCCGAGTTTGGACGCCTCGGGCGCGGTGATCTTAAGAACCATCACGAGCAGGGTCACCTGCCACAGCGCCAGCGCGACGCCGCCTGTCTGGCTGAGGCCAGTGAGGGCGCCGGCAAAGATGCTACGCGGATATTTGAACAGCTCGGTCCAGCGCGTGTGCTCGACCGTAGGCCTCACCGTCGGGAGGGCGATGTCTTTGGGGTCGATTTGGAGTGCCCAGGCGAGCGACCGACGCGCCTCCTCGAAGCGTCCCATGCGCATCAGCCAGTACGGCGACTCCGGGACAAAGGCGCGGATGTACAGGGTCAAGAATGCCGGCAGGAGGCCGACGGCAAACAGTCCGCGCCAGCCAATATAGGGTGTGGCGAAGGCCGACAGCAGCGCACCGAATAGAAAACCCGCCGGCAGCATGGTCGTTGTCAGTCCGGTCAGCCAGCCGCGCTTGGCAGTGGGCACAAACTCCTGAACTACCGTGATGTCGACCGAATACATGCCGGTCACGCCGAAGCCGACGAAGAGCCGGCAGAAGACCAGGTAAATCCAGGCGTGCTCGGGGGTCAGCGCCATCGCCCCGGTGGCGATCGACGTATTGAGCACGGTGCCGATCATCGCCTTTCGCCGGCCGATCCTGTCGGCCGCCCAGCCCCACAGCAGCGAGCCGAACGGCGCACTGATACCCGAAGCCAAGAGAATGAGGCCCGCTTCCCCGAAAGTCAGGCGCCAGTCCTTCACGATGAATGCCAGTACAAAGGCGATCAGCCCAAAGTCGAAAAAATCAAGCATGTCGCCAATCGTCGCGGCGCCGGCGATTAGCCATTGATTTTTTGTTAAACTCGTTTGTTTCTCGAGTTCCTCCAACATCACCCTTCCTCCCAAACACAGCGTGTCAACATGGCGGGTTAGCCGCTCGTCCGCTTGCGCCAACGCATGCAGCGTGAATTACCTCGGCGGGGCTTCACTCGTGCCGTCGGCGCTTGAAGTTGCTACGCAGGCTCTCAGATGAATGGTGGCTGGCAACCTTATTGCCAGCGCGGCTAGGCAAGTGACGTACAACACAACCAATCCGATCGCGACGGCGAACAGGTACGGATTGATTTGGCCGGTCGCACGGTCGAGGCGACGCATCAACCGCCTTGGCCGGTGATGACCTCGAGGCGAGATCGGCTGTATTGCCATTTCGATCAGCCTTCTAACCAGGCGGACTTGCGTTAGGCCGGCTCCGGAACCGCCTCGGTGAACGTCTCCAACTGACCGACAGTCTCCCTGCCGAGCACCCCAACGATCATCCGGTGATAAGGGCTGAACGGGATGCTATCGAGCTTGAGTCCGAGGACGTGATTGGCGGCAGCTGGCGACATGCCGATGGCAGAAGTTGCCGTCATGGCGCATTCTCCCTCTTCGGCCGGTCCGGTGTCCGGCTGGCCTCCGCGTCAAGCCTCTATTGCGTTTCCGCGCGGGCTCATTTGCCGGCCCGATGCCGGAAAATCCCATAGCGGGACTTGTGCCAATGCGAATAATCCGATGCCGAGGGCGGCGTCTTTCCTCTAGACTAATAATCTAGAGCAATAACGGCGCCCGGAGGTGAGTGTGCGGAGGCATCTGGGATTGCTCGGCTTCCATCGGCTGCCGAAAAGCTCTTCATCTCCGCCTGTGCTGTTCGTGCTACCGAGTGCGGCAGTGATTTCGTAGCAAGCGGCCCCGAAATGTCCTCTCTCGAACTCGCAGGGAATCAGACGAAGCTCGCATCACTTAGCGGCGCCTACCTACCGCAATCCTTAGCCGCACCGGTGTGGCGACACCGCTGGTCTTTGCATACCGGCGAGAGCCTGTCCAACCCAAGGGGGTAGACATGAACCCGCCGAGCGCTTCGTTGATCAATACGCCGCTTACGCGGAAGCTAGTACAGCTGGTCGACCTTTCGCCGGACGAAGTTGCGCTCCTACAGGGTCTGCAATCAATGACCCGACTGGTTCGCCGCAATCGGGAAATCGTCACACAAGGCCGAAAATATGATTCCCTTTTCGTGATGATCGATGGAATCTCAATTCGATATCGAAATCCTGCGCGACGGCCGGCGCCAGATCTTGAACATCGCGCTTCCCGGAGATTTCGTTGGTTTCCCAGCTTGTTTTTTTGACCGCGCACTCTACCCGATCAGCGCGTTGACCGATGTTGTTGTCGCGCCGATATCATTTGCAGTGCTGATCAACCTGTTTGAAAGGCACCCCCATCTTGCGGCCGCTATATTTTGGTCGTTTTCCTCCGAGGCCGCGATCTATTCCGAACGTCTAACCGATATCGGAAGGCGAACGGCGCTGGAACGCGTCGCTCATTTCCTGCTTGAACTTCTGACCCGGTTCCAACTCATTGGCCTGGCGGACGAGTGTTCGTTTCCGATGCCGCTGACACAGGAACTGCTCGGCGACGCGCTCAGCCTTAGCCTCCCGCATGTTAACCGAACGCTGCGGCAGCTGCGCGAGGACGGGCTGGTCAGCATCGAGGCGCACCAAGTGTTCATAAAAGACGTAGAAGCGCTGTCGGCGCTAGGCGACTTTGAGAAATCGTATCTGAGCCGGTTCAGGATGCCCGATCCGTTGACCGCCGGCATCGGTCGGGCGGTCTCGCTTTAGCGTCTCGGTCCGCTCACCTCGGAGCTACGGGGTAGTGGTAAGTTGAACCGAGCCGGCCGGTCTTGGCGGGGACACCTTCATCCCGATAAAGAAGGTCACGTTCAGTATGATTAGCCCAACCGCGAGCGCCAAGAGATAGGGGTTAATTCGATAGGCCGCACTATCGACACGACGAAGCAATCGCGTCCCGGAATGGTGAATGCTCGGAAGGAATCGCCGCCCCATGGCTTTCAACACCTTTTCTTACGGTCTCGTGGTCGCAGGCGTCAGGCGAGCTCGGGCAGCACCTCGGTGAAGGTTTCGAGATTGCCAAGGGTCTCCCTGCCGAGCGCGAACGGAATGCAGGCGCCGATCAGGACCATGACGATCATCGTGCCAAAGAAGATCGTCGGCGAGGCGGTATGCGAAACCATCACGTAGGGTACGAGCACGCCGGCGAAGATCCGCCCGAACGATTCGCCGAAAAAGTGCCCCCGTCCGCGTAATGCAGTCGGGAACTGCTCGGACAGGTACATGCGCACGGCAGGGAAGATCGACAGAGTGGTGAACCCGGTAATCAGCGCTCCGATAATGAATACGATCGTCGCGGCCGGTCCAGCACGATGGGCCAACACCATCAGCAACAGACCGGGTATCGACAACAGGAACGCACCGGTAATCGTCCATCGCCGGCCAATAATTTCCATGATGAAGCCGTTGAACAGTTTTCCTGGGATGCTGGCCGCGAAGACCAGCGAGCTCAGTCCGAAGCTCAAGGCTACGGCGGCGCCCTGATTGACCAGCGCTTTCGGCAATAGGATCGCGATCAGGTAATAGACGGTGCCGGCGCAGATGCCACACAGAATGCCGGTTGCAGTCCACTGGAATTGACCGGGAGCGAACAACTTCCAGAACGGCGGCAACTCCTCCCGCAATCTTTCTTGTTCGGTTCCGAGGTCGCTGACCGTTATCGGCGCCACCCGGCCGCCCGATCGCCTGATGATCAGGTTCACATTGTCGACCGCGTCCTGGGCGCGGCCCCTACGCAGCAGCCAGCGGGGACTCTCCGGGATCAGGAAATAGATCAGCACCGGGGCGATGAACAGGGTGACCCCGCCCGGCAACCCGACCAGCTGGAAGCCTCTCGGGTGATCGGCCAGCACAAAGCCGACAAAGGGCAACAGCGTAAATGCCATCGCGAGCATGGTTTCGTAAATCGCCGCATAGGTGCGCCGGTGCTGCGCCGGCATCAGCTCGGCAGCGATCGGAAACGGCGCCGAGATCGTAAAGCCGAGAAAAAAGCCCGTGATCAGCCGCAGGTCGAACAGCTGTTCAAAACTGTGCGCGAACAGGATCAAGAGAGTGCACAGAGGTACTGAATATGACGCCGACCTGCATCACCGCCACGCGGCTGATCCGATCGGACATCCCCGCCGCCGCGAAGCCGCCGATGACAACGAGGAAAGTGGGCCAGGTAGCAAGCGCGCGAACCGCGTCGGCATCCATATGCAGCGGTCCCTTCGCGAGCACCAACAGCGACCCGGTCAACGCCAGATCGTAGCCCTCGATAAAACCGACGAAACCGAGTACCAGGATTATGACGACGTGATAGGCGCTGAACGGGATGCTATCCAGCTTAAGCCCGAGAACGTGGCTAGGCGGAGTCGAAATGCTGGTGCGGGGGCTTATCGTCATCGCGTTTTCCTCCACTGCGGCGGCGCAATTGCGTTGGTTTTGGCGGACGCAGCGTTACGAGCTTCGAACTAGCCGCTCCGCCGCCGCTTTTGGCGCTACAGCCATTAGCGGCACTAACCCGTGAGGCGTTCGCGCGTCTTTGATCCATTCGTATGATCTAGGTTAAAGCGTGTTCAGAGGACTGCCGGATAAGCCCTACCGGGCCGGACTGGGCGATCACGATCCACAATCCGTCAGGACCGACCCGAGCGCGATGCTAGCCAAGCCGCCCCGCGACGAGCCTGATCAACGCTCAATAATGGTTCGGCTCGTTGCAAATTTCCCGAGCAGCAGCTTCGCCTTCGTCATGGCGACCGGTATCATCTCGATTGCCGCCGCGCTGCTGGACTTTGGCCGCATCGCATCACTTTTGCTAGCGGTCAATTCGACTGCGTTTTTTGTGTTGTGGATTTTGACATTTCTGCGGCTGATCTACTTCCCTTTGACTGTGATTGCTGATCTCCGCGACCCTCGGCGGGGACCGGGCTTTCTGACGGCCGTCGCGGGGACGAATGTCCTGGGGGACCAGATCTCGCTCCTGACCTCGCATCAAGATATCGCCGCCGCCCTCTGGCTTGGGGGCTGCGCATTGTGGGTCGGTCTCACCTATTGCGTCTTCTCGGCGCTCGCGACCCGGGCCACAAAGCCGTCAATCACTGCCGGATTGGACGGCTCATCGCTGTTGATCGTCGTCGCCCCTCAATCATCTGCGATCCTCGGAGCCCAAATCGCCGGCGTGTTTTCGTCGCCGCAGATCGTCATCTTCGCAAGCTTGTCGCTGTATCTGCTAGGCGGCGCATTCTACGTGGTCATCATTACCCTCATTCTATATCGCTGGATCTTCGAGCCGATGACGCCCGAGCAGCTTACACCTTCTTATTGGATCAATATGGGCGCCGCGGCGATCACCACGCTCGCGGGAGCGCGGCTCTCGTCGGCGGTCGTCTTCGCTCCGGTTCTGGCGGTCGCCCGCGGCTACATCATCGGGGAGACCTTGCTTTTTCTGGTCGGTTGCAAGTTGGTGGATTCCGTTATTGGCTGGGCTTATGGTGTGGAGGCACCTCATCCGCCGTTTCCGACTGTTTTACCAATTCGATTATTGGTCGCTGGTATTTCCGCTTGGCATGTACGCGGCGGCGACTTTGACCTTTGCGCAGACGATCGGCGCCGAATTCCTGACTCCTGTTGCGCGCTTCTTCTTCTGGGTGGCAATCGCCGCCTGGTGCCTCACGGTTTTCGGGATGATGCGGCGCCTCGTCGGGGTCGTTCCGATTTTGATCGGCGGCCAGGCTAGGCAGCAGAGAATGGAATAGGTCCTCGTCCGAGGATAGTATGGCGTCGACGCGAATTTGCCTTCAATCAATTCGCAAGGACGATGCCGCAACAAACATCTGACCACGGCGTGGTTTCGCCAGAGGGCGGCGCCAGAGGCCGGGCCGAAGAGTTTTGCCGGCGCTTTGGCTTGCGCGCTCCGATCCTGCAAGCGCCGATGGCCGGCGCCTGCCCCGCAAGTCTTGCGGCCGCCGTGGCGAATGCCGGTGGCATGGGTGGATTGGGGGCGCTGATGACGATGCCCGACGGCATCGCCGCCTGGGCCACCGAATTCCGGAGCGGAAGCAACGGCACGTTTCAGATCAACCTTTGGGTGCCCGATCCGCCGCCGGTGCGCGACAGCGACGCGGAAGCGCGGGTCCGTAGCTTTCTGGGCCAATGGGGCCCGCCGGTGCCGGCTGAAGCGGGAGACCCCGTCCCACTCGATTTCGAGCGCCAGTGCGAGGCATTGCTGGCCGCAGCGCCGCAGGTCGTGTCATCGATCATGGGACTGTTTCCGGACAAATATGTCGCCGCCCTCAAATCGCGCGGGATTTTCTGGTTCGCCTGCGCGACGACGCTGGCGGAAGCACGTGCGGCCGAAGCCGCTGGGGCTGACGCGATCGTCGCGCAGGGCCTGGAAGCGGGCGGCCACCGCGGCGCGTTCGATGCCGCCACGGCGGAGCGCCAAGCAATTGGGCTGTTCGCCTTGGTGCTGCGGCTCGCCGACAACTTGTCGGTGCCGATTATTGCAACCGGCGGGATCGCTGATGGCCGCGGCATCGCCGCCGCTCTGACGCTCGGGGCGAGCGCCGTGCAGATCGGGACCGCATTTCTGCGCTGCCCGGAGGCCAACACCAATCCCGCCTGGGCCGATGCGCTGGTAGAGTTGGAGCCCGAGGCGACGATGCCGACCCGCGGCTTTTCCGGCCGGCTCGGCCGCAGCATCGCGACTGACTACATTCGCGCGCTCGCCGCCCCCGATGCCCCGCTGGCGGCGCCCTATCCCGTGCAGCGCGGGCTGACGGCGGCGATGCGCGACGCCGGCGGGCGGGCCGGCGACGTTCATCGGATGCAGGCCTGGGCCGGGCAGTCGGCGGCCTTGGCTCGCGCCGAGCCGGCCGCGGAGGTTGTGCGGCGGCTATGGGATGAAGCGCAGGCCTTATTAGCCTAACTCGAGGAAACCTCGCCACCCCGGGGCCTTTGTCAGATCGACTGAGGTCGGAGGCACTAGTCAGTGCGCGTTCTCTTTTGCCGCGAAGAACTGGCACCAGCCGTGCGGGGTGATTGGCCCCCGAACGATTTTACACGTGCTCGGCGGCTGGAAATTAAGGCAGATCTCACAACGCTGCTGCCCCTTGGGCTTGTCCTGATACTTCGCGTCCGGTTTCTTGATCTTGTCTTCTTCCTTGATAGCGTCTTCTGCGGTTGCCGGCGGTGTCGGGGCGGTGGCAATCGCCAACCCGATGGCCGCGCCTGCGCTTTCGAACAATGCGCGCCTGGAGATCGATTTGGACGAGGTCATGCAGGCTATTTCGCGACCAGGGACTCCTGAGCCTTCGAGACGTGCCACAGCACGATGTGGTAGTGCGGAACGGGCACACCGGGGTGGCCGGCGTTATAGTGAATACTGACGTGATCGACCCTGCCGCCCGGTGAGGCGAGGTCGCCGAATTCCTTTTGATCCTGCATGTCTTTGAGGGGGATCATGTAGATCGTGCTGACCAGCTTGCCCTGGTGGTCGTACGCTAAGAACGGGCCCGCCGGCAACGTCGTCGGATTGACATAGAGCGTGCCAAGACCAGGCAAAAAGTCGGGAAGCTTGACCAGCGTGCTGACCTTTTTGTAGTCGCCGCCGGGCGGAGCATTTGCGACATTTTGGGCAAGGACGGGAACGGTGGTCAGGGCCAGGATGCTGAGGGCTGCGACTGTAGTACGCATAGGTTTCTCCATTCGAGTGCGGATAGGATCGTCGAATTCAGGGTGCGTTCTGCGGCCCGGCCGGCCGGTCACTCGACGGCGCCTCGCAGACGGCGCCAACCGGGAGGCCCAGGCGTTCGAGGACGCGCGTAACCAGCCGGTCGCATCTCGCGCCGAGGAATGGAAACGCACCTTCCAGGATCGAGCCAAATTCGGCACTCAGGGCTTGGCGTAACAGCTTGTTCGCGCGGTGAAAGCGCGTCTTGACGGTGTCGTCTGGAATACCCAAGCAGTCGGCCGTCTCCGCGATGCTCATCTGTTCGATCGCGCGCATGATGAAAACCGCGCGGAAGGGAGGCGACAGCCGATCGACCGCATTCTCGATGGCGCGGCGGATCTCCTGGCGCGCGCTGGCATGTTCGGGGCTCATATGGTCCTGGACGATCAGCGGCGGATCGCTTCCCGCGTCGTGCGTCTCCGCCATCTCGTCTATGTCGATGGCCGGATGCCGACGGCGGAGCCGGCCAAGCGCCTCATTCAGCACGATACGTGCGAGCCAGGTGGCCAGGCTCAATTCGCCCTTGAAACCTTCAATATGAGTGAAGGCACGGACATAACTTTCCTGCACCACCTCCTCCGCTTCGGAATCGTCCCTGACGATGCTGCGCGCCAAGCGATAGAGGCGCTGATTGTTGCGCCGCATCAAAACGGCGAACGCGGTAGATTGCCCGGCGCGCATCAGGGATAGGAGTTCGGTATCTGGCGCACCACGCTCCAACAGCTCGGCCTCGGTCGGCGGCATGGGTTTCTCCGGGCGGCTGAGAGCTTAGATGCGCTGTGAAGCCAAAAGGTTCCCGGCCGCGGGCGCCTTGGCAGCGGGGCATAGGCGCAGCACCGCGCTTGGGGAGCCGACCGGCGTACAGGTCTATCTGACTGTGATCGGCCGCAATCCCGATGCAGTGCGCCGGCCCAAAAAGTACAGCCGGATCAGGCGTCACAACGCGCGGCGCAAGCGCGATCCGTCTGCGGCAAACCGGCTTTTAATCGAAAACACATAATGGTCATGCGCCTTAAGCGCTGACGATATGATCGCTAAATTGTCCTGCGAACCCGTTAGCTGCCACCCGAGCCTAGCACGACTGGTTCGGGCTTTCGGGGAGAAGCAGCATTGGTCCATAGCAGAAGGCGAACAGGGCAAAGGCGCCGATCCATAGGATTCCCGACGCAACAAGCAACGGCATCGTCAAAGTCCCAGCGATGGCGGCGGCAACCCGGACGATCGCGGCGATGTTGACTAGGACATAGATTGCGACGGTGGCGCGATCCGCCGTTAGGGCGCGTCCGGTGTGACCGCGCGTGGCGCGGGTCATCACGGCCAGGGTCATCGTGCCGATCGCGCCGGCGGTCAGGACATGGATGGCGGCGCTCTGCGGCAGGTCGGGGTCGAGCATCGCCAGGCCGAGCAAGGCGACACCCAGCACGAGCCAGCCACAGCCGATATGAAGGACCAGGAGCAGCGGCTCCCCAGCGGTTGCCCCACCGCGCCATCGCAGTAGGCGCCACAGGTTGAGGGCTGCGCCAAACAGCAGGATTAGGCCGACGGGCTGAAATTCGGGAAGGAAAACCCAGGCGAACAGCCCGACATGCAGGACCCCGAGCGCGGCCCGGTCGATCCCGCCCGGAGCAGCGGGAAGATTTGCCGCCTGCTGCTTCGCCAGCCAGTTCCGGGTGAAACTCGGCACGATCCGGCCGGCCACCACCGAGATCAGCACGATCACGGCAGCGAGTCCGAGACGCCATCCGAGCCCCGCCGGCAGCACTGCGCCATCGGCCTCCAGGTTCATCAGCAGATTGGCCATCGCAAGCACCGTCACCGGGCCGATGATCGGCAAATTGCGCCAGTTCCCGCCCGCGATGATCTCGCGGGCGACGACGATGGCGAGCACCGCGGGGAACGCCAGATCGGCCGCGACGGCAAGCCATGCCGGCACCAGTGCCGAGATCAGACAGGCTATACGTCCGAGCAGCCACAACCCCGCAAGCAGGGCGAGCGGGAAACCACGGATGGGAAGCCGCTTGGTCCAGTTCGGGATCGCGGTGAGCAGGAAGCCGGCGACCACTGCCATCACGAAGCCGAAGAGCATTTCGTGGATATGCCAGCTGAGCGGATCGAACCGACTTGGCAACGCCGCCCCCGTTGCCAACACGACGATCCAGAGCGTGAGCGCCGCCGCCGCCCAGAAGTCCGGCCGCGAGAAAGAACGGCCGGAAGCCCTGGGTCAGGAATACCGGCGTCCCCCGACCGACGCCACTGACAGCGCTGCTCATTGTGCACCGCCGATCACCTCCGGCGCCGTTCGTGCGCCGGGGATGAAACGCGCGCCGAAGCGCGGAAACAGCGGGCGTAGCTTGACGATAAAATCCCAGGCCATAAACAAGGCGCCGAGCGCGAAAACGATGTCGCCGGGCATCCGCATCCACTGCCAGAACAGCGTTGTGTTGTAGAAGTCTTGGCTACGCGCATAAGCGAGCCCGTGCTCGTAGACGGCGTCGAGCTGCGGCCAGCCGATTGGGAAGAAGTTGAAGACGATCCACAGGACGAGGCCGCTATTATAGAGCCAGAAGGCCCACCGCCCGAGTTTCTCGCCAAAGGGATACCGGTCGGCGGCGGCGTAGCGCAGGCAGAAATAGATCAGCCCGATACCCAGAAGGCCGAAGGCGCCGAACAGCGCGGTATGGGCATGGTTCAGGGTCAGAAAGGTGCCGTGCTCGTAGTAATTGACCAGCGGCGCATTCAAGGTGCCGCCGCCAAAGACCCCGGCGCCGACAAAATTCCAGAACGCCGCGCCGATTATGTAAGTATAAGCGAGACCATATTTGAACTCCCGATCGTCTTTGATCAGCTGCCGCTGCTGGATCGCCTCCAAGATCAACAGCACCAAGGGCAGCACCTCGATAAACGAGAACATCGTGCCCAGCGGAACCCACAGGCCCGGCTCGCCCGCCCAATAGAGATGATGACCGGTGCCAAGCACGCCGCCGAGGAAGATCAGGATCAGCGCGAGATAGACCGACCGCTCGGCGAGCTGTCGCGAGACCAGCCCGACCGCCATCAGCAAGTAGGCGCTCATCGCCGCCGCGAAAAACTCAAAGGACTGCTCGACCCAGAGATGAACCACCCACCAGCGCCAGAAGTCAGAGATCGTAAAGGACTTCTCGATCCCGGTGAGCGGGATCATGCCGAAGACGTACAGTGCCGCGATATTGACGGTCGATGCCCAGATCAGATGCTCAAGGCGAATTCGTCCAGACCAGAATTGGCGGGTTGCTTGGTATAAGGTGGTACGGGTCGGCCAAAGCGCCCGGAAGACCAGAATGCTCCAGATCGCCAGTCCGGCGAAGAATCCGATCTGCCACGCCCGGCCGAGCTGGATGTAAGAAAGCCCCTGATTGCCGAACCAGAACCAGCCTTCGCCGATATACCCCATGATGCCGAGGTAGTTGCCGACGAGCGCGCCGACGACGATGAAAAGCGTGACCCAGAAGAGCACATCGACGAGGAAGGCTTGTCCCTTCGGCTCCCCGCTGCTGATCGCAGGGGCCAGAAACAGGGCCGCGCCGATCCAGGACAGGCCGATCCAGACAATCGGCGACTGAATGTGGACATCCCGGAGGAAGTTGAAGGGCAGGAAGCGATCGACCGCGACGCCGTAAAAGCTCGCCCGGTCCGAGTAGTAGTGGGCCATGATCGAACCGACGAGGATCTGCAACAGCAGCACCCCGGCCACGACAAGAAAGTACTTGCCGACCCGCCGCTGGCTCGCGGTCAATGGGCGAAAGCGGGCAAGGACCGGATCCATAGGCGCTTGGTCAGGATCGTTCAGAAACCGCTGATAGATGAACAACACGGCGCCGAAGGCGAAGAAGGTGAAGCAGAAGCTGATCCAGGTCCAACGGAAGGTGCTGGTTGTCGGCGTATTGCCAACCAGCGGCTCAAACGGCCAGTTCTGCGTCCAGGACCAAGCAACGCCCGGTCGCCGCGCAACGGTCGTTAGCGCCGAATAGATCAGGAAGTCTGCAGTCTGCTCCGCACTTCGCTGGTCGAGACTATAGGCCTGAGTCCAGCCCTTGGCGAAATCGTGATGGAGTAGGGACTGAACGATCTCGCCCCGAAGCGTGGTGATCGCCGCGGCCAGATGATCGGGAATGACGGCGACTTGTTTGGTCAGATCGACGCCTTGAAGCTCGGCTTGCATCGCCGCCTGCACGGCTGCCAAGTGCTCGACAGTCGATCCCGGCAAGTCTTTGGCGCCATTTGCCTTGTTAATGTTGTCCTCGGTAAGCGTTGCGAGGCGCACCAGGTAGGCCGCGGTGTAGTCTTCTCCAAAATACGACCCCATGCCGTAAAGGCTGCCGTAATCCATCAGGTCGGCCTTCTGAAAGCCTGCCTTGCCGCTTACGATGTCGGCGGCTGACATGAGGACGGCGCCCTCAGAAGTAACGAACCGGTCGGGGAAGGGAGGCGACGCTTCGTAGGTCAGCTTGGTCGTCCAGCCGAGGATCGCAAAACTGGCCACGGCTACGACCAGCAGGACCCATTTGAGAACGTTGCTGACGGGATCCTTGGTGGGCTGATCGATCCGTTCGGCCTCAATCGTCATGCGCTCGCCCTCCGACTGTTAGGCTGGCCTGGACGTCGCACGAGCATCGGCCCCGACGGATCCCCACAACAAGGCCAGCTTCATCAATTCCTGAGCCTCCGGGTCCAATGACCGGTCACAAGAAAGACATCCCCTGGCTGCCGGCGACGGCCCCGAGGATCGTGATGAGGCTCAGCGCAAGCAGAAGCCAGTGAGCCCAATGCAGGAAGGCGAATGCCGCGTCCGGCGACGCTATAGCCCGCGCGTGGAACCAGCGGTGTAGGACAAGCGGCTCGGCCACGAACAAGACGAGGGTGAACAGCAGCCAGAGGCACACCATAGCGTGCATCCACCAGAATTCCCCCGAACGGAACCGGCCCCACAAGTCAAGGCGGTCGGTCATGTAGAAGCCGGTTAGCGCGACAATGACTGTGGCGATGCGCGCATGCCATCCGAACCGCCGCTCGATGGCCTCGAAGGCGTGCAGCCGGTTCGGGCCGATGTCCCCGCGCCGCACAGCCGGCAGCACTACCGTGGTCACCATCGCAACCCCGCCGATCCAGATCACGACGGCGAGAACATGCAGCGCCCGGGCGATAACGACATCATCCATGACCGGCTTCGCCTGGGTTTATCGCCTGACACGAATTTGGCTTATTCCAATGGCTGCATCGCGGGTGTGAGGCCCAGGCTGTCGACGAGCCGCGCGCCTGGCGCCAAAAGGTCGGCCAAGGTGTAACCGTCCAGCGTGTGCAAAAACGCGAGCGTCGCCTGGCGAAGCGCGTGGCGCAGAACACAGCAACCTTCGATCCGGCAGAATCCGGTTTCGCCGAGGCATCCCATGACCGCGAGGTCGTCTTCGGTCTCGCGTACGACTACCCCAACGCAAATCTCCCCCGGTGGGCGCACCAGCCTGATCCCTCCGCCCTTCCCGCGGATCGCATCGATATACCCTTGGTGCCCGAGCCTGTTCACGACCTTCATCAGGTGGGCCTTTGAAATATCGAAGCTCTCGGCTATCTCGGCGATCGTCGCGAGCCGGCCACCTTTGGCGCCGACATAGATCAGCGTGCGCAACGCATAGTCGGTCCACAAGGTAAGGCGCATTGCCTCTTTTCCTCCGGCACTCGGGCGGCCAGCTTGACGCAGATAACATTCATATCATATGATTCTATGATCGATTAGGCAATAGGGCACCGCGCCTCAGCTGCTTAGGATGAAGGTGAGCATAAGCGTGTCCTCGCGACCTGGCGCATCCAGCCGTGATTTGATCGTCGCGGATATCGTCGCGCGTACCGGAATTGACGAGTCGATGATCGACCGGTTGGTGCGAACCTTCTACGGTCGCGCCCGGCTTGATCCGCTGATCGGCCCGATCTTCGAGAACAGAGTGCATGACTGGGAGGGTCACTTCGCCCGCCTGTGCGCCTTTTGGTCGTCCGTCGCGTTGATGAGCGGCTGCTATCACGGCCAGCCGATGGTGGCGCACCTGCCCTTACCCATCGATACCCCGCATTTTGACCGCTGGCTCGAGATCTTCGCCGAGACCACGAGTGACGTCTGCCCACCACCGGCTGCGGCTCACTTCCTCGAGCGAGCCCACCGGATCGCCGAGAGCCTGGAACTGGGCATTGCGGTCCGGAGGGGAGAGATCCGGCCCAAGCGAGCGCGACCAACATCGACTTTGCCGCCAATGCGGGAAGCAAACGATGCGTGGTGAGGGGGATGTCGGACGGCAGATTTCCGGGGCCGGCGACGGCTTCATGGACCGCCAAAGCTCCAACGCAATCACGCTTTCGGAAGACGGCGTCGTTGTCGAAGCGGAATTAGTTTCCGGAAAGCTTGGCCTCACGCCCGATGCCTTCTGGCGGGAGATAAAACGCGGCGTTGTCTATGGCGTCGTCGAACGTGGCGAAGGCGAGCGATGCCGGTCTCATGCGGCTGACTTTCCGTTATCGCGCTCGGTCCTGGTCTGTGACGTTGGAGGAGACAGCTCAATGACAATCCCCTCGGATGACAAAGCCTGCCGTCGAGGTCAGCTCGCCCGCCTGCTCGATGCATGAGGCTGACGACGCTTATATGGGCTATGCCGGCAAGGACGAGCTGACCGCCTTGCTGAATGAGCTGCTCGAAGCAGAGCACGCCGGTGCGCGGGTTACACTCGAAAGCGCACGGGCTGCCGGCAGCGGTCCGATCGCCGAGCTGATGCGGCGCATTCGGCGGGACGAAGCACGCTGGTGCGCCATGCTCTGCCGATCACGTCAGAGCTGCTTGGCGAATCACCGACGCCGAAGGTCGGCGCCTTCTATGGCAAGGCAATGGCCATTGTCGATCTTGGCGAGCGCATCACCTTCCTCAATCGCGGCCAGGCCTGGGTGGTGCGAAAGTTGCGCGAATTACTGCCCCGCGTGCGCGAGCGATCAGCTACACGCCGATCTCGCCGAAATGCTGCGATCACACGAGGCTAACATCGCCCTCGCCTCCGACGTTGCCGGCCACGCCCCGGTGAATGACGCCCGCCCGTTTGAGTCGGTCGATGTAGCTGCGCGTGTCCTCAGCACGGGACGCGATGGGTCGAGCGATCGAATAGCGCACAGATCAACCGCGGAGTGCTGGGTAGAGCACTCTTTATTTCAATGGAGCGCTACGTGGATGCGACCGAGGTCAAGGCCTGGCGTCGGCTAGAGCGCACACGCCTGATTACACGGCGCATGGGATTATCGCCCGCGGTCCGGCGAGGATTCGGTGAGCGGATCATCGCTGTGCTCCGACCATTTCTGACGGAGCGGCCCGGCGTACTCGGCGCCTATTGGCCGTTCCGTGCCGAGTTCGACCCGCAGCCACTGATCGAAAGCTTGATTGCCGCGGGATGGGTGGTGGCGTTGCCGGTGGTTGTCGACAAGCAGGGGCCGCTCGAATATCGCACCTGGCGGCCGGGCGAAAATCTAATCAGCGGGGTGTGGGACATCCCGATCCCGGAAAAGCGCGAGATCGTGATACCGACGATGGTTCTCGCACCGCTTGTCGGCTTCGATCGCAGTTCCTGTAGGCTTGGGTATGGGGGCGGCTACTTTGATCGCACGCTCGCGGCATTGAGGCCGCAGCCGTTCGCCATCGGCGTCGGATATGAATTCCAGCAACTCGAAACGATTTACCCTCAGCCCTTTGATATGCCGATGGATCTAATCGTCACCGAGGCGGGACCGCGGCGATGAGCCCGCGCGCGGGTCTCGTTATCGGCGGAAGCCCTATGAGGGCGACCATACCGCATCCCAGCGCCTAGTTTGGGTCCAGGGATACCTTGGGGATACCTAAACCCTCAATGCTTACCACCTCATTTCCTCTATCTGTTTGATTGTATTGGTTGGTGCATAGGGAATCGAGTGACCTTGGACCCGCTGATTAAGAGGTATCGATCCCACGAGTTGAGGATGGCATCTCGCCGCTACCTTTACCGACCAGCGGGCGCTCCGCCACCCCGGCAGACACCACTCGGAACAGCCGGCCGACTTCGACTGGAATGGGTTCAATCGGGATGACCGGTCGAGCCATTGGAATCGGAAACCGGCGCACCTCAATCGTCCGCGCTGTGGGACACTCATTCCGAAAACGTGAGATAGGCGACGAAACCAGCTCTTTCCCACTTGATCTCTAAGTAACTGAGTTTGTTAAAAAGTGGGGCCCCGGCCGGGGTCGCCAGCCCGCCCGACCGGCGGGCCAGCGTGGCGATGATTTCAGTTGGCGAGTCCTGGTCTGGCGAGCGACGGCCGGGCGTGCTCGCCGAGCGTGCCCCGGGCCAGCGCTAGTGCCGCGACTGCCCCGATTAGCGCCAGCGCACCCGCGGCGACAAAGGCCGAATTGAAGCTGCCGGTCGCGGCGACGAGGTAGCCGGTCACGATCGGCGCCAGCAGGCCAAAGGTATTGCCGCCGAGAACCAGAAAGGCGAAAGCCCGCCCTGCGTCGCCGGGCGAGCGCAGCAGGTCGCTAACCAGGGCGCCGTTGGCGGCCGGTCCGACATTGGCAAACGATACGGCGATCGTCACCAGGACAAGCACTCCGGCCAGCGATTCGACAAAGGGGATTGCCAGGCCCACTGCCGTCAACAGCAGGCACAGCGCCACTAGATAGCGGCGGTTGCCGCGGCGCACGGCATCGACCGTCAGCAGCCTGTCGCCGGCCCAGTTAGCCGCAATGTTGACCACCGAGGCGGCTAGAAACGGGATCGCGGTGTAGAAACCGGAGCTGAGCATCGAGACGTGCCGCGCGGTTTGCAGATAATTCGGCAACCAGGACATGTACAAATAGACCGTGTAGACAAGGCAGCCCTGAGAAATGAACAGGCCCCACATGGCGGGACAGCGGATCAGCCCGAGATAGCCGACGCCGGTGTGGCTCGGCGGCGCGATACCGGCGTCACGCCCGCCGAGGATGCGTCTCGCTCCGCTTGCGGCAGCCAGCGCGTCTTTTCCGGCGTCGATACCAGTGCGAGCCAGACCAGCACCCAGATAAACCCGACCAGCGCCGGTGATGATGAAGGACGAGCGCCACGACAATGTCTCGATCAGCCATGCGACGGCCGGCGCGCCGAGCGCAAGCCCGAGGCTCGATCCGGCAGAGATCGCGGCGATGGCGGTGCCGCGCTCGGTATAGGGCGACCATGACCGGACGCTGCTATAGGAGATCGGGGCGAACGGCGCCTCGCCGACGCCTAGGCCCAGCCTCGCCATCAGCATCGTTGCGAAGCTGCCGACGATTCCGGTTGCCATCTGCGCCGTCGACCATACCGCGGTCGCGATCGAGGCGACGACATGCGGGCCCCAGCGGTCGATCAATCGCCCGCCGGGCAGCATCATCAGTACATAGGCCCACAGGAACGACGAGAACAGATAGCCGAGCGCAATCGGCGACAGCCCGAATTCGTGCGCGATCGGCTTGCCCGCAACCGACATGTTGACACGGTCGACATAGGCGATGGCATTGAACAGAAACAGTAGGAAAAAGACCCAATACCGGCGGTGTGACATCTTCATCGATGCGCTCCTCGTCTTCTTTGGGCCGGCGCCCGCGACTAACGCGCGCGACGGTTAAGGAGCCTCCCGATTCAAATGCCTCCTGCCGCTCGCAGCGGAGGAGCGCGCACACGGCCTCGACACTTCTCGGCGCGGTCCAGCGTGCGTGACGACTAAACGATCTTTTAAGGACGTTTGGCTAGCCCCGTTGCGCGGCAGCATTCCAAGCCCCGACCAGAACTGGTCACGCCGGTCGATTACCGGCGACCCCGCGCTAATCAGCCGCCGCCAGCATTGGCGCGATCCGCTTCCCGATCGCTTCGCCGGCCGCGCCGCAAAATTTTTTATTTTCTCGATTTTCGCGATTTCGCTAGCCGGAGCTTCCACAATCTATTCCGCGGGGGCGGGAGGCGGCCGACGACGACGCTCGATGTCGGTCAGCAGCCAATATAATGCGCCCAAGGACAACGCCAACCCACCCAAGCCCAGCAACATCTCTAACGTCGTATTGGTATAGTCCAGCAAGATCAGCTTTCTCGCGATCACAATAATGGCGATCAGGATGACCACACGAACCTCTAAAATCCCTGATCTGCGTCGCAGAGCCAGAACGATCGAATGATTGAACTCGATCAGGATCAACAGGCTCAGGATCAGACCAAACGTATCCTTCAGCGCGCCTTGCTCAGCGAAATGCAGGCCAGCGTGAAAATCGCCGGCCAGCGTGATCATCATCAGCCCCGTCGAATATATAATTATAATGGAGATGGTGATCAGCAGGATCGTGGAAATAATCCGTTCGAATTGATCATAAGCCGCATAAATCACAGCACCCTTACTGAAAAGGTCACGCAGCATGTGCGGTCCTCCTTGGACCGGTTTTGTGGCCAAGTGGCGGCGGTGCGGCACTCTGCCATGCACGCTCTACACGGCCAAGCCGATAGGCTGGCCTTCACGCGATCGAGGCCGCTGGACAGGCCGCCCGGCCTGCGCCACCTTTCCGGTCCACGGCTAGGGGAAGGCAAAAATGGCGGACACGACCGACGCAAAGCCACATCGGCAATATCTGAAGCGGGAGACGTCGCAAGCGCGCGCTTATTCTCAGGCCGTCATTACCGAGGGTGGTCGGACAATTTGGCTGGCCGGGCAGGTCGGAGCCACCGATGGGTCCGGCAGGTCGCTCGCCGGGGACTTCGACGGCCAGGTCCGCGAGGTGTTTTCGCGGCTCGGCCAGACCTTGGCCGAGGCCGGCGGCAATCTCCGCGACATGGTCACGATGACCGTCTTCATCACCGATGCGCGCTATGGCGATCGCTTCACGCAGCTGCGCAAGGAGATCTTCGGCGACAACTTCCCGGCGAGCGCGCTGATCACCGTCGCCGGCCTTGCCCGCCCGGAAATCCTCGTCGAGGTGCAAGGGGTCGCGGTTATCCGATAGCGCGCGACGAGGTCCGAATCCGGGGAGGCGGCTCGTCGCTGTGATCAAGATCTCGCGGCTGTTTTATGCTCTCGCGCTGATCTTGGCGTCGAGCGCCGCAGGCTCCGCCACAACGGCGGCCCAGGATTGCCGCCCCGGGCGTCCCCTCGAGCTCGCGGTCACGCCGATGGGCAATGTCCCGATCGTCACGTTGATCATTAATGGTTCGCCCGCGAACTTCCTGTTCGACACTGGCGCCGAACGCACGATATTGACCGCGCCCGCGGCCAAGCGGCTCGGGGTTGTGCCGCACTATGAATATGCGCGGCGGATGCGCAGTCTCGGAGGTGCGGTGGCCGGCGGTGACGCGCGGCTACGGACCCTCGACCTCGGCGGCAGGACGCTGGCGGATGTCAGAGTGCTTGTCGGTTCCGTCTCCCTGCCGATGGTCGGCGACAAGCCGATAGACGGACTGCTCGGCGCCGATTTTCTTTCCGATTTCGAGGTCGACCTCGACCTGCCCCGCCGACGGGTGCTCCTCTACCAGCCGCCGCCATGCCCAATCGCAGCGCCGGCATGGAGCGAGCCTTTCGCTACCATCAGGGCCAACCGGTCGCTGCATGATCGCCTATTTTTCCCGGTCGACCTTGACGGGCATCGCCTGGCGGCGCTGATCGACACCGGAGCGCAATTGACCGCGCTCGATGTGACTTCAACCGCGGCGCTTGCGGTGACTGGAGCCTCTTTCGCGCGCGATCCGGTGGCTACCCTGCGCGGCGCCGCAGCCGAGGTCGTCAAGTCGCGCGCTCACCGCTTTGCGCGGCTGGACATCGATGGCGAGATATTGCGCGACCCCGTAATCGTCGTCGCCAGTCTCGGGCTGCAGGACGCCGATCTCGTGCTCGGCGCCGATTTCCTGCGCTCCCGCCGGGTTTGGCTATCTTACCGATCGCATCTCATTTTCGTCGGCCGCCCCTAAGCAGGGACCGGTTGGTTCAGCGTCAGCACTAGACCGGCCTGACATAATTGTAAACACGCGCTCCGCACTAACCGAAGATGACGATCGGGCGCCCCAATGATCGAATAGACGGCAAATTGGCGCAGGTGGTTACAAAGGCTAAATTGTGTTTGTGAACGGCGCCGGGCTTTCAGCAGAAGGATCGCGGCAATCGAGCCGACTCTTTAGTGGACAACAGTTGAGAGGCTTGGCCGGAACAGCGGCTCCAGCGCTCCTGTTCGGCTTGCGCCTTTGGGCTTCGGTCTGCCTCGCGCTCTACGTCGCGTTCTGGCTCGAACTCGACAACCCGTTTTGGGCCGCGACCACCGCGGCGATCGTCTGCCAGCCGAGCCTCGGCGCCTCGCTGCGCAAGGGCTGGTACCGGATGATCGGCACCGTGGTCGGCGCGGTGGCGATCGTGGTCATGACCGCCTGCTTTCCGCAGGACCGCGTCGCCTTTCTGGTGAGCTTGGCGCTGTGGGGCGCCGCATGTGCGCTCGTCGCAACCCTTCTGCGCAATTTTGCGGCCTATTCCGCGGCATTGGCCGGGTACACCGCCGCGATCATCGCGAGCGACCAGCTCGGCGCCGTCGGCGGCCTCAACGGGCAGGCCTTCATGCTCGCCGTGGACCGTGCCAGCGAGATCTGCATTGGCATCGTCTGCGCGGGCGTCATTCTCATGTTAACCGATCTTGGCGGCGCTCGGCGTCGGCTTGCTACCCTGCTCGCTGCGATTTCGGCCGAGATCGCCGGGCAGTTCACCGGCACATTGGTCACTGCCGGAGCCGAATTCGAGAACACCCAGACGATCCGGCGCGAACTCCTCCGCCAGGTCATCGCGCTCGACCCGATCATCGACGAGGCGCTCGGTGAGTCTTCGCAACTGCGCTACCACTCCCCGGTCTTGCAGGAAGCTCTGGACGGATTGGTCGTTGCCCTCGCCGGATGGCGTACGGCGGCGCATTTGCTGGCGCGATTGCCGGAGCCGAGCGCGCGGCAAGAGGCGAGCGCGGTGCTGGCCCGGGTGCCGGAGCCTCTTCGCGTGAAGCCCGGAGAGGATGCAGCGGCGCGCTGGATCGCCGGTCCAGCGCACCTAGTCCAGGTATGTGACACCGCGGTGCGCAGGCTCGTCGCCATGACGGCGGCGGTGCCGTCGCTGCGGCTGCTCGCCGACCAGGCGGCTGAAGCGCTGGCGCGGACTCTCGCATGCTCTCAACGGGCTGGCCTTGCTGGTTGCCGATCCTGCCCAGCCGGTCGATCGCGGGCGCGGCAGACGCCGCCTCCGCATCCCCGATTGGCTTCCCCCGCTGCTCAATGCCGGGCGCGCCTTTGTCGTGATCGGCGTCGCCGAACTGTTCTGGATCGTCACCGCATGGCCCGATGGCGCCAGTCTGATTACCTTCGCCGCCATCATCGTCATCCTGTTCACGGCGCGAGGCGACCAAGCTTACACTATCGCGATCGGCTTTATGATCGGCGCCATCTTGACCGTGGCTATTACCGCAACCCTTAAGTTCGCGGTGCTGCCCAACGTAGAAACCTTCGCTAGCTTCAGCTTGATAATCGGTTTCGTGCTGGTGCCGGTGGGTGCGTTTCTTGCCTTGCGGTGGCAACCGGCGATTTTTACCGGAGTTATGACGGCCTTTGTCCCGCTTCTCGCGCCCACCAACCCGATGAGCTACGACACGCAGCAATTCTATAACGAGGCATTGGCGATCGTTGCCGGGGTGGGCGCCGGCGCATTGTCGTTTCGCTTGCTTCCGCCGCTGTCGCCGGCATTTCGGACGCGCCGGCTGCTGGCGCTAGCATTGCGCGATTTGCGCCGCCTCGCGACCGATCGGATCCCAGATAGGCCGGACGATTGGGAGGCCCGCATGTATGGCAGGTTCGCGTTGCTGCCGGATCAGGCGCAACCGTTGCAGCGCTCGCAGCTCATGGCGACATTTTCGGCAGGGACTCACATCATCCAGCTTCGCCGCATCTGCCGCCGGTTCGATCTAAGTCCGGGCCCCGATGGGGCGCTCGACGCCATCGCGCACGGCAACAACGGAACGGCGATCGCAAAGTTTGCCGATCTTGAAACCGCGCTCATCTCTCGTCCGGGCGCCGCCGCTCTTCGGGCTCGCGGCCTGATCCTTGCCATCTCCGAGACGCTCACCCAACATCCCTCCTATTTCGACGCAGGAGCGCCCGGGTGAGGTTTACCGAGATCAACCTCTTTGG
>CAVZFB010000030.1:0-4486 GCA_963774345.1 uncultured Alphaproteobacteria bacterium
ATCACTGAAAAACGCCGTTGAAAGTCAAGACGTTTTGAGCCTGATTGTCTCACCGGACGCCACCGCCGGTAAAAAGTGGGACACTTTGTTGCTGTTTCGTGCCCTTAAGCGGCGCCGGCACTGTGGATGTGGGATCATTGTTGCGGTGTTGTCCCTGCAACAACGGCGCTGCCTGGCTTTCGAGCTTGGCGCGGTTCGCCTTCCTGGTATAGACCGCAGCCTGCTGCGGGTTGGTCCAGCCAAACAGCGCCATCAGCTGATGTTCGGTGGCACCGGCTTCGGCGCAGCGCTGCGCCCCGAGCTTGCGTAGCCCATGCGCGCTGAGATCCTCGAGCCCGGCTTCGCGGCACCGCTTCTTGAACCAATTGCCAAACCCCTTGGCCGAGTGCGGCTTTCCGAATTCCGTCACCAGGTAAACCAAGTGGCCGGTCGGCGTCGCGTCGATGCTTTGGCGTAACGGCGGCAGAATTGGCAGTTCGTGTGTCTTGACTGATCCGCGAGCCGCCCTTCGTCTCGGTGAAGACGAGCTTTTGCACCTCGACGTGTGTTGCCGTCGGGCGATGTCTCGGGAAACCAGCGCTCCATCTGAGGACCAAGCCTCACGACATCGCGAGCGCCGCACGCCGGTGTAGAGCAAGAGATCGAAAGCCAGCCGTGCCTTCGTGCCGATCGGATGGCGGGCCTCGTAGCGCGCCGCATCGGCATCGGACCATGCCCGGATTCCGTCGGGATTGTTGCTGCGTAATCTGACCCACATCGCGCGCCGGGTTCTTTTTGGCATAGGCATATTCGGGCGAGGTCGCCCATGCGAACAGCTGGCGCAATGCCTTGACACGGTTATTGGCGGCGTCGGGAAAGGCGGCCTTTTCATCGCGCAGCTTTGCAACGTGCGAGGTCTCCATCATCGCGTACCGGAAACTGCCGGCACGCTGGCAAATCTCTTCGAGGATCGCGCGACGGACCTTGCGGGTGCTCGCAGCCAGCGATTGGAATGCGGCGAACGCGTAATATTGCTCGCACAGCCAACGCATCGTCCCCGGCATCGCGACAGTGTGCTGGTCTCCTGACCGCTGCTTCACGTTCGCCGCGGAACGCAAGCTGATATTCGTTGTCAAACGCATCGGTGCCGGGCAACTCTCTGAGCCGGATCTTAGGCTGCCCTTTGCGCCGGAAATAAATTCGCACATTGCCGTGCCGGTCGACATCCTCGACGAGATATCGATAGAGGCGGATACCGCTCTTGTCGCGCAGCCGGACCTGCATCACAAATCGTCCCATTCGTTCTTTGTGCTCGGCATCATCATCGAGCGCATCGAACGCCTCGTCGAGCTTGACCCGGTCCCACACAAGGCGGCCGTCGATGCGCTTTGGCCTGGGCATCCGGCCATCATCGACCATCTCGTCGAATTTTGTCACGCCAACACCGATATATTCGGCGGCTTGGACGCGAGAGAGGCCGCGCGGGGCAAGCGAGAGCGGCAAGCGACTGACTGTCTTTCGGACCATTGCGCTGCTCCCGCAATTCGCGGTCGCGACCGCCGAGGCGGTGCTCGACGGTCGACCATGCCGTGATCGCTTGCCGCATCTGCCCTGAGGGAAGTTGCCGGCGGTGCCATCGAGATCGGCTGGGCGGCGATCACCCAGCCTCGCGCTCGCGGCGGTCTCCTTCCGGATCCGGCACAGGCTCAGCCGCGCTGTGAATTGTCACAGCGAGCGAGTCTAAGGGGGGTATTTTGCCCGATGGACTATTGCCTACCGTCGAATTCCTTCCATGGCGTTCTGCGCAGGCGCGTTGCTGCTCTCTCGATCAGGGTCCATCGCGCGGGCCGCCGCGAAGGACCCCACGTCATCTGGCCGGCGATCCCCGCGACGCTAGCGCAGAGCGGCCGATCCTCGATGCTGGCCGCGAAGAACATTCTTGCCGGGTCTTAGACCACTCCTGTCGCGAGCGGACCTCGAAGTGCCGGACGTCGACCTCGCATTTTCGTCAGCTACTCGCCGGCGTCATTCGGACTTCGAGTTTTCTCGGGCACCAACGACCCTCTACAATTTTTTTCTGGCCACATACCGTCGACGCCAATGTCGAGGCCGTTATTCGGCGGGCTGACTTTTGGAGACTCGGCCAAGTTCTAATCGATTGTTGCCGTCGGCCGAGGGTGGTGCGATAGCGAAACACTCATATCGGGTCTCGCCCGGTTGGTTGGCGAGACCAAGAGGAGTCACGGATATGCCGCTCATCATCCGTCCCCGGCGTAGACCTCATATGGAGGTCGAATTCTTTCTGCACCCGGATCCGCGGGCATCGGCCGCGGCTCACCGTCCGCTATCTCGAGACGTGATGGTGAGATTTTCTATGCCAAGCGGGGAAGAGCTCGTCAGAGTTGCCAAGATTACCGACAAAGCCCGCTTTCCCGCCGAATGGGCGCAGTTCGAGGCGAAGCAGAAGCGGAAAACCAATGGTGACGGCAGCCCGATCGAGGGAAATCACCCTGGGGCGCTAGACACCGGCCTCCACATCGAGGAAGTGTGTCGCGGCAATTTACAAAACACCGAGCCGGTCAAACAAAAGCGGTCCTCAGGCCCGCCCTCGACGCTGGGTGTCCGGGTTGCGACCGCCCGCCATGCCACGCCGGCGAACGAGAACATCGTCGCGACGATCGGGCCGTCGCCGGCCGATACCGTGACCGATCCCGACGCGGACACACCAAGCGCGGCAGCGACGACAGAACCGGCGCCGCCTCGAGACCAGGGGCCGGCCGAGAAACCCGGCGAGCAATGCGCCACGCCACTGGATGCCGAGGCTGAGGACGCGACGCCGACACTTCGCGATCAGAATGAGATAGCCGGTCCGAGCGCGGCGCCCCCTCGTCAACGACGACAGACTGTACCACGGCAGACTCCTGCAACGGTCATACAGGCGGTGGCTGACGCGCTCGCGGCCGGACTTAAAGCGAGAAAAGCGTTAGCAGCGCGTGTCAAGGAGAAGACTGGTATCCCCTACTCACATTCCCAAATTGGGCGTATCGTTAAGCATATCCGGTCTTCGTGAAGAAGATAAGAGTACAACACTCTCAGTCAAATGCTTCAAATGCCCTAAATTGTTTTCTTAAATGCTTCAAATGGCCCAAATGCTCTATTGCATATTCGGGCAGTTTCAACACGCTCCTGCCGTTTACACCAACGGCAGAGGGCAGGTGCAATGGACGATTTGTTATCGAGGCGTGTGGCTAGCGTCGCACTCAATTCCCGATCCGCAAAGATTGGCACACCCGCTGCGCCGTCGACAGGGCTTCCAAAAACCCTGAAGCGGGAATCCCCCGAGAGGCAGCCCCCACCGTCTTCCGAACACCAACCCAGCCGCCGCGGGCATCCGCACAGTTCAGCATCAAGATCCGGTGCGGAGGCGAATCCAGGTGCGGCGGTATCGGACGGACACAGCCGATTTCCGTGTGACAGCAGTGCCGACAGCCAGCAGCTGCTGACCGTCAAGGGGCTTGCCGCTCGCTGGAACGTGGACCCGCGAACAATTCGCCGGAGGATCAAGGCGAAGAAGATAAAGGTCATCCGTATCGGTCGATCCGTTCGTATCCACCCCAGTGTTGCGGACCTGGGCCCAGACGACACGATCTAGAGTGAGGAAACATCCGAGCAACCAAGCTTGGTGATTACCTCACGGTGTTAATCATGTACGTTCACACTGTGGGGTTATCACTATAATGTACTGTGGTCATCACCAGTCATCACGAGGCTACACATGTCAACTCAATCCGCTTCACGAGTTAATCCCGATCCCATCAAAACCCTTGCCGATGTTGTTGACGCGGTCCGGGCCGCCGATCTGCCCAAACAGCGGCGACAGGAAATTGCGTCGGCGCTGCGAACCGCAGCCCGCGCGATCGGAAAACCGTTGGACCGCGTTCCCGCCGATCCTCGGCGCCTCGCGGCCTTGATGAGCGAGGTGAGCCCGATCTCACTCAACATATCGCTGGAACGCTGGGCCAATGTCCGCAGCCTGACCCGCGCCGGTCTGGCGCTGGTCCAGCCGATGGCGCCCGGCCGCCACATCACCCCGCTGTCGCCGGGCTGGAGGGCGCTGTGGCGGCAGTTGCCCCGCCTGGTCAAGATGGCGCTATCTCGATTTGCGCGGTTTTGCACGGTTCGCGGTATCGAACCCGAGGGGGTGACCGCGGAGACCTTCGAAGCGTTTCGCGCCTATCTCAACGACAGCCTGCTGAAGAGCCCGGACCGGATATTCGGGGCGATGGCGCGCGGCTGGCGGGCGGCGCAAACCGCCGTCGAAAGCTGGCCGCGGATCGGCATCACGATTCCTAACCGGCGCAAGGATTGGACCTTGCCGTGGTCGACGCTTCCCGCCCTCACTGCGAGCAGGACTGCAACGCATGGTGCGATCGGCTTGCCGGCCGCGATCTGCTGGCGGAGGGACCGGTCCGGATCGTGCGACCCGGCACTGTCGCGCGTCGCGAGC
>CAVZFB010000031.1:0-139911 GCA_963774345.1 uncultured Alphaproteobacteria bacterium
ACACGCCGAGATATTGGTGGATGACCGAGTCGTCCACGTGCAATTCCGAGGCCAAGGCGTGGTGCCGCACTTCGCCTTTTTCGATGAAATACACCCGCTGGCTGGCCTCGAGGGTCAGCGGCACGTTCTGCTCGACCAGCAGCACCGCCACCGCCTCGCGGTGAAGGACAGCGATGATCTCGCGGATTTGCGAGACCATGCGCGGCATCAGCCCCTCGGTCGGCTCGTCGAGGAGGATGATCTTGGGCTCCAGCATCATCGCACGGGCGATCGCCAACATCTGCTGCTCGCCGCCCGACAAGGTTCCGCCGCTCTGGCTGCGCCGCTCCGCCAATACCGGGAAATAGGCGTAGACTTTGTCGATCAGCTCGGCCTTGCGCGATTTACCGACGCCATGGCGGTCGAGCCCGACCCGGAGGTTTTCGAGCACCGTTAATAGGGGGAAGATGCGCCGATCCTCGGGCACATAGCCGATCCCGAGCCGGGCCAGCCGATGCGATGGCAGCCTGGTGATCGAGCGCCCCTCGAAGCTGACATCGCCCTGGCTCGGATGGACGATGCCGGCGATCGCCTTCAGGGTGGTGCTCTTGCCGACGCCGTTACGCCCGAGCAGCCCGACCACTTCACCGCGCCCGACTTTGAGCGAGACCCCGTGCAGGATGTGGCTCTTACCGTAATAGGTGTGAAGCCGGTCGACAGCGAGCAGCGGCTCCGCTGCCGCTTCCGGGATCCGCCCCGCCGGCACGCCGGCTCCGGTCATCGCCTAGCCCCCGAACCGGCCGTCATGTCTTCAGGTAGACTTCGAGCACGCGCGGATTTTTCTGAATTGCGGCGGGTGGCCCCTCGGCCAGTATCTCGCCGTAATGGAACACAGTAATCCGGTCGGCCAGTTCCATCACCACCTGCATGTCGTGCTCGACGATCAGGATGGTTAGGTTCTCGGCGATGCGGCGGACCAGCAGCATCGTGTCGTGGGTCTCTGCGGCGCTCATCCCCGCGGTCGGCTCGTCAAGGCACAGCAATTGCGGCTCGGTCGCCAGCGCGATGGCGATTTCGAGAGTCCGCTGCTCGCCATGCGAGAGGTTGGCGGCGAGCTCCCCGGCCTTGGATAAAAGGCTGACCGCGTCGAGCGCTGCCTCGGCCTTATCGATGATATCGCGATGCGAGTGATGGTGGGTCAACATGCTCCAGCCATGCCGACGCGACTGGGCGGCGATGCGGACGTTTTCGAGCGCGCTCGCGTTTGGCAGGACGTTGGTGATCTGATACGAGCGGGCAATTCCCCTCTGGGAGATCTTGTTCGGCGGCAGCCCGGTGATGTCCACGCCGGCAAGGACGATCGATCCCGAAGTCGGACGCAGGACGCCGGTCAAGCAGTTGAAGAAGGTGCTCTTGCCGGCGCCGTTGGGGCCGATGATGGCACGGATCTCACCGCGCTCGACGGCGAAATTGACGTGGTCGAGCGCTGTCAGCCCGCCGAAGCGGATGGTCAGGTCCTCGGTGCGCAACAGCGGCGCGGCACCGACGCCCGCGCTGACCTCAGCTCGGGCCGGCGCGGCCAGCGACGGGTCGGCCGACACTTAGGCGGCGAAACTACAGGCCGGCGGTACGATCGTCTTATCCTTGGCGATGACATCCTTGATGTGATAGGCGCCGCCGTCGACCTCGTAGATGAACTCGCGGCAAAACGCCTGATGATCCGCCGCGCGCAAGGTCTTGTCGCCCTGCGGGAAGTCGTAACCTTCCTTCATCTCGAGCCCTTCGAGGGCCTCGATCAGCTTCATCGCGTCGGCACGCCCCTGGAATTTCGATTTCTCGATGCCGAGCTTGAGGCAATTCATCGCCTCGAAATTCGACTGGACGTAGCGGTCGGGCAACGGGTTCGACGGTGCGACCGACTGCAACCGTTTCACCGCCTCCTCGTAAAACGACTTCGCATAGGGCGTGTCGAGCGGCTCTTCGAGCACCGGAATGTAGCGGTCGATGCCGGTGAAACCGTCGATCTTTTTGCCGAGGGCGGGCAGGCTCGAGGGCACCGCGACGGCGCCGTCGCCGGCCCATTTGTATTTTTTGGTCAGGCCCAGATCGTAGCCCTGGTTGACGATATTAATCGCGTCCTTGCCAAAAAAGATGATCAGAAACCCGTCGAAACTGCCGCTGACTTTGGACAGGAATGGGGTCATGTCGGGGGTGTTGAGCGGGATGCCTGTGGTGCCGACGACCTCGCCGCCCTGCTTTTTGATCAACTCGATGTAGGCGTCGCGGGTCGACTGGCCCCACGCGTAATCGGCATAGGCAATATGCCACTTCTTGCCGATCTTGTTGACGAGGTACGGCCCGAACGCCACCGCCTGCGCCGGTGCGAAGTCGTAGGGGCGGAAGCTGTAGCGATTGCATTTGCTGGTGGTGATCGTCGTGTCGAGGCACACGCTGATCATGTTGACGATCTTGTGCTGCTGATAGAGCGGCATGCACGCCAGGCAGATGTTTGACAGGACGCCGCCGACATTGGCGTCGACCTCGTCCTCGACCAGCAATTTCTCGGTCTTGCGGCGGCCGATATCGGGCGCCGACGCGTCGTCTTCGGCGATCAGCTGAACCTCACGGCCCAGGATGCCGCCGTTCTTGTTGATGCGGTCTACGGCCATCTGCAGGCCGACGAGCGCGGTCTTACCAATCGATGCGGCGCCACCCGACAGCGGCTGGATGCTGCCGATCTTGTAGGGCGTCGACGCTGCCAGGGCGTAGCGCATCGGCGCCGGCGCCAGAACTGCCGCCGCACCTCCCGCAGCGCTCCAGCGCAGCAGCCGGCGACGCGTAAGTGCAGCGCCCGATCGGAGGATTCCGTCGTCTGCCATCGTGATTCCTTTCCCTGATCCTTAAGCAAAGTTCGCGCCGGTTATGGCGTTAGCGCATCGCCGCGGCCCCGCGATGCACCCACGCCGCGGCCCGCCGGCGAGCCGCGC
This sequence comes from uncultured Alphaproteobacteria bacterium, assembly GCA_963774345.1. GTDB lineage: Bacteria > Pseudomonadota > Alphaproteobacteria > ATCC43930 > CGMCC-115725 > AP-15. The sequence goes on from CAVZFB010000031.1 coordinate 2,967, forward strand.
CAGATGCGGTGAAAGCACGCAAAATGTCAAGTTGAGCAACCTCTAAGAGAGTGCATCAAGTACGAGGCAATCTGACGATCGATCATTCCTACCGACAGCCAGGCGGCCTATTTTGAGGGCGGCGGTTTGGGTGGGGGATCGATCTGCACGGTACCGGTCATTCCGGCCACCAGGACTATGCCCTTCGGCACGTGATCGATATGGACGCGGACCGGAACGCGCTGGGCAAGGCGCACCCAGGTGAAGATCGGGTTGACCGAGGCCAACCCCTCCTGGCCCGGCTGCGCATTGGCGACGGTAATTGCGCGCGCGATGCTATCGACATGGCCATGCAGGGTTTGCGAATACCCCATTAATTTAACCGTCGCTGAATCGCCCTTGCGGATGTGAGCGAGGTTGGTCTCCTCAAAATAGCCGTCGACCCAGTATGAATTGGCGTCGACCAGCGAGATCAGGTTCTCACCGACCGTGGCGTAATCGCCCAGCTGCGCCAACAGATTGGTGACGTAGCCGTTGACCGGGGAACGGATCTCGGTGCGCTGCAGATTGACCCGCGCCTGGTTCAAATTCGCCACTGCCTGCTGGTACGTCGCTTGTGCGGCAATCGCCTCGCTCTCATAGGTCTGCTTTTCCTCCTTGGTCACCGACAATCGGGTCAGTTCCTGGCGTCGCTGCGCCTCACGCTGCGCGTTGTGCGCGGTAACCTGCGCATTCTCCACCGCCGCTTCGGCGAGGTCGACGGCGATCTTGTAGTTGGTCGGATCGATCACCATCAACAGCTCGCCCCGATGCACGAATTGATTGTCGGCAACCGGCAATTGCACGATCTGGCCCGCGACCTGCGGCGCCATTGTCACGACGTAGGCCCGTACCGTGCCGTCGCGCGTCCACGGCGCCTCCATATAGATGTTCCACATCGCTTGTCCGAGTGCGACAGCAGCCGCCACCGCGATCAGCGTGATCACGAGCGGCAGGAGGCGGATGCGAGACCGCCGGCGGGAAGCTGCGGCGGGCGTGCCAAGCCGGTCCGCGACGGGGGCGTTCGGGGCGACGTCGTCGCGCGGTCTCAGCTCGGTATCGGCCATCTTGCGATCAACAGAACCATCGACGAAAACACGATCATATAAACCGCGAAGACAAATAGAGCCGGGTGCCAGACGTAGCGCAACAAGCCAAAACGGGCGGCGCCCCAGCGCAACCAAATGGTGGCAAGCCAGGCGGCGACCATGATTACAGAGGCCGGCGCGACATAGACGCCAAAGAGGTTGATCTCGGTAAACCTCACCCGGGCGCTCCTGCGTCGAAATAGGAGGGATGTTGGGTGAGCGTCTCGGAGATGGCAAGGATCAGGCCGCGAGCCCGAAGAGCGGCGGCGCCCGGACGAGAGATGAGCGCGGTTTCAAGATCGGCAAACTTTGCGATCGCCGTTCCGTTGTTGCCGTGCGCGATGGCGTCGAGCGCCCCATCGGGGCCCGGACTCAGATCGAACCGGCGGCAGATGCGGCGAAGCTGGATGATGTGAGTCCCTGCCGAAAATGTCGCCATGAGCTGCGAGCGCTGCAACGGTTGCGCCTGATCCGGCAGCAACGCGAACCTGCCATACATGCGGGCCTCCCAATCGTCCGGCCTATCTGGGATCCGATCGGTCGCGAGGCGGCGCAAATCGCGCAATGCTAGCGCCAGCAGCCGGCGCGTCCGAAATGCCGGCGACAGCGGCGGAAGCAAGCGAAACGACAATGCGCCGGCGCCCACCCCGGCAACGATCGCCAATGCCTCGTTATAGAATTGCTGCGTGTCGTAGCTCATCGGGTTGGTGGGCGCGAGAAGCGGGACAAAGGCCGTCATAACTCCGGTAAAAATCGCCGGTTGCCACCGCAAGGCAAGAAACGCACCCACCGGCACCAGCACGAAACCGATTATCAAGCTGAAGCTAGCGAAGGTTTCTACGTTGGGCAGCACCGCGAACTTAAGGGTTGCGGTAATAGCCACGGTCAAGATGGCGCCGATCATAAAGCCGATCGCGATAGTGTAAGCTTGGTCGCCTCGCGCCGTGAACAGGATGACGATGATGGCGGCGAAGGTAATCAGACTGGCGCCATCGGGCCATGCGGTGACGATCCAGAACAGTTCGGCGACGCCGATCACGACAAAGGCGCGCCCGGCATTGAGCAGCGGGGGAAGCCAATCGGGGATGCGGAGGCGGCGTCTGCCGCGCCCGCGATCGACCGGCTGGGCAGGATCGGCAACCAGCAAGGCCAGCCCGTTGAGAGCATGCGAGAAGTCCGGCCAGCGCTTCAGCCGCCTGGTCGGCGAGCAGCCGCAGCGACGGCACTGCCGCCGTCATGGCGACGAGCCTGCGCACCGCGGTGTCACATACCTGGACTAGGTGCGCTGGACCGGCGATCCAGCGCGCCGCTGCATCCTCTCCGGGCTTCACGCGAAGAGGCTCCGGCACCCGGGCCAGCACCGCGCTCGCCTCTTGCCGCGCGCTCGGCTCCGGCAATCGCGCCAGCAAATGCGCCGCCGTACGCCATCCGGCGAGGGCAACGACCAATCCGTCCAGAGCTTCCTGCAAGACCGGGGAGTGGTAGCGCAGTTGCGAAGACTCACCGAGCGCCTCGTCGATGATCGGGTCGAGCGCGATGACCTGGCGGAGGAGTTCGCGCCGGATCGTCTGGGTGTTCTCGAATTCGGCTCCGGCAGTGACCAATGTGCCGGTGAACTGCCCGGCGATCTCGGCCGAAATCGCAGCGAGCAGGGTAGCAAGCCGACGCCGAGCGCCGCCAAGATCGGTTAACATGAGAATGACGCCCGCGCAGACGATGCCAATGCAGATCTCGCTGGCACGGTCCACGGCGAGCATGAAGGCCTGCCCGTTGAGGCCGCCGACGGCGCCGAGCTGGTCGCTCGCGATGATCGCGGCGGTGTACCCGGCCAATGCCGCGGAATAGGCCGCAAAATTGCGCAGAAGGGTTGCGACGAGCGCACATGCGGCGCCCCACAGCGCCAAGCTCACCAGAAAGGCGACGCGGTCCTGCGGAAAGCAGGCGGTCATGACCACGATCGCCACCGCGCCGACCACGGTGCCGATCATCCGGTACCAGCCCTTGCGCAGCGAGGCGCCGAGGCTCGGCTGGCAGACGATCGCCGCGGTGGTCGCGGCCCAAAACGGGTTGTCGAGTTCGAGCCAGAACGCGACGTAGAGCGCGAGGCAGACCGAAGCCCAAAGGCGCAAGCCGAACAGGAGCGCTGGAGCCGCTGTTCCGGCCAAGCCTCTCAACTGTTGTCCACTAAAGAGTTCGGCTCGATTGCCGCGATCCTTCTGCTGAAAGCCCGGCGCCGTTCACAAACACAATTTAGCCTTTGTAACCACCTGCGCCAATTTGCCGTCTATTCGATCATTGGGGCGCCCGATCGTCATCTTCGGTTAGTGCGGAGCGCGTGTTTACAATTATGTCAGGCCGGTCTAGTGCTGACGCTGAACCAACCGGTCCCTGCTTAGGGGCGGCCGACGAAAATGAGATGCGATCGGTAAGATAGCCAAACCCGGCGGGAGCGCAGGAAATCGGCGCCGAGCACGAGATCGGCGTCCTGCAGCCCGAGACTGGCGACGACGATTACGGGGTCGCGCAATATCTCGCCATCGATGTCCAGCCGCGCAAAGCGGTGAGCGCGCGACTTGACGACCTCGGCTGCGGCGCCGCGCAGGGTAGCCACCGGATCGCGCGCGAAAGAGGCTCCAGTCACCGCAAGCGCCGCGGTTGAAGTCACATCGAGCGCGGTCAATTGCGCTCCGGTGTCGATCAGCGCCGCCAGGCGATGCCCGTCAAGGTCGACCGGGAAAAATAGGCGATCATGCAGCGACCGGTTGGCCCTGATGGTAGCGAAAGGCTCGCTCCATGCCGGCGCTGCGATTGGGCATGGCGGCGGCTGGTAGAGGAGCACCCGTCGGCGGGGCAGGTCGAGGTCGACCTCGAAATCGGAAAGAAAATCGGCGCCGAGCAGTCCGTCTATCGGCTTGTCGCCGACCATCGGCAGGGAGACGGAACCGACAAGCACTCTGACATCCGCCAGCGTCCTGCCGCCGAGGTCGAGGGTCCGTAGCCGCGCGTCACCGCCGGCCACCGCACCTCCGAGACTGCGCATCCGCCGCGCATATTCATAGTGCGGCACAACCCCGAGCCGCTTGGCCGCGGGCGCGGTCAATATCGTGCGTTCGGCGCCAGTGTCGAACAGGAAGTTCGCGGGCGAACCATTAATGATCAACGTGACGATCGGGACATTGCCCATCGGCGTGACCGCGAGCTCGAGGGGACGCCCGGGGCGGCAATCCTGGGCCGCCGTTGTGGCGGAGCCTGCGGCGCTCGACGCCAAGATCAGCGCGAGAGCATAAAACAGCCGCGAGATCTTGATCACAGCGACGAGCCGCCTCCCCGGATTCGGACCTCGTCGCGCGCTATCGGATAACCGCGACCCCTTGCACCTCGACGAGGATTTCCGGGCGGGCAAGGCCGGCGACGGTGATCAGCGCGCTCGCCGGGAAGTTGTCGCCGAAGATCTCCTTGCGCAGCTGCGTGAAGCGATCGCCATAGCGCGCATCGGTGATGAAGACGGTCATCGTGACCATGTCGCGGAGATTGCCGCCGGCCTCGGCCAAGGTCTGGCCGAGCCGCGAAAACACCTCGCGGACCTGGCCGTCGAAGTCCCCGGCGAGCGACCTGCCGGACCCATCGGTGGCTCCGACCTGCCCGGCCAGCCAAATTGTCCGACCACCCTCGGTAATGACGGCCTGAGAATAAGCGCGCGCTTGCGACGTCTCCCGCTTCAGATATTGCCGATGTGGCTTTGCGTCGGTCGTGTCCGCCATTTTTGCCTTCCCCTAGCCGTGGACCGGAAAGGTGGCGCAGGCCGGGCGGCCTGTCCAGCGGCCTCGATCGCGTGAAGGCCAGCCTATCGGCTTGGCCGTGTAGAGCGTGCATGGCAGAGTGCCGCACCGCCGCCACTTGGCCACAAAACCGGTCCAAGGAGGACCGCACATGCTGCGTGACCTTTTCAGTAAGGGTGCTGTGATTTATGCGGCTTATGATCAATTCGAACGGATTATTTCCACGATCCTGCTGATCACCATCTCCATTATAATTATATATTCGACGGGGCTGATGATGATCACGCTGGCCGGCGATTTTCACGCTGGCCTGCATTTCGCTGAGCAAGGCGCGCTGAAGGATACGTTTGGTCTGATCCTGAGCCTGTTGATCCTGATCGAGTTCAATCATTCGATCGTTCTGGCTCTGCGACGCAGATCAGGGATTTTAGAGGTTCGTGTGGTCATCCTGATCGCCATTATTGTGATCGCGAGAAAGCTGATCTTGCTGGACTATACCAATACGACGTTAGAGATGTTGCTGGGCTTGGGTGGGTTGGCGTTGTCCTTGGGCGCATTATATTGGCTGCTGACCGACATCGAGCGTCGTCGTCGGCCGCCTCCCGCCCCCGCGGAATAGATTGTGGAAGCTCCGGCTAGCGAATCGCGAGAATCGAGAAAATAAAAAATTTTGCGGCGCGGCCGGCGAAGCGATCGGGAAGCGGATCGCGCCAATGCTGGCGGCGGCTGATTAGCGCGGGGTCGCCGGTAATCGACCGGCGTGACCAGTTCTGGTCGGGGCTTGGAATGCTGCCGCGCAACGGGGCTAGCCAAACGTCCTTAAAAGATCGTTTAGTCGTCACGCACGCTGGACCGCGCCGAGAAGTGTCGAGGCCGTGTGCGCGCTCCTCCGCTGCGAGCGGCAGGAGGCATTTGAATCGGGAGGCTCCTTAACCGTCGCGCGCGTTAGTCGCGGGCGCCGGCCCAAAGAAGACGAGGAGCGCATCGATGAAGATGTCACACCGCCGGTATTGGGTCTTTTTCCTACTGTTTCTGTTCAATGCCATCGCCTATGTCGACCGTGTCAACATGTCGGTCGCGGGCAAGCCGATCGCGCACGAGTTCGGGCTTTCGCCGATTGCGCTCGGTTATCTGTTCTCGTCGTTCTTGTGGGCCTATGTGTTGATGATGCTGCCTGGCGGGCGGTTGATCGACCGCTGGGGCACGCACGTCGTCGCCTCGATCGCCACCGCGGTGTGGTCGGCGGCGCAGATGGCAACCGGCGTCGTTGGTAGCTTTGCAACGATGCTGGTGGCGAGGCTGGGCCTCGGCGTCGGCGAGGCGCCGTTCGCCCCGGTCACCTATAGCAGCGTCCGGTCATGGTCGCCCTATACCGAGCGCGGCACCGCCATCGCCGCGATCTCTGCCGGATCGAGCCTCGGGCTTGCGCTCGGCGCGCCGGCCGTGGCATGGCTGATCGAGACATTGTCGTGGCGCTCGTCCTTCATCATCACCGGGCTGGTCGGGTTTATCTGGGTGCTGGTTTGGCTCGCACTGGTATCGACGCCGGAAAAGACGCGCTGGCTGCCGCAAGCGGAGCGAGAGCATATCTTGGCAGGGCGTGACGCCGGTATCGCGCCGCCGAGCCACACCGGCGTCGGCTATCTCGGGCTGATCCGCTGTCCCGCCATGTGGGGCCTGTTCATTTCTCAGGGCTGCCTTGTCTACACGGTCTATTTGTACATGTCCTGGTTGCCGAATTATCTGCAAACCGCGCGGCACGTCTCGATGCTCAGCTCCGGTTTCTACACCGCGATCCCGTTTCTAGCCGCCTCGGTGGTCAACATTGCGGCTAACTGGGCCGGCGACAGGCTGCTGACGGTCGATGCCGTGCGCCGCGGCAACCGCCGCTATCTAGTGGCGCTGTGCCTGCTGTTGACGGCAGTGGGCCTGGCAATCCCCTTTGTCGAATCGCTGGCCGGAGTGCTTGTCCTGGTGACGATCGCCGTATCGTTTGCCAATGTCGGACCGGCCGCCAACGGCGCCCTGGTTAGCGACCTGCTGCGCTCGCCCGGCGACGCAGGGCGGGCTTTCGCCTTTCTGGTTCTCGGCGGCAATACCTTTGGCCTGCTGGCGCCGATCGTGACCGGCTACCTCGTCGCCGCGACCGGCAGCTTCAATTCGGCCTTTGTCGCCGCGGGTGCGCTGGCGCTAATCGGGGCAGTCGCGGCACTAGCGCTGGCCCGGGGCACGCTCGGCGAGCACGCCCGGCCGTCGCTCGCCAGACCAGGACTCGCCAACTGAAATCATCGCCACGCTGGCCCGCCGGTCGGGCGGGCTGGCGACCCCGGCCGGATTCGAACCGCCAACGTCTCGCTTAGAGGTAAGGTGCTCCATAATTCCCCGGTTCGCCCGGAATGTGATGCCGAGGCGTTGAAAGCAGTCATTCACGGCCTGAAGCCCGCGCTATCGGACACGGCGCTTATTTCCCTTATTCAGCGGATCTGCTGCAATCGCTGATCAATCCGCGCATCGGCGCGGCTAAACACGGCGAAAGAGATCCAGAGGTTGCAAGATGCCGGCGCACATCGTCCGCGGCAACGCTACCCGTGCTCGGTTGCGCTATCTTCTGTTAAAGTATCATAAGGTCTCGAAGGGATGGGATCGATCGAGACGTGTGCGGCCGACACCACAATGCGACGGCTCGTCGCCGGCGCCATCGCGGAATGCTTCCAAATCAGCGCGGAAGCCAAGGTGATAGCGGGTCACGTTCGCGCGAATGTCCGTTGACGGCGAAATGACGCATGCTGGGATCAACCGTGATTTCTTAAAATTACTATAGAGTAGGTTGTGGCTCTCGGAAAATACTCCAGTCAGTTTGGCAGGTATCCGGGCATGAATGAGCGCAAGCCATCGAACCACTCAAGCACATTCCTCTCTATCGTCCCAGCCTCACCCATTGCAAAGCGATGTGCGCTTGCCATCGTCATCGCGACATTTGCTACGTTTTGCCTGCTTATCCCATTTGCCCGTGTTCCTTTTCCGCGTATCCAGCCCTTTATTCCGGTCTTTGATTCCATCATAGCGCTTAACAATTTGGTGACAGCAGGTCTTCTGGTTGTTGGATTCAACAGATCACGACTTCGCACCGTTCTCCTTCTTGCGGCTGGATACCTGTTCACCGCTCTCATGGCGGCCGCGCACATGCTGACCTCCCGAAGTCTGCTTTCGAACGGCGATTTAGTTGGTGCGAGCGCCCAGTCCGGCCCCTGGCTAGATATGCTCCGCCATGCCGGTTTCCCCCTTTTCGTGATCTGCTACGCCCTGCTGAAACGCTACCACAGCACGGGCGGGCGATCGCGCGCCGACCCGCGTATTTGCATCCCTTCGGTTACCGCTGGCGTTATTGCAGGCATGTGCTTGCTGTTTCTCCTCACTACCGCAGGTTATTCGCTATTGCCCCCGATGGTAAATGAAGATGGTTATACATCCGCTATGTTGGTCGTAAACGTACCAAGTGTGGTGTTTAGCATCATTGCTCTGATTGCTCTAGGGTCACGGTTTCCGTATTCCATACTCGATCTGTGGCTGCTCGTTGTCCTCTGCGCTTGGATACCCGATGTGGCACTGAGTACTATTATCAGTGCGGGACGTTTCGATTTAGGTTTTGCTACCGGCCATCTGTACGGTGTCTTAGCTGCGAGCATCGTGCCCGTTGTTCTACTTGTCGAGGCGGGGCGCCTTACTGGCCGACTTGACGAGGCTATCGCAGTCGCTGAGGAACGCAACGCTCAGCTCGCGGCCTCACGCGAAGAACTTGCCCAAGGCCGGCGCCTAGAGGCCATCGGTCAGCTGACCGGTGGAATCGCGCATGATTTCAACAATCTTCTGACGGTTATCATCGGCAATCTGGAACTCATCCCGCGCGCTGATAACGATGCCGAAAAAATCGAGGCGCTTGCGCAAGCGGCGATGAAAGCCGCGCAGCGAGGCGAGCACCTCGTTAGGCAGCTTCTCACCTATGCGCGGAAGCAGATCAACCGTCCCCAGATCGTCAACCTCAACGAGCTGATCGCCAGCATCGAAAACCTGATCCATCGGGTCATCGGCGAGCAGATTGAGATGGTCACGACACTCAGCCCGGCCCTCGCACCAGTGCAGATCGATCCGGCGCAATTCGAGACGGCGCTTCTCAACCTAGCTATCAACTCCCGGGACGCGATGGCGGGTGGGGGACAGATGACGATCGAGACAGGGAACGTGATCGTCGAACAACACCATGCCACGAATGATCCCGAGGTCCAGCCCGGACACTATGTCGTGGTCACAGTGCGCGATACCGGCACGGGGATGACGCCAGCCGTATTAGCACGCGCGTTTGACCCGTTCTTTACAACCAAAGAGGTCGGCAAGGGCTCAGGACTGGGCCTAAGCCAAGTCTACGGTTTCGCTAAAACGGCTGGTGGCCACGTCAAAATCGATAGCGAACTCGGTCTCGGAACGATAGTGAAACTGTACCTGCCGCAATCGGCTGATCGGGTCATCTCTTCGGAGCTCGAAACCGAACCTGTATCCTTGCAGGCGGCGAGCGGTCGCGGGACGATCCTCGTGGTCGAAGACGATGAGGAAGTGCTCGCCGTCACCGCCGAAAGTCTGCGGGAACTCGGATATCAGGTCGTGACCGCTGTCGGCGGCGCGCAGGCGTTGGAAATATTAACGGGCGGCCAGCCAATCGACATTTTGCTTTCGGATGTTATCATGCCTGGAGGCATTAACGGCGCGCAGCTAGCCGTCAGGGCGCGGCATGTCCGGCCGGAACTAAAGGTCCTGCTGACCTCGGGATACACCGCGGCCGCTCTCAATCGTGAGCACGGGCTACCCGACAATCTGGACATCGTGGGTAAGCCTTATCGGCGCGAAGAACTGGCAAAGAAACTTAGGCTTGTGATCGGCGCGTAGGCCAACTCGCCCGACTCTGTATGGGGCCACTCAGGCCTCTCTGGTCCTGTTTGATCGGCAACGCCAGTCCCCGCGGCCATGCCGCGAACGGGCGATGCCGGCTACACCGCTTGATGAAACGACTGCCGGTGGTTGTTACCCCCGCGTTCCGACGATCGCTGCCATAGGTTCTCAGCTAGCGCCGCCGGCGGGCACGAGATAGGTCGCCAGGTGGTCATCAAGTGCATCCATCGTCGTCTCGACGGCAGGGGCAGCGCGGAACCCGATGAAGCCGTCGGGCCGCACGAGGATCGCGCCGCCATTGGGCACGCCGGCCTCCGTCGCATCGAACTGTGCATTTACTGCGTCGACAATCGAAACTAGTTTACCCCAGCGCGCGCGCAGATGGTCCAGGCGCGGCGCCGCGCCGAACACGATCAGATGGTGACCCGTACCTCTCAGGCGTTGGCAAGAGGGGAAGCGCTCTCCCGGTGATGGTCCCTCGATAACGGAACCCGCCTGACCGACGAGCGCGCTTCCCGCATACGAAACATCGAGCATCAGCCGTCTGCGCACCCCCGCCACCTTCTGCGCCGGATCCCCTTGCGGTACGCTCGGCTCGCCCTCGCCGCGGCACATCGCGACGAGTCCCATCACGAGGCTATGAACCTGATCCGAGACCTCCAGCACGTGGCGGTCGGCAAGTCCCCGCTCGGTCGCGTAGCTGCCGAGCAGTGACGGTTTTGCAGTGCCGCGCAGGACGAGGGCAAGTTTCCAAGCAATGTCAGCCGCATCCATGAGTGACGAGTTGAGCCCTTCCCCGCCGAGCGGACTGGACAGATGCGCGGCGTCGCCCAACAAGAAGCGCCGTCCATCGCCCAGACGCTCGACGACACGCTTGTGCATCTTAAAAAGGGAAACCCAGCGGAGATCGCTCAACCCCACGTCGACGCCGGTCTTAGCATTGAGCAACGCGCCCAACTCGGCTCCCGTTGGAAGCTCGCGCCGTGTATCGAGCCTCGTCGCAATTGACGAAAATAAGCCAGCGGTCATCCGGCAGCGGCGAGAGCAGTACGAACCCCGCCGGCCCTACAACGAGGCGGCCGCATTCGGGCGGGCAGGGAAGGCGAACTTTCACGTCGGCGACGAAATATCGACCGTCGTAAGTCACTCCTGTGAGATGCTCCTGCATCGAGTGGCGCGTTATGCTATGACCTCCGCCCGCGCCCAGCACATAAGCCGCCGTGACGGTTTCCGATCGACCGGCGGTATCAAGCGCCACGCGCACGCCCTCCGGATCATCTTCGATCGACGTCACATCGGTGCCGAATTCGACCTCGAGCCCGAGGCTCTCCAAATGTTCGCGCAGGATCGCCTCGGTGCGCCATTGCGGGAGGCTGCACTGAAACTCGTACGCGCACCCGGTGTCGGCGAAGTGCTCGCTCGCGATTTCACGCAAACCCGGACCTAAGAGTTGGATCTGCCTGATGCGCACGCCCGCATGAAGGAACGGGTCAATCAAGCCGGCCCGCTCGAGCATCTCCAACACCGCTGGTTGGAGCGCGGTACCGCGAGCCTCGTGATGCGGCGCGAGTTCTGCGCTCCACAACCCGCGGTCTGACGCCATGGCGGAGGAGTTCGCAGGCCGCGAACAATCCAGCCGGACCTGCCCCCACGATCAGGACGGTCGGTGCGGCTGTGGGCCCATGATTTTTACGAAATTGTTCGCCGAGCGTGGCGCCAATGTGGCCAATGCAAGGATCGACGTTGGACATGGCCTGTATATCCTGGCGCAACGGAACACTGCCGCGCGGGTCAGGCCGCTAGCGATCGTCGCCGGCCATCACGCGAGGCGCCAAATCCTGTCCGATCGATAACGGTATCGTCAACTTCCGCAGTTGCCACGGCATCCTGCCGTGGGTGCAGCGTCTGGGAGCTTGCTGATTGGTGTCACGCCCCGCTTTGTTGCCAAATCTGGGTAAACACGGATCAGCGGCTGCAAGGGAATATTCGAACGCAAACGCGCGGCGTTCCGCACAGCCAGCGCGAGCCGCCGGGTGGGGTCGTGGAAACACCGATCGTCGAGAGATCAATTCAGGTCAAGTCACCGTCGCTTCATCGATCAGTGCACTGCCGCCAGCCCGGCGACGGGGATGCCCGATAGACCTGGACGCCGCACGCTCAGCATCCGCCGCGCATCGTCCAGGCGATCCGCGCTGAGATAGGCCTTGACCAGCGTGAACTCGACCAGGTCGAGCTGTGCGCGGCTGCCGCCGATGCGTTCGAGTTCGCCGGCGATCGGTTCAAGCGCATCGATCGCGGCGGAGAAATCTCGCCGTTCGAACGCGGCGAAGGCGCGCGACACCGCCGGAACGCAGGGGCCGGATGGATAACGACCCTGGCGCGCGAGTTCGTCGATCAGCCGTGCGCGCGCCCCCAGCGCCGCATCATTGCCAGCCACCACCTGAGCGAGTGCGATGTGGATGTCAGAAAAGGCCACGCCGGCACAAGGAAACGCGTTGTTCGCGAAGTCGTGCATTGTGCGCCATGCTTCGGCGTCGCGCGGATGCCCGGCGAGTTCCCAGCGCCACAGAAACGAAACCGCATCGTTCACCTTCGCGCGCGGCGGCCCGCTATGGACATCGGGTGAGAAGGCTTCCCTGAAAAGCCGGAACGCTGCCGCCGGATCGCCGACCTCGAGATCGCCGAGCGCGAGATGCCAACTCAGGTGGCTATATAACAAGCCGTTACGCGGATAGGAGGTGAGCCAAGACGCCAGGAAGGCGCGGACTGCGTTTGGATCGCCCTCCTCATAGCAGAGGTGCCCGCGGGCGTGCGCCGCCCATGGGTTGTTCGGGTTCTGGGCAAGGGATCGATCGATCTTTGGGCGGGCGGCATCTCGCTGCCCATTCTCCGAGAGCGCCATGCCATGATGGGCCGTGAACCACCAATCGTCGCCGTAGCTCGGGGCAAGCCCGTCCAGAAACTCCAAGAGCATGCGTTTCTGCCCGGCGCGGCCGGAACTGCCGATCAGGCCATTGGTGAACGCGGTGGTGGCGAGTACCAGAGCGTCGCGTGGCCAGGTACCCACATGAGCCAGCACTGCGGAAAGTGCCGCTTCGGCGTCACCCGCCACAAGCAAGTCGAAAAACGCGATATGGCTGGCTTCCCGTGCGGACAGACCGGCGGTCAAGGAATTGGCGGCCGCTATCGACGCGCGCGCCGCCGCCGCGTCTCCGTGTTCCAGCAGCACGTGCGCCCTGGCGGCATGGGCGAGGGCAAAGCCGGGATCCGCGGCGATGGCACGTTCGAACCTCTCGATCGCGCCAGGGTACATGGTCAGCTTCGCCTCGCAGCCCTGTACGTAGGCGTCCCGCGCGGCTGACGAGGCGGTGGACAAGGGAAGTTCGTATCGGTCCGTCAACATGATGGATCCTCACCGCGGAATTCGCTGTAAACGATACGATCCGCCATCGTGCAAGCGGAAAAGGGTGCGTTGGAGGGGCGGGCAGCTGCGGGCTTGATCACCCCTTGAACCCCGGGCTAGTGCTTGACGAGCGGGCATCGGGCCGGGCGGGGCGAGGCCAACCGCTCTTGAGGAGGGTCATCGCTGGGCCTGATGTTGCAAATCCGGCCTGCCGGCTGGAGCAGGAGCACCAGACATGCAAACCTACGATTACGTTGTCGTCGGCGCCGGGTCAGCTGGCGCGGCCGTTGCGAACCGGCTGTCGGCAGACCCACGCAACAAGGTGCTGTTGCTCGAGGCCGGTCGGGCCAGCCACCCTTGGTCGCCCGTACCGATCGGAATGGCCCGGCTGATCACCAATCCCGCAGCCAACTGGCTCTATTCGTCCGAGCCCGAGGCGAGCACCAACGGCCGCCGGCTCCCGGTGCCGCGCGGCAAGCTGCTCGGCGGTTCCAGCTCGATTAATGGAATGGTGTTTGTCCGGGGCCAGGCCCAGGACTTCGATACTTGGGCGCAGATGGGCAACCGCGGCTGGAGCTACACCGAGGTGCTGCCCTTCTTCAAGCGCATGGAAAGCTATGCCGGCGCGGGTGACGATGCCTTACGCGGCCGCGAGGGTCCGTTGCGCGTCACCAACCCGGAACCGCGCGATCCGCTTTTCGCGACGATCATCAAGGCGGCGGCGCAGGTCGGGATCCGGCACAACCCCGATTACAACGGCGCCAGCCAGGAAGGTATCGCGATGAGCCAGGCGACGATCGCCGCCGGCCGCCGCATGAGCACAGCCCGCTGCTATCTGGACCCGATCCGCAGCCGCCGGAACCTGCACATCGAGACCGAGGCGTTGACCGAGGGGCTGACGCTCGATGGCAATCGCTGTACCGGCGTTCGTTACTCGGTTGCCGGCGGTGCGCGCGAGGCCCGGGCGACGCGAGAGGTCGTCGTCAGCGCCGGCACGTTCAACTCGCCGCAATTGCTGGAACTATCCGGCATCGGTCAGCCCGAACGCCTGCGGAATCTGGGCATCGAGGTGCGCCATGCGCTGCCCGGCGTCGGCGAAAACCTGCGCGACCATTACGTGCCGCGCACCCGCTGGCTGATCGGCAAAAAGGGCATCACCTTCAACGATCGGGGGCGCGGCCTCGGCCTTGTGCATCAGGCGATGCGCTACGCGCTGTCCCGGCAGGGCATGCTGGCCATGGCGGGCGCCCCGATCCGTGCGTTCGTGTGCTCGCGCGAGGGCCTGGAAGCGCCGGACCTGATGCTGGGCTGGATCCCGATGCTGACCGAACCCAGCCCTAAAGGGCCGAGGATATCACGGCAATCGGGCGTGACACTCTATGCCCACCCGATGCGCCCTGAGAGCCGGGGGCACGTTCACATCACCGCCGCGGATCCGCGCCGGCCGCCGGCGATCAATTTCAATTTTCTGTCGTCGCCGCCCGATGCGGAGCTGACGGTGCGCGCGGTCCGCATCGCCCGCGCGATCATGACTGCTCCTGCCATGGCTCCCTTTCAGGCGAGCGAGGTCGCGCCCGGCGCCGACCGGACCACCGATGACGAGATCCTGGACTGGGTGCAGCAGGCAGCGGAAACCACCTACCACCCGGTCGGGACGTGCAAAATGGGCTCGGACCCGATGGCAGTGGTCGATGCCCAGCTTCATGTTCATGGCATTGCGGGTCTGCGCGTCGCCGACGCCTCGATCATGCCGACGCTGACATCGGGAAACACCAATGCGCCATCAATCATGATTGGTGAAAAGGCCGCGGACATGGTGCTGAATACCGCGACCTGACCATCCTTGGACGGGAACGATGGGGGCATACGATGAAGCAGCCGAACCGAATCAAAGCCGCGATGCGTGCCGGTCGCAAGGCGCACGGTTACAGCCTTTCCTTCCCATCCCCATGGGTGATCGAGATCTTGGGGAAGATCGACTTCGATTACGTCTTCATTGATGGCGAGCATGGGCCGTTCGGTCTGGACCAGCTTGAAGACCTCTGCAGGACAGCCGAACGGCATAACGTCACGACAATTGCCAGGGTGCCGGGCATCGGCTCATCAACCATCCTGCGCTATCTCGATCGTGGGATCATGGCCATATTGGGCCCGCATATTGCCACGGAGGCGGACGCCCGCCAGCTGGTGCGCGCGTGCTACTTCGGCCCGCTCGGCGAGCGGTCATTCGGGGCAAACCGGGGCACCGATTACAATGCCGAGATCGCGGACAAGGCGGCGTACTACCGCGAGGCAAACGAACAGATGCTGGTGTGCGCTCTGTTGGAAGATGGCGCCGTGCTGGACAACCTCGACGCTATTCAGTCGGTGCCAGGTATTGACTTATACAGCATTGGGCCCAACGATTTTGCACAAAGTATTGGCTATCCCGGCCAGCCTGACCACCCTGAAGTCGTCAAGGCAATGCAGGAAATCACACGCCGCATCCGGCAGGCTGGCGGCAAAATGCAACTGGATGTGATGCAGGGGGCGTGGGTCAGCGATATGCTGCTTGATGCCGGTCGTCGCATTTTATCATCGTAGGCAAACAACAGCCTTCGCAAACAGCAATCACTTCGGTGTTCGTTGGCGGTGCGCGGCGGCGGAGTGGCTGGGCGGCAGCAGCGGCGAGTGGCCGAACAGCTTCTCGCGCAAGGAGCCGGGTAGGTAGTCGTGCTTGTAAGCGCCGCGCTCCTGCAGGATCGGCACCACCAAGTCGACGAAGTCCTCGAGGCTCTCGGGGGTCACGATGCGGCTCAGATTGAAGCCGTCGATATCGGTTTCCTCGACCCAGGCGATCAGATCGTCGGCGACCTCATCGGCCGAGCCGACGACGGCCGGATTGCGGCTGCCGAGCCCCATCCGGCCGATGATGCGCCGCAACGTCCAGGGCTCGGCACTTCTTGTCGTCAGGGTCTCGACCGCCGAGTTCATCGCATCATTTTTCACATAGCGGATTGGCTCATCAGGCTCGTAGCGTGAGAAGTCGATGCCAGTCGAGCTGGAGAAATGCGCCAGCGCCCCGTCGATACTGGCGTGTTCGTGATATTCCCGGTACTTGTCTTCGGCCTCGCGCCGGGTGCGGCCGACGACGGCAGCGCGGTTGTAGAAGATCAGGATTTCGCGGGGGTCGCGCCCATGCGCCGCAGCGCGGGCGCGGATGTCGGCGACGAGATCGCGGGTGATCCGCTTGTCTGCACCAAACACGAAGACGCATTCGGCATGCGTCGCGGCGAACTCGCGCCCGCGAGTCGAAGATCCGGCCTGATAGAGCACCGGCGTCCGCTGCGGTGACGGCTCGGCCAAGTGAATTGCGTCCACCTGGTAATGGCGTCCCTGATGCCGCACGCGATGGACCTTGGTCGGATCAGCAAAAATCCGGTTAGACTTGTCGCGCAACACAGCGCCGTCCTCCCAGCTGGCCTCCCACAATTTGTAGACGATTGACATATATTCGTCGGCCGCATCGTAGCGACCGTCATGGTCGGGCTGAGCGTCCAGCCCCATACCGCGCGCCGCGCTGTCGAGATACCCGGTCACGATATTCCAGCCGATGCGGCCACGGGTCAGGTGATCCAGCGTCGACATACGCCGGGCGAACAGGTAAGGCGGTTCGTAGGTTAGATTGGCGGTGACGCCAAAACCGATGTGTTCGGTTACCGCCGCCATGACCGGCACGACCATCATCGGGTCGTTGACCGGGATCTGCACGGCGTCGGTGATCGACGGTGCCGGGCCGCCCCGGTAGACATCGTAGACGCCGACAATGTCGGCCAGAAAGATCCCATCAAACTTGCCGCGTTCCGCCAGCCGCGCCAAATCCTGCCAGTATTCGATCGTGTTGTACGCGGTCGAGCGATCGCGCGGATGCGTCCACATTCCGTGTTGAATATGGCCAACGCAGTTCATGTCAAAGGCGTTGAGGCGGATCTCTTTCGTCATCGCCCAGTTTTCCGGCCATGGGGCAGTGTCACTTACCACTGTAGCGGCATGCGTATCGGCAGGTACAGCGAGGTCACTGTGGCGGCCAACGCCGACGCGCGCCGTCGTGTTTCTCACTGCCCGATAATGGAAAATCCGGCGCTTTCGTGCCTGTCGCGGTCGCCGTATCGTCAGCAGTTCAGGGTCGATTCCGGCTGAAGCCGCGGCGACTCAGCAGACGACCAATGACGATGAAGTTGGGTGATGGCCGGCGCCCTGGTCAGACGACCCGCGAGCAGACGGTACTCCGTACGATCACTTCGCCGCAAACCGCTGCTCATCGACGCGAAGATCAAAACGAAAGCCTTCGTATCCCCTGGCCGCGATCTCATCACATTTCTTCTTATATGCGCTTACGCCACCGACATACGGCATGAAAACGCGAGGCTTTCCCGGGATATTAGCGCCGACATACCATGAGTTCGCCAAAGGATAGAGCGTACGATCCGCGACCTCGTTGTTATGCTGCACCCAAGCGTCCTCGGCATCCTCCTCCGCTTCTATGCGCGATAACCCGCGATTCCGTAGGTACTGCAGGCAATCGGCTATCCAATCAACGTGCTGCTCGCAGGCCAATATCATCTGACTTTTGACGCCGGGGCTTTGCGGACCGGTAATCATAAACAGATTCGGAAATCCGGCGATCATGATCCCGAGGTAGCTGCGTGGGCCATGCTCCCACTTCGCTCTGATCGACATTCCGGCATCCGTATGAATATCGATTTCTTTCATCGCCCCGGTCATGGCATCGAAGCCGGTGGCAAAGACGATCGCGTCGAGCGCGTAATCGGCATCGGCCGCGCGCAGTCCGCTCTCTGTAATCTCTGTGATCGGTTTGCTCCTGATATCCACCAAGGTCACGTTATCGCGATTGTAAGCCTCGTAGTAGTCGGTATCGAGGATCAACCGTTTGGTGCCGATCGGATGATCGTTGGGACACAGCAGCTCCGCGGTTCTGGGATCCTTGACTGTGGCGCGGATCTTCTGGCGCACGAACTCCGATGCCGTTTGGTTGCTTTCTTTGTTAAGCAACAGATCGGTATACGAATACAGAAAGCTGATGCTGCCGCCCTCGGCCCATTTCGCCTCATAGGCCCGCCGCCGTTCCGCCTCGGTTGCGTCGAGCGCGGACTTCACGGGCGGCGGGTAGCCGGCAATTCCGAAGGGGGTATCGAAGGCGGCGCGACGGCGCTCGGGATATTGGTCTTTGTGCGCGCGCTCCTTTGCTCCATCCAGCGGCCCATTTCGCGCGGGCAAGCTGAAATTAGCTGTTCGCTGAAAAACGTATAGATGCTTCGCCTGTTTTGCGATGAGGGGGATCGACTGGACGCCCGACGAGCCTGTTCCAACGACCCCTACTCGCAATCCGGTGAAGTCAACTCCTTCATGAGGCCATAAACCGGTATGATACCATTTCCCCTTGAACCTCTCCAAACCAGGGTAGTTCGGCGTCCGAGGGGTCGAAAGATTGCCCGTCGCCATGATGCAAAAGCGCGCCGTCGCGGTATGACCTTTATCGGTCTTCACCGCCCAGGTATTCGTCCTACC
This sequence comes from uncultured Alphaproteobacteria bacterium, assembly GCA_963774345.1. Classification (GTDB taxonomy): domain Bacteria; phylum Pseudomonadota; class Alphaproteobacteria; order ATCC43930; family CGMCC-115725; genus AP-15. The sequence goes on from CAVZFB010000031.1 coordinate 21,764, forward strand.
GTCGAAGAAAGCGCCCTTAACCCGAGTGTTGAACTCGATGTCGCGCCTGAGGTCAAAGCGGTCGGCCACATGGTTGATATAACGCAGGATCTCAGGTTGGGTGCCGTAACGCTCAGGCCAATGCCATTCCTGCTGCAGCTCGTCGGAAAAGGAATACGAATACTCCATGCTTTCGACGTCGCAGCGACACCCTGGATAGCGGTTCCAGTACCAGGTGCCGCCAACGCCGGTGCCGGCCTCGAAGGCGCGCACTTTGAAGCCGAGTTTGCGCAGCCGATAAACCGCGTAGAGACCGCCGACTCCAGCACCGACGATAATCGCATCGAATTTCACGGGTTCTGAGGTGCGTAACGGCATTTCGGCTCCATGAGAAGTGCTCACACGCCACCTTAAGCCAGCACCAACTCACGGTACCCGTCCGCCGCCGCCGCTTCGCAGCGCTTGCGAAAGGCAGGGTGGCCGCCGCTGTAACGCATGATTCGGCGAACCTGCTTCCCCTCGACATTGCGGTTGATGCCGGTCATCCACGAGTCGACCTCGGTGAACAGCAAGCCCTCGCTCGCCGCAATGACGTGGTCGGTCCAGGCGTCGGCCCCCGCCGCGGTGGCCTCGATCCGGGTCACGTCGCGGTCGCGCGCGAAGCGGATCAGGTCGGTCACCCAGTCGGCGCTGTATTCGGCAGCGCGCGGAAAGTTGCCGAGCCCGGCATGCGGGCCCATCACCATCAGCAGGTTGGGGAAGCCGTCCACGAGGATGCCGAGAAAGGTCTGCGGCCCGTCCTTCCACTTCTCCTTTAGCGACACCCCGTCGGCCCCGCGGATGTCGATGCGGTCGAAGCTGCCGGTGATCGCGTCGAAACCGGTCGCGTAGATGATGATGTCGAACTCGTACTCGGCGTCGCTGGTCTTGATTCCCGCGGACGTGATGCGCTCGATCGGCGTCTCGTTGATGTCGACCAGTTTGACGTTGGGCTGGTTATAGACCTCGAAGTAGCCGCTTTCGAGCGGCACCCGGCGCGTGCCGAAGCCGTGATTTTTCGGGATCAGCTTTTCGGCGACGGCCGGATCCCTGACCCGCTGGCGGATCTTGCGGGCGAGAAAGTCCGACATCAGCCGGTTGGCCTCGCGATCGACCAGGATATCGCGGAAATTGCCCATCCAGATGCCGAAACCGGGCTCGCCGTAAAGCTTCTCCCAGAAAGCCTCGCGCTCTTCGCGCGTCACCTCATAGGTGGCGCGCGGGTCGGTCGCATGAATGAAGCAGCCGAAGGTTTCCTGGCAGCGGGCGAAGATCTCGGGATAATTGGCCCGGATCCGGTTCATCTCCTCCTCGCCGATCTTGGCGTTGTGCAATGGCGCGCTCCACTGGGCGGTGCGCTGGAATACCGTCAGGTGGCCGGCGGTCTTAGCCACCTCGGTGATGGTCTGTATGCCCGTCGCGCCGGTGCCGATCACCGCGACGCGCTTACCCACGAAGCAAACCGGTTCCTTCGGCCAGTAATGGGTGTGGCAGGACTGGCCACGGAACGTCTCGACGCCGGGGATGGTCGGCATGGTCGCGGCCGAGAGCACGCCGATCGCGGTGATCAACAGGCGAGTCGTGTAGCGCCGGCCGTCCTCCAAGACGACGTCCCAGCTGCGCGTGTCCTCCTGGTAGTGTGCAGCGGATACCCGGCTCTTGAACTGGATGTCGCGGCGCAGATCGAACTTATCGGCGACATGGTTGAGATAGCGCTCGGTCTCCGGTTGGCCCGCGAAGTGCTCCTCCCAATTCCATTCCTCCAGCAGTTCCGGCGAAAAGGAGTAGCCGTAGGTCCAGCTTTCGGAATCGAAGCGCGCGCCGGGATAGCGGTTCCAGTACCAGGTGCCGCCGACGCCGGTGCCCGCCTCGAAGGCGCGCACCCTGAGCCCGAGTTCGCGCAGCTTATAGAGCTGATAGAGGCCGGAAACGCCGGCGCCGATGACGACGGCGTCGAAATCCAGGGCTGTTTTCGTTGGAGTTCCGTGCGGAACCGCTTGCAGTGTATCCATCGTCTTTCCCCGAACGAAGTTATGGAGACCCGATCCGAACCGCTACCTCACCCGAGACGCAACAATCGTAGGCTCTCGAACAACCGCGCCGCAGCCGATTGCATCGCGCGGCCGAGTGGCGCCAGCGCCTCAGCATCCATGTCATGCGAATGTCCCGCGGCCGTCAGGATCAGCAGCAGCTCCCACGACGGTGACAGAACCGGTACGGACACAAGCGTGATGCCCTGAAACATGGCGCCGCGATCCACCGCGAAGCCGGCCTTTCTTGCTTCTTTGACCCGGGCCATGAAATCGGCAAACGACGGCTTCTGGTACCAGGCGACCGGCGAGAACAGCTCTTCGAGTTCCGCTTCGCTGCTGTTGCCGAACGCAGCCATCAGCACGCCCGAGGCGCCCGCCGGGCCGGGGTACTGGCGCCCCACGGTGACGTAAAGATCGGTACGGAACGCGGCCCCAACCCAGTCCAACAGCAGCAGCGAAGAGGGTCCCAGCACCTTGGACAGATAGACCGACACACCGTGCGCATCGGAAACCCCGTGCATCAGCGGACGCGCCAAGTCCATCAGCCCGCTGCGCCGCAAAACGCCATAGGCGAACTCGAGAATATTGAGGCTTACCGAATAGCTGCGAGTTGCCTCGTCGTAGCTGACAAAGCCCTCAGCTTGCAGCGTCCGCAGGATGTTGTACGCGGTTCCGCGGTGCAGCCTCGCGGCGCGGGCGATCTCGCTCGCGTTCAACGGCCGCTCCGAACCATGCAAGGCCCGCAGCACGTTGGTCGCGGCCACAACCGCGCCCACCGGCTTACCCGGATTGCCCCGGCCGAAATCGCTGGCGATGCCACGCGGCCGGCCCACGCTGCTCGACCCGGGTTCGACGCTCTTCGCCTCGATGCTAGCCATCGACCCTGCTGGCTGCGGCCGGTCCATCTTGCCCGATCATTCGCGATGATGCTGCAAAAACTAAGATACCGCTAACGCCAGTTCGATGCAATACGAAGCGTTTGTCTTCTATTGGGGACAAAAGGTTCAAGGCGATAGCCGCCGGCCAGGGTCGGCGATTGCGGGTTTTTCGATCAGGCGCTCTTCGTTGGGCGGAAACCGATCAACAGCGCCGTGGGCCGGCTCGCGTCTCCGGCGGCTCTTTTGGGATTGGTCGGCCCGCGCGCCGGGCCGACCCGAGCATCAGATGATGCCGTCCCGACGCAAGCCCGCGGCCGCGGCGGCGTCGAGGCCGAGCCAATCGGCAAGCACTTCAGCAGTGTGCTCGCCGAGCAGCGGCGCCGATTTGACCGCGGTCGGTACGCCGTCAAAGCGTACGGGCCAGGTGGGCATCGCCATTTTGCGCTCGCCATGCGTCATCGTCTGCAGAATGCCGCGCTCGTAGAAGCTCGGCTCGTCGATCAGCTCCTGCGTATCGAGCACGGCGCCGGCGGGAACGCCGACCGCGGTCAGCTGCGCCATCGCTTCGTGCTTCGTGCGCTGCCGCGTCCAGCCGGTGACGATCTCGTCGACCTCGGCCTCGCATTTGATGCGGGCGTCGGGGGTGTCGTAGCGCGGGTCGCCGATCAGGTCCTCGCGCCCGATCAATTTCAACAAGCGTGGCCAGTGCTCGGGGTTGGCGCGGCTGGTCAGGAGGTAGACGTAGTCGTTCGGGCCGCCGGGCTTGCACGGGAAGATGCCGCCGGGCGGATTGTTGGCAGCCGGCCGCCGTGGCGCCGCTTTGCCGGTACGGGCCTGGGTGATGAACCCGCCGCGGCTGTAATGCATGACCGAATCCTGCATTGCCACCTGCAGCCGCCGACCCTTGCCGGTGCGCACACGATCGAATAGCGCGCTGACGATGCTGAACGCCATCAGCATACCGGTACCGGTATCGCCGATGGTCGGGCCGGGTTTGATCGGCCTGCCGTCGCGCTCGCCGGTGATGCTCATCGCTCCGCCCGCGGCCTGTGCAATTGGGTCAAACGACAGGCCCTTCTCGTAGGGACTGCCGTCTCCGAAGCCCTTGACCTGGGCATAAATGATGCTCGGGTTGATCGCGCTGACGATGTCGTAGCCGAGCCCGAGCCGCTCGACCGCGCCCGGCGCGAAGTTCTCGGTGAAGACATCCGCCTTCTGCACCATCTCCTTGACCAGCGCCAGGCCCCGGTCCGATTTCAGGTTGATTGTGATCGACCGCTTGTTGGCGTTGTACATCATGAAATAGTACGCGTCGCCAAAACCGGTGCGGCCGGCTTCCCCACCCTTCGGGTTTTCCACCTTGGCGATGTCGGCGCCCATCCAAGCCAGCGCCTCGGTGCATGTCGTGCCCGCCTCGAATTGGGTCAGGTCGAGTACGCGAATGCCGGCCAGAAGGCCGGGGGATACGGGAGCTACGTCCATTGTGGACTCCTTGCCGGGGACGGAAGTTGTCGCCTCGCAATGCCAGGGTTCGGGGGTAAGCGCCGGTGTCGTTGCTCTGGTTCCTGCTTTCGCGAATGACGATCTAAGGGGTCGAACAGTACCCCATTTAGCCGCCGCGGCAACGTCCGCACTGCAGCTCTACCCTACGACACGATTTTCACCGTCGGTGACAACTCCGGGCTGAGGCTGCGAACCGCTTTCAGCACGCTGGGCTGCAATCCTTCGCCGCCGGCCTCCACGTAGTCGACAATGGCCTTGCGCATTCGCGGATCCCAGAATTTCTTCAGGTGGTCCGCGGTGTTAAAGACGGCTTGTTCTTCCGATCCGTGGGCAAAAATTTTCCGATCTGGTTTGGCCATATAGACCAGCTTTTCAGGCGACATGCTCGGCTCACTCGATGGCGATGCGGCCCGCGTGGGTAAACACCTCGAAGCCGTCATCGCGGGCGATGGCGACCAGCGTGATGCCGGCGACCTCGGCAAAGCGGAGAGATCCTGGGGTCCGGCTCGGGGCATCAATGTGCAACCGGAAGGAGGCCAGTCGTCGAAGCGGCAGGTGCCATCCTCGGCGTCGCCAATCACAACACGCGGCAGATCTCTCGCTCTCCTGGCCCGGGCAACCGCGTCGACCGCAACCGCGTCGAAGATGATGGCGCCGGCCTCTGCATCGGCGAGGCAGTAATCGAGCTCCTCGGCCTTCATGCGCTAAATGAGCGGGGTCACGACGAAGCCGAGGAGCTGGCAGGCCCAATGCACGCTCGCCATCTCGATGCGGTTTTGCAGGATAACGGCGAGCCGGTCGCCGCGCCTGACGCCCAGCGCGGTAAGCCCGTCAGCAACCCGCCCAATCTCTGCATACCATTCGGCATAGGTGAGCCGATGATCGTCGTCGACGATGGCCAGCGCGTCGGAGCTGCGCTCGACATTGGCAAGAAAGCTGCGGCCGAGATCAAACATCGCGCGCCGCTTTGAGCGCGATAAGCTCGGCCACTCGCGCCGGCGTCAGCGGCAGGGTCAGATCCGCGACCCCAAGTGCGTCGGCCACCGCATTGGCAATACACACCGGCGTGCTCATCGAATTGCCCTCGGCCACCCCCTTCGCGCCAAGCGGGGTTACCGGCGACGGCGTTTCCCGATGTAGGATCATCGGTGTGGTAATGTCGCGCGCGGTCGGCACCGCATAATCGGCAAAGCTGCCGGTCAGGAAATCGCCGTCGTCGCCGTAAACGAAGCGCTCTAACAAGGCTGCGCCGACTGCCATCGCGAACCCGCCATACACCTGCCCATCGAACAAAAGAGGGTTCAGGATGCGTCCGGCATCGTGGAACGTCAGGTATTTGTCGATCCGCACCTCTCCGGTTTCGCGGTCGATTTCGAGCCGCAAAAGTCGAAAACGAAACCGTACCCCGCCGAACTGTTGATCTCGTCCGCCTCGTTGGGCGCCGTCACGCTCGGCGGCGTCCAGAACACCGTTTCGCGCAAGGCGCCGGCATTCTCATCGGGGAGCGAGCCCGGCGACCAATGGCTGGCAGCTGCGGCACGGGCAAAGCCGATCCCGTTCTCCGGGTTCGCCGCGGCGAAAATGCGCCCATCGGCGAACCGCACCTCCTCCGGCCGCAAGTTCAATTGCGCCGCGGCAATCCGGGCGACTTTGTCTCTGAGGCGCGAAGCCGCGAGATGGGCAGCACCGGCGACCGCCCTGGCGAACCGGCTCGAGTAATTGCCGGCAGCGATCGACCAGGCGTCCTTGGCGGTATCGAGCGCGGTTTCGACCCGGATCACAGCCGGATCAAGGCCGAACACGTCGGCCACGACTTGAGCGGTGACTGTGCGGTGACCCTGCCCCTGTGGCAATGAATCGATGATGACCGAGACGCCGCCCAGTGGGTCGAACGCCACGGTTGCGGCCGCCTGCGCGCCATCCTTGGGCCCGGCGGCCTGACGCTCTGCCGGGCTCAAAACGGTGGTGATGTAGCCCATGTTGGAGATCAAGGGTTCGACCACCGCGGCATAGCCGACGCCATAGAACCGGCCCTCGGCGCGCGCCTCGTCGCGGCGGCGGCGCAACTCGGCGAGCCCGCCCGCTTTGATTGCGTGATCGACGCTGGTTCGATAATCCCCGGAATCGAGCACGGCCCCGGCCGGGCAGCGATAAGGAAAGCGATCGACCAGGTTGCGGCGGATCACATCGAGCGGATTAAGGCCGAGCCTCACCGCGATGCGCTGCATCAGGCGTTCGAGTGTAAAGTAGACGTGAGGGCCGCCAAAACCGCGGACCAATCCGCTCGGCGTCTTGTTGGTCAGCACCACCCGGTTGCGGATGCGCAAATTGCCGATGCGGTAGGCACCGGTCATGTTGCCGTGCATGCGGTAGAGCGCCGCCGGCTCGGGGGCGCGCAAATAGGCTCCGCAATCTTCGAGCTGGTCCCAGTCGAGCGCGGTGATAATCCCGTCATCACCGACTGCGGCGGAGAGTGTGGTCACCCGGTTGGTGGCTGAGGTCGCGGCGACAAGGTGCTCGGCTCGCTCCTCAACCCATTTGACCGGCCGTCCGGCTTTGCGTGCGGCGATCGCCATCAGCACGACATACGGGAAGACGGCATGCTTGGCGCCGAAGCTGCCGCCGGAATCCGGCGGCGTCTTGAGGCGCAACCGGTTCGCCGGCACGCCCAGCGCCATTGCCATCACCGGGTGCATTGCCAGCGGGCCCTGGAAATTGGCGGTCACCTCATAGACGCCTTCACCCGGCAGATATTCGGCGATCACCACAAAGCACTCGATCGGGGCGCCTGAGTTGCGTGGGTAAGTGGTCGTGAGCGTGATCCGGTGGGCCGCGGCAGTAAATTCGGCTTCGGGATCGCCGTAGCGAAACGAGCGGTCGCTCACGACGTTGCTCCCAAGCGCCGTATGCAGCAGCGGCGCGGCGGATTCGGCAGCCGCAACCGGGTCGATCACCGCAGGCAGTGGGCGGTACGATACCTCGATCTGTTCGAGCGCATCCGCGGCGGCGTAGCGGTTAGCCGCAAGTACCACCGCCACCGGCTCGCCCACATAGCGCATCCGGTCGACCGCAAGGCACCAGTGCTCTACCGGCGCCTTGACGGCGGCAATAAAGGGGAGGGTCCAGCGCCTGGCATCGTCACCAGTGACGATTGCGGCGACCCCAGGGAGACCCGATGCCGCCTCGATATCGACCGCCAGTAATTCGGCATGAGCATGGGGCGAGCGCAGGATGGCGGCGTGCAAGGTTGCTGTCCGCACCGGCAGGTCGTCGCCAAAGCGGCCGTGGCCGCTCAAGAGATCGGCATCCTCGACCCGCGCTCGCGGCTGTCCGACATACGCCCCCGGAGCGCAAAAGAGGTAGGATTGTTCCTCCATCAGCATGGAGGTCCCGCACAGGATCCTGCCGGCCCGGCCTCTCACCCCGTTGGCGGTGCGATCGCATCGAGGGCGAGGCCGCGCGTCTCGGAGCCGATCTGTGTCACTGCGACGGCGGCCACCGCCAGCATCACCGCGATTGTACCGAATACCGCGGGAACCCCCCATGTGGTTTGGATGACGAGAAACCCGGGGACGATGATCGCCGCGCCGATCCGGCCGCCCGAATGGGCAAAGCCGAAACCCGAGGCGCGCGCGTTAGTCGGGAACACCTCCGAGGCAAAAATCTGCATCGAGTTCCCGGCCAATTGGATACAGAAGAACATGACAAAACCGACGACCAGGATCATCGTCTCCGACTGCGCAGAAGCGAACGCCGCGGCGAACAGTCCGGCGAGCACGAAGGCCGTCACCGCGGTGCGAATGCGGCCGAATTTTTCGAGCGCGAACATCATGAACGCACTACTGCACGGATAGGCGATGGTCATGCCGAAGGTGAAGGTTAGCGATTTGGTGATCGAGAACCCACGCCCGGCCATAATGTTGGGCAGCCATGTACCGAGTCCGTTGGCAATTCCGAAAAACGCGAAGAAGCAGATCATCGCCGCGATCACGTTGCGCGGGTATTGCCGAAATACAACGGCGATCGGATCGCTCTTGGTGTTGCTTGCTGCGTCGGCGGTCAGGGTTTCAAGCGGCGGCGCCGGCAGGTTCATGCGCTTCAGCAGATCGAGGGCGCGCTGCCCCTGGCCGTGTATTGCCAGTCAGCGTGGCGATTCGGGGAGCGAGAAGCGCAGCACGAATACAATCAGCGCGCCGACGCCGATAACGATCCAGATCCCACGCCAGCCGATCGTGTCGCGGAATCCGAGCGCGAGCAGGATGCCGACCGGCCACGGGAAGGCCCCGCCGATCAGCTGCATCAAAGCAAGGATGCGACCGCGAATGTTCTTAGGTGCGTATTCGGCCGTATACGAAAAACACAACGGCTGCTCGGCGCCGAGCCCGACCCCGGCGATGAAGCGAAACACCGCGAGCCAGATGAAATTCGGTGAAAAAGCAGCGGCGATAGTTGCCACCCCATAGAGCAGCAGGTTGAATTGATACACGGTCTTACGGCCAAAGCGGTCGGTAAACTCGCCCTGTCCGACGCAGCCGATAAGCAGCCCGACAAGGGTAGAGCTCCCCACCACGGCGACCTGCGGCGCGGTGGTGAATCCGCTCTTGATCATGTCGGGCACCAGCGCCCCGAGGATGGTCAGGTCGAGGACATCGAAAAAATAGCCGGCGGCGACGAGCGCCAGAACCCGCCAGTGGATCGGCGTCATCCGCGCATCGTCCATCGCTCTGCCGACGAACGCTTCGATCGATTGGGCCATATGCTCCACTCCTCTTTGAGCGCCTCGTTTCCTGCGGTGCGGCGCTGCCGACCGCTATCGCCTTGGCTGACGAAATATCACGACTAAACAACCTATGGTGAATGTCTTGGCCATCGGAATCATCATCGCCGATGGCGGGTCGGAGCGGCGGGTCGCACTGTGGCACCCAAGTTGAGATGTCGAGCGCCGTTTGCACCGGCTTGAGGCATGGGACAGCCACAGGACCGTAGGGATCGCACCTTTCACCGTCATGCCGATTCTCACGGGTCAGTCCGCCACGACACCTATATGCTGCATGCTGCCAGTCGAGAATGCGGGGTCGCGGGTGCTTAATATCGGCGACGTTCGCCGCTATGGCCCGATGCGACACTGGACTACCGACGCGGCGAGAGGGCACGGGACGGGGCAATAGGGGAGAGGTGAACCATGAATGCGGTGGCATCCCGCAACGTCAAGTTCATCAGCCACTCCGACCAGGGCGGGCGTGGGGACGGCGTCCAGATCATGGTGCATCGTGGCTATGCCTATATCGGGCACGGTTATTCGAACGGCATCACCGTCATCGACGTGCGCGATCCGAAGACCCCGAAACCTGTTGCCTTTATGCCTTGTCCGCCCAACACCCGCGCCATCCATCTGCAGACCCACGGCGACTTGCTGCTCGCCGTCAACGGACCGAGCATGTGGACGATGCAGGTCGACGCGCAGGCCTATTACTCGGGATCGCCAGCCGATCTCCTGAAGGGCAGGCAATACACCGCCGGCGTCCGCGTCTACGACATCTCGCATCCTGAGGCGCCGCGCGAGATTGCGTTCATGCCCACCGATGGTGTCGGGCCGCACCGCATCTGGTATGTCGGCGGGCGTTACGCTTACGTCTCGATCCACTTCCCCGAGTTCACCGACCAGGTGCTGGCGGTCGTCGACATGGCGGAGCCGACCCGGCCCGAGGTCGTCGGCAAGTGGTGGATCCCCGGCATGTGGACGAGCGGCGGCGAGACGCCGAGTTGGCCCAAGGGCCGCCGCTACGCACTGCACCACGCCCTCGTCGCCGGCAACCTCGCCTATGCCGCCTGGCGCGACGGCGGGCTAACCGTGCTCGACGTCGCCGATCCGACGCGGCCGCAGCTGCTTGCCCATCGCAATCTCGACCCGCCCTTCGGCGGCGGCACGCATTCGCCGCTGCCGCTCCCCGATCGCAATCTGCTGGTGCTGGCCGACGAGGCCAATTTCGCCGATTGCAGCTTAGGCCTCCGTCACACTTGGCTCTTCGATGTGCGCGAGCCAACCAATCCCGTGAGCTTCGCGACCATGCCGGTCCCGTCCGAGGCCGACTACTGCGCCAAAGGCGGCAATTTCGGGCCACATAATCTCTGGGAGAACCGGCCCGGCGCTTTCCAGAGCTCGCGCTTCATCTTCGCGACCTATCATAATGCCGGCGTCCGGGTATTCGACATCGAGAATGCGTTCCAGCCGCGCGAGGCTGGGTTCTTCGTGCCGCCTGATCCGGAACGCATGTTCGACCCGCGCCCCAACCGGCCGCAAGTCATCCAATCGGCCGACTGCTTTGTCGATGCGCAGGGAATGATGTACCTCACCGACAACAATGCCGGGCTCTACATTCTACAGTTTGAGGAACCGTAAACCACCGGGTGGCTCGCGCCGACGACGGCGTCAAGGTCATCTGCGGCGACCGGCTACGATTATGGCGACCCCGGCCGGATTCGAACCGGCGACGTCTCGCTTAGAAGGCGAGTGCTCTATCCAGCTGAGCTACGGGGTCACATGAAAGGCGACGGTCGTCGTGACGAGCGGGGTCAGTCGCGGACACGATCATAGCGGAAATTGTCAGCATAGCTCTTTGGCTTTTCGCTGACGGCGTGCGGTTCGATCACCGTATAGACGAGCTGCTGTTTTTCGGCGAAAGCCCGCGCTTCCTCGATCGTGTCGAAGTGGATCCGCACCTCGTTCAGAGTGTCCGCGGCGCTGGTCCATCCCATCAGCGGATCCGGTCGGCGCCCGGCCGTGGGCTCGTATTCGAGAACCCACTTTCGAGTTAGCCGTCGTCCCGACTGCATGGCCGTCTTTGCCGGCCTGAAGATTCGCGCCTGCGCCATTGTCGAGTTCCGTCTCCCGCCGATCTCATCCTTGTTGGCCGCCTCGAAAAGCGGGTCCGAGGTGGTCGGGGCGAGAGGATTCGAACCTCCGACATCCTGCTCCCAAAGCAGGCGCTCTACCAGGCTGAGCCACGCCCCGGCCCAGGGACGCGCGGTTTTAGGCGATCGGGGGCCGCCTCGCAAGCCGCGAGGCGGTAACAACCGGACAGATCGGGGGCTCAGGTCCTGATATGAGTACGGCGTGGAAGCGCCGTAACAGCGGCGGCCGGTTAGGCGGCTTGCGATCGCCGGGCGCCGATGGCGCCAAACCGTCGGTGCGGGCTATCCGCGCCCGTGTCCTTTATGTCCATCAGCTCACGCAACATATCGCGGCCGCGCGACAGGCGGGAGCGGACGGTGCCGATCGGGATGCCGAGAATAGTGGCAACCTCTTCGTAGCGCATGCCCTCGAGCCCGACCAGAAGGATTACCTGGCGTTGCTCCTCCGGCAGGCTGGCGATCGCCCGCTCAAGATCGCGCAACTGCAGCGACGCTTCGACGTTTGCCGTGGCGGTCAGGACGGGAGCCACGTCCTCGACTGGGACAGCCACCCCTTCGCGCACCGAGCGCCGGACATCATTTACGTTCTGGTTGTGGAGAATGGTGAAGAGCCAGGCGCGCAGATCGGTTCCCGCTTGCCACAGATGCTGTTTGGCGACGGCGCGCAGCAGGCAGCTCTGCACCAAGTCGTCGGCCCGCGACGCGTCTCTCGTCAATGCGCGCGCATAGCGCCGCAAGCGCGGGATTTCGTTTTCGAGGAGCCGTGCGAAATCGCTCATCTGCTCACCCTCGCAATGTTCCGACCCGTGCTTCGCAGGGGCCGTTGGATGATCAGTGGTATAAGGGGCGTCTGTAACTCCTTGATGTATCGTCAGTGTTAGTCAGTAAAGTTTTGTTCGGTTAAGTAAGCCGATCGATCGAATCGGACACAATTGGGCAAAACAAAGCGGCGCAGGAGAATTCGAGGGCAAAACCCAATTCACAGTGTGTCGGCGATGTAACAGTCGGAGTCTTCTTGCCATGAACGGTAGAAAAACCGGACGATGGCGCTTGCCGGTCCAAATTCGGGGATGTCGGCCAACCAAGATGGGAGGAAACATCGTGTTCAGGTATCGGCTGGCTGCGGCAATAAGTTTCGGGCTCTGTCTCCTTGTGCTTGGGAGCTGCGCCCCGCAATCCACCTCTCAGCCCCAGGTTCCCCCGGTTGGACCGGGTGTGGCACGGGTGTGGTTCTTTCGTCAGGCGGACCCGCCAGGGGGCAGTGTCTACGCATCAGACCCAATAATTTACGCAAATGGCGCACCCATCGCCGGAATACCTCAGGGGACGGCCTTTTTTCACGATTTCCAGCCAGGAAAGTACCGGTTCACAGTACAGCCCTTCGGAACCCCCACCAACCAGCACGATACTCTCCAGCTCGCCCCGGGGACTCAGGGTTACGTGCAGGTTCAATGGGAAGCCAACTGGGAGGCGGGCCATACCGGAGGGGGCAGCAGCTTTACCGTTCTGACATCGTCGCCTGAGGTGGGGCAGCAATATCTGCCGACACTGACCAATCTCGGCCAGCGCTGATCTTCTGAGATACGGCTACCCGGCGTCCTCAGCCTCTCGTAAACTACTCAGGCTGGCGCGCTGGCGGCCGTCGCGGTCGAAATTGGCCGGGTCGAGCCAGCGCTCGAACGCGGCGCGCAACGCCGGCCACTCGCTGTCGAGGATCGAATACCAGGCGGTATCGCGGTTGCGTCCCTTGTAGACGGTCGCCTGGCGGAACAGCCCCTCATAGCGAAAGCCGAGACGTTGGGCCGCGGCGCGCGACGGCGCGTTCAGCGAGTCGCATTTCCACTCGTAGCGGCGATAGCCGAGTTCATCGAAAACCCGGCGCATCAGCAGATACATGGCTTCGGTCGCTGCCGGCTGGCGCTGCAGGCGCGGACTGTAATTGATGCCGCCGACCTCGATAACGCCCGCCGCCGGATCGATACGCATCAGGCTCGCCACCCCGACGGCATGTCCGCTCCGCCGGTCGACGATCGCATGGACCAGCGGGTCATCGCGCCGCGCCGCCGTCACCAGATAATCGCGGTAAAGACCGAACGAGGGAAACGGCCCATAGGGCAGATAGGTCCAGTTACGTCCCTCGGCGTCGTCGCTGTTGGCGGCGAAGAGATCGCCGGCATGACGCGCCGGCTCGAGCGGCTCGACCCGGCAGAACCGCCCTTCGATCGGGATGCGCGGGGGCAGTGGCCGCGGCGACCAGTTCGGCAAGGCGGCGCCGATCGGCTGGCCCAATTCATTCTTACGCTGCTCAGTCATCCCGATCTCCCACCCAACCGTGCCGTGTCCGCGTCAGAGCCACCACAGGCCAACAAGGATCGTCAACACCGTCACCGGCGCACCGACGCGGAAATATTGCCAGAATCCGATCGTCACACCGCGCCGAGCAGCGCGCTGCACAACAATCAGATTGGCGACCGAGCCGAGGATCGTCAGATTGCCGGCCAATGTCGCAGCCATAGCGGCGACCAGCCATGCGCGCCGCGGGTCGGGCAAGGCGGTGACGAATGGCTTCAGCACCAGTACCGCCGGCACGTTGCTGACGAGATTCGACGACGCCGCCGTCACCACCGCCAGCACTGGCAATCGGTCCAGATGCTGTTGGCCGATCTCGGCGATGATCCGCGGCGACAGCAGCGCCTTCTCGAACCCGGAAACGACAATGAACAGCCCGGCGAACATCAATAACAGCGGCCAGTCGATCTCTCGATAGATCTTCTCGCTCCGGACTGCGCGCGTCACCAGCAGGACCGAGCCGGCGATCAGAGCCAGCTTGGCCGGCGCGAAACCGGCAAAGAAACCGACCATCATCGCCAAGGTCACCACCACTGCTTTGATTGCGAGCGGCCGGTAGGCATGGACAGGCGCTGGCGCTGCCCGCAGCCGGTCACGTGTCCAAAACTCGCTCGGATGAAACAGCGCGATCAACGCAAAGGTCACAACCAGCCCGGTCGCAGCCACCGGCGACAGCGAGGCGGCGAAAGCGCCATAGGGGATCCGCGAGAAGCTGCCGATCATGATGTTCTGCGGATTGCCGGTGATCGTCGCCACGCTGCCGGCGTTTGATGCCATTGCCACCGCCAGCAGATAGGGCACCGGGTTGCGGCGCAGGCGCAAGATGAGATCGAGAACGACCGGGGTCAACGCGAGGCATACCGTGTCGTTGACCAGAAAAGCAGAGAAAAGGCCCGACGTGAATATTACCGCGGCGAGCAGCAACAATGGATGACGGGCGCGGGTTACGACCCAGTTGGCCACCAGACGGAAGAATCCGGAGAGACGCAGATTGCCGACGACGATCATCATGCCGAGCAGCAGTGCGATCGTATCGAAGTCGATCGAGCGTAACGCCTGGTCGAGCGACAGCACCCCCAGGCCGACCATCAGGCTGGCGCCCAGCAATGCCGCCCCGGCGCGGTCGAGATAGAAGCCCGGCAATTTGCCGATGGCGATGACGATGTAGGTCGCGGCAAAGATCGCGATCGCGGCGGCGGATGTCGGGTTCGAGGTGATCGCGGGGACGATCCCCGGCCAAATTGTTGCAGCGAGCAAGAAGATCGCGACGATTCCCGCCAATACCGCTATTGCGGCGATCCAACAGCGCGCAGGGTGGCGGCGTCGCGGTCGCGCCGACATGCAGCGATCTTGCGTCCGCATCAGGGCTCGTTGGTAGCCGGCGTCTCCGAAGATTTGGTTGTTTCCGGCATGGCGAAGGCAAGCGCAATGAAAGCGAGCGCAGCAGCCACACCAGAGGTCAAAAATGCGGCCGAATATCCGAGATGATCGACGATCAGTCCGGCGGCCAGCCCACTCGCCGAGGCGCCAATCCCTTGGGCGGTGGCGATCGCGCCCTGCGCCACATTGTAGCGCCCGGTGCCGCGCATCAAATCGGCCAGGACCAGCGGGGTTATCGCGCCGAAGATCCCGGCGCCGACTCCATCGAGCAATTGCACCCCGACCAGCCACACACTGCTGTTCGAGAAGGTATAGAGCACGGCGCGCAGCGGCAGGATACCGAAACCGACGCAGCAGGATCGGCTTTCGCCCCCAGCGGTCCGCTTTCCATCCGACTACCAGCGCGATTGGCAGCATGATCATCTGCGCGGCGATGATGCAGGCCGACATCATCGCCGTCGCCCACTCCTTATGCGCGAGTGCCAGCTTTTGCCCGACCAGCGGCAGCAGCGGCGCATTGGCGAAATGGAACAGCATCGTGCAGCCGGCGTAAAGGAGCAGCGGGCGGCAAGTCAGCAACACCCTGAGACCCGACGGATGCGGCTCGCCATTACGCTCCTCCTCGCCGCCTCGCGCCTGAATGTGGTCGATGGCGCCGGCCGGGATTGACAGCACCGCCACACCCGCGAGCACCGCAAAGAACGGGACGAGCAGAAAGACCGCGCGCTGCGACAACGCCCAGCCGACCAAACCCGCCGCTGCGGCGATCGCGACATTGCCGCCATGATCGAACGCCGAGTTGCGGCCCATTCGGCGAGCCAGCGCCGCACGCGGGTAGAGCCCCAGCGTCAATGCTGCGACCGCCGGGCCGAGCACGTCGCCAACGATCGCGATGAGGCAGTTGGCGATCATCACCGGCCAGAATATGGGCGCCGCATAGATCGTAACCGCCCCCGCCGATAGCACCATCAGAGCGGCCACGATCAAAGCCCGTTTGGCACGGGTGGCGTCGATCAATCCGCCGATCGGGGTTTGTACGGTGAGGCCGAGAAACCCGCCCAGACTGGTCACGAGTCCGACCGCCGATTGGCTCCAGTGCTGTTGGGTGACCAGAAACACGTTCAGATACGGGCCGAGCGCGCCGCGCACATCGGCCAGCAGAAAATTCAGCGCGTCGAGCGAGATCGGGTTGAAGCGTCGGCGCAACGCTCAAGCCCAGGCGGGGTTTTTCATGGTATTGGTCGGGCGGGAGCCACAGGGAGGATGCCGATGCCGCGCAACACGAATGAAGACGACATCACCGCCGAAGTGCTGCAGCGTTTTGGGCAGACGCCCGATCCGCGGCTCAGGGAGATCATGCTGAGCCTGATCGGGCACCTGCACGCCTTCGTCAAGGAAGTCAACCTGACCGAGGCGGAGTGGTTCCAGGCGATCGAGATCCTGACCAGGGCCGGCCATTTGTCCGGCGACAAGCGCCAGGAATTCATCCTGTTCTCTGATACCTTGGGCGTGTCGATGGTGGTCGACCTGCTGACCCATCGCAAACCCGATGGGGCCACCGAGTTGACCGTGTTTGGGCCGTTCCATCGCCAGAACGCGCCCGAGCTGCCGTGGGGTGGCAACATCGCTCATCTCGACAAAAAGGGCGCGCCGACTCTGGTCAGCGGCCGGGTGCTCGACCTGGACGGACGGCCGATCGCCGGCGCGTTGCTCGACGTGTGGCAGGCCCAGACCAGCGGCCTGTATGATTCTCAGGACCCGAACCTGCACGAATTGCACATGCGCGGCAAATTTCATACCGACGCCGAAGGCCGCTACCTCGTCCGCACCGTATTGCCGGTTAACTATCCGATCCCATCGGACGGCCCGGTCGGCGCGATGCTGAGCGCCACCGGCCGTCATCCGTGGCGCCCGGCGCATATCCATTTCGTCGTTTCGGCCGAGGGTTACGAGCCGGTGACCACCCACATCTTCGACCGCACCGACGAATATCTGGGCAGCGATGCGGTGTTCGCGGTCAAGGACTCGCTGATCTGCGATTTTGTCCGACATGAGAGCCCCGATGCGGAGGCCCGGGGGCTCGGCATCGACCGGCCCTATTACACCACCCGGTTCGACTTCCGCCTCAAACCTGCGGCCGCGGGCGGCTCCGACATGCTCGACGCCCAGCGCCGGCTCGCAGCCCTCGGCGCCGCCGCGGAATAATTCATCATCCTTGTGAGGCCGCGTTTATCCCAACTAGACTTCGCCGCAATCGGCCAAGGAGGAATGAATGCCCGAAGGAACGCCAGGCGGAACGGAGATTTTCGAGATCATGCACACGATGCGGGCGATGCGGCGGCTGAAGCCCGACCCGGTGCCCGACGATCTGATCCGCAAGATCCTGCTCGCCGGGCAGGCTGCGGCGAGCGGTGGCAACACCCAGCGCTGGCGCTTTCTGGTGCTGAAGGATCCGGCGATCAAAAAGGCGGTGCAGGTCTATTACAAGAAGGCCTTCGATGCGGTGGTCGGCCCGCGCTATGCGTCGAGCCCGCCGCCGCCGGGCTCCGACCCGGCTCGCTTCAAGCGCCAGCACTCGGCGGTCGAATATCTGACCGACCATTACCACGAAGCGCCGGTCTGGATCGTCGCCTGCCTCGAGGACGGCGACAATCCGGGCCGCTCGGCCGGCTCGTCGATCTATCCCGCGGTGCAGAACATGCTGCTGGCGGCGCGCGCGCTCGGCCTTGGCTCGACCCTGACGACCCGGCACATCAATTACGAAAAGGAGGTCGATGCGGCGATGGGTATCCCGCCCGGGTTCCATTCCTACGCCATTCTGCCGATCGGCTATCCGATGGGGCGGTTCGGCCCGGTCGGCCGCGGCCCGCTATCCGATGTCGTCTATCTCGACGGGTGGGGCAAAGCCCTATCCCGGCATCTGAATCTGAGGGAGGAAATCATGCCGAGAATCGCCCCGGTCACCGGCAAGGCCGACGTGCCGGCCGAGCATCACGCCGTTGTCGACGATGTGGTCAAGGTCTTCGGCGGCGTGCGCGGCCCGTTCAGCATCATGCTGCACAGCCCGCCTTTAGCGGAGCGGGTGCTGCCGTTGGTGACCTTCTTCCGCGAAGGCAGCGTAGTCGACGGCAGGCTGCGCTCGCACGCCATCCTCGCCTCGGTGCGCGAAAAAGAGGCTCCTTACGTCTGGGCCGCCCAGGTCGGGGCCGCGCGCCGGGCCGGTGTGCCCGAGGCGACGATCGATCTGTTGCGCGCCAAGGGCGATCCCGCCGGGCTTCCCGCCGACGAGCGCGATATCATCAACTACACGCGCCAGCTGATCCGCACCAACAAGGTCGATCCGGCGCTGTTCGACCGGCTGAAGGACCGCCACGGCGTGCAGTGGATGGTCGAGCTGACCGGGGCGGCGAACTATTTCGCGTTCCTCTCCGGCATGGTCAACGCGTTCGAGGTTCCCGCCCCGCCCGACGGCGACAAACTACCGAGCTGATCCGGCCGGGGGCCGCAAGCCCGCGTGCGGATGCAGGCCGGCGGGCTGATCCTCGCCGCCCCGGCTTCCGGGAGCGGCAAGACCCTGGTGACGGCGGGTCTGTTGCGGCATCTGCGTCGCCGCGGCGTGCGCGTCGCCGCGGCCAAGGCTGGACCCGATTTCATCGATCCGACCTTTCACGCGCTCGCCAGCGGCGCGCCGTGCATCAATCTCGATCCGTGGGCAATGCGGCCGGAGACCCTCGCCGGGCTCGTCGCCGGCTTGGAAGCCGCAGCCGAGATCGTATTGTGCGAGGGCGTCATGGGCCTGTTCGACGGCACGGGGGCCGACGGCGAGGCGGGCTCGACCGCAGAACTCGCCCAATTGACCGGCTGGCCGGTCGTGCTGGTCGTCGATGCGCGCGGCCAGGGCGCGTCGGTCGCCGCTTTGCTGCGCGGCTTTGCTCGGCATCGGCCGGAGGCGCCGATTGCCGGCGTGATCTTCAACCGGGTTGCCAGCGAACGACATCGTGCGCTGCTCGCCGGGGCGGTTATGCGGCATCTGCCGGGCCTCGCGATACTCGGGGCGCTTCCCGCAAACCCGGCATTGGCGCTGCCGTCGCGCCATCTCGGCCTGGTCCCGGCCGGCGAGATCGGCGAGGCCGAGGTGGTGATCGAGCGCGCCGCAGAACAGGTCGGCGCCTCCCTCGATGTCGATCGGCTGCTGGCTCTGGCGCGGCCCTCGACACTCTGCCGCGAGGCTGCGAACCCCGGCATCCCGCCGCTCGGCTGTCGCATCGCCGTGGCGCGCGACGACGCCTTCTGCTTCATCTATCCGGCATTGCTCGACGGATGGCGGCGTCATGGCGCTGATCTTACATTCTTCTCGCCGCTCGCCGATGAGCCGCCCGATCCCGCCGCCGACGCGGTCTATCTGCCTGGCGGCTATCCCGAATTGTGGGCCGGCCGGATCGCCGCCGCCGATGCCTTTCTCGCCGGCCTGCGCTGGGCGGCGGCGGACAGAAAACCGGTCTACGGCGAATGCGGCGGCTACATGGTGCTCGGCGAGGCGCTGATCGACGCCGATGGGCACAGCCACCCGATGGCGGGGCTGTTGCCGGTGGTCTCCAGCTTTGCCGAACGCCGCTTGTCGCTCGGCTATCGCTGCGCGACGCTGCTCGCCGACGGACCGCTCGGCCGCACTGGTTCGGGCTTTCGCGGCCACGAATTCCACTATGCGACAATTGTCCAACGGGAAAGCGGCGACAGGCTATGGTCAATTACCGACGCCGCCGGAACTGATCTCGGCCCGTCCGGGTTGCGGCGAGGCACGGTATTCGGCTCATTCCTCCATCTGATCGATCGGTCGGATGCAGCGGGATGCTGCTGACCGGCTCGACCGAGTTTTCCGATCTGCTATAAACAGCCGTTAGATCGAGGTGACGGTGTTGGGTTGCAGATCCAATAGCTAAGAATTTTCGATGCGGGTAGGCGGCCGACGAAATGTATTTTAGGGCAGTCGTTTAGTTGGGTTTGACGAGGCGATGATCAACTGGTTTGCCAACCCGGCACGCTTCATGCGGCTTAGCGCAAGGGCGTTGCCGTGGTGCGGCTGGTTGACGGTCGTCGTGCTCGCAATCGGGATCTATTTGGCACTGGTGGTGTCGCCGCCAGACTACCTGCAAGGCGACGCCGCCCGCATCATGTATGTCCATGTCCCGGCCGCGTGGATGGCCCTCTCGATCTATCTGTTTATTGCCGTTGGGAGTGGTGTCGCGCTCGTCTGGCGGCATCCGCTGGCTGAAATCGCGGCGCGCGTCTCGGCGCCGATCGGCGCCGCTTTCACCTTTGTGTGCCTGACCACGGGATCGCTCTGGGGCCGCCCGATGTGGGGCGCATGGTGGGTGTGGGATGCCAGACTGACTTCGGTGTTGGTGCTGTTCTTTCTTTATCTTGGCTATATCGCGCTGGTGAACGGTTTCGATGACCCGACTCGCGGCGGCAGGGCCGGTTCAATCTTAGCGCTGGTCGGCGTGGTCAATCTGCCGATCATCAAATTCTCGGTCGATTGGTGGAACACTTTGCACCAGCCGGCGAGCGTGCTGCGCTTTGGCAAGCCGACGATAGCGTTAGCGATGCTGGTGCCGCTGCTGATCATGGCGGCGGGTTTTATGCTTTTGTTCGCAACGTTGCTGATGCTGCGCATGCGCACAGCGTTGAACGAGCGCAAGGCTCTGGGGCTGCGCCTCAGCGGTGCCATCGCGTCGAGAGCCGTCCGACCCCGGCCGGAGAGCACGGGACCGGCGCGCCCGGTGCTGCGCTAAAAGAGACCGATAGTGACCGATATCGGTGCTTTTTTGGCGATGGGCGGCTACGCCGTCTTTGTGTGGCCGGCCTATGGCCTGACCCTTGTCGTGCTCGGCGGATTGGCGCTGCATTCCTGGCGGCGCTATCGGCAGAGTGTGCGCACCCTCGAACAGCTGCAGCGGCAAATCGAGACCCGGTGATGACCCGCAAGCAGCAGCGGCTGGGCTTGCTGGCGCTTGGCATGGCGGCGCTCGCCGGGGCGACCGCGCTGGTCCTCAGTGCGTTCAGCAGCAACCTTGTGTTCTTTTACAGCCCGAGCGATTTGAAGACGCAGGCGCTGGCATCCGACCGCCTGGTGCGGATCGGCGGGCTCGTCGAGAAGCAGAGTATGTCGCATTCGGCGGACGGGCACTCGGTTTCGTTCCGCATCACCGACGGCAAGACGGATATCGGCGTGGTCTATCGCGGCATCCTTCCTGATCTGTTCCGTGAGGGGCAGGGAGTCGTCGCCGAGGGGAGGCTGGAGCCGGGCGACGTGTTCGCCGCCTCGACCGTTCTCGCCAAGCATGATGAGAAATACATGCCGCGCGAAGTCGTCGACGCGCTGAAGAAAAGTGGGCATTGGCAGGGAGGCGCGGCATCCGATGGGGCTGCTGCTCCGTTGAAGGCCGCTGTCACCGACGGGCGTTAGCTTTCGGTCGGCGGAGATGATGCGCAATCTCACTTTTCTGCTGCCGGCGGCGTTGTTCGCGGTGTTGATCGTGGCCTTCGCGATGGGCTTAAACCACAACCCGCAACTTTTGCCGTCGGCGCTGATCAATCGGCCCGCCCCGGATTTCGCGCTGCCCGGCCTCTACGACCCTGCGCACGGCTTGTCACGCAAGGATCTCGGCGCGGGTCACACTGATCAACTTTTTCGCCTCGTGGTGCGCCCCGTGCCGCGAAGAACAGGCGGCACTTTCGGCGTTGGCGCATCGTCCCGATGTTACCCTCGACGGCATCGCCTATAAGGACAAGCCTGCGGATTCACGCCGCTTCCTCGACGAACTCGGTAATCCATTCAGCCGCGTCGCGGTCGATCGTGACGGCGCCACCGCGATAAACTTCGGGGTTTACGGGGTGCCGGAAACCTATGTCGTCGACCGCACCGGCCATATCCGATACCGCCAGGTCGGTCCGTTAAGCTCTGAGGATATCGAGCAGAAGATTTTGCCAATGATCGCCCGGATTACGGCGTCCGGTGGCTTGCCCGAGACGGCGGCGCGGTAAGCGGCTTCATATATCGAACAGCAGACGCGACGGGTCCTCGACACATTCCTTGATGCGCACGAGAAAGGCTACCGCCTCGCGGCCGTCGACGATTCGATGATCGTAAGACAACGCCACATACATCATCGGCCGGATCTCGATCTTTTCGCCCGCCGCGATTGGCCGCCGTTCGATCTTGTGCATCCCGAGGATTCCGGATTGCGGCGGATTGAGGATCGGCGTCGACAACAAAGACCCATAGACCCCGCCATTCGAGATCGTAAACGTGCCGCCCGAAAGCTCTTCGATCGATAGCTTGCCTTCACGCGCCTTAATGCCGAGCGCCGCGATGGTCTTTTCGATCTCGGCAAAGCTCATCCGGTCGGCGTCGCGCAGCACCGGTACCACGAGCCCTTGCTCAAGGCCGACCGCGACCCCGATGTCGTAATGGTTCTTGTAGACGATGTCGTCGCCATCGATCTCGGCGTTGACCCCGGGAATTTCCTTCAGTGCGACGATCGCCGCCTTGACGAAGATCGACATGAAGCCAAGGCGAACGCCGTGTCTTTTCTCGAAGGCCTCGCGCCAGCGCTCGCGCAGCGCGATCGTCTGGCCCATGTCGATTTCATTGAAGGTGGACAGCATTGCCGCGGTGTTTTGCGCCGCCTTAAGGCGCTCGGCGATGCGCCGTCTCAGGCGCGTCATCCGCACCCGAACCTCGCGCTCCGCCGAGGTTGTGGCGGGTAAGGGCAGGGCAGGGGTCGGCGGCGAAGCCGGCTCCGGGCCCGCCAGCGCTTCGATCACGTCGACTTTGCTAATCCGACCGCCCGGACCCGTGGGCGCGATCGTCGCGGCGTCAAGCCCGCCCTCTGCAATCAACTTTCGCACCGCTGGGCCCGAACGTTCGAGCGCTTGCTGCCCCTCACTCGCCCGCTGCGCGGGTCCGACATCTCGTCCGCCGCTTCGCAGCTCCGTCGATTGCAGACCTGCGGGTCCCTCCCGCTCCCCGCGGGCGGGAAGAGGGAGGGGGGACGGGCTGCTGCCGCCACCATACCTTCGCTGATGCGACCGAGCACGGCGCCGACCGGTAGATTGGCTCCTTCCTCGGCCAGAATTTCGGCGAGCGTCCCGGTCGCGGGCGCCGGCACTTCCAACGTCACCTTGTCGGTTTCGAGTTCGACGACGGGCTCGTCGACGGCAACGGCCTCGCCGGGATGCTTCAACCATTTCGCCACGGTCGCCTCGGTCACCGACTCGCCGAGGCTGGGCACTTTGATCTCGGCGGTCATCCGCTCAAGTCGCAAGAGCGTCCGCGACCAGCTGCGCCTGCTCCTCGACATGGCGCTTGAACAAACCAGTGGCCGGCGAGGCGGCGTCCGCCCTTCCGGCAAAGCATGGCCGCTTGGCAGCGATATCGAGCCCGGCGAGCACCTCTTCGATGCGCCGGTCGGCAAAGTTCCACCCACCCATGTTCTGCGGCTCTTCCTGGCACCAGATGATTTCGGCGTTGCGGTAGCGGGCCAATTCCTTGCCGAGCGAGTCGAACGGGAATGGGTAGAGTTGCTCGATCCGGATCAATGCCACCCGGTTGTCGCCGCTCGCGGCCCTCGCCTTGACCAGGTCGAAATAGACCTTGCCGCTGCATAGGACCACGCGGCGCACCGCATCATCCGCGGCGATCGGCCCGATTTCCGGGATTATTCGGCGAAAGCCGCTCCCCGGCCCCATCTCGTCGAGCCGCGACATCACTTCCTTGGCGCGCAGCAGCGATTTCGGGGTGAAAATCACTAGCGGCTTTCTAAAATTGCGGCGAATCTGACGCCTCAGGGCGTGAAAGTAGTTGGCTGCGCTGGTCAGGTTGCACACCTGGATGTTGTCCTCGGCGCAAAGCTGCAGATAGCGCTCGATGCGGGCCGAGGAGTGCTCGGGCCCTTGCCCCTCATAGCCGTGCGGCAGCAACAGGACGAGACCGCTCATGCGCAGCCATTTCGCTTCGCCGGCACTTAAGAACTGATCGATGATGACCTGCGCGCCGTTGGCGAAATCGCCGAATTGCGCCTCCCATAACACCAGGCTAGACGGATCGGCGAGGCTGTAGCCGTATTCGAAGCCGACGACCGCGGCTTCGGAGAGCGGGCTGTCGATGATGTCAAACGGCGCCTGCCCGGCGCGGACATGGTTGATCGGGATGTAGCGCTTTTCGGTTTCCTGATCGACCAAGATAGCGTGGCGGTGCGAGAAGGTACCACGCCCGCTATCTTGCCCGGACAGCCGCACATGGGTCCCTTCGGCGCATAGCGAGGCGATCGCCAGCGCCTCCGCGGTCGCCCAATCGATCCCCTCGCCGGATTCGATCGCGGTGCGTTTCGCGTCCAGCTGGCGGATTATTTTGGGGTTGAGCCGGAAACCCTTGGGAGCGGTCGCCAGACCCCCTCCCAGCTCGCGCAACACATCGGTGGCAACGGCAGTATCGGCGCGATCATCGTCATGCGGCGCCGGCTCGAGCCCCGCCCAGGCGCCTTCGAGCCAATCCGCCTTGTTCGGGCGATAGTTCTTCGCCGTCTGGAACTCGTTTTCGAGGCGGGCGACAAACCGGGCCGCCATCGCCTCCGGCTCACCTTCGGCGAGGACCCCTTGGGCAATCAGCCGTGAGGCATAGATCTGCCGGGTCGTCGGATGGCCGGCGATCGTGCGGTACATCAGCGGCTGGGTAAAAGCCGGCTCGTCGCCCTCGTTGTGCCCGTGCCGGCGATAGCAGAACAGGTCGACGACGACGTCCTTTTTGAACTCGCGGCGATATTCAGCGGCGATGCGAGCGACCTCGACGACCGCTTCGGGATCGTCGCCGTTGACGTGAAAGATCGGCGCCTGGACGCCCTTGGCGACATCCGACGGGTAAGGGCTCGAACGGGCGGCGGACGGGGCGGTGGTAAAGCCGATCTGGTTGTTGACGATGACATGGATCGTGCCGCCGGTGGAAAACCCGGTCAGCTCGGACAATTCGAGCGATTCGGCGACGAGCCCTTGGCCGGCGAAGGCGGCATCGCCGTGCATCAGGATGCCAGCGATCTCATCTCGTCCGCTGTCGGCGTGCTGCTGTTTGGCGCGAACCTTGCCGAGTACGACTGGGTCGACGGCTTCCAGATGCGAGGGATTGGCGGCGAGCGACAGATGGACGGTCTTGCCGCCGATCTCGCGGTCGGCCGAGGTGCCGAGATGATATTTGACGTCGCCTGAGCCGTGGACGTGCTCGGGATTGGTCGAATTCCCCTGGAATTCCGAGAAGATCGCGGCAAACGGCTTGCCTACGAAATTGGCGAGCACGTTGAGACGCCCGCGATGCGGCATGCCGATCACGAATTCACGGATGCCGAGCGTGCAGCCTCGGCGCAGGACAGCCTCCAGCGCCGGCATCAGGGATTCGGCTCCCTCGATGCCGAACCGCTTGGTACCGGTATACCGGCGGTCGAGAAAGCGCTCGAAGGTCTCGGCAGTGGTTAGGATCTCCAGAATTTCTTTTCTGTCGGCTGCGGACAGCACCGCCCCAGGCTTTCGTATTTCGAACTTCTGTTGAATCCAGGCGCGTTCGGCCGGGACCTGGATGTGCATGTACTCGACGCCGATCTTGCCGCAATAGGTCTGCCGCAAGATCACAATGATCTCGCGCAGACTCGCCGGCTCGCGGGCGAAGATGTTGTTGAGGAAGATCTCGCGATCGAGATCGGCCTCGCTGAACCCATAGCTGCGGTAATCCAGCTCCGGATAAGGGCCGCGTTTGTCGAGGCCGAGCGGGTCAAGATCGGCTTCGAGATGGCCGCGCACCCGGTAGGCGCGGATCAGCTGCAAAGCGCGGATCGAGTCGGACGTGGTCCGGCGCAATGCCGTTGCGTCGGGGACCGTCACCGCTACAGTCCCGCCGTTGTGGGTCGGCCGTTCAGGTGACCTTTCCCAAGAGGGCGCGCGCAGTTCGGCGAGTGCCACCGACCCGTCCTCGCCGATTTCGGTGAAGAACCGCCGCCAGCTTTCGTCGACCGAGGCCGAGTCGTCGAGAAAGCGCGCATAGAGATCGGCAATGAACCGGGCGTTGGCGCCAGTCAGAAAGGTTGCGCCGTCGATATCAGCCATCAGCGACTTTGAGATTCTATTCCGTTCACGCCGGCAAAAGCTGCGGGCCGATACCAGCGCTCATCGCTTTGACAATATAGGGAGACGGCGCGGAAAATTAGGAGACGGCACGAAAGTTGCGCGCGAATTACTGCTCTGCGCCCCGCACGAAGGCGGCGGGCGTGACGATCGGAACGCCCCGGAACGGATCGAGCGCGAGCAAGTCGGCGTCGCCGCTGATGATGAGGTCAGCACGCCCGTTGACCGCCAATTCCAAGAATTTGTCATCCTTGGGATCACGACAGGCGACGATGCGCTCCGTGACGGACACCACTTCGGCTGCCGCCAGCACATCCTCTAACCACAAGAGGAACCGCTGGGGGATAAGCGGCACAAGGCGCGGCCGCGCCAGAGTGACGAACAGCTCCTGCTCGGTCGTGGTGGATTTGAGAAGAAGATCACGTTCTGCAGCAAGACGAACCGCGTCGCTTGGCAACGATCTCTCCTTCAGGGCCGCGCTGATGAAAACATTGGTATCGAGGACAACCCTCATCGAATAAGCGGCTGTGCCTCAGTGCGCGCCTCATCGATCAGACGGTCGATATCATCGTCGGTCAGACCGGCCGTGATGACGCGCAGGCGCGCCTCGCGACGGCCGGGGATCAGCTCGTCGAGCTGGATCGTGACTGTCACACGATCGCGCGGATCAAGGCCGCGGCGAGCTAACTCGGCAGCAACCTCGCTCACCGTGGTTTCAATCACTTCGGTTCGCTGCGACATGGCTCCTACTCCGTATTCCGAATCTAGGCGCGCGCGGGCCCAGCGTCAAACCCGTGACATCACTCTTAGGTTATCATCGCCAGTTTATCGATTATCGCCGCCGCACCGGCGAAGCATTTAACCGCTTGGATAAAATCCCCCGCCACTCCGAGCTCAATAAGCCATGCGAAGACACTGCCGGCTTGGAACGGTGAATTTGCCACAAATTCAAAGGCGCCCATGGTGTTGGCTTTGACAGCTGCAAATTTCCTCATCATTTGCTCTGCGGACAGACCACGGATGTCTATTTTTTTGACTTCGGCTGACTGTGTTACAATTCCTAACTGTTCGAGCTTCTCGCGAGCAGAGCGAAAATTGCAGTGCAGAATTTTGTTCCGCAGCTGCCGGCAAACAGCTAGTGTTGTTTTGTCCTCCGCAGTAAGAGCATTGGTAAAGTGCTTTGCGATGAGCGTTTCGACATCTTCGAGGCGTTGGTCATGAGCAAACTTCTGAAGCTCAGGGACCTTGTCTGCCAGGAGACGCATTTTCAGCTCGATGATCGCGCCCTCTCCGGCAGCCGCCTTGTATTGGTACTCAAAGATTTCGACCGGCGAGCGCAAAACGATTCTGCTCAATAGTGGTGAGTTCGGCTTGTTGGGTGGAAGCCCAGACACTCGCGGCGACGGAGTTAGTAGCAAGGCAAGGATTTATCAGCGCTTTAGCGCGTCCAGCATCGTCGTGCCGATTTCGGCGGGCGAGCGAGCGACGGTAACGCCGGCGCTTCGCAGCGCTTCCATTTTGTCCTCGGCGCCGCCCTTGCCGCCGGCAATGATAGCCCCGGCATGGCCCATTCGCCGGCCCGGCGGAGCAGTGCTGCCGGCGATAAAGCCGACGACCGGCTTCTTCTTGCGCGCTGATTTGAGGAACGCCGCGCCGTCCTCCTCGGCAGTCCCGCCGATCTCGCCGATCATGACGATCGCCTCGGTCTCGTCATCGGCGAGGAGCATTTCGAGCACTTCGACAAAGTTCGTGCCGTTGACCGGGTCGCCGCCAATCCCGACGCAGGTCGACTGGCCGAGCCCGACCACGGTCGTCTGCGCCACCGCCTCATAAGTCAGGGTGCCCGAACGTGACACGATGCCGATCTTGCCGCGCCGGTGGATATGGCCCGGCATGATGCCGATCTTGCACTCGTCGGGGGTGATGACGCCGGGGCAGTTCGGCCCGATCAGCCGAGTTTTGGTGCCGGTCAGGCTGCGCTTGACCCGCACCATGTCGAGGACCGGGATGCCCTCGGTGATGCACGCGACAAGCGGGATTTCGGCATCGACCGCTTCGAGGATCGCGTCGGCCGCAAAGGGCGGCGGCACATAGATAACGCTGGCGTCGCACCCGGTTTTGGCGCGCGCCTCGTGAACCGTGTTGAACACGGGCAGATCGAGGTGACGGGTGCCGCCTTTTCCCGGGGTCACGCCGCCGACCATCTTGGTGCCGTAGGCGATCGCCTGCTCAGAGTGAAACGTACCTTGCGAGCCGGTGAAACCCTGACACAAGACCTTCGTCGACGCATTGACCAGAATAGACATCAGCGCGCCTCCTTGACCGCGGTCACGATCTTTTGGGCGGCGTCGGCAAGGTTCTCGGCGGCGAGGATCGGCAAACCCGATTGCTGCATGATCCCTTTGCCGAGATCGACATTGGTGCCTTCAAGGCGGACGACCAGCGGCACGTGCAGGTTGATTTCGCGCGCCGCGGCGACGACGCCTTCGGCGATCACGTCACAGCGCATGATCCCGCCGAAGATATTGACCAGGATCCCTTCGACATTGGGGTCGCTGAGGATCAACTTGAATGCGATTCCTACCCGCTCGCGCGTCGCCCCGCCCCCGACATCGAGGAAATTGGCCGGGCTGCCGCCATAGAGCT
This sequence comes from uncultured Alphaproteobacteria bacterium, assembly GCA_963774345.1. Taxonomy (GTDB): domain Bacteria; phylum Pseudomonadota; class Alphaproteobacteria; order ATCC43930; family CGMCC-115725; genus AP-15. The sequence goes on from CAVZFB010000031.1 coordinate 50,649, forward strand.
TGATGATGTCCATCGTCGCCATCGCCAGGCCGGCGCCGTTGACCATGCAGCCGATATTGCCGTCGAGCTTGATGTAGTTGAGCGCGTACTTGCTGGCCTCGACCTCGGTCGGGTCCTCTTCGTCCTCGTCGCGCAACGCCGCGATCTCGGGGTGGCGGAACAAGGCGTTGTCGTCAAACCCGACTTTGGCGTCGAGCGCCACCAGTTCGCCCGACCCGGTCACCACTAGCGGGTTGATCTCGGCGATCGAGGCATCAAGCTCGGTGAAGGCGCGGTAGAGCGCTGTCACGAATTTGACGGCAACACCGACCTGTTTGCCTTCGAGGCCCAAGCCATAGGCGATCTCGCGCGCATGAAACGGCTCGATCCCGCTCGCCGGGTCGATTGCCACCTTGATGATTTTCTCAGGCGAATGCTCGGCCACCTCCTCGATCTCGACCCCACCTTCGGTTGAGCCGATCAGGGTTATTCGGCCGGTTTCCCGGTCGATCAGGAGCCCCAAATACAGCTCGCGAGCGATGTCGCAGCCTTCCTCGACATAGACGCGCTTGACCTCGCGCCCCGCCGGTCCGGTCTGGTGGGTCACGAGATTATGGCCAAGCAACGCGCGCGCTGATGCGGCGACATCCTCCTCAGAGCGGACGACTTTGACTCCCCCGGCCTTGCCGCGACCGCCGGCATGGATCTGAGCCTTGACCACCCAAACCGGCCCGCCGAGCCGCCGCGCCACTCCGACCGCCTCCGCCACCGTATAGGCGACCCCGCCGCGCGGTACTGCGACGCCGAACTTCGCCAGTAGCTCTTTCGCCTGGTATTCGTGGATATTCATCGGATCAGCCCAGAACCTTCATCGTCTTGACGACATCGATCAGCTCGCGGACCCCGGCCGCCGATCTGTCGAACTCCGCCTGTTCCTGGGGATTGAGCTCGATTTCGACGATCCGCTCGACCCCGCCGGCGCCAATTACCACCGGGACGCCAACGTAGAGGTCGTTGACGCCGTATTGGCCCTGAAGCAACGCGGCGCACGGCAGAAGGCGCTTTTTGTCGCGCAAATAGGCCTCGGCCATCGCGATCGCCGAACTCGCCGGCGCGTAAAACGCCGACCCGGTCTTCAGCAGGCCGACGATCTCGGCCCCGCCGTCGCGGGTGCGCTGGACGATCTTGTCCAGCCGCTCCTTTGTCGTCCAACCCATCTTGACGAGATCCGGCAACGGGATGCCGGCAACGGTCGAATACCGCACCAGCGGCACCATCATGTCGCCGTGACCGCCGAGCACGAAGGCGCTGACATCCTCGACCGAAACCTTCAGCTCCTCAGCGAGGAAATGGCGGAAGCGGGCGCTGTCGAGCACCCCGGCCATTCCGACCACACGGTGAGCGGGTAACCCACAAGCCTCGCGCATGACCCATACCATCACGTCGAGCGGGTTCGTAATGGTGATGACGAAGGCGTCGGGGCAATGCTTCTTGATCGCCTGGCCGACAGTCGAGATAACCTTAGCGTTGGTGCCGATCAGGTCGTCGCGGCTCATCCCGGGCTTGCGCGCGATGCCCGCGGTGACGATCACGACGTCAGCGCCGGCGATGTCGGCGTAGTCGTTGGTGCCTTTGACGACAGCGTCATAGCCCTCGATCGTCGACCCTTGCACAATATCGAGCGCCTTTCCTTGCGGCACTCCCTCGATAATGTCGAAGAGGACGATGTCGCCAAGTTCCTTGAGCCCGGCGAGCAGTGCGATGGTGCCACCGACCTGCCCGGCGCCGACCAGCGCAATCTTGTTGCGTGCCATAGGAATGCCTCGTTTTTTTGCAGGCGCCGGGTGGAGGCGCGGGACGGCCCGCCTCTTACCGCGAATCCCAGCTACGGGCAAGGCGGCGAGCCGTACGGGCGCATTGGCCGAGAGCGTCTCCCCGGTGGGGCCGCAATCCAACTGGGGATGGACCCATGGATGAACACTCCAATGGTTCCGGTAGCCGAACACCGCTTCGCCCCCCAACGGCACCGTCCCTCGCGGAACTTGTTGTCATGTACACCCAAAACCTAGACGATGGCTCATCTGCGAATGAATGTGGGAATGTCCGTTGATTGCAGGGGGCTAAGTTCTGGTGACGCTCGATCCGCTCCTTCTTTCGCGAATCCAGTTCGCTTGGGTCATCGGGTGGCACATCTTATTGCCGGCCTTCACCGTCGGCGCCGCATCCTACATCGCCCTGCTCGAAGGACTGCATCTCGCCACCGGGCGTGAGGTCTACCTCCGCGTCTCGAATTTCTGGATTCGGATCTTCGCGGTCGCGTTCGGCATGGGGGTGGTGACCGGAATAGTGATGCCGTTCCAGTTTGGCACCAACTGGAGCGGCCTGTCCGATGCCGCGGGAAACATCATCGGCCCGAGCTTGGCCTATGAGGGGTTGACGGCTTTCTTTCTCGAGGCAGCGTTCCTCGGGGTGTTGTTGTTCGGCCGCACCTTGGTGCCGCCCTGGGCGCATTTTATTGCTGCTGCAATGGTCGCGCTCGGCGCGCTCTTTTCCTCGTTCTGGATCCTCGCGGCAAACAGCTGGATGCAGACGCCGGTCGGCTACACCATCGTCGACGGCCGGTTCTATCCGATGGATTGGCTGCAGATCATCTTCAGCCCGTCCTTCCCCTACAGATTCGCCCACACTGTTGTTGCCTTCTATGTAACCACCGGGTTCGTCGTGCTCGGCGTCGGAGCCTATACGATCCGGCGCGGCCTGTTCCGGGACGAGGGACGGGTCATGATGACGACGGCCCTCTCGCTGCTGATCGTGCTCGTGCCGTTACAGATGTTCATCGGCGATCAGCATGGCCTCAATACCCGCCGGTATCAGCCGGCCAAGCTCGCCGGGATCGAGGCACTCTGGAACACCGGTTCCGAACTGCCGCTGACTCTGTTCGCACTACCCGATCCGAGTGGCGAGCGAAACGATTATGCGATCGAGGTGCCCTATCTCGGCAGTCTGATCCTGACGCATTCGCTCTATGGCACCGTGCGGGGCCTCAAGGAGTTTCCAGCCGACCAGCGGCCGCCGGTCACGATCATCTTTTTCACCTTCCGCATCATGGTCGGGCTCGCAATCCTGATGCTGATTCAGGTGGTGGTCGGTTGGTGGTTGCGCCTTCGCGGCGGTCTGTTCGACCGCGGGTGGTACCTTCGCGCCTGCCAGCTGGCGATCCCGATCGGCTTTCTCGCGGTCCTGGCCGGCTGGACGACCACGGAAGTGGGCCGACAGCCTTGGACCGTCTATGGCCTGCTGCGAACGGCGAAGTCGGTCACACCGTCGCTCACCGGGCACGACGTTCTCGTGTCACTGCTGTGCTACGCCATTGCCTATCTCTTTGTCTACCCGACCGGCGTGATCTTCATGCTCGGCCTGGTGCGCAGAGGCCCCGGAGAAGCGGCGCCCGCGCCGGTCGAGGCGGGGCGTCCGCAGATGCCGGTGCGCAGACTACCCTCGCCGGCACAATCGGAGGAAGTCCGATGACCGAGCCCGCCCTCAGTTTCGTCGGTGTGTGGACGGCGCTCATTGCGTTGGGCGTGTTCCTCTACGTCCTGCTCGACGGCTTCGACCTCGGGGTCGGAATGCTGCACGGCTTTGCTCATGACGCGGCCGATCGAGAGATGATCATGAATTCGATCGCGCCGATCTGGGACGGCAACGAGACCTGGCTAGTGTTTTGCGGGGTCGCCCTGCTCGCGGCGTTTCCGCTGGCTTTTGCCATCATCATACCGGCCGTATACTTTCCGATCCTGGTCATGCTGATCGCGCTCGTCTTCCGCGGCGTCGCCTTCGAGTTTCGCTTCGATGATCGCGTCCGGCGCGCCCTTTGGGATCGTGCCTTTCAGGTCGGTTCGTTTGTCGCGGTTTTCGCGCAGGGCGTGGTGCTCGGCGCCTTTATTCAGGGGTTCCGGGTCGAGGGGCGGGTGTTCAGCGGCACCTCCGTCGATTTTCTGACGCCGTTCTCGATATTGACGGGCTTGGCGTTGCTTTTCGGCTACGGGCTGCTCGGCGCCGGGTGGCTGATCATCAAGACCGAGGGCGCGCTGCAGGATTGGGCGCGACGCCAGGGCCGGATATGCCTGATCGGGGTCGTCATCGGCATCACCGCCGTCAGCCTGTGGACGCCGCTGATGGAGCAGCGGATCGCCGGGCGCTGGTTCTCGCTGCCCCAAATCCTGTTTCTGTGGCCGGTGCCGATCGCCACTCTGGCGGTTGTCGTCTGGGAATGGCGGGCGCTCTCCGGCATGGTGGACGCCGCGCCGTTCATCGCCGCGATCCTGCTGTTCCTGCTGGCCTATCTCGGCGTTGCGATCAGCCTGTGGCCGATGATCGTGCCCTACCATTTTACGCTGTGGCAGGCGGCGTCGCCGCCGAGCACCCAGGCCTTCCTCTTGGTCGGCGCGCTGTTCCTGATCCCGGTCATCCTGATGTACTCGGGCTGGTCCTATTGGGTGTTCCGCGGAAAGGCCAGCCGGGACATCGGCTACCACTGAGATCGGCTGCAGGTAAGGGCACTCCGCTGCTCGGCGCTCATTGGGGATTGCTGAAGGCTGTCCTGGCTTTCAACACCGGCGCGGGCGGTTGGCGATGTAGTCCTCGCTCTGCATCTCGATCAGGCGCGAGACGGTGCGCTGGAACTCAAAGGTACCGTCGCCAGCTGTGTAGATCTCTTCAGGGGATACCTCGGCCGAGGCGACCAGCAAGGTGCGTGCCTCGTAGAGCGTGTCGATCAGGATGTTGAACCGTCGGGCCTCGTCGCGCTGCTCGCGAGCAAGACGGGGAATACCCTCGACGATCACCGCGGCAAACCGCTCGGCGATCGCCAGGTAGTCGACTGCACCGAGTGGCTGCGCGCAAAGATCGGCAAAGCCGAACCAGGCGACGTTGTGCGCCGCGCGCGGGACGGTCAGCGTCCGTCCTTTGACAATCAGGCTGGCGCGCGCGCCCGCCGCATCGTCGGTCAGCTCGGCGAAGGTTGCCTTCAATGCCTGATGCACCGCCTCCCCGAGCGGAAAATGATAGACCCTCTTACCCCGCATTCGAGCGAGCCGGTAGTCGCGGCCGCTGTCGAGCGCGAGAACGTAGAGCTTTCGCTTGAGCAGGGCGATGAACGGCAAAAACCGCTCGCGGTGCAGCCCATGTTTGTAAAGCTCGTCGGGGGTCCGGTTCGAGGTCGCCACCACCACGATCCCGGCATCGAACAACGCCGTGAACAGGCGATCGAGGATCATTGCGTCGGCGATGTCCTCAACCTGGAATTCGTCAAAGCAGAGGAGCGCCGCCTCGGCAGCGATGTCCGCCGCTACCTTGGCGATCGGTTCGCGGGTTCGGTCCCGCCTCTCCTGTTCGATGCGATCGTGAACTTCGAGCATAAAGGCATGGAAATGAACTCGCCGCTTGCGCTGGCCCGGCGCGGTGGCGAAGAACAGATCCATCAACATCGATTTGCCGCGCCCAACCGGCCCGCATAAATAGAGACCCATCGGTGCGTGCTCGCCGTTGTGCTCGGCCAGGCCAAAACGGGCGAGCCACCCGCGCAGCCCCGATTCGGGCTGGTAATCGAGCAATGCCCGATGAAGGCTCTGCAACCGCTCGATCGCCAGCTGCTGTGCGGGATCGGGTTCGAGCACCCCTTGTCGGCGCAATGCCCGATAACGCGCCATCGGTTCTGGCGGCGAACCGGGGTCATCGGCATCTAGTGGGGGCATCGCGATTGGCAACGATCGGGAATCATGGCGATGGATAAAGGTTCGGACCAGGCGGGCGTTGCCGGGCGCGGTCGGCGGATCTACTTCAGCCGAGGGCGCAGCGCAACCCGCTCGCAGTGCAGAGGAGGAAGGCGATGAACGAAGACCGTTTCAACATGGATATCCGCAAGTTTCTAAAGGTCGTCGGCGTGACCTCGCAGCGCGAGATCGAAATGGCGGTTCGTACCGCCCTCGCTAGAGGGGTGGTCGTGGAAAACACCGTGCTCAAGACGAAGGTTACCCTCTCGATCCCGGAAATCGGGCTGGAGCATGTCATCGACGGCGAAATCGGGATCTCGTAACCGGCCCTGGGGTTCAGGCGTCGAGCGGTGGCGGTTCCGCCGCTCCTTCGACCTGCAGAAGAAGCCTCGCCTCAACCTCGGTGAGTGTCTCGACGCTAGCGAGTTTGCGGCCAATCTGCCGCCGGCGCACAGCGACGTCTTCGATCGTATTCGAAGCTTCCTGCAGTTTCTTCTGGACCCGGTCGAGAACCTCACCGTATTTCTCGAACTCGGTCTTAACGGCGCGCAGCACTTGCCAAACTTCGCTGGACCGCTGTTGGATCGCCAGGCTGCGAAACCCCATGCGCAAGCTATTGAGCAGGGCGAGCAACGTGGTCGGCCCGGCGACAACCACGCGCCAATCGCGCTGTAAGGCGTCGACCAGCCCTGGGCGCCGCACGATTTCGGCATAGAGCCCCTCGGTCGGCAGAAATAGCAGCGCAAAATCGGTCGAGTGTGGCGGCACGACGTATTTCGTGCAGATGTCGCGCGCCGCTTGACGGATGCGCGTCTCGATCGCCTTGCCCGCGGTCTCGACCCCCGCCCCGTCGGCGCGGTCGGCCGCTTCCGACAGTCGCTCGTAATCTTCGGTCGGGAATTTGGCATCGATCGGCAGCCACAGCGGGCCGCCTTCCTCAGTGCCCGGCAACCTGATCGCGAACTCGACCCGCTGGTTGCTGCCGGGGCGGATCTCGACGTTGCGGTCGTATTGCTCTGCCGTCAGCACCTCGCCGAGGATGCCGCCGAGCGAGACCTCGCCCCAGGTGCCGCGCGCCTTCACGTTGGTCAGCACTCGCTTCAGATCGCCGACGCCGGCTGCCAGGCTCTGCATCTCGCCGACGCTTTTGAACACCTGTTCGAGCTGGTCGCTGACCAGCTTGAAGCTGGCGCCGAGCCGCTCTTCGAGGGTGTGGTGCAGTTTTTCGTCGACGGTAGCACGCATCGCTTCGAGCTTTTCGGCGTTGTCGGCGCGCATCGTGTCGAGCCGCTGCTCGATCGTGCGGCGGGCCGAATCGAGAACCTGCAACTGCAGCTCGCCAAGTTGTTTCAGCGCGCCGGTGATCTCTTCACGCAGCAATTTGGCGCCGGCGGCGTTCTCGTTGCGGCTGCGCGACAGCTCATCCCGCCAGCCTTGATCCAGGCGGGAAAGCGCCGGCTCGATTGGTGCTTCGCTACGGCGGGCCAGCGCGCTAAACCGGAGCAGCAGAAAAACGCCGGCCAGCAACGCCAGCACCGACGCTATCAGCGCCGCCAACGCCAGAGTTTCGGCGCTCATCCGGTGCTCTCTACCCGCCGCGGGCTATTTTGCGGCAGTCACCATGATTTCGACCAGTACCTCTGGCCTCGCCATGTCGGCTTTGACACAGGCTCGCGCCGGCGGGTTCTCGGGATCGACCCAAGCGTTCCACACCGAATTCATCTCGGCGAACAGGGCCATGTCCTTGATCCACAGATTCGCCGCGAGCAGGTTCGATTTGCTCGTCCCCGCCTGGGCAAGGTAGCCATCGATCTTGTCGAGGATCTGTTTGGTTTGCCCCTTGATGTCCTGCGAGGTGTCGCCGGCGGTCAGGCCCGCGAGATAGACCGTGTCGCCACGGACGACACAGCGGCTCATGCGCGGGCCGGGCGGCTGGGTTAAATCGATACGGCGGATGTCCATGAATCTTCCCCCTAATGCTAGGAATGAAGGGCGTCAGTCGGCGCTGGCCGGCGGACTTAGGTAGTTGACGATGCGCTTGCCGGAGGTGTGGATGCCAAAAGTCACGAGCGGCCGGTCCCCGGTCGTGCGAAAGCCGTGCACCCGATTGGCTGGAACCGCGATCGTGACTCCGGGTTCCATGACGACGACACCGTCCTCGCCGTCGAGCCAAGCCTCTCCGGTCCCTTCGAGCACGGTCAGCAGCTCGACATAGGGATGCGAGTGGAGCTGCGTGGCGTAGCCAGGCGGCGACGTCTGGATCCCGGTGCGAATCGGCATACCTTCGCCGGTATCGTCGCCGATGATCGGCTGATAGGTGGCGCCGCCGACGAAGGCCACAGTCGGCCGGTCGGCATGGCGGATCAGGGTCAGGTCATCTGGCATCTATACCTCTTGCGCGTCGCCGGCGATCGATCAACCGATTGTATCACGCTGGCCGCGTGGTAGACACGCCCATGCCACCGATCGAGCTTGCCGAGCGGTTCGCCCTGGTCGTCGCCTTGGCCTTGTTCCTCGGCCTCGCCTTCGAGGAGGTCTACAAACGCGACGAGCCCGAGATTCCGGGCGGCATCCGCACCTTTCCGCTGGTGGCGCTCGCCGGGACGTTGCTTTACCTGCTTGAGCCGCATCGCGCCCTGGCCTTCGTCGCCGGGCTCCTCGCTTTGGGGGCATGGGTCTATGCCTTTCTCCGGGTCGAGCAATCGCAAATCGGTACCGGCAGGACATTGGTCATTCCGGCGGCGAACCTTCTCGCCTACGCGCTCGGGCCGATCACCCTGACGCAACCGCCCTGGGTTGCCATCGGCGCGACCGTCGCCGCGGTGTTGTTGATCGGCGCCCGCGAGCGGATGCACGGTCTGGTCCAGCTCGTCCCGCAGGACGAGATCCTGACGGCGGGCAAGTTTCTGATCCTGGCCGGCATCATCCTGCCGCTCCTTCCCGACACCCGGCTGGTCGCCGCGGCGCCGCTGACGCCCTACCGCGTTTGGCTCGCCGTGGTCGCGATCTCAGGCCTTTCCTATCTGACCTACCTCGTCCAGCGTTATCGTCCCGTTAAAGGGTGGGGCCTTGGTTCCGGCCCTGCTGGGCGGCGCCTATTCGTCGACCGCGGCGACCGTCGTCCTCGCCAAAAGGCAATGGGAGGCAGCGGCGCCTCGTGCCGAATTGTCTGCAGGGATCGTCGCGGCGACGGCAATAATGTTCCTGCGGCTGGCGGTCGTCGTTGCCTTGTTCAGCCTGCCATTGGCGGCAGCCTTGGCGCCTGCCCTTGCTGTGCTGTGCGCCGCGGCCGGGCTCTTGGCGTGGCGCGAATGGCGCCAGGCCGAGCGCGGCGCCGCCCACGATCTGGCCGTTCCTGCTGCTAATCCGTTGCAGCTGAGTACGGCGTTGCTCTTTGCGGCGCTCTTCGTCGTGATCTCATTGGTGACGGTCTGGGTCGAAAGGCTGTTCGGCCAAGCCGGGATCTTCACCCTCGCCGCACTCGTCGGCGCGAGCGACATCGACCCGTTCGTCCTCAACCTCGCCCAAGGCGGCGCGCCGGGAATGAGCCTCTTGGCGCTCGCTGCCGCGGTGTTGATCGCCGCCTCCGCCAATAATCTCGCCAAGGCAGGCTATGCGCTCGGTTTCGGCGGCTTTACACGCGCCAAGCGCCCGGCGGCGCTTCTCGCTATCCTGGCGCTACTCGGCTTCGCCGCTGCGGCCGTCTATCTCGTCTAAGGAGCTTGGCGCCGACCTCGGAAGAACGCGCGCAGCAGACTCGCCGGCCCGCTGCTCGTCGATACCGCCATAGATTTCCGGGCGATGATGGATGGTCGGCTGGTCGAATAGGCGTGGGCCGTGCTCGACCGCGCCACCCTTCGGGTCGTAAGCGCCGAAGTAGAGCCGGCGCAGCATGCGAGAGGGCGATCGCCGCAGCGCACATCGCGCAAGGTTCGAGCGTGACCCACAGATCGCACCCAGCGAGACGCTTGACCCCGAGCAATTTGGCTGCCGGCGCGCAGCGACCACCATCTCGGCATGCGCGGTCGGGTCCCGGTCGGCCTCGACCTGGTTGCCGGCGGCAGCGACAACTTGCCCGGCGCCATCGACCAGCACCGCGCCAACCGGCACCTCGCCGCGCGCTGCAGCCGCCTCCGCCTCGGCCAGCGCCAGCGCCATCGCGCGGCGGACTCGAGGTCATCCGAGGTGCCGGCGCCGGATCGGCTCGGGGATTGCGATCGGCCGCCACGTCGACAGCCGCATGAACAGCCCTTCCTGCTCGGCCTCGGCACAGATGACGCCGCCGACGGTGAATTCGGCGGCGAGCCGCCAGCGCACCCGGCCGAGCGAGGCGACGCGCATGCGTCCAACCAGCTTGTCGGCGATCGTCACCGGCCGGCGATAAGCAATCCGCGTCGAGACCAGGATCGGCGCCACATCCTCGGCCAAAGCCTGGACCAGCGGATAGGCCTCGTCCATCAGCCCGAGCCGCAGATCCTCGAGCCAGCGGATGAACACGATATTGCTGACGATGCCGGCGAAGTCTATGTCGTAGGTCTGCACCCGCAGCGGCAGCTCGTAGTATTCGCTCATCGTCGTATCGCCTTCAATCGGACCCAGCATGACACAACCGGTCATCGGCCTCACCCTCGATCACGAGCCGCCGGGCGGCTGGTCGAAGTTTCCGTGGTATGCGATCCGCGAGAACTATTGCAACGCGGTGCGCCATGCCGGCGGGCTGCCGATCTTGCTGCCGCACGACCCCGAGGCCGCCGCGGACTATGCCGACCGGATCGACGGGCTGATCATCACGGGCGGAGGATTCGACGTCGACCCGGCGCTGTTCGGCGCCGAGACTCGGCATTCGACGGTCAAGACCAAGGATCGGCGCACGGCCTTCGAACTTGCCGCTACCCGTATTGCGCTCGATCGCGACATGCCGGTGCTCGGGATTTGCGGCGGCCAGCAATTGTTGAACGTGGCGCTCGGCGGCACCTTGATCCAGCACATCCCGGACGAGGTCCCGGGGGCGCTGCCGCACCGCCAGCCAAACCCGCGCGACGAGCCCGGCCACGATGTCCGGGTGATCGCCGGGACCCTGCTCCACCGCATCGCCGGGGCGGAACATCTCGCGGTCAACAGCGCGCACCATCAAGCAGTGAAAGCCGCCGGGCCGGGAGTGGTCATCGACGCGGTCGCCGAGGACGGCGTCGTCGAGGGCATCGAGGACCCGCGGCGGCGGTTTTGCCTCGGCGTGCAATGGCACCCCGAATTCGAGATCGGCGAGGCCGATCGCCGGATCTTCCGCGCCTTTGTCGAGGCCGCGTGCCGGTGAAGAGCGAACTCGCCGAGCCCGCCGCGGGCGACAGCGCAGTCCCCGAGCGCATCGCCAAATTGCTGGCGCGCGCCGGGCTGTGCTCGCGCCGCGACGCCGAGCGCTGGATTGCCGATGGGCGGGTCTCGGTCGATGGTGCTGTGCTGGCGAGCCCAGCGGTGACGGTCACCGCAGCTAACGACATCCGCGTCGACGGCAAACCGATCCCGCAGCCCGACCGGGCGCGGCTGTGGCGCTATCACAAGCCGGCCGGGCTCGTCACCAGCCATCGCGACGAAAAGGGCCGGCCGACCGTCTTCAGTGCGCTGCCCAAGGAACTGCCGCGGCTGATTTCGATCGGCCGGCTTGATCTGAGTTCCGAGGGGCTATTGCTGCTGACCAATGACGGGGCGCTCGCCCGCCGGCTCGAACTGCCGGCGACCGGCTGGGTGCGGCGCTACAAGGTCCGGGTTCACGGCGAAGTCGATTCGGCGCGCCTCGCCGGCCTGGCCAAGGGCATCAAGATCGACGGCGTCGCCTATGGTCCGATCCGCGCCGAATTGGAACGCACCCAGGGCAGCAACGCTTGGATCGCGATGGCGCTGACCGAGGGCAAAAACCGCGAGGTGCGCCGCGTGCTCGAGCATTTGGGGCTCCAGGTCACGCGCCTCATCCGTCTTTCCTACGGCCCGTTCCAGCTCGGCAGTCTTGAGCGCGGCTCGATTGCCGAAGTGCCGAAGAAGGCGCTCGCCGAGCAGCTCGGAACCGCCGTGCCCAAATGGGCCGCGCATGCGGATCGTCGGCGGTAAGCATCGCGGTCGCCGCCTGCTGGCTCCGCCGGGAGACGCGGTCAGGCCGACCAGCGACCGCGCCCGCGAAGCATTGTTCAACATCCTGTCGCATGGCCGCCTCGCCGCGAGCGGCCTTCCCTTCGCCGGTGCCGTTGTGCTCGACGCCTTTGCCGGGACCGGCGCGCTCGGTTTGGAAGCGTTGTCACGCGGCGCCGCCGAAGCGGTCTTCATCGAACGCGACCACGACGCGTTAGCCGCCCTGCGCCGCAATATCGAGACACTGGGCGAGACTACCCGCGTCCGCATCATGCCCGGCGATGCGACCCGCCCACCGCGCGGAACGGCCGCCTGCGCCGTCGCCTTTCTCGATCCGCCGTATCGCAGCGGGCTCGCCGGTCCGGCATTGACCGCCCTCGCCGCGGCGGGCTGGCTGACCCCCGAAGCGCTCGTCGTGATCGAAACCGCCGCGGGTGAGGAATTCTGGCCGACAGAGGGTTTCATCCCGCTCGACCAACGCGTCTACGGCGCCGCGCGGCTCGTGTTTCTCCGCCGTGGGCCCGGTTAGCACACGTCAGACCAGCTGCTTCTGCGCCTCCAAATCGTCTTCGATAAAGGCTTGGACGGCTTCGTCGATACCGGAATCGGCGGCAAAGCCTAGGGCTCGCGCGCGCGGTGCGGTCAGTGCTTGCGGCCAGCCGGAGACGATCTGTTGGATCGCCGGGTCGGGCTCCCAGCGAATCCGCGCACGGGCTGCCTCGCCGCCGGCGCGGCGCACCGCGGCGACCATCTCGCCGACCGCGACAGAGAAGCCAGGCAACTGCAACGAGCGGTGCGCACCGAAGGCGCTACCCGGCAGTTCATGCGCGCGATGGAGCGCGGCGACGATCCGGCGCGGTGAGGCCAAGGCCATGACGAGATCGGGCGAGACCGGGCAGACCGCGTCCTTCCCCGCGAGCGGCTCACGGATGATCGAGGAGGCGAACGTCGAGGCGGCACGGTTCGGCCGGCCGGGGCGCACGACCACGGTCGGCAGGCGCAGCGCGCGGCCGTCGACAAAACCTTTGCGGCTGTAGTCGTTGACCAACAGCTCGCCGATTGCCTTTTGCGTGCCATAGGAGCTCTGCGGCGTCAGCGGCGTATCGTCACCGACCGAGGGTGGCAGCGCACCGCCGTAGACCGCCAGCGAACTGGCGAAAACCAAGCGCGGGCAGGCTCCCAGCGCCCGGCAGGCGTCGAGCACAGCCCGGGTGCCGTCGACGTTGACCCGATAGCCGAGATCAGTGTCGGCCTCGGCCTGTCCGCTGACCACCGCGGCGAGATGGAACACCGCCTCGGCGCCCGGCATCACTAGCTGCCGTACGGTTTCGCGATCGGCTATGTCGCCGGTCGCGAGCCGCAGCCGCTTGTCATCGGGCAACCGCAGCGCCGATGGCGCATTGTCGAACAATACCAACTCGTCGATGGGGCCCAGGCTGCTGCCCCGCTCCAACAACAACAGCGCTAGCCGCTGCCCGAGAAACCCGCAGCCGCCGGTGATGACGATCCGCATGGTCTAGCCTCGGACGCCATAGCGGTTGGCCCAGCCGAGGCCGGCCCGAGTTTCGTTCTTCGGTCGGTATTCGCAGCCGATCCAGCCCGCATAGCCGATCTCGTCGAGCAGATCGAACAGGAACGGGTAGTTGATCTCGCCGATATCGGGCTCGTGCCGGCCGGGATTGCCGGCGATCTGAATATGCGGATAATGGCCGGCCAAGGTCCGGATCCGATGGGCAAGGTCGCCCTCCATGATCTGGACATGATAGAGGTCGAGCTGGAGCTGCAGATTGGGCCGGCCGACCTGTTCGATGACCGCCATCGCCTGGGTCGTCGTGTTGAGATAATAGCCGGGGATATCGCGGTTGTTGATCGGCTCGATGATCACGGTGATGCCTTCGGGGGCCAGTCGATCGGCCGCATAGCGCAGATTATCGGCATAGACGGGCAGCGCCTCGGCGCGATCGCGACCCTCCGGCCACAGCCCGGCCATCGCGTGCAATAGCCGGCAATTCGTCGCTTTGGCATAAGTCAGGGCCTGCTCGACCCCGGCGCGGAACTCCTGCTCGCGTCCTGGCAATGCCGCCATCCCGCGTTCGCCGGCGGCCCAGTTCCCGGGCGGCATGTTGAACAGCGCCTGGACGAGCCCGTTTTTCTCTAGATGCGAGGCCACGGTTTCCGGCGGATGGTCATAGGCGCCGAGGTATTCAACAGCCTTGAAGCCACATTGAGCCGCGGCGGCAAAGCGGTCGAGAAAGCCGATTTCCTGAAAGATGAAGCTCAAATTGGCGGCGAATTTCGGCATCGTGTTCTCCTCGGCTCGGGGCCACCACTCTCACCGCCATACCGATTGGCTGCAAGGCCCTCAAGGACTGTCAATCAGTGTTCCTTCTATGCAGATTATCGCGCGAAAGTCGGTCGGCCGCCCGAAACGCTCCCACCCGCGCCCGCAGCTGTCGCTCCTTGCGTTCCAGCTCGATCTGCGCTGTCGTGGCCACGGCGTCGGGCAGCCTTCGAACCGAGCGCTCCGCAGACCTTGCCTCCGGAATACCGTCTTCAGCGGCCATAATTCTCACTCTCCTGTTTCGTGCTTTATAGGACTATCTGCCGGATCGACGCCAATTCGCGTGGCCGGCTATTCCTGGATCCCTGATGTGGCGGCAATGGCTCACTCCAGATGCCGATGGTCGTTTGCCTGGGGTAAGCGCCCTCGGTACTGTTGCCCTCGAGCGTGAGATCGGGAGACACACGATGGCTGTGTTGTTGGGAGCGATCGCCGACGATTTCACCGGCGCAACCGATCTGTGCAACACGCTGGTGCGGCGTGGCATGCGCACGGTGCAGCTGATCGATGTGCCGGCGCCGGGCTCGGCGGTGCCGGATGCGGAGGCGGTCGTCATCGCACTGAAGAGCCGGACGGTTCCAGCCGCGGAGGCGATCGACAAGAGCCTCGCCGCCCTAGCCTGGCTCAGAGCAGCAGGCGCGCGGCAGATCCTGTTCAAATACTGCTCGACGTTCGACTCGACCGACGCCGGCAATATCGGTCCGGTGGCCGAAGCGCTGATGAGCGTGCTCGACACCGATTTCACCTTGTTCTGCCCGGCCTTTCCTGAAGCAGGGCGGACGATCTACCGCGGCTATCTGTTTGTCGGCGACGTGCTGCTGTCCGAATCCGGGATGCGCGATCACCCGCTGACGCCAATGCGCGATCCCTCGCTGGTGCGAGTGTTGCAGAGGCAAAGCCGTGGTCGGGTCGGGCTGGTGCAGGAGAAGATCGTTGCGCGCGGTGCCGCTGCCATTTGCGACGCTTTTGCCGCGCTGCGCAGCGACGGCTTCGCACACGCCATCGTCGACGCGATCGAGGATCGCGATCTCGAAGCGATCGGCGAGGCCGCGGCCGATTTCAAGCTGATCACCGGCGGCTCGGGGATCGCGCTCGGCCTGCCGGGGAATTTTCGCCGCCAGGGTCTATTGGACGGCGGCGCCGCTGACAGCCTGCCGGCGATCTCCGGCGCAGCGGCGGTCTTGTCGGGCTCGTGCTCGACGGCGACTTTGGCTCAAGTGGCCTACATGAAAGAGCGTGCCCCGGCCTTCACCGTC
Organism: uncultured Alphaproteobacteria bacterium; assembly: GCA_963774345.1. Classification (GTDB taxonomy): domain Bacteria; phylum Pseudomonadota; class Alphaproteobacteria; order ATCC43930; family CGMCC-115725; genus AP-15. The sequence continues at coordinate 66,116 of CAVZFB010000031.1, forward strand.
GACCCAATCGCCGTCGCCGAAGGCGGCGACGTCGGGCAGCAGGCGCTCGCTTGGGCGAAACCGCTGCTCGGCGAGCAGCCAATCCTGATCTCGGCGACCGCACCGCCCGAGAAGGTCGCCGAGGCGCAAAGCCGGCTGGGCCGCGAGCGCGCCGGAGCAGTGGTCGAGGAATCCTTGGCGGCGATTGCCCGCGGCCTTGCCGGCGCGGGAGTTCGGCGCTTCGTCGTCGCCGGCGGCGAGACAGCGGGAGCAGTGGTCCAGGCGCTAGGCGTTACCGGGCTGCGCATCGGACGCCAGATCGATCCCGGCGTGCCGTGGACCGCGAGCCTCGGTGAGCCCGCGCTGGCGTTGGCGCTCAAATCCGGCAATTTCGGCGCGCCCGATTTTTTCCTGCGCGCCTTTTCCGTGCTGTCCGAGGAGCAACGACATGAGTGACGCGAAACAGCGCGAAGCGATCTGCACCATCGGCGCGTCGATCTTCGACCGCGGTCTGACCGCGGGGTCGTCCGGCAATATCAGTCTGCGTACGGACGGGGGCTGGCTGATGACACCGACCAATGCATCGCTCGGCCGCCTCGACCCAGTGCGGCTGTCGAAACTCGACCGCGATGGGAACCTCGTCTCAGGCGATCCGCCGACAAAGGAGAGCTTCCTGCACCGTGTCATGTACGAGGAGCGCTCCGGCACCTCGGCTGTTGTGCACCTGCATTCGACGCATTCGGTTGCGGTCTCGTGCCTGGCCGAGATCGACCCCGCCGATGTGTTGCCGCCGATCACCGCCTATTACGTGATGCGCGTCGGGAAACTGCCGCTCGTCCCCTATTTCCGCCCCGGCGACATGGCGCTCGCCGAGGCGGTGCGCGGCTTTGCCGGCAAGCACCACGCGGTATTGCTTGCCAATCACGGACCCGTCGTCGCCGGCTCGAACCTCGACGCTGCGGTCAACGCGATTGAGGAGCTCGAAGAAACCGCGAAGCTCTATCTGCTGCTGCGCGGCGCCAAGACCCGCTTTCTGACGCCGGCGCAAATCCGCGAGCTCGAGTAAGCCGGTCGCGCCAGCGATTTCTGCCGCATTTATCTGATCCGGGGTGAGGGATGACGCGCGTTTTGACCGCCCGTTTCATGCACGAGACCAACACCTTCAGCCGCGTGCCGACCGACATGAACCTGATCCGGCGCCGCGACTTTCATCTCGAAAACGAGATCCCGCAGGCGTTTCGCGGCACCCGCTCGGCTCTTGGTGCGACTTTCGAAGCAGCTGACAAGTACGGCTGGAGCCTGGTTCACCCGGTCTCCGCCAACCCCAACCCGTCGGGCATCGTCACCGACGATGCGTTCGAACAGATCACTGGGATGATCCTCGACGCCTGCGAGCAGAAAGGCTCGATCGACGGCGTCTTGCTGCATCTGCATGGCGCGATGGTCACCGACAGCCACGAAGACGCCGAGGGCGAACTGCTAGCGAGACTGCGCCGGAAGCTCGGACCGCAGGCGCCGATGGTGGTCACCCTCGACCTGCACGCGAACGTCACGCAGAACATGGCCGACAACGCCAACGCGCTGATCGCCTTCCGCACCTACCCCCATGTCGACATGTACGAGCGCGCCTGGCAGGGTGCGGAACTGCTCGAACGGGCGATGCGGGGCGAGGTCCGGCCGGTGACCGTGATTGCTCGCCGGCCGATGGTCTACGGGTTGGATCGCGGCCGCCACCAAAGCGGTCCGATGGCCGAACTGCTCGCCCGTGCCGAGGCAATCGAACGGCGCGGCGAGGCGCTAACGGTCAGCATCTGTGCCGGGTTTAGCCGCTCGAATATCCGCGATGTCGGCCCGTCGGTGACGGTCACCACCGATAGCGCCGCTCCACACGCCCGGGCGATCGCCGATAGCTTTATGGATTACGCCTGGGAGACGCGCGACTTCAGTAGCTTCTCATTGATCTCGGTCGCCGAGGCGGTCGCGCTGGCCCGCAGCGGGGAGCCCGGTGACGAGCCGCTGGTCGTTGCCGACTACACCGATAATCCAGGAGGGGGCGGTTATGGGGACGCCACGGCGTTCCTGAAGGGTCTCGTCGAGGCAGGGATCGACAAGGTCGCATTTCACGCGATCTGCGACCCCGAGGCGGTGCAGCAGGGGATGCGCGCCGGGGTCGGCGCCAAGACCACCCTCGCTGTAGGCGGCAAGACTGACCCGGCGATGGGCGGCGCACCCCTCGTCTTGTTCGGCGAGATCATCTGTCTGACCAACGGCAAATTTATCGCTTACGGGCCGATGGGCGGCGGGGTCGAGCGCAATTACGGGCCATCGATGGTGTTCCGCGTCGGCGGCATCGACATCGTCGTGATCACCAACAACGGCCAGGCGACCGATCTCGGCCAGTTCACCTCGCTGGGGATCGACCCGACGCGCTATACGACCGTTGCAGTGAAATCGATGCAGCATTTCCGCGCCGCCTTTGCGCCGATCGCCCGCGAAATCGTGCTCGTCGACACCGGTGCGCTGTGCTCGGAGATCTACACGCCTGAGCTGTTCACCAAGGTCCGCCGCCCGGTCTGGCCGCTCAACTCGATCGCCGACCCCACGCCTGATCGAGCCTGACGGGAGCGGCTTGGCGGGGCGCCGCGGCCTTCCCTGACGCTGGTCGGTTATCCGGTCAGGCTGAGTATGAAGCGGATCGAGACGATTACCAGGAACACGCCGAAGGCAATTTCGAGCCCGCGTTTTGGCAGCGTATGCGCGAGGCGCGCCCCAAAGGGTGCGACAAAACTCGAGATCGGCGCGATCAGCGCGACGCCGATCGCCGACACGAAGCCGATCGAGAGCGGCGGCAACATGGCCTGGTGCGGCAATCCGGCGAGGATGTAGCCGAAAGCTCCGGCGATCGTGATCGGCACGCCGACTCCCGCCGCAGTCGCGACCGCGCTATGGATCGGCTTGCCGTAGAGTGTCAGCACCATCGTAACCAGCGAGCCGCCGCTGATCCCCATCAAGGACGATGCGAGGCCGACTAAAAAGCCGTACCCGGCCATGCCGGCACGGCCCGGCAGCTCGCTGCCCAACGCCCATCTGTCGCCGGCGAACAGCAGCTTTGCCGCTATGATTGCGGCGATCAAAACGAACGCCAGCTTGAACAATGCGGCCGGGGCAAAGGCCGCGGCAGCCGAGCCGATGGCGACACCGGCGACGCTCGGCGCTGCCCATGAGCGAACGACCTCGTGGATCACCTGGCCGCTCGCGCGATGCGCTCGATACGAGCGTATCGCCGTCGGCGCGATGATCGCGAGCGAAGTGCCGACGCAAAGCTGCATGCGGATCCCGTCGGGTACGCCGAGAAGGCCAAAGAACTCGAACAATACCGGGACGATGATCGCGCCGCCGCCGATGCCGAACAAACCGGCGAGAATGCCGGTGACAATTCCGGCGACGATGACCGCCGCCACGAGCCACCCCAACTCCGCCAACGGCACGCCGAACGCTATCATCGGGAGCCTCCCTGGAGCGGATCATGCTCGGTCTCGGTCATGCAATGATCGGTGCGATTTGGAACAGCGTTATTCCGAGCGGCGCTTGCTTCGGTCGCGCCGGCTTTGGTCTATGATCGGGGCGAAGGGCTGGCCGTCGGAACGTCGGCGGCTCGGCCGTGGGCGGGTATCCAACATGGAGGACGCGTCGATGAGCACTACCAGCGAGGGCGTAAAGATCCTGACGGTCGCCAGCTGCTCGTTTGTTCGCGACGAGCATCGGTCGCACGTCATCGTCTCCGGGTCCTATGGCGGCAGGTACAACGCCTTCAATGCGGCCAAGTGGGGCGTGCGCGGGGTGATCATGAACGATGCCGGAATCGGCAAGGACAACGCCGGCATCTGCGGACTCGATTATCTCGACCAGATCAACCTCGCCGCGGCGACCGCGGATGCGCAGACCTGCCACATCGGCGACGGCGACCATATGCTCGAGCACGGCATCATCAGCCACGTCAATCGGGCCGCGGCCGCCCTCGATTGCAAGCCGGGCCAGAGCGTCCGGGACTGTGCCGAGCTGATGCGCGCGGCAATTGTGCCATCGGCCGTGCCGCCGAGCATCACCGATGGCTTCCGCTTCGTCATGCGTGACGTTCCCGGCGAGCCTCGGCTGATCTGCGCCAACTCCGTCGGGATGCTCCAACCCGACGATGCAGGGCAGATTGCGATCACCGCATCGCATGGCGCACTTTCCGGAGGCCGGCCGGACAACGCGATTCCACCAGACATCTACGCCGTGTTCTTCAGCGATGCCGGCGGCGGGATGGACGGGGCCGGCATCGCACGGCTGGCCGATCTCGACCAAAGAGGGATCGTCGCGGGCACGACCTCCGCTGACAGCGCGCCCGATCGGCGATTCACGCGCGCTCTACCGGGACGGCGTCTTGTCGCACGTCAACGGCAGCCGCAGCCCGGCTCGGGGGCCGGGTCGGCATGCCACTGAAGGAATTCGTCGACCTTCTGATCGCGGCATCAAAACGACAGCCGCCCGAGCCGCCAACCCGCTAGGCCTGTCCCAACGCGGCCGAGAGCGCCAGTCGGCGGACGCCTAATCCGCGATGTCGAGCCCCAGATCAAGGATCGGCGCGCTGTGGGTGATCCAGCCGGATGAGATCAGATCGACGCCAGTGGCGGCAATCGCGGCGACGGTTTCGAGGCTGATCCGGCCTGAGGCTTCGGTCACGGCGTGGCCGTCGACCATCGCCACTGCGCGGCGTAGGGTCTCCGGCGCCATGTTATCGAGCAGCACGGCGTCGACACCGACTTCAAGCGCCTCGGCGAGCTGGTCGAGGGTGTCGACCTCGAGCTCGATCTTGACCAGATGCCCGGCATGCGCGCGAGCGCGTTCGAGCGCCGCCCGTACCCCGCCCGCCATCGCAATGTGGTTGTCCTTGATCAGCACGGCGTCGTCGAGCCCAAAGCGGTGATTTGCCCCGCCGCCCAGGCGAACCGCTTCCTTTTCCAAGGTGCGCAGGCCGGGGGTGGTCTTACGTGTGCACACGATCTTGGCCTTGGCGCCGGCGATCGCGTCGGCCAAGGTCCGGGTGGCGGTGGCGACCCCGGACATTCGGCACAGAATATTCAGCGCAGTGCGCTCGGCGGCCAAAACCGGCCGGGCTCGGCCGGCAATGCGGGCGACCGTCTCGCCGCGCACGACTCGGGCGCCGTCGGCGCGCACTGTCTCAATGCGTAAGCCGGGGTCGAGTAATTCGAAGGTCAGCAGCGCGGCATCGAGCCCGGCGACGACCCCCGGCTGGCGGGCGGCGATCACCGCTTCGATCTCGGCATGCTCCGGCACGATCGCATCGGTGGTGATGTCACCGGCGCGCCCCAGATCTTCCAGCAACGCCGCCCGCACGATCGGCTCGATGATCAGCCGCATCGCCATCGCGTCTTCTCCGCCGTCAGCCGAAGGCCAGCATGCGCTCGACCGCTTGACGCGCTCGCCCGGCGATCGCCGGATCGACCGTGACCTCGTGGCTCATGGTTTCGAGGGCGCGGCGGATCTTCGGTAAAGTGATCCGCTTCATATGCGGGCATAGGTTGCACGGCCGCACGAAGTCGAGATCGGGGTATTGCAATGCCACATTGTCGCTCATCGAGCATTCGGTCAGCAGTACGACGCGTGCCGGACGCTCTCTGCCGACATAATCGGCCATCGCCGCGGTCGAACCGGTAAAGTCGCACTCGGCGACGACATCGGGCGGGCATTCCGGATGGGCCAGCACGACAACGCCGGGATGGCTTTCGCGCACACTTCGGACATCCTCGGCGGTAAAGCGCTCATGGACCTCGCAATGGCCTTTCCACGCGATGATCTCGACCTTGGTCTGGGCCGCGGTGTTGCGCGCGAGATACTCGTCAGGGAGCATGATCACCCGCGGCGCGCCCAGCCCCTCGATGATCTTCTTGGCGTTGCCCGAGGTGCAGCAGATATCCGACTCGGCCTTTACCGCCGCCGAGGTGTTGACATAGGTGACGATCGGCACGCCGGGATGGCGCTCGCGCATAAGCCTGATGTCGGCCGCGGTGATCGAGGCGGCGAGCGAACACCCGGCCTTGAGGTCGGGGATCAGCACGGTCTTTGCCGGGTTCAACAATTTGGCGGTCTCGGCCATGAAATGGACGCCGGCCAGGACGATCACCTGGGCGTCGGTGCGCGCCGCCTCACGCGCCAAGGCGAGGCTGTCGCCAACGATGTCCGCGACGGTGTGGAAGATGTCCGGCGTTTGGTAATTGTGCGCCAGGACAACGGCATTGCGCTCGCGCTTGAGCCGCAAAATCGCGTCGATGTCGTCGGCCAGGATCGGCCATTCCATGGGCGGGATGTGCCGCTCCACACGCCGGTAGAGTTCGGGCAGCGGCATTGGCGCCGCGGGTGTCGGGGAAGTGGTGGTCTCCAGCACGATCCTCTCCTTATACTCATAGTGAGCATTTCAACGGCCTGGAAAAGCCGGGCAAACTGCGCCCGGCCTCCGGTTATGCTGCATATGAGGATAAGGTCCGTAATCGAAGTGTCAAGATCCTGATTTTCGATGCCGGATCCCAGAGCCCGCGGCCGAACTGCAACCCCTTGCAAAGTTTCGCCGCTGGCGTAACTCCTGTCGCGCCATGCCGTCCCGTTTCGACAAGCTCGCCTTCGATACTCTACAAGCCGCGAGAGTATCCTGGTATTTCGGCCAGAAGCTGCTGGCGGCGCGGATGAGCCGTCCGGTGCCTTTGCCGGAAGCGCTGCGCGGTCGAGCGATGCCGAACCGGCAGCGTATTCTCCGCGATCTGCGGGCGCTGATCGAGCAGGACTGGCGCAATATCGAGGCCGGATACTATGCCCCTCCGGCCGCCGACTTCGACGGCCCGCTTGCGGCGGTTCGCCGCGCCGTCGATTTTTTCGCCGATCTCGCGGCGGTCGAGGCCAGGCGCCATGGCGAGCCCAGGGAGCGCTTACTGAGCGCACCCCCGTCCGGGAATTACCCGCGATATTTCCTGCAAAAATTTCATTTTCAGAGCGACGGGTATTTGAGCGAGGCGTCGGCCGAGCGCTATGACCACCAGGTCGAGGTTTTGTTTGGCGGCGGGGCCGCGGCAATGCGCCGCCAGGCGCTGGTGCCGCTCAAACGCGCGCTCGCCGATCTTCCAGCCCGAGGGCGCGACGGTGCGCGGCTCCTCGATCTCGCCTGTGGAACCGGGCGCTTTTTATGCGAGGTCAAGGCGAACTATCCGCGCCTGCACGTCACCGGGCTCGATTTGTCGCCGCATTACCTCGCTGTCGCCCGGCGCGAGCTGGCGCCGTGGTCTCGCACCCGCCTCGTCGAAGGCGCCGCCGAAGCGATGCCGTTCGCCGACGGAGAGTTCGCTGTCGTCACTTGCATCTACCTCTTCCACGAGCTGCCGCCGCGAATTCGTCGGGCTGTCATCGGCGAGATCCGGCGCGTGCTGAAGCCGGGCGGAACCGCGATCCTGGTCAACTCGCTGCAAATCGGCGACGAACCCGATTACGACGCGATGCTGGAATCGTTTCCGGCGGCGTTTCACGAGCCTTATTACGCGAGCTATCTGCGCGAGGATCTCGACCGGCTGCTGAGCCCCGGGTTTGCCCCGGCCGAGCGCTTCCCCGCCTATTTTTCAAAGGTGCTGAGCTACCGCCGCGAACCCGGCCCCGGGTGACGGCGTCTGCCTAGGCTTTCAGGTGCTTGTCGAAGAACGCGACGGCATCGCGCCACAGCTCGGTCGCCGGGCCTTCGCGATAGCTCGGGCGATAGTCCGCGAGAAACGCATGGCCGGCATTTTTGTAGACCTTGATTGTAACGTCTTTTCCGGCGGCCTGGCCGCGCTTACCCAATTCTTCGGACTGCGCCACCGACGGGTTTTGGTCTTCTTCGCCGAACACCCCGAAAAGCGGGCAGCCGAGCTTGCCGACCAGGTCGAGGATCGGCGTCGGCCGCGCCGGCGACGTTTCGGCGTCGGGGGTGGCGCGATGGATGAACCCGCCCCAGCAATCGATCGCGGCGTCGACCTTGTTGCTGCTGCATGCGAACAGGAGGGTCTGGCGCCCGCCTGAGCAGAAGCCGATCGCGCCGATCTTGCCGGTAGCAGACGGCAATGCGCGCAGATGCGCCGCCGCCGCCTCGAGGTCCTGTACCGCCTCGGCGTCGCGCTTGCCGAACATGACCGGCATGACCGTGGCCATGTCGTTCGGATTGGACGGTCCTCCGGCCCGCGCATAAAGGTCGGGCGCCAGCGCGTTGTAGCCGATATTGGCGAATCGCCGGGCGATATCGCGAATGTGCTCGACGAGCCCAAAGGCTTCATGAATGACCACGATGCCCGGATAATTCCCGGACTGGCTGGGGCGCGCGAGATAGCCCGTAATCGTGTCGCCACCACTTTTCAGCTCGATGTTTTCAACGCGCACGCGGCTGGGGTCGGTTACCGCACCGGGTATGTTCGCCATGCCGAACCTCCTGAAAGACGAGACCCGCAGGATAGCACCGGAGGACGAAGCGCTGCTATAATGGCCACGATGTCATTCGTGGGAGGAAACCATGGCGGGTGCAGCGGCGACATTGGCGAAACCGGCGGCCCAGGCTGAGCCGAAAATGAAGGTCGCGGTGACCAGCGCGAAACAGCCCGATTATGTCGAAGGCCGGCGCAACTTTTTCAAATATCGCGACCTTGGCGTGACAGCCGCGAGCAACGGCTGGATGCGGGCGCAGCTGACAACCGCGCTCACCGGGATGACCCAGCCGACCGGCTGGCATTATCACGTGTGCGAGGGCCAGTTCGTCTACACGCTGAAGGGTTGGGTCGAGCTCGCATTCGAGGACGGCACCAGCTGCCGGCTCGAAGCCGGCGACTTCGTGCTTCATTCCGGGCGGCATGAAGCACAACGAGATCGGCACCTCGGACGACCTCGAGATCCTCGAAGTCTGTCTGCCGGCGAATATGGGCACGGTCCCGTGCGACCCACCACCCGGCGCCGCAGAACGCCTGACGGCTCGGCGCTGCGCCGACAGCCGCCGCGCTTGCAGATCGCCGCCGATCGCTTATCATCGGCGGCGGCGCGGGTGTAGCTCAATGGCAGAGCAGAAGCTTCCCAAGCTTACGACGAGGGTTCGATTCCCTTCACCCGCTCCAGCCCGCTGACGGACAAATAGAAGCCGCGGTGCTCGCAGCCGCAGCCCCGGCATTTGACGAATTCCCGCGCCAGGCGTGCACTGTCGCGATTATCATGTCGCGAAAGATTTTGCGGGGGTCGTCGTCATGGTCGATTTTGCCGGCAATCACATCGTCGTTACCGGCGGCACGGGCGCTCTCGGTAGGGCGGTCATCGCCGCCTTGCGTACCGCCGGCGCCGTTTGCCACGTGCCCAATCTCGTCGCCGCTGAACTCGCCGACTTCCCCTTTGCGAGCGATGCAGGGGTGCATATTGCGGCCGGCGTCGACGTCGCAGACGAGGCGGCAGTCCACCGATTTTACCAGGCGCTGCCGCCGCTCTGGGCCTCGATTCACCTCGCGGGCGGCTTTGCGATGGCCCCGGTCGCCGAGACCTCAGCGGCGGATTTTATCGCGCAGTTCCGCATGAACGCTCTGTCGTGCTTTTTGTGCTCGGCGGCCGCCATCGCCGCATTCCGCAAGCGCCAGACACCGGGGCCGGGCGGGGCGCGCGGCGGCCGGGTCGTTAACGTCTCCGCGCGACCGGCGCTGGAGCCGCGTCTCGGCGCCGGCATGGTCGCCTATACCGCGGCCAAATCCGCGGTTGCGGCGCTGACCCAGGCGCTGGGACAAGAGACTGTCGACGAGGAGATCTGGGTCAACGCCGTGGCCCCGTCGATCCTCGACACCCCGGCGAACCGGGCGGCAATGGGGGACGCCGACTACAGCCGATGGGTGGCGCTCGCCGACCTCGCCGAGATCATCGCCTTTCTCGCTTCACCGGCAAACCGCGTGACCCGCGGCGCCGTGATCCCGGTTTACGGCGGGTCTTGAGCGCATTCGGCGCCACCCGACCGTGACCGCAGCGGGACGGGCATGCGAATTCTCGTCCCCGTCGATGGTTCGGCGCCCGCCAATCGAGCGGTTGCCTATGCGACGACACTCGCCGCCGGCCGGGACGACGCGCTGATCATCTTGGTGAATGTCCAAGGCCCCGAGACACTCGAAGTGTCGGATGTTTCCGCGGTCATGTCGCGCAAGGCCGATCGCCAGATCGCGGCACGGCGGTCGAAGACGGCGCTGCGCAAGGCTGTCCGGACCTGCCGCGACGCCCAGGTCAAATTCAAAACCCGCGTCGAACTGGGTCCGATCGCCGAGACCATCGACCGGCTCGCACGCCGACTCGGCGTGGATCAGATCGTGATCGGCAGCCGCGGGCTCGGCGCCATCGGCCGGCTAGTTCTCGGCTCAGTCGCCACTAAGGTCGCCCACCTCGCCCGCGTCCCGGTGACCTTGGTCAAGTGAAGCTGCCCGGGTCGGTCCGGTCGGCGCCGCCATAATATTCCTTGCAGCAATCGCGATACAGCAATGTCTTAACGGCGGTTATAAGAGCTATTCCAAAATTTCATGCTGCATTGCAACATAACCTGATGTAGGGTCCGTGCAGCCGTTAAAAGAGATAATGTGCGAGGTCCCGCGGATGAAACAGCGCCTGATCAGTCTTGACCGGATCGCCAGCCAGATGAACGCATGGCTGCTCGCGATTGCGATCGGGTTGGGCATGCTCGACCTGACCGTTTTGGTCGCGAAGTGCCTGCCTGCGCTGCCGCCGACGCCGGCCGCCTCTAGCGACGCGCCGGCCGACCAACCGTCATCCCCGCCGCCGCACGCATCTCCGGCGGCCCGCAGCTGACCACAATAAGGGCAGTCCTATCCCTCTGCCGCCGAACCGCCTCGGCAGGAAGGCATCGGCCCGATCCAGCACCTGAGATTTTTTTAACACCACTAATAGATATCTGTTGGCATCGAGTTCGCAAGGGTGATACCGTATTTTGTGGGGGTGGATCGGGGGATCCACAGAATACGGGGGAATCGATGGAAATCACCTGGACTTCCGAGCGAGTCGAGCGGCTGAATCAGTTGTTTGAGGAGGGGTTGCCGACCGCCGAGATCGGGCGCCGCCTAGGTCTTACCAAAAACGCCGTCATCGGGCGGCTGCACCGCAGCGCGATGACGCGACGCGAACCCGCGCCGAGGCCGGTGCGGCGCAACGTTTTCGAATTCAGCGGGCCGAGCTGCATGTGGCCCTACGGCCATCCGAACGACCTGAATTTCCGCTTCTGCGGCGCCCGCCCACTACCCGGCAAGCCATATTGCACCGAGCACGCGGCAATCGCCTACGTCCGGCCGAAGGACCAGAAACCCGACGCCGCCTGATCACCCGCGGCGTTTGAGGCGGCGCATCGCGCGGTCGATGCCGTCGAGGGTCAGCGGAAACATGCGGTCTTCGGTGATATCGCGGATCATGCCGATGCTGGTGGTGCCGTTCCAGTATTTCTCCGGCACCGGGTTCAGCCACACGGCTCGGGGGTAGGCGCCGAACAAACGGCGCAGCCAGATTTCGCCCGACTCGTCGTTCCAGCGCTCGACGCTGCCCCCTTCCTTTTCGATCTCGTAGGGGCTCATGCTGGCGTCGCCGACCAGCACAATCCGATAATTGTGGTCGTAGGTGCGCATCAATTCCATGACCGCCACCTGCTCGACATGGCGGCGGCGCGAGTTGCGCCACACGGTGTCATAAAGGCAGTTGTGGAAATAGAAGTGGATCAGGTGCTTGAATTCGGAGCGCGCGGCCGAGAACAACTCTTCGCAGACCCGGACATGGTCTTCCATCGACCCGCCGACATCGAGAAACAATAGCAGCTTTACGGCATTGTGCCGCTCCGGAACCAATTTCAGATCGAGCCAGCCGGCATTATGCGCGGTCGAGCGCACGGTGCCGTCGAGATCGAGTTCATCGTCGGCGCCCTCCCGCGCAAACTGGCGCAATCGGCGCAAGGCCAGTTTGATATTGCGGGTGCCGAGTTCGACGGTATCGTCGAGGTTGCGGAACTCGCGCCGGTCCCACACCTTGACGGCGCTGCGGTGTTTGCCCTCCTGCTGGCCGATGCGCACCCCTTCGGGATTGTAGCCGTGGGCGCCGAACGGCGAGGTGCCGGCGGTGCCGATCCATTTGCCGCCGCTGTGATGCCGCCCCTTCTGCTCGGCCAAGCGCTGGCGCAAGGTCTCCATCACCTTTTCCCAGCCGCCGAGCGCTTCGACGAGCTTTTTCTCTTCGTCGGTCAGCAGCCGCTCGGCGAGTTTCTTGAGCCACTCTTCGGGGATTTCGGCCTTAGGATCGGACAGGGTTTCGATTCCTTTGAAGCAATGTCCGAAAACCCGATCGAACCGGTCGAGATGGCGCTCGTCTTTGACCAGCGAGGTGCGCGCGACGTAGTAGAAATCCTCGATTGCGAAGGCGGCGACACGCTTGTCCATCGCCTCCATCAAAGTCAGGTACTCGCGCAGCGAGACCGGGATCTTGGCCGCGCGCAGCTCAGTAAAGAACGAGAAGAACATCGTTAAAGGATTTCCTGGAATGCTGACCGAAAAGGATCGGTTTAGGGCCGTGATCCCTGCCGGATCGCGCGCCATACCCGCTCGGGCGTCGCCGGCATCGGCACGTCGGGGACACCGAGCGGAGCGAGCGCGTCGAGAATCGCGTTCATCACCGTCGGCGTGCTGGCGACGGTGCCGCCTTCGCCAACACCCTTGGCGCCGAGCGGATTGGTCGTGCTGGGGACGGGGCTGAAATCTATGGTGATCGACGGCACCGTGTCGGCGCGCGGAATGCCGTAATCCATCAAGGTGCCGGTCAACAACTGGCCGCTGTCATGGTCGTAGACGACATCTTCGAGCAGCGCCTGGCCAGCGCCCTGGGCGACGCCGCCCATAATTTGGCCCTTGGCCAACAGCGGATTGATCACGGTGCCGCAATCGTCAACGACGGTGTAGCGGTCGAGTTCGACCGCACCGGTCTCCGGGTCGATCTCAAGCTCGCAGATGTGGCAGCCATTGGGGAAACTCGGCAGATCCGAATTGAAGGCGCCCGCTCCCTGCAATCCGACCCCGAGCGCCGAGGGTAGGCCGACCGGGATGAACGACATCTGCGCGACCTGCCCGATCGGCATGGACCGGTCGGTGCCTGAAATCGTGAAGGCGCCATCGGCAAAGCTGATGTCGGCGGCGTCGGCCTCCATGAAGTGGGCGGCAAAGCGCTTGCCGCGCTCAATCACCTCGTCGGTCGCGGCGCGCAGGGCGCTGCCGCCGATCATCATGCTGCGCGAGGCATAGGTGCCGCGGCCGATCGCGACTTCGTCGGTGTCGGCCTGAGCCAGGTGGATCTTGTCTTCGGCTACGCCGAGCCAGTCGCCCACCATCTGGGCGTAGGTCGTCTCGTGCCCCTGCCCGTGCGACAGGGTGCCGGCAAGGATCGTCAACTCGCCGGACGGGTCGAAGCGCACTTCCATGCGCTCATTAAAGACGCCGGTATTGTCGACATAGTAGGTGATGCCGCGGCCGCGTAGTTTGCCGACGGCCTTGCTCTTGGCGCGCCGAACGGCGTAGCCTTCCCAATCGGCAAGGGCTTGGCACTTGGCCATCGCCGCGGCGTAGTTCCCGGTGTCGTAGATCCAGCCCGTACGCGTCTGATAGGGATAGGCGTCGGAACGGATCAGGTTCCTTTTGCGCAATTCCGCCGGATCGACGTGCATCTCGCGCGCCGCCTGATCGACGAGGCGCTCCATGATGTAAACGGCCTCGGGGCGGCCGGCGCCGCGATAGGGCACGGTCGGCGCGGTATTGGTGAAAACGAGGCTGCTCGTGACCGACACCGCCGGGATATCGTAGACGGTTGGGGCGAGCTTTAGCGAAAAGATGATCGGGATGGCGCCGGCGCCCTCGATATAGGCGCCGATATTGTGCGAGCCGGTCCAGCGCAGGGCCAGGAATTTGCCGCCGGTGTCAAGCGCCAATTCGGCGGCTACTTTCTGGTCGCGCCCAGCATAATCGCCGAGCAAGGCCTCGGAGCGCGTCGGGATCCATTTGACCGGCCGGCCGACGCGGCGCGCCGCCCAGACGAGGATCGCCTCTTCGGGATAGACGTTGCCCTTCATGCCAAAGCCGCCGCCGACATCGCGGGCGACGACGCGAATGCGGCTTTCCGGGACATGCAGGATGTGATGCGCCAGGGTCTGGCGGACGCCATGCACGTTCTGCGTGCTGGAGTAGAGCAGGTAGCGGCGAGTGCCCGGATCGTAATCGGCGATGCAGCCCCGCGGCTCCATCGTGACCGCGGTGAGGCGGTTGTTGTAGAGCGAAAGCCGCGTGACGTGATGCGCTCTGGCGAAGGCTGCGTCGGCCGCATCGCCATTTCCCAGGCGCATTGTGAACGAGGTGTTGTTGGGGACGTCGTCGTGGACCGACGGTGCATCCGGACGGACCGCTGCTTCGACGGTCACCGCGGCGGATAATATCTCGTAATCGACCGCGACCAGCTCCGCCGCATCGCGCGCGATCGCTTCGGTCGCGGCAATCACGATGGCGACGCGCTCGCCGACGTAGCGCACGCGCCCCTGCGCCAGCGGCGGTCGTTTGGTTCGGTAGCCTTTGGGCCCACCCATATCCTCGGGCATCGCCTCGGGATCGAGGCTGCCAAGCCCGTCGGCCGCCCAGTCCTCGCCGGTAAGCACCGCGTAGACACCGGGCACCTGCTTCGCCGCGGACTTATCGACGGAGCGGATCCGCGCATGGGCATGCGGCGAGAACAGGAAGACCGCGTGGCTCTGGCGGACCAGATCGATGTCCGCGACGTAGCGCCCTTGCCCCGTGAGGAACCGGCCGTCCTCCTTGCGCGTGACGGGCTGTCCGATGCCGAAGCGCATGCTGCTCACCTGCCTTTTCCGGGCGGTATTGTTCACCGAAGTCAACGCAACCTGCGGACCCACCTCAGCTCATCCGCGCTCGCCGCGCCGGTGCAGAAAGGCCAGGCGCTCGAACAGGTGCACATCTTCCTCGTTCTTTAGGAGGGCGCCGTGCAATGGCGGGATCAGCTTTGTCGGATCGCGGGTGCGCAGGGTCTCGGGCGAGATGTCCTCGACCAGCAACAGCTTGATCCAATCGAGCAGCTCGGAGGTCGAAGGTTTCTTCTTCAATCCCGGCGCCTGGCGGATGTCGAAAAAGATTGTCAGCGCCTCGTGCAGCAACTCGTGCTTCAAATCGGGAAAGTGTACGTCGACGATTCGCCGCATCGTCTCGTGGTCGGGAAAGCGGATGTAATGAAAAAAGCAGCGGCGTAAAAAAGCGTCCGGTAATTCCTTTTCGTTGTTCGAGGTGATGATGACAATCGGGCGTTGGCGCGCCTGGATGGTCCGCCGCGTCTCGTAAACGTAAAACTCCATACGGTCGAGTTCGAGCAACAGGTCGTTGGGAAACTCGATATCGGCCTTGTCGATCTCGTCGATCAGCAGGACCGGGGCTTCATCTGCCTCGAACGCCTCCCACAGTTTGCCGGGCACGATGTAGTTGGCGATGTCATGGACCCGCTCATCGCCGAGCTGGCCGTCGCGCAGTCGCGAAACCGCGTCGTATTCGTACAGCCCTTGCTGCGCCTTGGTCGTCGATTTGATGTGCCAGGTAATCAGATCCTTGCCGATGCCGCGGGCAATCTCGTGGGCGAGAATGGTCTTGCCGGTACCGGGCTCGCCTTTGACCAGCAACGGGCGTTCGAGAGCGATCGCGGCATTGACCGCGACCTGCAGATCCGGCGTCGCCACATAACTTTCGGTGCCCTCGAAACGTCGCATGTTGTTTATGCCCCTTGTTATTCGCGCGATGACATAACCTGTGGCGGGGCATGACGCCAGTCCTGCCATGGTCAATTAGCGGGGGACCCTGCTAGTCATGCGGCTCGAACCACAATTCGCAGCCATAGTTGATCGTGATCTCTTCGCCAGGTCCGATGTCGGTGATCGCGACCAGGTCGAGCGTATGCCGGGCAAAGTTGCGATCGACCCGGGCGCGCGGGCGGCTCGCATGGTTGCACAGGCTGACCAGGCCTAGACCCAGTGCGCCGCGCCCCTCGCCATCGGGGTCGCCGTCCCAGTGAAAGTAATAGTTGTAGAGGATCGTGCGGTCCAAGAGGCGACATTCCGCCGCCGGGACGATGATTATCGGCGCTGCCTCGACCACGGTTCCGGCCACGATGGGTTCCCGTGCGAACACGCCTCGCCCGCGCTCAGGACAGGTGCAGACCTCCACCCAGTGGTTTGGAATCGGCGAAAAGCAATCCGGCCTCGCCGCGGCCGACATTCTCCCGCTGTCCGCGGAGATCAGACGTGGTCGTGCGGCCGATCTGCGGTTCCGACGGGCGCCGCCGTGCTCGCCGCAGCAACAGGCGGCGACACTTGTGCCGGCGCCGACGCGGCTTCGGGATCGTCCTCCTCGCGCATGCCAGCCTTAAAAGCCTTGATGCCCTTGGCGAAGTCGCCCATGACTCGCGGCAGCTTCCCGGCGCCAAACAGAATGAGGATAATGGCCAGGACCACCATCCAGTGCATCAAGCTGAACGAACCCATATCGACGACCTCGGAAGGCTGACGAGACACTTCTCTATAAAGCGCGTCCGCCGAATTGCAAGCTGATGGCGGAACACCCTGCGCCGCTCCCCTTACGAGGTCGTGCGAATTCCCCGAAAATCAAGTCCGATGGACCATGGAGTGCTGCCGATGACGGACTTCCCGCCACCGTATTCGACTGATTGGCGAAGACGCGCGCCTGCCGAAGTGGGGCTCGATGCCAACGCGGTTGCCGCCGCCGCTCGCCACGCCGCCGAACACGAGACGCCGTGGACGCGGGATCTTGCCCAGATGGTGACGAGTGATTTCAGCGAGCGGCCGCCCTGGAACGAGACGCTCGGGCCAGTGCGTCCCCGCGGTGGGCCGAACGGCCTGTTGCTGCGCGGTGGCGATATCATCGCCGAGTGGGGTGATACGACGCGGGCCGATATGACCTTTAGCGTCGCCAAGAGCTACCTCTCGATCCTCGCGGGGCTCGCCTGGGATCGGGGGCTAATCGCCGACCCGCACGATAAGGTCTCGCGCACCGTCGATGATGGCGGCTTCGACCCGCCGCATAACGATGCGATCACCTGGCATCAGCTCCTGCAGCAGACCTCGGAGTGGGAGGGCGAGCTGTGGGGCAAGCCGGATCTGATCGACCGCAATCGCTCGTCAGCGGGCCGGCCGAGCCTGGCGCCAAAGGGAACCCACCGCGATCTCCAGCCGCCCGGTGGCTTCTGGGAATATAACGACGTGCGGGTCAACCGGCTCAGCCTGGCGCTGTTGCGGCTATGGCGCCGGCCATTACCCGAAGTTTTCCGCGAGCTGGTCATGGATCCGATCGGCGCCTCGCCCGATTGGGAGTGGCACGGTTACCGCAATTCCTACGTCCAGGTCGACGGGCGCCGGGTGCAATCGGTCTCGGGCGGCGGTCATTGGGGCGGCGGGGTCTTCATCAACACGCGCGACCAGGTCAGGATCGGCCTGATGCTCTTGCGCCGGGGTATGTGGGGCAGCTGCCGCATTCTCTCAGAAGCATGGATCGAGCGGATGCTCGAACCGTGCCCGCTCCATCCGCAATACGGTTATCTGTGGTGGCTCAACACCAATCGCGGCCTTTATGCGAATGCCTCGGCCGGCAGCTATTACGCCCGCGGCGCCGGTGGCAATTTGACCTGGATCGATCCCGAGAACGATCTCGTCGCGGTCCTGCGCTGGACCGATCCGGCGGCGATGGACGGCTTCATGGGGATGGTCACGGCGGCGATCGCAGGAAAATCTCACTCGTGATGTGAGCTGCTTCACATACCGTTGCGGCCAATCGGTGCATCTACAGGTCCGTCGAAATCATTCTCGACGGAAACTGACCCTGGAGGCATCAATGCCGCAGATTGCCGTCATCAACGAGTCGACTGCCATCTCCGATGCCGATGTACAAAATATGCTCTCCGCGTTCGACCAGCAGTGGAATCAGGATCTACTGCCGGTTTGGGGCGTTGACGCCGCGACCTTCACCTTCGTCCCGCAAGGCCAGGCGCCGGCCTCCGGCACCTGGTGGGTAGTGTTCCTGGACGACAGCGACCAAGCCGGCGCGCTCGCCTACCATGATCTGACAGACGAAGGTTTGCCGATCTCCAAAGTTTTCGTGAAAACCATCCAGGGCGACAACGCGAGTGTTAGTGTTGGCGCTACTCACGAAATTTGCGAGATGGCAGTCGATCCGTGGCTAAACAGCGCCTACCAGGATCCTCAGGGCGTCTTTTGGGCCGGTGAGATCTGCGACCCAGTCGAGGACGACCAATACGGCTACGAGATTGGTGGAGTCCTCGTAACCGACTTTATTACGCCGAACTGGTTCGCGCACCAGAACGCGCAGAGCAACATCGACCTAAAGGAGCACGCTAACGCACCGTTCGAGGTCCTGAGTGGCGGCTATGCTCAAAAGTTCGATCCACAAGCTGGATGGCAGCAGGTCACCGGATCTATGGCGAGGCGCAGCAAACGGGCCAATGCATCGGAGGGCTCGAGGAGAGAACGGCGGGCTCGCCAATGGACGAGTCGGCACCATGCTGGCGTCCATACCGCCGCACTTGAGATAACCCCATACCCGCAGCGCAGCGTCTCGGCCAAGGCCCGGAAACTTTTGCGCTCCCGGGAACATTCGCGTTCCCGGGAACATCGGCGTTAATGCAGGTCACGGCCCATTCAGGCAGCGGGACCGTTATCGTCGGAAGGTACGCGCGCTTGCCCGCGGGGTGCACGAAGGCTGCTCGTGCACCCCGGCTGAACCTGCGCTGAAGACCAGCGCCGAGCTTCCTACCGGCGACAACCGGGCGAACGGACGCTGCATCTACCCCATTTGGCGCACGAGCTTCTTCGTCATCATGAATCGGGTGTGTCCGGGCGGATCGCAATCGATCCGCCCGAGCACCTCCCAGCCCTGGCGCTGGTAAAAGCCGGGCGCCTGAAAAGAAAGGGTGCTGAGGATCGCCCGGCTGCAGCCGCGCCGCGCGCCTTCTTCCTCCGCTACCGCGAGGATCCGGCTACCGAGCCCCTGCTTCCGCAGCCTTTCCGGCAGGAAAAAACGATCAATCCGCAGAAGTCCCATCGAGGTGCTGCCATACAGTCCGCCAGCGATCTCGCCTGTCGCCGGATCGGCAACCAGCACGGCAAGCGGGCGGTAGTCGCGATAACCGGCCTTTTCGAGATTGTAGGCGCCAAGCCCGTCGCGAATGACCGACTCGTCCTCCGAGGTGGCGGCGTCAGTCAGCACCAGCCTAGGACCACTCTCCGGCGCGGACATCAGCCGGTTTCCATCGGCAGCGAGCGGGTCGATCGCCCATTCGCTCATCGAGGCGTCGTAGAGCCTGACGTTCGAATGGCCGAGCATGACGAGCGCCAGCGCATCGGCGCTGGCGGCAATGCCGCCGCCGCAATAGGTGATGACCTCTTTGTCGAAGGCGCCAATCGCCTCGAACCGCCGGCGCAATTCGGCCGGCGGTCAGAAACTCGTTGGTCACCGGGTCGAGCAGATGCGCGGCGGGCAGATTGACGCTGCCCTTGATGCGGCCCGGCCTTCCGTAGCTGTTGCCGCCGGAGCCGGCGTGCTGCTCGGGCGCCAGCGCGTTCAGCGTGCAAACGCCGCCGTCGCCGATGGCGCGCAGGACCTCATCCTTGCCGACCATCAGCGGGCGCAGCTCGCGGACGACGAAATGCCCGGGCGGACGCGGTTTCGCCGGGCCGGTCTCGACCGGCGCGACCCTCGCGGCTCCATTTCTGCCAGCCGCCGTTGAGCACCGCCGCGTCGTCGAAGCCGAAGACCCGCAACAGCCACCACACCCGCGTCGCCCACCACGGATTGGCGGTGCTGTAGAGCACGACCCGCGTTCCCTCGCTGACGCCAAAGCGGCTCATCGCCGCGGCGAAAGCCTCGGCCGACGGCAGCATGAAGCGCAAGCGTTGGCTGCTGTCGGAAAGATCGGCTTGAAGGTCGATGAACTGCGCGCCGGGAATATGACCCTTTTCGAAATCGGCGCGGGCCGGCACCGCCTGGTAGGTCGTCTTCGGGTCGGGTATCAGATTGGTCGTGCAGTCGAAGACACGCAGATTGGGATCGCCCAGCTGGCGACTCGAGCGCTTCGGTATCGATCAGGAATTCAGGATGGGTAAAACCGGGATCGCGCCATGCCGACCTCCTCAGCGCTGTGACGGCAGGGACGCGGCGATCGCCGGGCGCTGGCGGTGAAACTCGGTCGCCTGCTCGAAGGCGTGGCCGACCCGCATGACGCCGGCCTCGTCGAACGGCTTGCCGGCGATCTGAAAGGCGAGCGGCAACCCGTCCTCGAAACCGATCGGCACCGAGAGCGCGGGGCTGCCGGTCAGGTTGTACGGGCCCGTATAGGAAGCCCGCTCGAAGGTCGAATAGGTCGAGACCGAGTCGATCCGCGGCGCCGGGCCGGTCGCGTTCGCCGAGACCGCGACATCGACGCCGTCGAGCGCACGGGCGAATTCGACGCACAGCTCGCGCCGCTGCCGCATCGCTTCGACATAATCCGCCGCGCTCAGAAACGCGCCGAGCCCGATCCGCGCGAACATGTGATGGCCGAAGATCCTGCGGCCGCTCGCGAAAATCCTGTTTCGTGCAGCGCATACGCCTCGGCCAGCATGATCAGCCGGTTGGCGTCGAGATAGTCGATCAGCGGCGAGAGCTGCAGATCGACAAGGCGTGCGCCGAGGCTCTCCAGGGTCCGGCAGGCGGCGTCGAACGCGCGCGACATAGGCCGCGCTCGGCGCGCTGTCGGCGCCGAAATCGGCGACCGCGTCACGCTCGTGGAAATGGCGGATGACCCCGATCGTCACCCCGTCGAGGCGCGTCGTCAGCGCCGCGCGGTAGTCCGGGACCGGAACATCGGCCGAGGCCGGGTCCTGCGGGATCGTAGCCGGCCAAGGCCTGCATCATGATCGCGCAATCCTCGACGGTGCGGGTCAGCGGCCCGCAATGGTCGAGCGTGTAGGACAGCGGAAAGACGCCGCGCCGGCTGACCCTGCCATAGGTCGGCTTCAGCCCGACGATGCCGTTATAGGCGGCGGGCCCGCGGATCGAGCCGCCGGTGTCCGAGCCCATCGCCGCGGCGCACAGGCCGGCCGCGACGGCGACCGCCGAGCCGCTCGACGACCCGGCCGGATAATGCGCGGTGTTCCACGGGTTGCGCGCCGGCTCGAACGGCAGGGTGAAATCCGGGCCGCCGATCGCGAATTCGTGCGTCTCCTGCTTGCCGAGCAGGATCGCGCCGGCGTCGCGCAGCCGCACCCAGGTCTCGGCGTCCTCGTCGGGCACATGGTCGAGATAGCGCCGCGAGCCCGCCGTCGTGCGGATTCCGCGCGTCTTGTAGATGTCCTTGAGACCGATCGGGATGCCGTGCAGCGGCGCCGCGCGACCTGCCTGCGGCAAGATCGCGCGCGGCGGCGAGGGCCTGCGTCGCGCAGCACCAGCACGTAGCTGTGCAATTCGCCGTCGAGTGCGGCGATGCGTTCGAGATAGGCCTCGGTCAGCGCGACCGGGGATAGGCTGCCCGTCGGCGATAGCGCGGCTCGCCTCGGCGATGGTCAGCTGGGTCGGGTCCATCGCCGCCTCACGCCCTCGGGTGGACGAAAATGTGGGCCGGCTCGGCCGCCCGATCGCGCGGCCGCCGCACCGTGCGCTGCATGCGCTCGACTAAGCGATAGGCCTGGCGCAATTCTTCGAACTGCTCCGGGGTGAGCTTCAGTCCCGCGCGCTCGACCAGAACCGCGAAGCGCTCGGCTGAAATCGACTGCTCGGCCATCGGTTGCCCCTTACTCTGCGGCTTGCGCCGTCGGCAGCGCGTGGAAATTCTTCGGCAGACCGGCCTTGGCGATGGCGCCGTATTGGACGACATCGGGCAATGCGCCATGCACCAGCTTGCGCACCGCGACCAGCCGGTCGAGATCGATGCCGGTCTCGAAGCCCATCGCCTCGAGCATGAAGACGAGGTCTTCGATGACGATGTTGCCGGTGGCGCCCGGCGCGTAAGGGCAGCCGCCGAGCCCGCCGAGCGAGGCGTCGAAGGCGCGCGCGCCGGCGTTGAGCGCCGCCAGCACATTGGCGAGGCCGAGCCCGCGCGTGTCGTGGAAATGACCGCTCACCGGTAGCGGCGCGACATCCGCCATGACCCGGCGGAAAACGCGCTCGATCGCCGCCGGCTGGCCATAGCCGACCGTATCCGCAAGCATGATCTCATCGGCCCCGGCCTCGGCGACCTCGACCGCGATACGGCGCACCCGGTCCTCGTCGACCGCCCCCTCGATCGTGCAGCCAAAGGCGGTGGCGAGCCCGCAGGCGACGCGCGGGCGCTTGGCCTCCGGCGGCGGTGTGGCACAGCGCCACCACGCGCCGGAAATCCTCGACAGATTCCTCGGTGCTGCGGCGGACATTGGCGCGGTTGTGCCCCTCGCTGACCGACAGCACGAAATTCATTTCGTGCACGCCGAGCGCCAGGCCGCGCTCGGCGCCCTTGAGGTTCGGGATCAGCGCCGACACGGTGAGCCCCGGCAACGACAGCGCATGGCGCACCACCGCCTCGGCGTCGGCGAGCTGCGGCAGCAATTTGGGCGGGACGAACGAGCTGACCTCGATTTCGCGCACGCCGGCGGCATGCTCGGCGTCGAGCCAGGCGATCTTCTGCTCGGTCGGCATGATCTCGGCGAGGCTCTGCAGCCCGTCGCGCAAGCCCACTTCGCGGACAGAGGCACGTTCGCGCATTCTCTCCTCCCGATTATGCTGTCTCAAAAGCTAGTCCCGGCACGACACCAGGGCAACCGTCTCAGACGACGTGCTCCGGGGTCAGCGCGCAGATTTCGTCGGTGTCGGCGAGCTCGATTTGGAGCGTCGCATGGGCGATGCCGAAGCGGTCGTGAAGCTCGTGCGTCATCGCGTTGAGCGCCGCGTCGCCGGGATGGCCGCCCGGCATCACCAGATGGCAGGTCAGCGCCGTCTCGGTCGTGCTCATGCCCCAGATGTGCAGATCGTGCAGTGCGGTAACTCCCGGCAACGCCGCGAGATGGGCGCGCACTGCATCGGCGTCGAGCCCTTCCGGCACCGCGTCGAGGGCGAGGCCGATGGCGCTTTTCAGCAATCCCCAGCTGCCAATGACAATGACCGCAGAAACGACGAGGCTGACCGCGGGATCGAGCCACAGCCAACCTGACAAACTAATCGCGATCCCGACGGCGACGACGCCGGCCGTGACCAGCGTATCGGCGGCCATATGCAGAAAGGCGCTCTTGACGTTGAGGTCGCGCGCTCGGCCCGAAGCGAAAAGCAGCGCCGTCCCGCCGTTGACCACGATCCCAGCCGCGGCAACCCCGATCATGATCCCACTCGCGACCGGAACCGGATCGGCAAAGCGCAGGACCGCCTCCCAGGCGATGCCGCCGGTGACCACCAGCAAAATGACGGCGTTGGCGAGTGCGGCGAGGATCGAGCTCGAGCGCAGCCCGTAGGTGAACCGGCCGCTCGGCCGGCGCTGGCTCAGCATCGCTGCGCCCCAGGCCAAGGCGAGGCTGAGCACGTCACCGAGGTTGTGCCCGGCATCGGCGAGTAACGCCAATGACCCGGAAACGACCCCGGCCGCCGCCTCGATCAACACGTAGGCGACATTGAGGGCGATCCCGATCGCGAAAGCCCGCCCGTAATCCGGCCGGCCGTGCCCGTGCGAGGAATGCCCGTGAGAGGAGTGATCGTGCTGCATGCGGGGCAACTCGTCCAATACCCGCTAACAGTCTAATCGAAAATTACGGCTCGACGAAAAGTTGGAACCGCTCGGGCGGGAACGCCGATCGGGTAGCGGCTCGGATTGAGATTCCGCAGCGGGTGACAGCGGTCATCCTTACAGCGACCAGGTTTCAGGGCATCCGCTCGACCCATTGCACGCGCGAAGGCCCCGGCTCGAACGGATTGCCGAAATACTGGGTCTCGCGGGCCACCTTCCCATCGACGAACTCCATGATGCTCACGGTGTAGGACGGCTGCCCGTCATAGGTTAGGACGAATTCAGTGACCCAGAAATCGCCTGCGCCGATTATCCGCCGCACTGTGAAGCGTTTGCGGTTCGGCTGCGCGGCGCGAGACGACTGAATCTTCCGCCGCCCGCGGATACGCTCGCCGGATTGCGGATATTCGAGCACCGCGTCCTCCAGGTAAATCTGGTGCTCCGCCTCGAAGTCGTTCGCATCGGAGGCGGCCCAATGGCGATCTAGAGCGGCTCGAATCTCTCGGTCTTCCATTCAAATCTCCTTGACCATCGCCATCGATGTTGAGCCGTCGTACCATGCGCTGACTACCTGGAACAGGCCTTCCAGAAGGGGCGGGAGGCCTATTCTCAGCGCGAGGGCTGGGTGGCCGAGAAGGGTCGGGAACCGAAACTCACCTGAGTCACTGCTGCCGATTGCGGGGCCTGACAGCGGCCGGCCGGCGCGCGGAGATGCGGCGAGAATGCTCGACGCCTATTATCTATAACGCCTTGCACACACCCTTTGGCCACCATTTCTCGCGCCGCCATTTGCGCTCGAGCCTTTCGCGATAACTGCCAACGCCGACCTGTTCCGACACCGCGAATACCTAGGCGATGGCCACCAGTCTACTTGCCTGCTGGTATCTTTACTTGTGACGCATTAAATTAACATTTGCGCGTTGTTGTTACCTCGTGCGTTGATCGGGTTAGCTCTCTGCGGGGTGTCACCCGTCGAGGAGGCTGTGGACCATGGGCCAGATCTTACGCACACGCCACTATTGATAGCCTAGGTCGTGTCTCAAGGGGGTAGGCGTGTTAGGCCCACCTGTGTTGATCTCGTTGCTCAGGCGGACAACCCAGCCTCCAGACACGTCCGCCAGGTGAGGCAAGCCGACGGTTTTGAAAGTAGCTCCGGCTTCCTTAAAGCAGGCCAGCGCCTCTTGGCGCCTCTCCAGCGCGACGAGCGCGAGGCCCATATTAAACAGGTCGCGAGCCTGGTCAATCGGGAGGGGATCGAGCTGGAGCGCCGCGCGGTAGGACGCGACGGCCTCCTCTAGCCGGGCTGTGCCGCCCCCACGCTCTCCGATCCTTTGCAGCGCGTTGCCGAGATTCATTAGCGTCTGAGCCCACTGCAAGGGCACGCGATCGGGGGTGTATTCCTCGAGCGCCGCCCGATACGCCGCGACCGCCTCTTCCAGTTGCGCCGTTCCATTCTCTCGTTCCCCCAAGGCCTTGAGCGCTATACCGAGATTATTCTCGGTCATTGCCCAGTCGAGCGGGACCCTCTCCCGCGTCCGCACTTCAAGTGACGCGCGATAGGCCGCAACCGACTGCTTCAGCCGCTCCGTCCCGTTCTCTTGGTTCCCCAAAACCCAAAGCGCCTTTCCAAGATTATTCTGAGCCAACGCCCACTGGAGCGGCACCTGATCGCGCGTGCATTGCTCGAGGGCCGCGTGATAGGCCACGACCGCTTCTTCCAACCGCGCCGTGTTGCCCTCTCGTTCTCCAAGCGTCTGTAGCACGTTGCCAAGATTAATTTGGGTCAGCGCCCACTTGAGCGGTGCGCGATCGCGGGTGTATTCCTCTAGTGCGGCACGGTCGGCCGCGACCGCCTCCTCAAGCCGTGCCGCGCGTCCTTCACGTTCCCCGAGCGTCTCCAGTGCGGCACCCAGAATTCATTTGTATTGCGGCCACGATGACCCACGAGACCCGATCGCGCGTGTCCTCCTCGAATGTTGCATAATAGTTCGCGGCCGGCTCAAGTGCCGCTTGATAGGCGGCGACTGCCTGCTCCAGCCGATCCGTCCCGACCTCTCGCTCCCCGAGCCTTTCGAGCGCCGCGCCGAGGTTCGCCTCGGTCACCGCCCATTGGAGCGGCACGCGATCTCTCGGGCGGTAACCCAAAATTACCTGCCAGATTTCTACAGACTTCTTTAGGGCAGTGTTGTCGCCCCGCTCGTCGCCTTGGTGATAGAGAGCACCTAACTCGTCGTCGAGGAACTCCGCCGTCACGTCTGGATGCCCAGGCGGAACCAAGGT
Organism: uncultured Alphaproteobacteria bacterium; assembly: GCA_963774345.1. GTDB lineage: Bacteria > Pseudomonadota > Alphaproteobacteria > ATCC43930 > CGMCC-115725 > AP-15. Next base: position 92,294 of record CAVZFB010000031.1, read on the forward strand.
CGCAGCCTCCCTGAATGCTCCCGCCGCATCGGCATAGTGCAGCTGCGTCATTGCAATATTGCCTCGGCTAGACAGCAGCTTTGCTGCTGTCAGGGCGTGGCGATCCGCAGCTTCCTGAGCTTTCTGGGCGAGCTCACTTGCTTGTCGGAAGGCGGCAAGCTCCGCTTCCTTGGCTTGGTCAAGTAGCTTATCCGCCTCGGTTAATTGCCCAGCATCGAGCGCCTGCTTCGCCGAATTGGCCAGCTCTGCGGCCTGCGGATCATCCGGTTCCAGAGCCACCAGCTCGTCGCGGGTCTGAGCGAAATGGGTCGCGATCTCGATCAACCGGGCTGGAATTTTCTCTTCCGGTACGTTCTGCTCGCCCAAGATTCTGAAAAACTCGGTGACCGCACTCGATGTAAAACCCAGCTTTTGAGCCAAGTCCGCTGCTTTCGCCTCGGCTCGCACCCTGGCCTCGGTCGTGGTGGCCATTTGGTCGGCAAAAGTCTTTGTCATCGCCGCGAGAACTGCCGGGTCTTGCTTGTTGACGGTATTGTTGATTGTGGAGTTGCTGACTGATCCGCTTATCGCAATTCCCTCGCTTGCCGTGGGGCTGTTGCTCGCGGCTCTGGTCGGCACGGAAAACCCCGCTGCCACAAGGAGCAGCGCCAACCCAAAGGGGGCGATTACTTGTTGCCAGGTTCGACGCATGGCCCTGCGGTCGGCGAGGCGCCCGAGGCCTTATTCGTGATCTTCGATCTAGACACATTGCCGCCGATCGCTATGCCTTGCTCGGCACAAACAGCGGTCGGCGGCACCTCTTTAGCAGCCTCATGAGCAGGCCAGACATAGGTGACCACTGCCCAGATCCCGGCCGCGAGGGCGATGCCTATCGGCGCAAGCAGCGCGATAACCTCCCGCGCCGACTTTCTTTTTTCGAGTAAGCCCCAAAGGCTCTGCATCGGCAGCTCCCGACGCCTCATATTTCGGTAAGGTTAACAAGAAATTGTAAAGCGTGCAAGTGTGCTGGTGGGAGGCGTCAGTTATGCCAACGAAAGTGACGGAGAGCCGCTGGTGTGCGCGATGGTAGTGTTTCCCGGCCCCGACGAAGAGGACCAGCGTCGGCTATTGCGCGAGCGCAAAACAATGATCAAGGAGCGTATCGAACCCTATCAGGCGATCTCGTTGCTGCCCACCCTGGCGGTCTTCAAACGAAGCACATTGCGCACCTGCCGCATCGCGATCCTCTCTGCTGGCATCGTCCGCTCCCGTGGCAAGCCAAAAGAGCGGACGCTCAAGCCAAAAGAGCGGACGCTAAGGGGGCCAGCAGAGACGGTGTCTAACCGGACGACATCATCCCGGATTCGCGGGCGACTTCTCCCGGAATCCGCACGTTTCAGGGATTTGTAAGGGAGCCAGATCTAGGTTACGCTAACCAAGAACGGTGCCTGAGCGCTGGATGAGATTACAGCAGCGATTGCGGTGATGTCGGCCCTGCCGTGACCTAGGGAGGGAGATCTACGATGGGAACTCTGTCCATAACCCGTATCCGGCGGCGAGTTTGCGGCGTCGGATTTGGGCTCGCCGTCTCGGCGCTCGTCGTCCAGTTCGCTGACGCTCAATCGTCGGCATCTTTTTCTGCTCTCACAGGTCAGCCGAACCTGACAGCGATACCGGAGCAAAACACTGCGCAACAGGCGATGTCTGGATCCATCAACAATTTCTGTCCTACCGTCAGTATGAATGCAACAACTCCAAATCAAATAGATCTGAAGACGATATGCTCGGCGATGATTGGCAATGCGTTGCAGCTGCAAGGGCAGGCCGTCCCCGCGGGCATGGGCTCGTACGGTCTTAGTACGAGCGGGTTGCAAGGCGGCTTGCAAAGCTTGAACGGCGGCGCCGAGTTGCTCGCCCCGACGAGCCAAGCTTCGGTGGCGCAAACTACCCAGACCAGCCGGCAGACCGACACGATCGAGAACAGATTGAAGGAGCTGCGCAATGGGACGAGCATCACGACGGTGGCAATCGGGGCGGCGCCGCAGGGCGAACAACTTGCGTCTTTGAGCACGCTGGAGCCGGGCGGCCAAATTCTTGTCGCGCAGAACCAAGCTCCGCCATTTTCGTATTCGTTGGGCCGGTTGGGGGTGTTTGTCAACGGGCTGGGTCAGTTTGGCAGCAGAGATCTCACGACGAGCGAGAACGGTTACTCATTCAACAACGCCGGATTTGTCGCCGGCGCAGATTACCAAATAACCCCGCAGCTGATCGCGGGGCTGGCGTTTGGCTACACGCAATCAAACACCGATTTCGACACCAGTTCGCTCAGCGCGCCTGGTCAATCCTTGAACGGTGACCTATTGCAAGGGAATATCTATGCCACTTATTTCCCAACCGATGCCATCTACTTGAATGCCATCGGGATAATCGGAGGCGGCAATAACGATTCCCAACGGCATATCGTCATACCGAGTAATACCAACGTGGCTCCGGTCGATCGGATCGCGACCGGGAGTTTCGGAAGCCGCATCGCAGGGTTTACCATGGCCGGCGGTTACAACTTGCCCGCCGGCGCTTTTACTTTAACACCAATCGTCCGCTTTTTATACCAACACACAGGAGTCGACGCATTCAACGAAGAGGGTGCGATGGGAGCCAACTTGCAATATGGAAGCTCCAATGTCAATTCCGTTCTGACGTTCCTTGGTGCTGACGCCCAATACACAATGAACACTTCACTTGGTACTCTCTTTCCGATCGCTCGGTTTCGCTGGGCGCACCAATATAGTCCGGACAATACCTCGGTTTCGGTCGCGTACAGTAATGACACGAGTCCGGGCTTGCTTTCGAGCTTTATTCTACCGGGCACCCCAACATCGAGGAACTATGTTGACCTCGGGGTCGGGGTCTCGCTGCAGCTTACCGGGAACAAGTCGGCCTTCATCAATTATGATTCCATTTTGGGGGTCAGTCACACCAGCTTCAACAGCTTCACCGCCGGAATCCGCATGATGTTTTAGGCTCAAGGCAAGCAATCGATTTCGCCCCTACCCGCTCTTGCAGGCGGTCGTTATAGCTCTCGCAGGCGCAATTGCCCGCGAAGCCAGTGGATGGTTATCTTGTGAGTCACTGCTGCCTATTGCGGGGCTTGACAGCGGCTGGCCGGCGCGCGGAGATGCGGCGAGGAGGAACCCGCCATGCTCAACGCCTATATCTATAACGCCCTGCGCACACCCTTTGGCCGACATGCCGGCGCGCTCGCCCGGATGCGGCCCGACGACATGCTGGCCTCGGTGATTTCCGCGGTCGTCGAGCAGAGCCCGTTCGACCCGGCCAAGATCGAGGATGTCGTCGTCGGTTGTGCTAACCAGGCCGGCGAGGACAGCCGCTGCGTCGGGCGTCATGCTGGGTTGCTCGCCGGGCTGCCGATCGAGGTCGCCGGTTCGGTGTTGCAGCGCAATTGTGGCAGCGGGCTTAACGCCATTGTCATGGCGGCGCAGGCGATCACCTGCGGCGAGGGTGAGGCCTTCATCGCCGGCGGCGTCGAGAGCATGAGCCGCGCGCCCTATGTGATGAACAAGGCGGAGACCGCGTTTGGCCGCGACAGTCGCGTCTTCGACTCGACGATCGGCGCGCGTTTTCCGAACCCGAAGATCGAGCGCCAGTTCGGCGCCGATACGATGCCCGAAACCGCGGACAATCTGGCGCGCGACTATCAGATCACGCGCGAGGCGTGCGATGCGTTCGCCGCGGGGTCGCAGCGCAAATACGCGGCCGGCAAGGCCGACGGATTCTTCGAAGGTGAGATCCTCACGGTCGAGGTGCCGGGCGGCCGCGCCGGGCCGGTCAAGGTCGCCGAGGACGAGCACCCGCGCCCGCAGACCGACTTAGCCGCGCTCGCCCGATTGCGGCCGTTGCAGGAGGGCGGGGTGACGACCGCCGGCAATGCCTCGGGCATCAATGACGGGGCGGTGGCGATGATTGTCGCCAGCCGCAAGGCCGGCGACGCGGCCGGGGCCGGGCCCCTTGCCCGCGTGGTCGCCAGCGGTGTCGCCGGGGTTCCGCCCCGGATCATGGGGATCGGCCCCGTCGAAGCCTCGAAAAAGGCGCTCGCCCGCGCCGGGCTCCGCCTCGCCGATATCGACGTGATCGAGATCAACGAGGCCTTCGCCGCCCAGGTGCTGGCCTGCCTGCGCGGGCTCGACCTGCCGTTCGACGACAGCCGGGTCAACCAGAACGGCGGCGCGATCGCGGTCGGCCATCCGCTCGGCGCCTCCGGTCCGCGGATCGCTCTGACCGCCGCACGCCAATTGCAGCGCACTGGCGGCCGCTATGCGCTAGTGACGATGTGCGTCGGCGTCGGCCAAGGCATCGCCGCGGTGCTCGAACGGGTCTGACGCGGCCCTGGCCGCAGCGACCCTGATGCAGCAGATCGTCGTCCTGGGAGCCGGATTTGCTGGCCTGTGGGCCGCGATCGGCGCAGCGCGAAAGCTCGATGAGCTCGGCATCGGCCCCGACCGGGTCGAGATCACGCTCGTCGACCGCAGCTCATGGCATTCGATCCGCGTGCGCAACTATGAGGTCGATCTCGACGCAACAAGGGTTCCACTCGATCAGGTTCTGACGCCGATCGGCGTCAAGCGCATCGAGGCCGAGGTAACCGGCATCGACTTCGCAAACCGGCAGGTCACATGTTCGGGACCCAACGCGCCAAGTCTCTTGCCCTATGACCGGTTGGTCTTCGCCCTCGGCAGCCGGCTCGCCCGCCCCCCGATCCCGGGCCTCGACTCCCACGCCTTCGATGTCGACACCTACGACGCCGGCTGCCGTCTCAACGCCCATATCGCGGCGCTGCCGGCGCGAGCGCCAACTCCGGGGCAGTGGACCGCCCTGATCATCGGCGGCGGCCTGACCGGCATCGAGGTCGCGACCGAGATGCCTGGAAAATTACGCGCGGCCCTCGGGAGTGCGCCGGGCACGCCGCGCGTCATCATTGCAGACCGGCAACCGTGGATCGGCTCCGATATGGGCGAGGAGGCGCGCGCCATAATCGACGAGGCGCTTACCGCGCTCGGCATCGAGACCCGGCCCAACGTCTCGGTCGCGGCGATCGACGAAGCCGGCGCCACCTTGACCTCGGGCGAGCGCATCGCCGCCGCGACGATCGTCTGGTGCGCCGGGATGCAGGCGCATCCGCTGGCGAGACTCTTTCCGGTGGAGCGCGATCGGTTCGGACGGGTTCCGGTCGATCCCTTTCTCAAGGTTAAGGGCATGCCGGCCGAATTTGCGACCGGCGACGCCGCCTGGTTTGCGATCGACGGCAGCCATTCCTGCGTGATGTCGTGCCAGCACGGTCGGCCGATGGGCCGCTTCGCCGGGCACAATGTCGTGTGCGACTTGCTGGGCCTGCCGATGCTGCCGCTCAACATCGACTGGTACACGACGATCCTCGACCTCGGGCCGTGGGGTGCTGTCTGCACGGAGGGCTGGGATCGCCGCGTCGCGACTACAGGGGCCGCCGCCAAGCGCACCAAAGAGACCATCAACCGTGAGCGTATCTATCCGCCGCGTTCCGGCGACCGGCGAGAGATTTTTGACGCGGCAGCGCCGATCGTCCAGGCGCCGCCGGCTTTCTTTCGATCAGGCTGACCTATGCCCGAGATCGGATTGTTCGAGGCGATCTATTCGGCGCGCTCTTTGCGCCGCCTCAAGCCCGACCCCGTCCCCGAGGCGCTGATCACCAAGATCCTCGATGCAGCGATCCGCGCCCCGTCCGCCGGCAACGCCCAAAACTGGGCCTTTGTAGTGGTTCGCGATCCCGAACAGCGGCGCAAACTCGGCGGCATTTACCGCAAGGCCTCCGATATCGCCGCAGCCATGTATGCGGCGCGCGGCCGGCCGGCCCACCTCACTGAGCAGCAATTCGCTCGGATGCTGGGAGCCGGCGGGCATCTCTGGGAGCACATCGGCGAGGCTCCGGTGCTCCTCGTCCCGTGCCAGCACCTCCCGGTAGTGCCGCCGCGCGACGCGCTGCCGCCCGCCATAGCCGCCGATTACGCGAACGAACTGGCTTATGTCGACCGCATTCGCGGCGCCAGCATCTACCCTGCCGTCCAGAATATCCTGCTGGCCTGCCGCGCCCTCGGTCTCGGCACCGTGATCACCACCAACCACATCCGCTGCGAGGACGAGGTCAAAACCGTGCTCGGCATCCCCGACGACGTCGCGACCTTCGCGTTGATGCCGATCGGCTGGCCGCTCGACAACTTCGGCCCGCTGACGCGCCGCCCGCCGGCTGAGGTCGCCCACGCCGACCGCTGGGGAGCCCGCTGGCTCGGCTGAGCATTATCGCCCATCGCGGTCGCGCGCCTACCACTTAGGGCGAGGAGCCGGCGCCCGACGAGGCAATCTTGGCGCTCGGGTCGACTGCAAAACGAACGGCCGATCCGGTGCAAGTTGGCCGCCGATGCTTGGCGGGCGTTTATTGCCGGGTGTACTTCACCACGCGGCGCACCCGGCCCCATTCGCCCGGCTGCACGACGTAAAGGTCCTTGTGCGAGTTGCACCAGATCCCGTGGCAGGATCTGTTGACCGGGCCGTCGCCCCAGCGCGCCAGCCTCTCGCCGTCGAGAGTCAGGATGCTGATCATCCCGCCATTGTGCTCGGGGATGTAGACGGTGTCTTCGTCATCGACATAGAAGAACGCCGGGCCAATCAGTTCGGTCGGCCACACGGTCAGCAGCTTGCCGGTCTGGTCGAACACCTGCACCCGGTCGTTTTCGCGATCGGCCACCAGCAGACGCCCGCGCCGGTCGATCCATACTCCGTGCGGCAGGTTGAATTGCCCGGGTGCGGTGCCCGGCTCGCCCCAGGAAAACAGATATTTTCCATCGGCGCCGAATTTGTGGACGCGTGCGTTGCCGTACCCGTCGCTCATGAACATCTCGCCGCTCGGCGCAAAGGCGATGTCGGTCGGGAGGTTGAACGGGCCGCCGCCATGCGTCACCTGCTTATAGGCGGCCGAACTGAACTGGTCCGGCGGTACACCGGTGTCGGAGCGCTCGCCTTTGACGCCGATGGTCTGCAACAGCTTGCCATCCGTGGTAAATTTCATGAACTGGCCGTGGTACTCGTCGGTGAGCCAGACGAAATCGTTCTCGTCGATGCGGATCGCATGCGGAAACGAAAACAATCCTGCGCCCCATGACGACAGGAAGTTGCCGTCCCGGTCGAAGATCACCACCGGATGTTCGGCGTTTCGGTTGAAGCAATAGACCCGGTCCCGAGAATCGACTGAAACCGCGCACGCCCTGACCTCTAGATTGGCCGGCGGCCGCATCCAGTTCTCGTTGACGTTGTAAGTGTATTTGCCGGTACCGACGACGGGATCCATCATTTCCCCCTTTCCATTTTCTGTGATCGTGGAGGATTGCGTCGGTGCGCATTATAGCAGCAGGCTACGCGATTCGTCCGATAAAACCTTTCTGCCGACTAGCCGCGGCGAAGATTGCGGAGACAGCGAATTCGCGCCAATCTCCGCTTCGACGGCAATGAGTGGAAACTCGACGCGTTCTCGTAAAGGCGGCTTCGACAAAGGATGACGATCATGGCCGATCAACAGATGATGTCGCAGATGTCCAGAAAAGCCGGGTTCATCGCAGCACTCGATCAGAGCGGCGGCTCGACGCCAGGGGCACTGCGCCTTTATGGCATTCCCGACAGCGCCTACACCGACGACCAGCAGAAGATGTTTCGGCTGATCCACGAGTTCAGGGTACGGATGATGACTGCGCCCGCCTTTACCGGCGACAAGGTCATCGGCACGATCCTGTTCGAAGGGACGATGGACGGCGAGGTGCGCGGCAAGCCGACGCCTTCGTATCTGTGGGAAGACCGGGGCGTTGTGCCGATTGTCAAGGTCGACCGCGGGCTCGAATCCGAAAAGGACGGCGTCCAGCTGATGCGGCCGATGCCGCAGCTTGATCAGTTGTGCGAGCGAGCGGTCAAGCTCGGCGTCTACGGCACCAAGATGCGCTCGGTGATCAACCTCGCCAACAAGGACGGGATTGCCGCGATTGCGGCACAGCAGTTCGAGTTTGGCGACCAGATTGCCCGACACGGGCTGATGCCGATCCTCGAACCCGAGGTCTCGATCAAGAGCCCCGATAAAAAGGGCGCCGAGGCGATCCTTTGCGATGAGCTCAAAGAACGTATTGACGCACTGCCGGCGGGCCGGCAGGTCATGTTCAAGCTGACGCTGCCCGATGTTCCCGATCTTTATAAGCCGCTGGTCGACCACCCGCGTTGCGCCCGGGTTGTGGCGCTTTCTGGCGGCTACACGAGGGCCGACGCGTGCCAAAAGCTCGCCGCCAATCACGGCATGATCGCAAGCTTCTCCCGTGCCCTCGCCCAGGATCTGAGGGTGTCGATGAGCGACGCCGAATTCGAGGCCGCCCTAGCGCAATCGATTGACGAGATCTACAGCGCCTCGACCGCCAAGGCCTGAGGAGCGCAGAATCAAGATCATCAGGATCTATCAGGGCAGGGATTGATGATACCGAAAGGCGAGATGTCGGCGACCACCCGGCTTTATTTGATTACGCCGCCGGCGCTCGATCCCGACCGCTTTGCGAAGGACCTTGAAGAGGCGCTCTCGGGCGGCGATGTCGCCTGTCTGCAACTGCGGCTCAAGGAGGTCGACGACGCCGCGGTGCGCCGGGCGACCGCGGTGCTCAAGCCGATAGCCCAGGCGCGCGGCGTCGCTTTCATCATGAATGATCGGCCTGACCTCGCCGCCGAGCTCGACTGCGACGGCGTCCATGCCGGCGAGGAGGACATGCCTTATGCCGAGGCGCGGCGCTTACTCGGCTCGGACCGGATCGTCGGGGTGACCTGCGGCGACAGCCGCGACCGCGCCATTACCGCCGCCGAGGCCGGCGCTGACTATGTCGCGTTCGGCGCGTTTTTTCCGAGCATGACCAAGACCGCCACCAAGCACCGCGCCGATCCCGAGGTGCTGCGCGACTGGAGCGAAACGACGGTCGTGCCGTGCTGCGCGATCGGCGGCATCACCCAACAGAATTGCGGGCCCCTGGTCGAAGCCGGGGCCGATTTTCTCGCCGTAATCGGCGCGATCTGGTCCTACCCCGCCGGCCCCCGCGCCGCGGTCGCTGCTTTCAACGAAGTCTTCAAGGGGCACGGTCGAGCCCATCGTCCCTGACTGCCGCTCGCGGTCGCCTCAGCCTATCGGGCGGGTGTGCCGGGCAGGGCGGGGTGGAGTGCGGCGGAAGGCTTCGTGGCGCAGCAGGTAGAGGCCGGTTAGGGTGACGATCGTGGCGCCGAGCCGGTTGGTACGCAACACCCTGACCCCACCCGCCCGCATGACCAGCATGTACGACGGCGCCAAGGCCATGGCGCTGCGGAAGAACACCAGCATCGGGATCGGATAGCTCTGCGCCAGCCATTTGCCGATCGCATTCTGGAATGAGAACAGAAACACCGACGCGACCGTGTAGGCGATGCCGAGCCTGACATCGTCGACCCGTGGGGAGGTCGCTGGGAGGGCGGGCACCGGCTGTCAAAACTGGTCCGGATCGAAGCCGAGCACCGTCGCGGCGCCGAGGATAGCGGGAAGATGGCCCGGCGCCAGCGCCAGGAAATGCTCGGCATAGAACCGTGCGGTTGTGATCTTGGCGTGGAGGAAGGCAGCATCGCCTTTGCCTGCGGCCAGAAGGCGGTCGGCGGCGAGCGCCTGGCGCGCCATCAGCCAGCCGGCGCAAACGATCCCGAACAGTTGGAGATAGGGTGCCGAACCCGTTGCCGCCGTCGCGGGTTCGCTATCGATGAGCTGGGTTGTCGCGGCTTCGAGCGCCGCCAGCCCGGCGCGCAGCGCTTCGCCGATCGGGACAATGTCGCCGCCATCCGCCCGTTCGAGAACGGCCAGAGTTGCGGCGATTTCGCCGAACAGCGCTTGCGCCGCCTCGCCCTGATCGCGGGCGAGCTTGCGGCCGACGAGGTCGCCCGCCTGGATGCCGTTTGTGCCCTCGTAGATCGGCGCGATCCGGGCATCGCGCAGATATTGCGCCGCACCCGTCTCTTCGATGTAGCCCATGCCGCCATGCACCTGGATCCCGGTCGAGGCAACCGCGACGCCGAGGTCGGTGCACCACGCCTTGACCACCGGGATCAACAAATCGGCCCGGCGTTGCGCCCGGAACCGCTCGGCCTTGTCGGGATCACGGCGAGCACGATCGATCATCGCCGCGGCGTAATAGGCGAGGGACCGCATCGCCTCGGTCGCGGCCCGCATCCACAGCAGCATCCGACGCACATCGGGATGGTGGGTGATCGGCGATGGTCCGGCATTGGCCGCGGCGCCGAGCGGCTGACCCTGCACCCGTATCCGGGCAAAGTCGCGGGCCTGCTGATAGGCGCGCTCAGCGATCGCGACGCCCTGCATCCCGATATTCAGCCGGGCATTGTTCATCATCGTGAACATGTATTCGAGGCCGCGATTTTCCTCGCCGATCCTCCAGCCGACCGCGTCTTCATAGGCGAGGACGCAGGTCGGCGAGGCGTGGATCCCGAGCTTGTGCTCTAAGCTCAGGGTGCGGACCGCGTTGCGCTGTCCGGGCATGCCCTCGTCATCGAGTAGAAATTTCGGCACGAGAAACAGCGATAACCCCCGCGATCCCGGCGGCGCTCCAGGGGTGCGCGCCAGCACCGCATGGACGATGTTGGGCGCCAGGTCGTGGTCGCCATAGGTGATAAAGATCTTCTGGCCGGTTATCCGGTAATGATCTCCCGACGCCACCGCGCGGGTCGTCAGCGCGCCGAGATCCGATCCGGCCTGCGGCTCCGTCAGGTTCATCGTGCCGGTCCACTCGCCCGACACGAGCTTCCCCAGATAACGCCGCTTCTGCTCTTCAGAACCATAGGCCTGCAGCAATTCGATCGCCGCCATGTTGAGCAGCGGGCACAAGGCGAAACTCATGCAGGCTGAGTTCCACATCTCGGCCACCGGCGCCGCGAGAGCGAAGGGTAGCCCCTGCCCGTCATATTCGGGCTCGCCGGTGAGCCCGTTCCAACCGCCCTCGACATAGTGGGCGTAGGCCTCGTGAAACCCAGGCGGGGTGCGCACGACACCGTTTTCGAGAACGCTGCCGATACGGTCCGCCGGCTGGTTCAGCGGCGCCAAAACTGTCTCAGCGAGCTTTGCAGCTTGGCCGAGGATCGCGGCGACGAGATCCGTGGAAGCCGCCTCGTAGCCGGGCAGCGACGCCACTTCGTCAATCCGTGCGACCTCGTCGAGCACAAAGCGCATATCGGCGAGCGGGGCGGCGTAGGACATGTCGAAGTCTCCGCTGTGCTTAGTCTAGTGCCGTCGGCCGTGCTGCGGAATTCCCGCGAACCGAGAAAATAACCGGTAATTCTCGCCGATTTGCCGTCGCAGGCGCTTTTCGGCGATAAAAATATAAGCTGGACCAATCTATTGAGAGCGAATTCCCGTAGCAAACTAACCGGGAATTTTTCCACCCGATCCGGGAATTAAATTCGCCGAACCGGGAATTATCGGGAATAAACTTCGCGGCGCCAAATCGCCCGCTACAGGCGGAGCACCACAACAAAAACAGAGCGAGACTCATCCCACCGCCCCCTCCCGAAACGCGATATGCAAAACTCCAGCGGCGCAGATCTTACAGCCCAAAATGGCCTTTTGTACGACGGTTCCGCTAACGACCATATCCACCCTTCGGCTCCCGCAGTGTGAGCAAACAAGCCGCGTGCCAATCCGGGACGGTCATCTCGGCGCCGTAGCGCGCGGCCATCTCGGCGGGGTCGGGCTCGACCTGATGGTGGCAATCGAGGCAGCAGACGATCAGCCGAACGTGGGCCGCTGCGGCGTTGCCGAGCGTCATCGGTGGGCGTTCATCGAAAGTCAACTCCTGCGCCCAAAGCTGGTTCTCAGCGACGGCGGCTCCATGACTCAATTTTGCCCTGAGCAAAAGTCGCAATCCAACCCGTTTGGGTAGCTGTTGGTCGACGAAGAGCGAGGAGTAAATGACACGTTCGGGTGCCTTGGCAGCAGGGCTGATGATCACGTCGCTAGCCCTTGCCGGTTGTGGCGTAACGCCGGGATGCCGAGCCGTGAGTACCGGTGCGATTGGGGCTGGCACTGGCGCCGTTGTTGCCGCAATTGTAGGCGCACCGATAGGCATGGCTGCTGCAATCGGTGGGGCGGTTGGAGCCGTTAGCGGTGCGGCTACATCACCAAGGGCGGCCTACCTTGGACCTTCGCCAGTCTGCTACTAAGAATCTGGACCTTCGCGTCGCCGCCACGCAACCTTACGCCTCGGCGTCATGCCGGCCTTGATTGGCGGCAAAGGTTCAGGCTTCGGCGCCGGCGGTTCGAGCTTGGCTAGGATCGCTTTGAGCGGGTCGAGCCGGTGCGCATAGGGGAAGGGATCATATTCGAGCGCGTGCCTGAGATGAGCCACCAACGCAAGCTTCTTGTCGTCGGTAAGGTCGAGCGTCGGCATAATCGCGTGATATGGTGCGCCGATCGGGCGTGGCGATGGGTTTCTGATCTCGATATCTGGCGCGCCGCCAGCCTGCTGATCCGAAAGCACGGTGCCAAGCCCGAGCTTGAAGCAGCGGAGCGCGCCGACCTAATGCTCGACCGCGGCGATTACGATGGACAGCACCAATCGGCGGGGACCAGGTGGGCTATTGAGGACCTACCGGCGCGGCGACGTGGTCGGATAGGCTTGCGACGGGGCGAAAGGGGGTAGCCGGCGCGCACTAATCGGCAGCGGCAGACAAAAACGGCCTGTCAATCCGCCAGCAACAGTGGCCATGAGGCCTCGCTTTCCGTATATATTACCCTGGAAGCGGATCAAACATTGAGGATAGCTATGACAAAAGCGCCCTTCTTTGCCGTCGCCTGCCTGCTTTTCGCCGATACAGGCTGGGCCGCCGAATGCTCGCTTGCGACGGTGCGCGGGATATACAATTATTCTTACGCTGGCTACGCCATAAATGGCGACACCGTGACACGCTTCGCCGACGCTGGCTTAGATCAATTCAACGGCGATGGCACGTTATCCGGCGTTTCAACAACCGCGATAGAGGGTCAACAGGCGGAACGTTTGGTGAAGTATACCGGCATCTATAAAGTTAATCGAGATTGCACGATATCAGAAACCGATACCGACGAAACTGGCGCCGTGTTTCACTACGATGAGTTCACCACGCCCAAGGGTGACAGTATTAGTTTTGTTGAAACGGACCCGAATGTGGTTGTCTCAGGCACTGAGCACCGCTGATTGGGGCAGCGGAGATTAATAATTGCTCACCTGGGTAGCAGGTGAGCAATTACGATTTGAATTTATAAGCACTTTGACGACGCAGCTAATTACAATGTAAGAGAGCAGTGGGAGTCGGTGCCTACATCTTGTGCCCGCGCCGTCGCCGCTGCCCGCGCCAAAAGCCATAAGCCCCATTCTGGAAAGCCGTTTGGCGATGTTACACTTGCCATAGCAGGCGACGTCTAAAGGCAAGGGTAATACTCGACCAGCTTGCCGACCCAAATCGGCCGCGACAGGGTGGAGCACCCCAACAAAAACAGACCGAGACTCATCCTACCGCCCCCCGAAATGCGATATACGAAATCCAGCGGCGCAAATCTTACGGCCCAAAATGGCCTTTTGTACGACGGTTCCGCTATTGCATCAGCACACCGAGGATTGCTCTATTCCCCTGAGGATTTCAGCGGACGAACAGGATGTCGCAAGCAAAGCTCTCGAGATACTCCCGTAGCCGGCCGGAATGGCCTTCGCTTCGGCCGGCGTCGACGGCCAACAAGCGGCAGGAGAGTTCACCGAGCCGCCGGTGTAGGGCGGCGGGTTCGGCCTGTGCGACCTCGATCTGAGCCCGGACCGGAAAGGCGGCGAGCCGCTCCGCGATCCATGTCTCGAAACCGTTGGCGCCGACAACGGCGGGCGGGCCAATCACCGTTAGTTCGCCTCCCCGGGCCTCGACGGCCTGGGCTGCAGCTTCGAGCAGCCGGACCGATGCCGGGCCGCGGTCGCGCAGCAACATGACGACCGAGCCGACCCCGTCCCAGCCCCCCCGGGTCAGGAGAAACGGGCCCGTCGCGACCTCGATCGAGGACCACCACCGGCATTCCACGCGAAAATCGCCGGCGATCGGCCGGGTCAGCGCGCCGGCGACGACGAGATCGCGCTCGGTCACGCCGGACAAGACAATTTCCGAGGCGCCCCGCACAATTTCGAACGTGCAGTCGACTGCGTGCCGTTTCGCGGCCGCGACGAGATCCTGCCGAGCCCGCTCGGCAGCGACCTGCAGGTGCAACCCGACCTGTTCGGCCGTGAATGGCTCAGCGCCAGCTCCGAGCGTGATCTGGCGGGCGAACGGCAGGCTCGCCAGGCGCAACAGATCCTCGTCCTCGACGAAAATGCCATGGAGAGGCGCCTTTGCACGAGCCGCCAGCCGCGCCGCCGTATCGATCGCGGCGCGGTTCTCGGAGGCGGCGTCGAGCGGAACGACGACGCGCTCGATCGCGGCAGTCACGAGCGTGATCCGAACGCAGAGGCGGCACGGGCAAGCTCGACCGCCTTCGCGGCAAAGGCATCGAGACGCGCGGCGATCCGATAATTGAGGGTTCCGGCCGGATAATTTCCGTCACCGTCAAGCTTTCCCGCGGGGATCCCGGTCAGCAGCTCCAATCCCTGGTCGACGGTGTCGATCGGATAGATCGCGAACCGGCCTTCGGCGACCGCCGCGACGACATCGTGGCGCAGCATCAGGTGTTTGACGTTGCTCGCTGGAATGATCACGCCCTGATGACCGGTAAAGCCGGTGATCCGGCAGCTGTCGAAAAAGCCCTCGATCTTTTCGTTGACGCCACCGATCGCCTGGATCTGGCCGCGCTGATCGACCGAGCCGGTAACCGCAAAGGATTGCTTGATCGGCGCCTCGGCCAGTGCCGAGAGCAGAGCAAACAATTCGGCGCCTGAAGCGCTGTCGCCGTCGACACCGCCATAGGACTGCTCGAAAACCAGGCTGGCATTGAGCGACAGAGGCCGGCTCTTGCCGAAACGGCCGCCGAGAAAGCCGCTGAGGATCAGGACCCCCTTTGAATGGAGCGGCCCACCCAGCGCCACCTCGCGTTCGATGTCGACGACTTCGCCGCGGCCGAGCCGCACTTGCGCCGTAATCCGGGTCGGAGTGCCAAAGGCGAGCTCGCCGAGGCTGATCACCGAAAGCCCGTTCACCTGACCGATTTGAGCGCCATCGGTCTCGATACGAATTGTCTTGCGGCCGATCTCTTCCTGCAGGCGACGGTAGATGCGGTCGCCGCGGCGGAATTGCGCGTCGATCGCCGCCTGCACCTCGGCCTCGCCGACCACGTCCTTGCCCGCTGTCGGCGGCGATCTGGTCGGCTTCCTGCAAGAGATCCACGAACGCGCGCATACCGGTCGACAATTTCCCGGAATCAGCCGCGAGCCGGGACGCCTGCTCGATGACGCGGGCCACTGCCGTCGCGGTCGAGAGGTCGCAGTTTCTCGCGCCGGCCGATGGTGCAGATGAGCCGGGCATACAACAAAGTCGTTTCAGGCGTGCGCTCGATCCGGTCCTCGAAATCGGCTTCGATCTTGAACAGCTCGGCGAATTCCTCGTCATTGGCGCTGAGCAGATAGTAAAGCGTCGCGGGACCCACCAGGACGATTTTGACGTCGAGCGGGATCGGTTCGGGCGCGAGCGACACGGTGCTCGCCACGCTCATCAATTGTTCGAGGGTTTCGATGCGGATCTGGCCGGCGCTGAGCGCCCGCTTGAGGGAGGGCCAGCCGAAATTGCCGGTCAGCAGCTTTTGCGCGTCGAGGATCAGATAGCCGCCATTGGCCCGGTGCAGGGCGCCCGGGGTCAGCAGGTTGAAGTCGGTGACCAGGGCGCCGAAGCGCGCGAGGTGTTCGACCCGGCCGACGAGGGTCTGGTGGGTCGGGTTGTCCTCATAGATCACCGGCGCGCCGCGCTGGCCGCCATTGTCGACCAACAGGTTGACCCCATAGCGCCGAAAGCGCGATTCCTCGATCGCAGCCGATATCGGTGCCGGGACAGGCGCGGGACCGGTCGCGTCGGCCGGCGGCGCCGGTGGAGCGAGAAAGTCGTCGGCGTTTTCCTTTACGTCCGCTTCGACAGCGTCGAGGTATTTCGCGACCTCGGGCAAATCCGCATAAGCGGCGCGGACCTCTTCCATCAGATGCACGATCGCGAAGCCGGTGGTCTCGCGGCTGAGGTCGCGCACGGCATCGCGATGCTCGCGCTCCCATTGCGGCACCTGCCGCATGATTGCCTCGAGTTCGCTCTGGGTCGCTTCGATTTCGTGCTGGACCGACTCGCGCTCGCTTGCCGGGAGGGCTTCGAAGGCGTCGGGCTCCAGCACCTTGCCGTCGCGCACCGGCGCCAGCGCCAGACCCATCGGCGTGCGCAATAGCGCGATGCCCTTCTGCTGGGCGCGTTTCTGGAGTGCCCCGAACGCCGCTTCGTTGCGTTGTTTGAACTGCTGGTCGATGACCTCCCGTCGCGAACGGTATTCATCGCGCTCGAAAGCCGCGGGCAAAGCGCCGCGCAACTCCTCGACCAGCCGCTTCATCGCCGCCGCCAGTCCGGCGCCACGCCCCGGCGGCAGCCGCAGGCAATACGGCTTTTGCGGATCGACAAAGTTGTTGACGTAGCACCAGTCGGGCGGCGTCGGCTCGCCCTCGGCCTGCTGCCTAAGCAGATTTTCGACCAGTGCGTGCCGGCCGGAGCCGGTAGGTCCGAGCGCATAGACATTGTAGCCCTTGCGCTGCATCCGCATGGCGAACCGGATGGCCTCGACCGCGCGCTCCTGGCCGATCAGGTCAGGCGCCTCTTCCAGCTCGCTGCAAAGGGCGAAGGGGAGTTCCGCCGGGTCGCAGCGGCGGTACAGCAGAGCCGGCGGCAATGGGCGCCCGAATTCGAAGCTCGGGCCGGCGCCCTGCGCGCCGACCGTGCCGTCGGGAATGCGGGCCGCTGTTTGACCGGTCATCTCGGCGGACCTCCGTGCGTTATTCGCCCAACAAGACAGCAGCGCCAATCGATTGATCGCCGTCAAGCCGAATTTCCGGGCTCTCCTCCCGAAGTTAAGGCAGGAGGTTGATCTGGATCGCCGCTCACCGCATAGCCGTTGCGCGGCGATAGTGCCGGTGGGAACGGGCTATCGGGCCGCCAGGTCGTGCAATCTATTGTGCAAAACCAACCGCGCCCCGCGGGGGCGCGGTTTCACGGCCAGGGTCGTGCGGATCGGGTTCAGACGCTGTAGTACATATGGTACTCTCTGAGTCTTATTTATCAATGAGTTAGGGATCATATTTTGTCTAACGCGTTAGACCCCGTTCTGGCTTGGTGCCCGATTCGGGCCGCGCTTTTGATAGTCGGCGAGACGGGCGATGGCGATCTCGGCTAGGTCGTAGTTGCGCGGCAGGTAGGTTTCGAGAATGCGTTGCGTCGCCTCGATCGAGTGGCCCGAGACGGAAGCAATCTGGGGGACGGTGGCCCCCCTCGGCCATGCGCAGCATCGCTGTGCGGCGCAGGTCACGGGCCTGCGCATCGATGCCGGCGGCGGCGATGCGGCGGAAGCGCTCGTTGAACCGGGTATATGGCACCGGCCGACCACGGTAGGTGATGATCGTCATGCTCGGTCCCTTGCGGGGCAGCGCATCGAGATGGGCGCGCAACAACGGGTGTATCGGCACGTCGAGAACCACACCGGTCTTTTGCTGACGCAGCCGGATCGCTTCACCCGAATAAGCCGGCCGCGCCATGCGTAACACGTCGGTCGGGCGCTGGGCGGTGAATTGCAGCAACAAGAAGGCGGTGACCATGTGCGGGGCGGAGGTGGCAGCCGTGAGCCAGCGTGCGACCTCGTCGTCGTTCCAGATGCGATCGCGTGGCTTTGAAGATCTGAGCCGCAACCCGGCTGCGGCGTCAGTGTCGACGAGCCCGTAATAGCGGGCAAGCTGAAACAGGTTTTTGAGAACGGCTGCAGCCCGCCGGCGCTGATGCGGCTTTCGTAGGTCTCGACGAAGTCGACCACCGCCTGGCGGGTAAATGAGGCGAGCGGCAGGCCGGGCCCGAGGGCTTCGATGTCGCGCAGATAGCGCCTGTAGTATTTGATCGTGCCGACCGCGAGCGCCTGAAAACGGTCGCCGTAGCGGTACCGCTGGATCAACCCGCCGATGCTGTCGCGCGGAGTACCGCGGGCAGCGGGATCGCGTCGGCCGCGTTATTGAGCCGCTCCGTCGTCGCCATCCGCTCGACTGGATTGTTGGGGAGCCGGGTCAGCTTGTGGCCGCGGCGCTGCCAATACCAACGCACTTTTCCGGTGCGGTTTAGCCGGCGCGTTACGTAACGTAGTCGTTCGAGCATCGATCGCTTTCAACAGGAGGTCTTCGGGATCCTCGATCGGGTTGACCCCCGACGAGGGCAGATCGGCGAGACTGTCTATTCACCGATCGAGCACGCGTCGGTCATAGACGACGCGCTCGCCGATCTTGCTGGGTTTGGGACCATACCTCTCCAGGGTCTTATCGCTGATGCCGCAATATTCTGACGTCGCACTTCGTCAGGCCACGCTTTGGGATGTTGATGGGTAACGCCATCTCTTTCGAGACTATTTCGGCATGGCTTCGACATCGGTGTCCGGGTCTCTCCGCGGTACGGCAGTATCGCCGGCGGCTGCGTCCTCCGTTGCTTCGGCAAGTAGCTGGGCCAGTCGGGACACTTCCCCGGCGGCGGCGCGGGCGCTGCTGCCCCCTAATCGGATCAGATCCGCCATGATCTTGGCGACACCACCGATCGGCCACACCGTGCTGCCGGCGTTGCCTTGCGATTTGGTGAGATCTTCTAACACTTGCCCGAGGCCGCCGATCGGCGGGATTGACATGCCGGTTGCCGCCAATTCGAAGGTTGGCGCAGGCATGTCCCTCGTCGGTTCGCGATTTTCGCTAGATTTGCCGATAACTGGCCCGAACGTTCCGGCAAGCAGGTGCGCCAATGTCACGCCGTGCGGGAGCGAGGCATGGCGGATTAGCCATTCCCGAGCCGCCGCCTGTGTAGAGGTCCGCGGTGATGCAGCTTTAGAGACGTCCCACTCGCGGGAGACTGTGTCGAGGAGTTCGTCATCAGGTCGCGGCATCTGGTCCTCAATAATTGTTTGCCAGATGTTCCACGTCCGAACAAAAACCTCGAAATCGTCAAAAAAAGAGCCTCTATTTTGTTGTTTGCGATGCCTAGAGCGACTTCTGCTAATAGACGAAACATCGCGGCCATTTGAACGCCGCCATAAATTTGGTCTCTGAGATAGCTCTTTTCGAGCCGCACCTCGATTTCCCTAGTAACGGATCTTTTGCCCCTTCGGGCGTCGTGCTCTAGTTGCGCTTTGAGCTCAGGCGCTAGTCTGACATGAACCCAAGGCCTGGGGGGCGCGTCGCTGTGGGGGCGACCGCGTGGCCGCTTCGGCGTGGGCACAGTTGCCATTATGGTCACTCTCGCTCGGGTCATGGGTTTTGGATATCCCAAATAATTCCCATTTTGTAACATGCATAATTTATTGGTATAGGTCACCAGGCGTAGATCGGGGCGAGAAGTGCAATCGCCTCTTGCTGCCTGCCCTGCTGGCAGCGCAGGCGGGCGAGGCTCATGGCTCCGCGCAATTCCCAGGACTTCGCGTTCTGCCGACGCGCGACGTCGATGCCTTTCTCTCAGGTCATCGCCGACCGGCCACAACGGCGCCCCCGCAGGGCCGGCACGATAGGCCAGCGAAAACAGCCGGGGCTTACCAGCCTTATCGCGACACGATCGGCGGAATCAGCAGGAAGCGGAAATACTTTCGTGTGCGCGCGGGGGAGGATCGGCTGCATGTGCGGCCGGCGACGCCGACGGAGGCTCGGCAAACACTCCCCAAGAGAACGATTACACTTAATTGATTGCGATCTTTCGCGGGATCGCCTCCTTCACCTTTTTCAGCGTCAGGGTCAAGACGCCGTCATTGAGCTCGGCGGCGATCTGCTGCTGGTCGATTTTGTTCGACAGGGTGAACGCGCGAGCGAAATGGCCGACATTGTACTCGGTATAGAGTGGCTCCAGGCCCTCGTATTTGGTAAAGTCGAGCCGGCCTTCGACTCGGAGCACATCATTTTCGATATTTACATCAACATCCTTTTTCTCGACTCCCGGGATTTCCATCACAACGGTCAGGGCGTCGTCGGTTTCGTAGATGTCGGTATTCTGAATGTAGTAACGGGCAGGAACTGTCTTTTCCTCCTTGGTGACCTGTTCTTTTTTTTCCTGTACCGCTAGTAGCGGTGCGCTTTTGACGATAGCTGTGCTTCGTGAGAGAGAATCAGCGCTGATGCACCAGGTCTGATGACGCCGCGCAATGAATACTATATGCACGGCCGAATTGTTCGCCGCCTACTGCTGCAATGTCGAGTGATGCAGCGCACCGCACCGAATTCTGCGTTTTCTCACGTGAGCGCGAATAGCGCGCTGATATGTGATCTATATTCCAGCAGCACAGTCAGGTCTGGATGCGCTTTTACTTACACTCGCGTTTGTGTTGCTGTCTTGGGACTCTGCCATCTTACCCTCCGTCCTTTAAATCGATGCGGGCTAAGCCAAGGTGATCGCTTTTGGCTTGTCCCGCTCTGTGCGCGGAGATAAAGCGCCAGAATCCCCTCGTGGTATTCGGCCCTGACCCGGTCCGCATCGATTTCGACCGGGAGGGTCACCGCCCGATCGAAACTCCCGGCCAACCGTTCACGGCGATGGACACCGGCCTTTTCGCCATACTCGACCGGTTTGGTGCCGGCAAGGCGGATCGTCCTGCCTTTGACCTGTATCTGCAGGTCAGCCTTTCGGATGCCGGGCAACTCGGCGATGATGACGACGTCATCGCCCTTGCGGAAAACATTGAGTGGCGGAAAAGCGCCGCCGCCGCTGATACTCGGCTCCAGCCAGCTACTGGCGCGCAACGCATCGAGAGCCTGCTGGAACTGGAGAAAAGTGCCGAACTGGTCGGGGAAGACCATGGCCATGGTTCACTCTCCTGGGCGTGGTTATCGATAAATTCGGCGAAGCGGAGCTCGACTTTTTAGAAGCTGGAGTGGACCCTGGGAGCAATAAGGTGATCCCAGGAAATTCAGTCCAAGTTGGGTCTTACTGTCGTTAACATTCTAGGACTGTCCAGCGAACGCTCATTGATCTAAATCAAAACACGCGAACTGGGCTGAAAATCTTTAGCCGATCCGGTTATCCCACAATACCCCAGAGGTTGCCGGGGCGCTCGCTCGCGCCGTCGCAGCCGCCGCTACTGAAACCTGCCCCGAGAAAGTTGCCGCGAGATATAAACTGCCTGAAGCTCTAACATTTCGGCCTCCGGTGAGCGGTTGCTGGCGACGGCACCCCTGGTATTCTCAAAAAACTCCCGGCACAGTAGTTTGGCAATATTACAACGGCTTAATCTTTGCGAGGGCTACGGTGGTCATCCTGGACACCACCCCGACACAGATGCCCCCCAGACAAAAATCATCCATGCAAAAGGCGCGCTATAAAAAATATCCTCATCGCCGCCTCCATATTAACTAATGCAGGACGTTGCAAATTTAACGTCGGTGGCAAAACGTTACATTGATCTAAGTCAATCGCGTGCGCCATCGACCGGATCTATTTACCGACCCGTTTATTTTGCGGAGTTGGGACGTTAGCGTGAGCTTGCGGATACGCTCCCAGCTTCCCAAGTCCAGCTCGTAGAAATTACCGAATGTCCCTTTCGATGTCGCGAATGAATCACCCATTTGGAGCAAATCTTGCTTAGCGAGACTGCAACAACCGCATCCTTGCGGTGATGATCGCGAGCGGATGACCAGAGGGCGAAGTGCTTGAAGGACTGTTCACATCCGGACCGGCGGGACCGGCGAGATTACCCACGGCGCGCGCGGTTTGCGCGCCGATTGGTCAGCTGGCGGGGGATCCGGAACTGATGATGTACTGACTTGCCTTTTGAAGGGAGCTGCTCGGCCACCGGCAGGATTATGCGTGGCGGGCTATCTATGCATAATCCTGAGTTCAGCCATTTCCGCATTGTGGCGCAATCCGCTTGACGTCATCGAGGCTGAAGACCAAAGCGGAGACCCGTAAGGGAAATTGATCCAGATCATGCCCACCCAAAGGCTTTTCGAGCCACAGTCGCGGTATGGGTGGAAGAACTGCCGTGATGACGAGCTATCGCGTCTGCTTCATTAATAAGATCGCTCGCAACGAAAGACTTTTTCGGTGCTGCCAGCGCTCGATCCTCATCCGATCGGCGCGCAGCCCGGAGCGAGCGATCGAAGCGGCGAAGAAGCGGTTCGCCTGGCTGGAGCGCATCCGCGACTGGAAGTTTCACGCCGCTCTGATCGAGATAGAAACGTCGACTTCGAAGCAACACAGCAAAACCCGCTCGACCGCGTCAGCCGAGGTGGATAGCAATGAGAAAGATGTCCGATATCGTGCGGCACCAAGATCCGCTGACCTTGCCGTCCGAGGCGACAGTAAAGGAGGCGTGCCGCTGCATGCGCGACCGGCGCGTCGGCGCGGTGCTGGTGACCGAGGCTGACCGCCGCTTGATCGGAATTTTCACCGGGCGCGACGCCATCCACCGGGTGCTGGCGGAAGGAAAAAGCGCGGCCCGCACAGCGTTGTCCGCCGTCATGACTCGCGATCCGACGACGATTTTGCCGAGAAAGACGGCGATCGAGGCCTTGCGGCTGATGGAGGACGGACGCTATCGCCACCTCCCGATCGTCGACGACGGCAAGGTCGTCGGCATCGTTTCGCGGTTCGATTTCAGTGGCCTCGAACTCGATCGCCTTGACGAAGAAACCGGTCTCTGGGAGAGGATCTGACCGCCGAGATGGAGGTTATTCCGGTGAGATGATGCCGCGAAGCGCTCTCTTCGGGGTGGTCGAAGATGCCCCTGATGCTGGTCTTAGGTAGTTCTTTGGGAGGGCGGGATCATCAAGTATGCCGATCGCAGTGATGCCGAACGCCGCCTCGCCGGCGCGTTGACCCATCTCAAAGACCGTCATCCGGTAATCAGTTCACGGGCGGCAGGATGCCGGCAGCGAGGCTCATTCTAATCAGCTCCGACAGGCTGCGCGCGCCCATCTTGTCCATGATCCGGGCACGATGGACCTCGACCGTACGCGGGCTGATCGCCAGATCATAGGCAATGGATTTGTTAGGTAATCCGGCGAGCAGACCCAACAGGACTTCTCGCTCGCGCGGCGTCAACATCCCTAGCCGCTCCGCCGCCACAGAATCCTGATCGGGCGGCCTGGCAAGCCGTTTCAAGGCCGCCGTGGCACTATCGAGGATCGTCTCGGCGGCGAAAGGCTTTTCGATGAAATCGACCGCACCTACCTTCATCGCGCGCACCGCAAGCGGGACATCGCCATGTCCGGTAATCACGATCAGCGGGAACGAGAATGCTCGCTCGACCAAGCGCTGCTGCAATTCGAGCCCGTCCATGTCCGGCATGCGGATATCGGCAATCAGGCAGCCAGGACGCAAGCCCGGCGCCGCGGCGAGAAATTGAGGCGCCCCCGCGAAACTGCGCACGGTGTAGCCGCGCGCTTCGAGCAAGAGCGAAAGCAAGTCGCGCACCGCTTCGTCATCATCGACGACGTAAATGAACTGACTTGCCGACATCGCCAGCCTCCTGAGCGTACAGCTCCGGCGAAACGGTGCGGAAAAGGGTGCCGCTTGAGGGGCGCCAAATCCATCTTACGTGGACCTGCCGCCGGTGTCCCGCCGCCAGAACCGGGTTCGGCGTCGCTATTTGGCCGTACCCTGGCCTGACGTTCAAGTTCAGAGCGGCTCGCTCTCTCGCGGCCGGACCGGCGCCACAGCTCAGCACGGATTCGGGAGGGCTATTCTTGCCACAAGATCAGCACCAGGTCGTCGAGCGCGGCTAGCCCATCGGGCAGGTCGAGCGGAGGAGAAGATTGTATAAATGGATTTGGTGTTATCCGCGGAAGCCGGCGGGACTCGACTGGTTGGCCGATCCCGCTGGGCGGTATGTCGATCCCAGCCTAGTGGGCGATCAAGACAGGTAGCGGGGCATCCGCGAGGACGCGTTGGGTGAAACCGCCGAACACCCATTCCCTGAGGCGGCTGTGGCCGTACCCGCCCATGACGAGAAGCCCGGCCTTGGTGCTGACGGCGGCGAGCAGCGTCTCAGCGGCGCCGTGTGCCCCGGGTGTCAGCCGCTCTACCGTGGCGGCAAGGCCGTGCCATGCCAAGCTGCGCGCCAACCGATCGGCGTCGTCGCGGCGGCCTTCCTCCTCCTCGACCGACATCACAACGATTTCCTTGGTGCGTGCGAGAAAAGGCATTGCCAGGGCGACCGCACGAGCGGCCTCCGTTGTTGGTTTCCACGCGATCGCGATTTTTTCGGCCATCATTACCGCCGGCGCGGCGGCACCCGGGATCAACAAGGGTCGGCCGCTTTCGAGCAGCACGGCTTCCAGGATTGAGCGCGATGCAGCATCATCCCCGCTGCCCCGCGATGCCACAATCAAGTCGGCGGTCATCCCGTAGGCTGCCATCCAGCGCGGCTCTTGGCCAGTCTCGACATGCCATTGCGCCGACGGCTTGGTTCTCCCCTCTGCCGGCGACGCAGTTATCGTCAAGCCATTGTGCGCGCAGAATTCAGAGAAGATGCGCTGGGCTCTCGCCTCGCGCTCGCAGACCTCCTGCTCCAGCTGCTCGATCAGTCCAGAGGACAGAGCGCCGCCCCCGCCATCGGCGCTCATGGCGACCGCGGCCTCGATCGTGTCGAGGCGGACGTGCAGGACATCGAGATGGGCCGCAAAGGACCGGGCAGTCCGCAGTGCCACGGCAAAGGCCGCGACATCGGTGTCATTGCCCATCGCCGGGACGAGAATGGTCTTGATCATCGGCAGCTCCTTTTGCGAGGGGCTCGCGCATCACCTTATCCATTGATCACCAATATCGTCGAAATGGCTTTGACTCAGGTCAATCGCCGTGGCTGGGCCGTCACATCGCGGCCGCGGTCACTTTGCGGAAGCGGAGCAGGCCGAGCCCAAAATGTTGTCTGATAGCGCGACAATGGCCCGTCGCCGTTGACGTGGATCAAGGCTGCGATGCGGCCGGCGGCCAAGCATGGGGCGGATCGGAACGAACGCACGTTTCGGCGCACATCTTGTCGGCCCGCATGTGACTCGGATTTCAAGTCACATCCCGAATGAACGCGCGCGCACCAATGGCCGAACAGCAAGGGGCTTGTCGATGAAGTCGGTTCCGCGCAGCGTCCTGACGACCGACGGCGTCGCAGCCCTGCTCGAAGCCTTGCGTCGGCGGGGCTACCGCGTCATCGGCCCGACGGTGCGCGACCGGGCGATCGTCTACGACGACATCGCCTCGCTCGCCGACCTGCCGCGCGGCTGGACCGACGAGC
Organism: uncultured Alphaproteobacteria bacterium; assembly: GCA_963774345.1. Taxonomy (GTDB): domain Bacteria; phylum Pseudomonadota; class Alphaproteobacteria; order ATCC43930; family CGMCC-115725; genus AP-15. Next base: position 117,840 of record CAVZFB010000031.1, read on the forward strand.
AAGATGGCGGGCGTTATCGGCTGCACCGGCGCAACGACAATGCGCTCTTCGGCTATGCGGTTGGACCTCATTCGTGGAAGAAGTTTTTGCACACGCCGGCGCAACGGTTGTGGACGGCCGAACGCGGACCCGAGGGGCTGCGCATTGTGCCGGAACCGGAAGCCACGGAACGGCTAGCGTTTGTCGGCGTCCGAGCCTGCGAGCTGCACGCGATCGCGATCCAGGACCGGGTCCTGCTCGATGGCGCCTATGCCGATCCGCACTACCAGGCCCGACGCCAAGGGGTCTTCCTCGTCGCGGTCAATTGCGCCGAGCCCGCTGGCACCTGCTTTTGCGCCTCGATGAATACCGGCCCCAAAGCGGCGAGCGGCTATGATCTGGCGTTGACCGAGATCGTCGGCCAAGGGGCGCACCAGTTCATCGTCGAAGCGGGCAGCGAGGCCGGGCGCGTGGTGCTTGCCGAGCTGCCGCACCGTGACGCGATGCCCGAGGAAGTGGTGGCGGGCGATGCCGTCATCGCTGGGGCCGCCGCGCGGATGGGTCGCGTCATGCCAGCCGCAGAGGAGGTACCGCAACTGCTGCGACGCAATTTCGAGAATCCACGCTGGGACGAAGTCGCCGGGCGCTGCCTGACCTGCGGCAATTGCACGATGGTCTGTCCAACATGCTTCTGCACCACTGTCGAGGAGGTCACCTCACTCGACGGCTCCGAGAGCGAGAATATGAGACATTGGGATTCCTGCTTCACGATCGATTTCTCGTACCTGCACGGGGGCAGCGTGCGCACTTCGCCGCGCTCGCGCTATCGCCAGTGGATGACCCACAAACTGTCGACATGGTGGGACCAGTTCGGCACCTCGGGCTGCGTCGGCTGTGGCCGCTGCATCACCTGGTGCCCAGTCGGGATCGACATCACCGAGGAGGTGGCTGCAATCCGAGGCACCGACACTGCTGAGGCGGAACAGGAGAGGTAACGGCATGCAGGTGCATGGGCTCGAAAGGCTGATTGCCGAGCACCCGTTCTTCGCCGGCATGGCGCCGGAGCATTGCGACCTGATCGGCGGCTGCGCCAGAAACGTCCGGTTCGGCCCAAGTGAGTACCTGTTTCGCGAGGGCGAGCCAGCGAACGAGTTCTTTCTGATCCGGCACGGACGGGTGGCCCTCGAGGTCATGGCGCCGGGCCGCGGGCCGTTACGCTTTCTGACCGTCAACACCGGGGAGATCGTCGGGGAAGCGTGGCTCGTTGCGCCGTATCGCTGGATCTTCGACGCGCAGGCACTGGAGTTGACCCGCGCGTTGTCGATCGACGCCCGATGCCTGCGCGACAAATGTGAAGAAAACCACGATTTCGGCTACGAGATGATGAGGCGTTTCATGGCGATGCTGGTGCAGCGCCTGCACGCCGCGCAGCTGCAGATCCTCGATGTCTACGGCCCCGGCGCCTGAGCCGCCGATGGTGCCGGTCGGGGCGCGGGTCCACGGCCGCCGCCGCGAGACGCGCGATACCTGGACGTTGGCGATCGATGCCGGCGGATTCGAGTTCCAGCCTGGCCAGTTTAATATGCTTTACGCGTATGGCATCGGCGAGATTCCGGTCAGCCTCAGCGGTGACCCGGGGATGCCCGGTCCTCTCATTCATACGGTCCGCGCTGTTGGGGCGGTGTCGGAGGCGATAACGCGGCTGAAGCCGGGCGATGCGCTCGGGGTGCGCGGCCCCTACGGCACTGCCTGGCCGGTCGCGAAAAGTCAAGGCAGCGACGTGGTTTGCGTTGCCGGGGGGCTCGGGCTCGCGCCTTTGCGACCGGCGATCTACCGGCTGATCGCCGAGCGCGACCGCTACGGCAGCATCGTGGTGCTTTACGGTACCCGCAGTCCGGCGGACATCCTGTTCCGGCGCGAGCTCGAACGCTGGCGTCGCCGGCTCGACATCGAAATCGAGGTGACGGTCGACCACGCGGACAGCCTCTGGCGCGGCCATGTCGGCGTCGTCACAAATTTGGTCGGCCGCGCTGCTTTCGATCGGGACCATGCCGTCGCCCTGGTCTGCGGCCCGGAGATCATGATGCGCTTCACCGCCGGCGCGCTCGAGGCCGCCGGTATCGCCCCGGAGCGGATCTTTCTTTCCTTGGAGCGCAACATGAAATGCGCCGTCGGGCAATGCGGTCACTGCCAGTTCGGCCCGACCCTGGTATGCCGCGACGGAGCCGTCATGCGCTACGACCGGGTCAGCCGGCTCTTGGCCGTGCGGGAGTTGTGAGATGGCGGCTACGACCAGGCGGAAGCCCAAGCTCGCGGTGTGGAAGTTCGCTTCCTGCGACGGCTGCCAGTTGAGCCTGCTCGATTGCGAAGACGAGCTGCTCGCCCTCGCTGGGAAGATCGACATCGCCTATTTCCCCGAGGCGTCGCGGCGGATCGTGGCGGGGCCGTACGATCTGTCGCTGGTTGAGGGCTCGATCACGACCCCGGCCGACGCGGAACGCATTCTACGCGTGCGCCGGCGCTCGCGTCGCCTGGTGACGATCGGGGCCTGCGCCACCGCCGGTGGGATTCAGGCGCTGCGCAACTTTGCTGACGTCCGCGAGTTTCCGGCCGCGGTTTATCCTCATCCGGAATACCTGAAGACGCTGGCGACCTCGACGCCCATCGGCGCCCATGTGCCCGTCGATTTCGAGCTACGCGGCTGTCCAATCGACAAGGGTCAGCTGCTCGAGGTCATCAAGGCCTTTCTCGCCGGACGCAAGCCGGCGATCGCCGATCACAGCGTCTGCATCGATTGCAAGCGCCGGGGCAATGTCTGCGTCATGGTCGCGCACGGGACGCCATGCCTGGGTCCTGTTACGCACAGCGGGTGCGGTGCGATCTGCCCGTCCTACGACCGTGGCTGCTATGGTTGCTTCGGCCCGGTCGACGGCGCCAACACCGCTGCGATAGCCCGCGAATTTGCGTCGCTCGGCACGGCGCGCCGCGACATCGCCCGGGTATTCCGCACCTTCAACGCCGCCGCCGAGGCGTTCCGGAAAGAGGCCGAGGAGCATGGCGAATAGAACGCTGCGGGTCGATTACATCGCGCGGGTCGAAGGCGAAAGCTCGCTGGATCTGCGGGTTCGCGACGGCAAGGTCGAACGTGTCCGCCTCAGCATCTTCGAGCCGCCGCGATTTTTCGAGGCGTTGCTGCGCGGACGCGGGTTCGGCGAGGTGCTCGACATTGTCGCGCGAATCTGCGGGATCTGTCCGATCGCCTACCAAATGAGCGGCGTGCACGCCATCGAGGACGCGCTGGGGATCGTGGTCGACCCGCCGACCCGCGTCCTGCGCCGGCTCCTCTATTGCGGCGAGTGGATCGAGAGCCATGCGCTGCACATCGTGATGCTGCACGCCCCCGATTTTCTCGGCTATCCCGACGGCATCGCGATGGCCCGAGACCACCCCGACGCCGTGCAGCGCGGGCTCGCGCTCAAAAAGGTCGGCAACGAGCTGCTAACCTTGCTTGGCGGCCGCGCGATCCATCCGGTGAACGTAAGGGTCGGCGGGTTCTACCGGGTGCCGAGCCGTAGCGAGTTCGCCCCGGTGGTGGAATTGCTGAAACACGCACGCGACCTGGCGATCGCAACTTTGCGCTGGGCCGCAACCTTTTCGTTTCCCGACTTCACCCACGATTACGAGTTCGTCGCCCTGCGTCATCCCGACGAATACCCGATGAACGGCGGGCGGATCGTGTCCTCGGCCGGTCTTGACATTGCCGCCGCCGATTACGAAACCGAGTTTATCCAGCGCCAGGTACCGTACTCAACGGCGCTGCATTCGGTGCTGGGACGGCGCGGCGCCTATCTCGTCGGACCGATGGCGCGGTATGCGCTCAACCGCGACCGATTGCCGGCGGAGGTGCGCGCGCTTGCGGACGAGGCCGGCCTCGGCCCGACGTGCAATCCGTTCCGTAGCATCCTCGTTCGCGCCGTCGAGGTGGTCTACGCCTGCGGCGAGGCGCTGCGGTTGATCGCCGACTACGAGCCACCGGCGCGAGCCTTCGTGCCGGCCGAGCCGCGGGCCGCTGTCGGCTATGGGTGCACCGAGGCGCCGCGCGGCATCCTCTATCATCGCTACCGGCTCGATGCCGAGGGCACCATCGTGGAAGCCCGCCTCGTTCCGCCGACCTCGCAAAATCAGGGCGTAATCGAAGAGGACTTGCGGCGGGTCGCAACCGCGGGTCTCGATCTCGACGAGGAGGCGCTGAAAGCCAATTGCGAGCAGAGCATCCGCAACCATGACCCGTGCATCTCCTGCGCGGCGCATTTCTTGACACTGCGCCTGAACCGGGCGTGAGCGGCGGCGGCCCACTCAGCGTGCTTGTCGCCGCGATCGGGAACCCGGATCGCGGCGACGATGGCTTTGGGCCGGCGGTCGCCGACCGGCTTCAGGGAAGGGTGCCGGCCGGGGTTCGGGTTATCGAATGCGGCGGCGATGTCCTTAGCCTAATTGAGGAGTGGGCCGGGTTCTCGGCGGTCCTGGTCGTCGATGCGGCAGCGCCGATTGGACGACCGGGCCGCATCCATCGTGTTGATCTCCACGGCCCGTCGCCCCTTGTCACCTTTGCGTGCGGCTCCACGCATGCCGTCGGGATCGCCGAGGCGGTAGAGCTTGCCCGCATTCTCGGCCGGTTGCCCCGCCACCTTGTCATTTACCTGGTCGAAGGCGAGCGGTTCAACATCGGAGCGCGAATGTCGCCAGCGGTCAACGAGGCCGTCGATAGAGTGGCGGAGAACATCCTCGCCGAACTTTCGCGGAGGTCGGCGGCGCTTCAGGAAGGATCGGCCGACCATGCATGAGACAGCTCTGGTCCGCGATATCGTTCACCGCATCGAAGAACTGGCGCGCTCGGCGGGCGCGCGTCGGGTGACTGGGGCCAAAATCTGGCTCGGCGCGCTGTGCCATCTTTCTGTCGAGCACTTTCGCGAGCATTTCGTCATCGAAGCGCGAGATACCGTCGCCGCGGGGGCTGCATTGGAAATCGCAGTGTCGGACGATCCTCACGCCCCGCATGCGCAGCAAGTCCGGTTGGAGAGCGTCGATATCGATGAATGAGGCCGACGGGAACGCTCGGCTCCGGCTGGCGGGACGCAGATGCTCCGATCTGCTCCCCACGAGGCGCGGGTTTCGCCGATCTGACGGCGCTTTGACCTGATCAAGGCACGCGGCCTCGATCCACATACGCGGGCCTCGTCAGACGCTGCCAGCCTTAGCACAACGCCGCTGCCGGTCATCGAGCTTCGTCTGATTCCTGGCGGCTCGCGATCGGCAGGGTCATCCGGAATACGGTGCCGCGCGTCGATCCGGGCGTGGTTGTCAATCGCCCGTGATGAGCCTCGACGATCTCCCTGCAGATCGACAATCCGAGGCCCATTCCGGTCTTCTTCGTCGTTACAAATGGCTGGAACAGCCGATTGGTCATCTCCGGTGCGATGCCGGGGCCGCTATCGGCGACAATCACCTCCGCCATTTCCTGATCCGGGACAGTTCGCGTGGCGACGACGAGTTCGCGCAGCTCCATCTCCTCCATCGCCTCGATGGCGTTGCGAACGAGATTGAGCACGACCTGCTGAATTTGCACATGGTCGACGAGGACCGGCGGCAAGGAATGATCGAGCTCTAGCGTGGTGCGCACGCCGCGTTGCCTCGCGCCGACGAGAGCAAGGGCGAGCGCTTCCTCGACCAATTGGTTGAGGCTCTCGATGCGGCGCTCGGTTTCGCCTTTGCTGACGAATTGGCGCAACTGACGGATGACCTCGCCGGCGCGCTGAGCCTGAGCGACCGCCTTCTCCATGATATCGCCGAGACGTTCGGGGCTGCCGGCACCGGTAGCCAGCAGTTGCCGACCAGCCTCCAGGTAATTCGTCACCGCCGTGAGCGGCTGATTGAGCTCGTGCGCCATCGTCGAGGCCATCTGTCCCATGACGCTGAGCCTCGAGGCGTGCAACAGCTCGGCCTGCAGATCCTGAATCCGGCGCTCGGCCTCCTGTCCCTCGGTCAAATCACGCACGAATCCGGTGAAAAACCGGCTTCCCATGAAGGCGAACTCACCGACTTGCAACTCCATCGGAAAAGTCTCGCCACCTTTGCGCAGACCCACGACCACCCGTCCGATGCCGATGATCCGACGCTCGCCGGTGCGAAGATACCGGTCGAGATAGCCATCATGCACATCGCGGTAAGGCGTCGGCATCAGGATGTTGACGTTACGCCCGATCACCTCGCTGCTGTCATAGCCGAATAGCCGCTCAGCCGCCGGGCTGAAGGACTGGATCGTTCCCTGCGCATCGATTACGACGATCGCGTCGGGGACCGTGTCGATGATCGAGCGCAGCCGCAGCTCGCTTTCGCGCTGTGCGAATTCTCCTGCCTTGCGGTCGGTGATGTCGCGAATGATGCCGATAAAGACCGGTTCGTCGCCGTCGCGCGCCTCGCCGACGGAGAGGTCCATCGGAAACACCGACCCGTCCTTGCGTTGTCCGACGACCTCGCGGCCAATCCCGATGATCTTCTTGTTGCCTGTGTGCAGATAGTTGGCGAGATAGGTGTCGTGTTGGCCAGCATAGGGCTCGGGCATCAGGCGCTTAACGTTGCATCCGATCAGCTCTGCCGCGGCATAGCCGAAGAGCCCCTCGGTTGCTTGATTGACGGAGCAGATCGTGCCAGTCCGGTCGATGACCACGATGGCGTCGACGGCGGTGTCGACGATTGCCCGATAGAGCGAATCGGCGAAACTTCCGCCATTTTCATTTTCGACTCCCGACCCCGCCGCACCCATTCGCCGAACCCTCGAAGTTGGGCTCGCCGACGGCGATCCTCTTCGGAAGCGAGTCCTGAATAACATGGACAAACTGCTCGGCGGAACCCTCGAAGAAGCGGTGTCAGCGCTCGCAGAGGGCCTTAATTTCGTGGGTCTCGATCGTGTCGCCTGTCGGCGATTCGAGCTTCACCACTTCGTGGCCATCACGAAGGAGGATGCATGCCACCGCGATCGCAGCCCCTCGGTCTGCTGCCGGAGCACGAAATTGTTGATCGCCGCGCCGATAATGCACATGCCAACCCATCGGCTAAATTGACATGGTTCGCAGGAGCACCACTGATTCATATCAACATGCTGCCGAATTGCCGAGCTCAAGACCAGCCGTGGAGCGTCAGTTGGGCTCCGACAAGGTCACCTGGATAAGATTGACCAGACGGCTGGCGGCAAAGGGTTTGTCCACGATTTTGTTCACGCCGAGGCTAGCGGCGCGCTCCCTCGTGCTTGTGTCAAGCCGACCCGAGATCAGAATTACCGGCAGCCGAATGCCTTCTCGCCGCAGATGGTCGACAACATCGAAACCACTCATACCAGGCATCTGCTGGTCGATGACCAGGCAACCCGCCCTGCTAACCCGATCATCGGCAAGAAAATCGGCTCCCGACCCGTATGATTGCACGCCGAACCCGAAGCTTTCGAGCAATGCCTTTAGTGAATCGGCCACCGCCTCGTCATCATCGACGATGCAAATACGCTCGGGTGGGCGGCGTTCCCAAGAAACCGGCATGCTGACCTCGTCGTGAATAGCCCGAATCTGATCCGGGTTCGAATAGTGCGCACTGACCTGGATCAATGGTTACGGCAACCCGTCCATCTCGCCCATCACGACAGGCCCGTTGCTGAGCAGGGAGTTTGGTCACCGATCCGGATAGCGGCGCCGGCTGATCGCCCGCAGCGAGAGATGGCCGCAATGCCCGCTGTGGTAGCCGCACACTCAGCGAAATGTGCTTATGTAAGCGATCAACTCGTCGATTTCGGTCCGCGTCAGTGACAGATCCGGCATGGCACCGTGCGGATGCGACAGAAAAGCCCGAAGCTGGTCAGCGGTCAACCCACTGTGCGCGATCATCTGGAAGCTGGGCGGACCTTGCGGAACGGGGCCAGCGGAATTATTGCCGATGACGTGGCAATTGGCGCACCATTGCCGAGCGAGCTGCGCGCCGTTGTCGGCGGCGGCCCGGGCCGGATGAGCATAACCCAATGCGAGCATCAGAAAGATCAACGTGGTGCCGAGCCGTCTGTCGAACACTGTGGTGCACCCTTTCCTCTTGTCGCGATAGCCAGCGATTTTTTGGGCTATTATAGGCGCCGGTTGCATCATCGCCGCATCAATCCGAATTCAATGCAGTGGCTGGGATTCAGCTCTGTTCCCTCGGCTCCAGCGATACCGAAAGCTGCTTTGCCGCCTCGCTGAGTTCGCTGCGGTGCTGCTCGTCGAGCGCCTCGCGCGCGGTCAATGATTTCGCGAGCTCCGCGAGGATATCCGCCAACAGACCATAATGCAGATGAACCACGGCCTCCCGCCGATCCTCGCCCGGCCTCACCAGCCGGACGGCGACGCTGTCCGCGTCGGCGTAGGCATCGAATTGCGAATGCCGGCTGAAACTGCCGATGTAAGCTTTATCTGGAAAATCGACGGAGACCTCTGCCTTGTCGGCAATTGGATGCATGGTCATTTCTTTACTCCACTGACAGCCGCCCGGCGGTCGCGATAAAACGCTAGCTCAACAGGTAAACTCCAACTCGCCTCATGTGGTCTTCAACGCGCCGAACGCCCGGGGTGTTCTCGGCGGCGACGACGAGTGCTCGCTTTTCCTGCTCGGAAAGATAGGAGGACCACAAATGCACGATGCCATCCTTGACGGTTACGTTCGCGGGTGAGACCTCAGCCCATTTCTGCGCCTTCAGCTCGGCCAATAGCTCGTCCCGGATCGTGCGGTCGTCGATTTCGGCGCTGTTCGATGGCTCGCTAGTCGACATCGCGAGCGCCCGCACCAGGTTCGCACGGCTGACGATGCCGACGAGCTTGCCGTCCCGGACCACCGGCACGCGCTTGATCCGGTTCGCTTCCAGTAGAATAGCGATATCGGCGAGCGGGGTCGTGTCGCTGACCGAGATGACGTCGCGGGTCATCACGTCTTTTACTTTGGCGCTGTGCGACTTGATGTAGTCCCCGGCAAGCTGGTTGGTCGACGCCATCATTTCGAGCCACCACGAACGGCACTTCTCGGTTCCGGTTTGAGTACGATGCAAGAGATCACCCTCGCTGACCATGCCGATTACCTTATGATCCTTGTCGACTACCGGCACCGCGCTGATGCCACGCTCGGCCAGGAGCTTTGCGACGTCGGCCACGGAGGCGTTCTCGCCGACGGTTATCACTTTAGTCGTCATTACTTCTACCGCGCGCATCTGAACGCCTCCGGAATTGCTTTCCGATTCACTAGACTGCAGGAGACGCTATCCCGCATTGACCCAGATCAACCCGCCGGAGCACAGGCCGCAGCCGTTTCCATCGAGACGCCTGAAATGGATTCATCCGTAGAATCAATCGTCCGCTAAATACATCGAGACCGCGAAGCCAATTCGACGAGCCAGCGCTCTTCGCTCTCGCAAAGGTCTTTCAGCGGACATACAGGGCAACGTTTCCCGCCATTATCGTGCCCCCTGTTTTGACAAGCCGCGCGAAGTGTACAAGCCGGCGAGACGGGGAAGCTGTCGGGCTTGGCGAGCTTTTCGTTCCAGTGCGCCTCTTCAGGCCGAGCGGGCGTGAATTAGACGATCGAAAACCCGAGACGCGCGTTGATCCAAATCAGAATCTCGCTGCGGCCAGCGGGGAGCGGGTCTTACATCGCAGCAGCGGTGACCTTTCGGAAGCGTAGCAAGGCGAGCCCCAAAAACACCCCGCCGATCAGCGCGACGGTGACGAACTGCGGCCACACAACGGCGAGGCCGGCGCCGCGATAGAGGATCGCCTGCGCGAACGAAACGAAATGTGCGGTCGGCGACACCTGTACGATCGTCGCGAGCCATGGCGGCATGCTCTCGAGCGGCGTATTGCTGCCAGAAAGCATCGCCAGCGGCAGGTAAACCAACAGATAGAGCAGACCGAGCTGCGGCATCGACCGCGCGATGGTGCCGAGCAATAGGCCGACCGCGGTGGCGAAGAACAGATAAATCGCGACGCCAAACAAGAACAGTGGCACCGACCCGGCGATCGGGATCCCGAGCAAGCCGCGCACGACAAAATACAGCGACAGCGCGACTGCGACGACGATGACGAGCCCGTTCGCCCAGATTTTTGACATGGCGATCTCAAACGGGGTCAGCGGCATCACCAGCAGATGATCCATCGTTCCATGCTCACGCTCTCGGACGAGGGCGGCGCCCGCCAGAACGATCGCCAACATTGTGACGCTGTTGATGATGCCCATGATGCTGGTAAACCAAGCGGTCTCGACATTGGGGTTGAAGGCAATCCGGACAATAAGATTGACCGGGACCGCCGGGGCGCCTTCCGCCCGCGACAGGAAATTGTTGATCTCGGTCATGATGATCTGCTGAGCGTAATCGGCTCCAAGACCTGCTTGCACCATTGCCGTCGCATCGACATCGAGCTGGATCGCGGGTTGGCGCCCAGCCCGGACATCGCGCTCGAAATGGGGCGGGATGTCGACCACAAAGGTATACCGGCCAGCGTTCATAGACGGGATGATGTCGCGCTCCGCAATCGGCTGCGGCGTCTGGAAGTAAGGCGGCAAAAACGCGTGCGCGATGCGTCGTGACAGTTCCGAATGGTCCTCGTCGACAATGGCAATCGATGCGTTGTGCACTTCCTGCGAACTACTCTGTGCTTGCGCAATGACGGCGAGGGAGAATGCATAAACAACCAGTCCCAGCAGCACGAAATCGCGCATAAAGCTGCGCAACTCCTTGGTGCCGAGCCAGAAGATATTGCCGAGGGATTGCATCGAGCGGCCGGCTAGCGTTCCTGCTTCCGCAGCAGAAGGAGGTTGAGGAGTGTTAGGAAGGGGATGAAGGCCGCGAGCGCTGCGAGATTTGTTCCGAGGTCAGAGAAGCCGAGGCCTTTGGTGAAAGTGCCCACGCTGACCGGCAAGTAGTAGGTCATCGGGAACAGACGGCCGATGATCCTAGCCATGCCCGCGAGCGAAGACACCGGGACCATCATGCCGGCAAACATGGTGGCGGGCAGAACGGTCAAAATGGCCGTGCCGAAAAGGGCGGCGATTTGGGTTCGGGCGAAGGCCGAGACCATCATGCCATAGGCCGTCGTCACGGTGACGTAAATCAGCGTGGCTACGAGCAGCGTCAGAAAACTTCCCTTGAGCGGCACCCGGAAGACAAACAGGGCCAACGTGAACATCAACGCGAAATTGACCATCGCCAGCCCGACATAGGGCACTTGCTTGCCTACTAGAAATTCAAGTCGGCTTACCGGAGTAACATACAGGTTAGTGATTGAACCGAGTTCCTTTTCTCGGACCACGGCGAGCGCCATGAGTATTGCGGGAAATAGCGCCAATTCCATCGCCAACTGTGCCGGCACCATCGCATAGACGCTGTCGAAATCCTGATTGTACTTGAAGCGGACCTCGATATCGGCCGGCGGAGGCGGTGCCGACTGGCTCGTCATCACGATCGGATCAGACAGATAAAGTTGATGCATGGCCTGGAGGTAGCCGCGGATCGTCTGGGCGATGAACGGTCTCGCCCCATCAATCCATGCGGCAACCCAGGGAGGACGGCCGCGCGCTATGTCGCGGCCAAAGCCAGGCGGGATTTCGATGCCGGCATCGATCTCCCCATCCGCAAGCCGTTCTTCCAGATCCGCATAATCCGCGAGCGGCGGTTTTTCGACAAAGTACGAGGAGCCGCGCAATTCTTCGAGATAGGCGCGGCTTTCGTGACTGTGGTCGTGGTCGAGGACAGCGAAGGTGAGAGAGTTGACGTCGGTCGAGATGCCAAAGCCGAAGACCAGCATCAAAAACGTCGTGCCGAACACGGCAAAGCCGATCCGGATGGGGTCGCGCAGCAGCTCCAAGGTCTCGCGGATCGTGCAGGCGAAAAGGCGCCGCAAACTGAAGGCGGACGCGTCGCTCAATCGCCCGTCCGTCGGCGGAACTTCCGATCGTCGACGCGGTTGCCCGGAAACCTCAGCGCTACTGCCGGCAGCTCGCACGCCTGATGCCTCTTCGAGGTAGCTGATGAATGCATCCTCAAGCGTGGCGGCGCTGCGCGCCTTGATCAGCCCAGCCGGCGTGTCAGTCGCCAGCACGCGGCCCGAATCCATGAGCGAAATTCGGTCACAGCGTTCGGCTTCGTTCATGAAATGGGTTGATACAAAGATCGTCACGTTCTGATTGCGCGACAGATCAATCAACAATTCCCAAAAGCGATCTCGCGCCAGCGGATCGACGCCCGAGGTCGGCTCGTCGAGGATCAACATTTCGGGCTCGTGGACGATCGCGACGGCAAGCGAGAGACGCTGGCGGATCCCGAGCGGCACATCCTGTGCGTACTGGTCGACATGATCGGTCAGTCTAAAACGTTCGATCAACTCGGCAACGCGCGCCTTCGCTTTTCGCGCCGGCAGATGGAAGAGGCGGGCGTGGAGATGCAGGTTCTGGCGAACCGTCAGCTCGGCGTAGAGCGAAAACGACTGCGACATATAGCCGACGCGCATGCGAGAATTCAGATCGCTTGCGTCGAGCGACCGACCGAACAGTAGCGCGTCACCCTCGCTGGCCGCCAACAGACCGGTCAGCATCTTCATCGTCGTCGTCTTGCCACAGCCATTCGAACCGACAAAACCAAAGATCTCGCCACGTTCGATCGTAAAGCTGACATGGTCGACGGCGGTGAAATCGCCGAACCGGCAGGTAAGTCCGCGCGCTGCAATCACCGGCTCGGTCTCAATCGACCGGCGTGGCGGGATTTGCAATGCGCGGTGACTGGCCCTCTGCTGTTCCGGCAAGAGGGCGATGAATGCGTCCTCGACGGTTCTGGTCCTGGTGCTCGCCTTTAATTCCTCTGGCGCGCCGGCTGCCAAGATTTTGCCGGCATCCATCGCGATGAGCCAGTCGAACCGTTCGGCTTCTTCCATATAGGCCGTCGCGACGACAACGCTCATGCCCCTGCGGCGCAATCGGATCCGCTCGATCAGCTCCCAAAACTGGCGGCGCGACAGCGGGTCAACACCGGTCGTCGGCTCGTCGAGAATCAATAAATCGGGATCGTGGATCAGCGAGCAGCACAGCCCGAGCTTTTGCTTCATACCGCCAGACAATTTCTTCGCCGGGCGGGCGGCGAATGGGGCAAGTCCGGTGCTGTCAAGAAGCTCGGCGATGCGCTGCTTCCGTTCGGCGGCGGATTGTCCGAACAGGCGGCCGAAGAATTCGATATTTTCCCGGATGCTGAGATCGGGATAGAGGTTCTTGCCAAGCCCTTGCGGCATATACGCGATCCGCGGACAGATCGCAGCGCGGTGCGCGGCATCCGCCATGTCGCCGTCGAGCACATAGGCCTTCCCGGTTTGGATCTGTCGGGCGCCGGCGATGATGGCGAGCAGTGACGACTTGCCGACGCCGTCGGGCCCGATCAGCCCGACCAGGCAGCCGCTCGGAATCGCGAGCGTAACGCCATCAATGGCGATGGTCTTGCCATAACGCTGGGTAATTCCCGCGATGCGCGCGACCGAGCCATTTTCTCCGGTCGTGCCGAGGGTATTTTCTGCGGTCGCGCCGCTTGCCGCGGTCATGACGGGGCGGGAGCGCGGGGAGGTGCGCTCGGCTGCAGGCTGGCCGGCCAAGCAACGGAAGAATCGGTGCGGACATAGGCGACCCCGGGCAGCCCGCTTCTGACCATCGCCTCGCGGCCTTTGAGCCGCTCCCGATCAATCCGCACCCGGATCCGGAACATTAGCTTGTCGCGCTCATCCTTGGTCTCGACGGTTTTCGGCGTGAACTGCGCCTCACTGGCAACAAACACGACCTTGGCCGGGATCACATGCGCGGGATAGGCGTCAAGGACGATGCGGGCCTCGGCCCCGATCCTGACCCGGCCGGCTTCCGCCGTCGGCAGATAAACGTCCATGTAGACATAGGATGCGTCGAGCATCGTGAAGACCTTGCCGCCAGCGGGCAGGATCTCGCCGACATTGGCGACACGGTATTCGATCGGACCATCCTTTGGTGCAACGAGAGCATTATCAACGATATTGACCCGGTACAGCTCGACATCGTGCTCGGCGGCGTCGAGCGCGTGCTGCGCCTCGGCGACCTTTTCGTTTGCGGCGTTTTCCGAGGCAACAGCGGCATTTTTCAGTTGAGTCTGCTGATCGAGCAATTCGACCGTGGCATAACCCCGAGGGACGAGCGCGCTAGTGCGGTCGAGTTCCTGCTGGGTAAACTTCACTTGCGTCTGCTGCTGCGCGAGATTGGCCTTGGCCTCGTCGAGCGCGTGACGCGCTTGTTGCACCAGGGCTGTGTCCTTTTTGAGAGCCGCCTGCAGATCCTTTGTATCCATCACCGCGACGACCTGACCCGCCCTTACCAAATCGCCCTCATCGGCAAAGAGCGTCAAAATGCGCCCCGCAAACTTGGTGTCGATGTCGATTTCGTCGGCGTCGAGCCGGCCATTGCCCGAGGCGATGCCGGGCGGCAGGCCCGATCCCAAATGAAGCCACCAATAACCGGCCCCAGTCGCGGCGGTCAGCAGCACGAGGGGCAGCACAGCGCGTCTGAACCAGCGCCGTCGAGCCGGCCCATTCGGCATCGGCGGCACCACCGCCGGCAATCGGACGGAGGCCGACGGCCCGATGATCTCGGCACGGGCTGCGGGGCTCTCGGCGGGGATATCGGGAGTCTTGTCTGTGGTCATCGACGTGATCCGGGTTTGCGTTATGGTACCGGCGCCATGATTGTTCCAGGCTGGCGTGGACCAGCTCGATAAGCCAGGCAACGGCAATTGGCTTCTCCGAAATTGCCGTGACCCCGAGCTTGCTCGCGCTCGGTGATGGCGCATCGAGCCGGCCGCTGATCAGCATCATCGGAACGAAAACCGCTTCGGGCTGCAATGCGTCAACTGTACCAGCAACTTGAAAGATACTTCCGCTGCGATCGGGAGCACGCTGGCCGCGGCGTGCACCGGCCGATGTCACGCAGGGGGCGCAACTGGATCAGCGGTGGTGTGCCAATTGCCATGTGCGATCATGGCTCACGCTGACCTCGGGATTCCTGCCACGCGAGCGGGCTCAGGCGTCACCGACCGCTTCGAGCGCACCCAGGTCGCGCAGCTCGATCCGGTGCGGATTTGGGATCGCGACCGATCCGGCGCGCTTGAAGGCGGACAGTACGCGGCACACGGTTTCGATCGTCAGGCCGAGATAATCGGCAATGTCATTACGCGACATTGGCAGGTCGACCACTCGTCTCGTATCGCGCCGCTCCGACATCTCGAGAAGAAAACTCGCGACCCGCTCTGGCGCAGTCATCCGCCCCAGCAACAGCGTCCGGGTCTGAGCATGAGCCAGATCGCGCAAGGTCATATCGCACAGGCGCCGGGCCAGCAGCGGGTTCTCGTCGATCAAACGCTCGGTCGCGCGACGCGGGTAGCGCATCACGATGACCTTGCCCACTGCTTCCGCCGAAAACACCCGTTCGCTGACGTTTTCGAACCCAAAGCAGTCGCCGCCGAAGCAGAATTCGGCGATATGGCGTCGGCCGTCGGCCAGTAGCTTCGAGATCCGCACCGTGCCCGAGACCACCTTGTACCATCCATCCGACGGATCGCCCTCGGCATAGATCTCCTCGTCGCGCGCAAAGCTGCGGCGAGAGCCGATCCGCTCGAGCGCAACCAGCGCATCGAGCTGGCCGGACTGGGCGATGGCGGTGCCGTCCAGGCCGAAAGGGCGCGAAGCGTCGGTGAGGCCGTTGGCGCCGAACTGATCGAATTGTCTGAACATTTGTCCCTCCATCCGCTTGAGATCGTCGGGACAATGGCGAAGGCCTGAGGCCGCATAAATCCGTATTGGTCCTTACGGGATGTTACCTACGGGAAACTACGTATTGTCCGGCCGCGCAATCATTGCCGGCTGCGACGTATAACGGTCGACGAAACCGCGGCGCGTATCCGCTCAGCGAAGGGTGTCGAATAGCAAGGCGTGTTTGTGAACAGGCTTGCCGTGCGCTATTCGGAGGATCGCGATTACCTTCCCACGCCCGGTTCGAGCTTCCGAAGTAGGTCGCGGACCTCCTTGACCCCCGGGACGTTCTCGGCGGCGATGCGCAGCGCAACTCGCTGCCTTTCATCGGTCAGAAAGCCGTGTAATTCAACCACGCCATTATCGACGGCGATATCAACCGAATGGTGCGGCACCCAGGCCTGTCGCGCCAGCTCCGCCAAGAGTTGCTCGCGTATCGCAGCATCACTCACCGGTACAGCGGCCGGTTTTGACGATCCCACAACAAACGCGTGCAAGATATCGGCACGAGCGACGATTCCCACCAACGCCTCGCCTCGGACAACGGGAAGTCGCTTGATATGATGACGTTCCATTAATCGGACGGCGTCCTCGAGAGAGGCATCCTCGGCGACCGTCACTACATCAGCGGTCATTACTTCCCCGACGTGGCGCCCATGAGCATGCGTGTATTCCTCAGCGAGCCGCCCCGGGTCCGTCAGGAGCTCAATCCATCGCGGTTGATGCCGTTCGGTTCCGGTTTCAAACCGACGCAAGAAATCACCTTCTGTCACCATGCCGACAAGCTTGCCGCGGTCGACCACGGGAAAGCCGCTCAAATCATATTGCAGCATCACCTGCGCCGCCCTCAACATCGAGTCTTCGGGGGAGACCGAGATCACACCGCGGGTCATAACATCAGCTACTTGCATCGCCGTTCTCCACAGCAGCCGGGGATCCGATCAATACCCCGAAAATACGGTCCTTCGACGAGCGAACCGAAGATTTTCCGCGTCGCCGGATTTAGGGAGCGGGAGCACGCGAATCTCTCCGCCACTACCAGCCCGAGGCACGGGCGCATTCGAACAGAGTAGGGCCGTTCATGCTGTTATGCTGCACTTTACCGCGGCCCTAAGTATCACTCGCTCGCCTCTCGCCTCGAGCTGGTCGAAAGTCTGAAAGTGCATGGACCTCGTGGTCGCCGTCGCATCGAAACGCTTGGCAGTTGCCGGGCAGCGAGCGACATCAGTTGGCGATTCACCCCGGTGCCGCCTGCCCCGGTGCGAGCCGCGACGGGTTCGACGACACTTGCGCGCTGAGCCGCTCGACATCGGAGATTCGGCAGAGCTGGGTGCCGCTACCCAAAAGCGCCGCCGCGCCCGCTGCCATGCCGAAATGGACAGCCTCGGCCAGCGGCAGGCCTCGCGTCAGGCCGACGAGGATCCCTGCCAACATGCTGTCCCCGGCGCCGACGGTGCTGCGCGCCTCGACCGGGATCGCCGGAACCCGCGCGCGCTCTTCTTGGCTGACGAGCAGGGCACCGCGGGCACCGAGCGACAAAACGACAATCTCGGCGCGGCCTTGGGCGATCACGTCCCGCGCCGCCGCTTCCTCGTCGCGCGCGCCGCGGACTTCTCGTCCGACGAGTTCCTCGAGTTCGCGCAGGCTCGGCTTCAGTAGATAGACCCCCTGGCCCGCCTGCTTCAGCGCGGCGCCGGAGGTGTCGAGCACCAGCCGCTTGCCGTGCTGTTTCGCCCACGCTGCGACACGCGCATAGAAATCGTCGGGAACGCCGAGCGGCAGACTGCCGCTGGCGACGATATAGTCTGCTTGCGGTGCCGCGGCCGAAAGCTGGTCGAGGCAGCGCTCCTGATCGACGGGGCCGATTTCTGGTCCGGGCAGGATGAAGCGATATTGGTTGCCACTCCGCCGCTCTTCGACGGCGAGGCTTTCGCGGGTGAACCCGGCAATGGCGACGGCTTGGTAAGCAACACCTTCCTCGTCCAACAGATACCGGATCATCTCACCTGCGGCACCGCCGGCCGGGAAGATCGCCAGTGCCTCGCCGCCCAGCGCATGGACCGCCCGCGCCACATTGATGCCGCCGCCGCCGGCGTCGTAGCGCGGTGCCGTGCAGCGCAGCTTGTGCAACGGCTCTACCCGTTCTGTCGCGGTGGCGATGTCGAGCGCCGGGTTCATCGTCAAAGTGACGATCGCTGCCATCGCACCGCTCCTATTGCGCCGCCGCCGGCGGGCGTGTTGCCTGCTGCTCCGCTTCGTGGACGACGGTCATGGTGCGCAGCAGGCTCGCCGCATTGACGCTAATCGAGTTCGATGCCAAGCTCGGCCAGAAAACGCGCGATCTCCGGGTAATTGGCCGGCGCCTCGCCGCAGATCCCGACATGGCGATGATTGCGCTTTGCCCCAGTGACGGCGAGGCGCAGCATTTCGAGCACGCCGGGATCCCGTTCGTCGAAATCGAAGGCGACGATCTCGGAATCGCGATCGACCCCCAAGGTCAATTGCGTCAAATCATTGGAGCCGATGGAAAAGCCGTCGAACAATTGGGCGAAGGCATCGATCGCAATGACATTGTTTGGAATTTCGCACATGACGAAAATTTCGAGCCTGTTCTCGCCCCGCTTCAGCCCGTGCCGCGTCATTGCGGCGATCACCTGTTCCGCCTCCACGGCGCGGCGGCAGAACGGCACCATGATTTTCAGATTGGTCAGGCCCATCTCGCCACGCACTCGGGCGAGGGCGGCGCATTCGAGCGCAAAGCCCTCGGCATAGGCCGGGTGCGCATAACGCGAGGCGCCGCGGAAGCCGAGCATCGGATTGTCCTCCTTCGGCTCGAACCCGGCGCCGCCGATCAGGCTCGCATATTCGTTGGTCTTGAAATCGGAGAGCCGCACGATGACCGGCTTCGGATAGAACGCGGCGGCGATCGTGCCGACGCCTTCCGACAGCCTTTCGACAAAATAATCGGTCGGCCGGGCATAGTTTCGCACCCGCCTCCTAATCGCGGCGCGCGCCGTCTTGGACACGACCTTGTCCAGCGAAACGAGCGCCATCGGATGGACGCCGATATGCTCGCTGATGATGAATTCCATACGGGCAAGCCCGACGCCGTCATTCGGCAGCATCGCCGTGTGATAGGCGAGTTCCGGGTTGCCGAGATTGACCATGATCTCGGTGTGCGGCCGCGGCAGCGCCCCGATCGGCACCCGCGTTACCTCAAACGGTAATTCGCCGCTAAAGACCGAGCCGGTCTCGCCTTCGGCGCAGCTCACCGTGACGACCGCGCCGGTTTTTAGCCGCTCGGTCGCGCCTTCGGCCCCGACCACCGCCGGCACGCCGAGTTCGCGGGCGACGATAGCCGCGTGGCAGGTGCGGCCGCCGCGGCTGGTGACGACCGCCGCGGCCGTCTTCATGACCGGTTCCCAATCGGGGCTCGTCGATTGGGCGACCAGCACCTCGCCCGGGCGGAAGAGGGAAAGCCCGCGTGCATCCGTGATCACCCGGACGGCCCCAGAGGCGATCTTCTCGCCGACCGCGCGGCCGGTGACCAGCACCGGACCTTTGCCCTTCAGCGCATAGGTCTCGTAGGCATCGGCCTTGCGCTGCGAAGCAACCGTCTCGGGCCGGGCCTGGACAACATAGAGCCTGCCGTCCTCGCCGTCCTTGGCCCATTCGATGTCCATCGGGGTCGGCTGACCGGCGAGCTTCGAGTAATGGTCCTCGATGCGGATTGCGCAATCCGCGAGCTCCAAGACCTCGGCATCGGCGAGGCAGAAGCGTTCGCGCTCGGCGCGATGGGTCGGCACATTGCACGTGCTGGCGTCGCCATGCCCGTGCGCATAAACGAGCCGCAACTCCTTGCCGCCGAGCGCGCGGCTCAGCACGGCGCGGTAGCCCAGCCGGAAGGTCGGCTTGTGGACATAGAACTTGTCGGGGTCGACCTTGCCCTGGACGATATTCTCGCCGAGCCCGTAGGACCCGGTGACGAAAACCACGTCGCAGAACCCGGATTCGGTGTCGAGCGTGAAGATGACGCCACTCGCGGCGAGATCGGACCGGACCATCTTCATGACGCCGACCGACAGCGCCACTTTGAAGTGGTCGAAACCGTTGTCGGTGCGATAGACGATGGCGCGGTCGGTAAAGATCGAGGCAAAGCATCGCCGGCAGGCCTCGACTACCTCGTCTTCGCCGCGCACATTCAAAAAGCTCTCATGCTGCCCGGCGAAGCTGGCGGTCGGCAGATCCTCGGCGGTCGCCGAACTGCGCACGGCGACTGCGACCCCGATGCCGCATTTCTGTTCGAGATTGCGATAGGCAGCCGCGATCTCCGTGCAAATCGCCGCATTGCCGGTGGCGTCATACACGAGACGGCGAGCGCCGGCGGCGCGCTCGGCAAGCAATGCCACATCATGATGGTCGAAGCTCGAGAGAAGCCGGCGCAGTTCCGCCCCAACCCCGGCCTCAGCGAGCGCCGCGCGATAGGCTTGCGCGGTCAGCGCGAAACCGTCGGGTACCCGCTCGCCCAGCAGCGCGCGCAGTTCGCCGAGTGATGCGGTCTTGCCGCCGACGGCAGGCACATCCTGCAACCGGATATCCTCGAACCAGCGGACATGGTCCTTGGCGGCCATACGAGGTCTCCTGCTGCCGTCTGCGTCGTCGCAGACCATGTTGCTACCGGATAGCGCCGCGCCGCGTTGATGTAGATCAAGCCGCCGCCGCTCGACCGTGCCATTGGATCCGGTGCGTACTGCTCGCGCCCCGTGGGCCCAGACTGAAGAGGACGTGCCATGTCGTGCAGCGACACTATAGGCCGGAGGGCAAAGCATCGGTCTGGACCCGCCGCCCGGTCTTTGTCGAGCTGCTGCCGCCGTGCAACAACCCGTTGCCCGCGATACACGACCGTGTCGGCTATCACCCGTCCGCGCGCTAGCTCCCTTCATGACGTACCGGTCACGCGGTTTAGCGGGTTACACGGACCTTCGGGTCGTCCTGCATCAGTCAGCCGGCACCTTGCCCGAGCGGCGGCCTGATGGCGCGCTACGGGGATAGCGGGAGAGCCGGCGCTCGCCGTCGGCCAATGCATTCGCAGCTTAGCGCGTCACCACGAAGCCTGACGAATTGTGCGCCGAAGCTCCGCGCTCAGCGAGGGGGAACTGTCGCTAATTCGCATGCTCCCTCTCCGCCAGTCTGGGTCTGAATTCTAGTCCCCCAGCCAGCCCAAGTAACTGATATAGATTACGTTTCTGATCACGCCGGGTCATTGCGAAAGGGCCGCGCTTCTCGGGGGTTTTCGGCAGGTGCGGCGTCGGGCCGGAGGAGCGGCTGTGCGAGAACCAGGTGATCCAGTTGCAGCGAGCGCAGGCCGAGGCTCAGCTCGGCTCGGCGCGCTCCTTCCTGCTGAGCGGTCTCGCCGAGATTTGGGACGCGGTTGGCGAGACGGGTGAGCTTAACCTGGAGCAGAACACGAAGATCCGCCTCGCCACAACCTGGGCCATCGATCAGGCACGCGAGGTCATCAACACCCTCTATCACAGCGCGGGAGCGACGGCGATCTTCGACAACCGCCCGTTCGAATGGCGCTTCCGTGACCTTCACACGGAAGGTACAGGCAAACGGCTAACGGCGCCGCTGCGTCGACTCTACACGGGATCCTCGGCTCCGGACGGCATTGAACGAGCGCGAGGTCTCCTCGATCAGCCGGCCGACCGTGCCGACCCCGAGCAGCCGATCGTATTGGGCGCATCGGACGCCGCGCCGGAATAGCTGCGTATCGCCGTTTCGTGCGTGTTGTCAGCTAGTTGGCGCGCCTCTCGTCGGAGGCGTGGAAGCGATCGGCCGCCCGGGCGCGGGCTCTCGATGCCTCAACTTCGCGATCGCGTGGCGGAGTGTTCGTAACGAGAGAGTTGAGTAGCTCGTGTGCGGCTTTGGCCACCTGGTCCACCGCCCGGCTGAAAGCGATCTGGTTTACTTTGGAGGGCCGCGTGAAGCCGCTCAACTTCCGGACGAATTGCAGTGAAGGGGCGTGGATCTCCTCATCCGTGGCGGGCGGTTTGAAATTATGCAGCGTCTTGATGTTTCGACACATAACAAATCCTCATCGCCACCTGACGGGTCCGCATTGCAGACCGGTCTACAGGCCCGCAACGTGACCGACGGTTGCACACGATTGGCGCCACCATCAAGCCATTCGCTCGCTGTCTCCTGAGTACCATCGATCGGCCTGCGTC